>JAUSDY010000164.1 GCA_030650395.1 Acidobacteriota bacterium | reverse complement strand
TACGGCAAGACGATCGATCACGTGCTGGAAGTGGACCTCGTCTTCGCCGATGGCAGCGTTGCGCGACTCGGGGCGCTCGCGCCGGAAGAGCTCGCCGCCGCCTGCGCCGGCGAGAGCCTGCTGGCCCGGTGTTACGAGACGGTGCGCCGCCTCGGGAGCACGTGCGCTGACGAGATTGAGCGGCGCTTTCCCAAGGTGCTCCGCCGCGTCGGCGGCTACAACCTCGACGAGTTCGTCGATCCGGCGCGACCCGTCGATCTGACAAAAATCCTGATCGGATCCGAAGGCACGCTGGGGTTCATCGTCGAGGCGAAGATTGGCCTGGTGCCGCTGCCCGCTGCCAAAGCGGTGCTCACGATTGAATTCGACGAGCTGCTGGATGCGCTCGGCGCGACGCCGCTGGTGCTGAAGCACCGGCCGTCGGCGGTCGAGGTGATGGACGATTTCATCCTCCGGCACGCCAAGCAGCACCCGGCGCTCGAGGCGCAGCGGCGCGCGATGATTAGCGAGGACGGGTCGTCATTACTGTGCGTCGAGTTCTACGGCGATCGGCCGGACGAGCTCGTGGGCAGGCTCGAGGCGCTCGAGCGGGATCTCAAAGGCGCCGGCCTCCAATGCCGTTGCCGCCAGATCACGGACGCGGCGGCGCAGCAACGCATCTGGAGCTTCCGGGAAGCGGCGTTGGGCCTTTCGACGGCGATGCAGGGCGACGGCAAGGCGATCTCGTTCGTGGAAGACACGGCGGTGGCGCCTGAGAAGCTGCGCGACTACATCAGCCGCTTCGTGGCGATCGTGAAGCGCCATCACACCACCGCGGGCGTCTACGCGCACGCATCGGTCGGCTGCCTGCACGTGCGCCCCGTGGTCAATCTCAAGACGGCTGATGGCGTCGCGACGTTCGAGGCGATCGCCAACGAGGTGGCGGACCTGGTGCTGGAATTCGGCGGCGCGCTCTCGGGCGAGCACGGCGACGGACTGGTGCGGGGCGCCTTCAATGAAAAAATGTTTGGATCGGAGCTCTATGGCGCATTCCGGCAGGTGAAGGCGACGTTCGATCCGCAACGGCTGTTCAATCCCGGCCGCATCGTTGACACGCCACCCATCACCTCGCACCTTCGCTACGGCGCGGGCTACGAGACGCCCAGCCCGGCGACCTTCTTCGATTTCTCCGAGCACGGCGGATTCGGGCGCGTAGTGGAAATGTGCAGCGGCGTGGGCCTGTGCCGCAAGAAGCGCGAGGGCACGATGTGCCCGTCGTTCATGGTCACGCAGGAGGAGGCGCACTCGACCCGCGGCCGTGCCAACGTGCTGCGAATGGCGATGGCCGGTCAGCTTGGTGACGCCGGCCTCAGCGACAAGGGCGTGCACGATGTGCTCGATCTCTGCCTCGAATGCCGCGCCTGCAAGGCCGAGTGCCCGGTTGGTGTCGATGTCGCACGCTACAAGAGCGAATTCCTCTCGGGATACTGGGAGCGGCACGGCGCGTCTCTTCAAGCGCGGCTGTTCGGAAATGTCCGCTCCGCCGCGGAATGGGGCAGCCGGTTTGCGCCGATCGCCAATGCCCTGATGAGCAGCGCCGCAGCGAGCCGGATCAACGAGCAGATCGTGGGCATCGATCGGCGGAGAACGCTGCCGTCGTGGACGAGTCAAACGTTGCGGGCGCGTCTCACGAAACGGCAGCGACGGCACCCCTTAAAGGGGTGCCCTACGAATGCGGTTTCCTCCACGCGTGCGATTCTGTTTGCAGACACGTTCACGAATTTTTCGGATCCGGAGATCGGCGTCGCGGCCGTGCGCGTCCTCGAGGCCGCGGGGATTGGGACGGGGCTCGCGCCGCACGGGTGCTGCGGCCGGCCTTTGATCTCGCAAGGCTTTCTGTCCGACGCGCGGCAGCTGGCCTTCGACAACGCGAACGCACTGTTCGAGATCGCCAATCGCGGCGACGCCATCGTGTTCCTCGAACCGAGTTGCCTGTCCGCGATGAAGGAAGACGCGCCCGCGTTGCTGCGCGGGCCTGCGCGCGAGCGCGCCCGGGTGGTGGCCGACGCGTGCGTGTTGTTCGAAGACTATCTCGAGCGGGAATGCCAGGACGGGCGCGCTGCTCTGCCGCTGCGGCGCGGCCCGGCGAACGTCCTGCTCCACCCCCATTGTCATCAGCGATCGATGGGGCTGGCGTCGAGTGCCAAGGCGCTGCTCGCGCGGATCCCCTCGGCGACCGTCACCGATCTCGATGCCGGCTGCTGCGGCATGGCCGGGTCGTTCGGCTACACCCGCGATCATTACGAGGTGTCGAAGGCGATTGGCGAGCGTAAACTGCTGCCCGCTGCCCGCGCGCTCGCGGCCGGCGACGTCCTGGTGGCTGCCGGCACGTCGTGCCGACACCAGGTGGCCGACCTGGCGGGCGTCAGGGCGGTCCATCCCGCCGTGCTGCTGGAGTCGCTGTTAGACAAACCTGACCGCCTCCGCCAAGGCTACGGCGAGTCCGCCGAAGCGCTTCGCGCGAAGGCGGAAGGTTTGTCCCCACGGAAACAGGAGACCCGATGAACCTCGCGTGGATTTCGCTGGCCGCCCTGATCATCGCGATCACGTTGAGCATGGTCTCGAGCGTGAACGTGGGCGTCGTCTCGCTCGCGTTTGCCTGGATCGTCGGCGTCTACCTGGGCGGGATGCCCATCGCCAAGGTGATCGGCACATTCCCGATCGATCTGCTCCTCAACCTCATCGGCGTCACGCTGCTCTTCGGCATGGCGAACAACAACGGCACCCTGGGCCGGGTGGCGGCGCGCGCGGTGCGCGCGTGCAAAGGCAGCGCGGGCGTGATCCCGATCATGTTCTTCTTCATCGCGCTCGGGCTGTCGAGCATCGGCCCCGGCAACATCGCGACCACCGCCATCATGGCGCCGATGGCGATGGCTGTGGCATCTCGTGCTCTCATTCCGCCGTTCCTGATGGCGCTGATGGTCGGCAACGGCGCGCAGGCCGGTGCGCTGTCACGCTTCGCGCCCACCGGGATCATCGTCAACAAGAACATGATCGACATCGGCCTCGGCGGCCACGAGACGCAGACCTACCTGAACAACCTGCTCGCCCACGCCGTGGTCACGTTCGTCGCTTACTTCTTGTTTGGCGGATGGCGGCTGTTCACGCGCCCGCCGGTTGTGCAGCCGCAAATGGCGCAATCCGATCAAGTCGGCGCCCGCGCCGACGCGGAGGTGGTCGAATGCGAGCCGTTTGCGCCGGCGCATTGGCTGACGATGGGCGTGCTGGCGACGCTGGTGGTGGTGGTGATCTGGTTCAAGGCGCACGTCGGGCTGGCGGCGCTGACCGGCGCGGCTATTTTGTCGCTGCTCCGTGCGGCAAACGAGAAGGACGCCATCCGCAAGATGCCGTGGGGCGTAATCCTGATGGTGTGCGGCGTGACGGTATTGATTGGCGTGCTGTCGGCGCAACGCGGCATGGAGCTCTTCACCGAGATACTGTCGAGGATCTCGACGCCGGGCACCGTCACGTTCATGATGGCGCTCGTCACCGGCGCGGTATCGGCCTACAGCAGTACCTCGGGCGTGGTGCTGCCGGCATTTCTTCCGACGGTGCCTGGCCTGGCGCAACAAATCGGCGCGGACCCGATGGCGATTGCCTCGTCCATGATTGTTGGCGGCCATCTGGTCGACCTCTCGCCACTCTCCACCATCGGCGCGTTGTGCATCGCGGCGTTGTCGAACGAGACCGACGCCAAGAAGCTGTTCAACCAGCTGCTGGCGTGGGGGCTGTCGATGATCCTGGTGGGCGCGGTGATCTGCTGGAT
>JAUSDY010000162.1 GCA_030650395.1 Acidobacteriota bacterium | reverse complement strand
AACCTTACGTCACGTTACGCCCTCAAACGATACGTCGAATATCAGCTCGACAGGATCCCGTGGGACGTCGCCCTGTACCAGAAAGGGCCCTCCGGCGGCGACGAAACGCTGCGAGACTTCGTGCGCCAGACGCCCGGCGTGACCAGGGTGGCCAGCGTCGCCTTTTTGCGCGCGCGGTTTCCCGAAGGCGGCGAGGTGCAGGCGAAGGTCGACGGTACGCCGTTTACCACACCGTGGCTGAGCGTGCTCGCGGCCTCCGATCTGTCACTGCTGCCGCCGCAGGTGGGGTTTGCGCTCGCCCGCAATGCCGGCGCGGCACAGGGACGCGGAGCGGTGCTTGCGCTCGTCGGTCCCGAGGTGGCGATCGGTAAGGCGTTTCTCGGCCTCCAGGGCGCGCGCCGTTTCACGATGGAGGTGACCACGGCCGGCACCGCGCAGATGGTTTTCGAGACGCCGGTCCAACAGGTGGTGCGCCTCGACCGCGATGAGCTCAATCGGTGGTTGATGGACCAAACCGGGTCGGTGAGCTACATCCCGGTCATCGGCGCGATTCTGCTGATGCCGTACGACTGGGACGTGATCACGAAGTTCGACTTCGTCGCCAACGGCATCGTGCCGGGCGACATCGCCGGCGCGTTCAGCTCCGAACAGATCCACGTTCAGCAAGCCGAGTACGCGCCCGAATTGGTGTACCTGGCGCGTCTCGACAGGCCTCACCTGATCTCGGGCTGGGACATTCCCGGCTCGGTCGCGCGTATCGCGACGCTCAACGCCCGCCTCCGTGCCGGAGCCGAGGAGAACGGCCCCGGCGCGGGGGGGATCCGCGACGATGGGCATCACGGCGGTGAGGAAGAGAAGGGCGAGGATCCCCATCCAGAGAAATTCGGCGGCATCTCGTACGTGGTGGATAGCACGACGCAGGTCCTGCTCGCCCGCATGCAGGGCATCGCTCGAGTCGTGGGCATCGTCTCACTTCTCGTCGCACTTCCGCTGCTGTGGATGGCGTGGGTGCTGGGTGCGAGCCTCGCGGGATTGCTCATGCTCAACGAGCGACGCACGCTCGGCCTGCTGCGTCTTCGAGGCGTTGAGGGCCGACGGATTGGCCGCGTCCTGTTCGGCAGTGTGGCGGCCGGTGGACTTGCCGGTGGGGCGCTCGGACTGGCCGCGGGATCGGTGGGCACGCTGTTGATCTACGAACGGGGTCGGCTGCCGATCGAGGTACTAGCCGATCGCAGCCAACTCTCGATCTTCGCCGTCTTCCTGATTGTCACGGTTGCGATGGCGCTGCTTGTGTGCCGCCGGTTCGTGCGCTACGCGACGACGATCTCGCCGCTCGAGGCCACCAAGCGGGTCTCCGACTCTGAAGCAGCGCGCGCGCCGGCCACTTTTGGATTGCTGCAGCTCGTTGCACTGACAGCGGGCAGCGCGGTGCTCGCGAGCTGGCTGCTCGGCATCACGGCCACCGATCGGTTCGGCGTGCCGTGGCTGAAACCGATCGAGCAACTCTTGTATTTCCTCGGATTGCCGCTGTTTGTTTACGGGTTGGCCTCATGGCTCGCGGCCAATCGCACCAGGCTCGATTACATGATGGCCCCGACCCTTCGGCTGGTCGGTGGCGTGCTGGGAGGGTTCGCGGTCCGTCATCTGTCGATGCGACCCCATCGCACGGCGGCATTCCTGTTGATCGTCGCGCTGATGTCGAGCGTGAGTCTCTATCCGGTGATCACCAGCGGGTCGTTCCAGGACAAGGCGGAACGCGGCGCACGGGTTCAGATCGGGGCGGATTGGCAGATGCTCTACAACACGCCCGATCTCGTCGACACGTCGCAATTGACCGGCACAGCGAGCGGGCAACTCCGCGCCGTCACCGCCGCCGCCGACCAACTGCTCAATACATTGCGTCGTGTTGACGGCGTGATCGGCGCGACCTACATGGTTGAAGCCCTCCTGCCGAATTTCTACCTGCCGGGCTATGGGCTACGCGGGGTACCGCTCTATCTCCTCGGTGACGTCGGGGCGTATGAAGCCCAGGTGTATGCGGAACCTCGGGTCGGCGTGACCAGCGACTTCGCAGCACTGGTCGCGCGCATGCGCGCCGGGGAGATCGCCATGTCGCAGCCAGTCGCCGACTTTTGGGACCTCTCGCCTGGCACCAGTGTCGTGGTGGGCTTGAATCGCGAGCGGCAGGCCATCCGCGCGCCGGCCGCGGGCGTCCTGGCCTTTCTCCCCGGCATGCCGCCAAAGACCGTGAGCGACCGGCAGGGCTACGTGCAGGCGCGCGTGGACTATCTAAATTACCTGCTGGAGACCAACGCATATCTGGTGACGGCCGCGAACAATTCGCAGCTCGCGGACCTGCAGATCCTGATTCCGCGGATCATCGTGTTGCTGCGTACGGCTCCGGACGCCGATGCCGGACGCCTCCAATTGGCGCTCGCAGCGGCCGCCCCGATACCGCCTCTCGAGATCCACAGCCTCGAGCAGGAATTGCTGAAAGTCGGGAATGACATGTATATTTCCCTCGCCCTCGCGAACATGCGCATCTACCTGGCCGGCGGACTGCTGCTGGCGATGATCGCGATACTGGCGATTGCCATGGCGAACTACGTCGAGGACCGCCGAACGCTGGCCCTGCTCCGCATTCGCGGCGCCTCGCCAACGGCCCTATGGCGCCTTCTGCTCGCCACGCTGCTGTCGCCGGCGGTGGTGGGCCTGGGCATCGGGGCGCTGGCCGCCGGCGTCGCGGGATTCGGTTTGGCGAACTATGTGTGGCAGTTGCGCGAGATTCGCACCGTCGTGCAGTTGCTGCCCACCCACCTGGTCATCGAGCCGCTCGCTGGCGGGCTGGTGCTACTGCTGATGGCGCTGCTGATTGTTGTTGCAGCGGGCTTCAGTTGGTGGGCCTTCCGCGACACCGCGCACACATCGATCCGCGGAACATAAAGACAACTGACGCAAGGGGCCAACCATGGTGAGGATCGTCATCGCGCATGTCGTCGTCGTCTGTCTTGCAATGCCAAATCCGGCGGCCTCCCAGGGGACGGGCGCGACGATTGCCGGCACGGTCGTGGACAGCACGAAGGGAGCGCTACCCGGCGCCACGGTGACCATTCGTCAGGTCGAGACCGGGGCAAAGCGCGCGACGGTCACCGACGACCAGGGCCGCTTCCAGGCGCCTTCGCTGGAGCCGGGGACGTTCGAGGTCGTTGTCGAGCTGTCAGGCTTCCAGACCACTGTGCGTGACGGTTTGCGCCTGAGCGTTGGGCAACACGTGGTCCTGAACCTCGTCATGCAGGTGGGCCAGGTGGGCGAGCGGATCGTGGTGAGCGGCTCGGCACCCCTGGTAGAGACCAGGCGAAGTGGACTGAGCGCGCTGGTTGAAGAGCGGCAGATCCGCGATCTACCCTTGAACGGCCGCGATTTCTCACAGCTCACCTTGTTGCAGCCGGGCATCGTCGCCTCGGCCAGCACCGATCGCTCTCTGGATCGCGGCATGGGCACGCAGATTTCGGTCGCCGGCGCCCGGCCCAACCAGATCAGCTACGTGCTGGACGGCGCAGACGTCAATTTCCAGGGCAACCAGTCACCAGGCAGCGCGGCCGGCGGACTGCTCGGCGTGGATACGGTGCGCGAGTTCCAGGTGCTCGTGAACAACTACAGCGCCGAGTACGGCCGGAGCGCCGGCGGCATCGTCACCGCGGTCACCCGATCGGGGACTAATGCGTTTCATGGTGCCGGCTTCGAGTTCCTCCGTAACGGGGCGCTCGGCGCCAAGAACTATTTCGCCGCCGCCGACGAGGGCAAGCCTCCTCTTAATCGGAATCAGTTTGGAGGCCATCTGGGCGGCCCCGTACGCAAGGATCGGATGTTCTTCTTCGCAAGTTACGAAGGCCTTCGGCAGGATCGCGGCCTGAGCCTTGTGGCACGCGTCCCGAGTCGCGCCACCCGCGCGCGAACCGACATGAGCCCGGCCGTGCGGCCCTACCTGATGATGTTTCCAGAGCCGAACGGGCCGGAGACCGGCGCGTCCGGGCTGTACAGCACCACCGTCACCGAGCCGACGACCGAAAATTACTTCGTCATCAAGGTCGACAACACGCTCACGGCCAATGATTCGATCGCGCTGCGCTACAGCTTTGACGACGCGAGCGTCGTTTCGCCGCTTACGGTTCCGCTCTTTGCAGTCAATCAACATACGCGCGCGCACTTTTTCACCGGGGAGTACAAGCGCATTATCTCTTCGTCAACCCTCAACGTGTTCCGCGTGTCGTGGAACCGCCCGTACGAAGAGACGGTCAACGTTGATCAGGTGTCGATCAACCCCGCGTTGTTCTTCATTCCAGGCACTCAGTTCGGCGCCATCACCGTGTCGGGCTTGACGCCGATCGGCACCGACACGGGCACGCCGACGTTTGTCGACTACAAGAACCTGCAAGTGATGAATTCGCTGACGTGGGTACGAGGCCGCCACACGGTGAAGACCGGCGCGAGCTGGACGCGGTGGTTCAACGACCAGAACTCCGCGTTCACAAAAGGCGGCAGCTACAACTTCAGTTCCATCGATAACTTCGTGCGCAACATCACGAATACTTTCGAGGGCACAGTCCCGGGCAGCTCGACCGATCGGCAGTGGCGCCAGAACCTCATCGGCGTGTTTGTGCAGGACGACATCGCACTCAAAAGCCGGCTCACGCTGAACCTCGGCGTGCGTTACGAATTCATCACCGTGCCCACAGAAGTGAATGGAAAAGTCGCGCACATGGTGAGCCCCTCCGATGCCGCGCCGGTCGCAGGCGGGCCGCTGTTCAAGAATCCGTCACTGGGCAACATCGCGCCACGTGTCGGTTTCGCGTGGGACGTGTCCGGCGACGGCAAGACGTCGGTGCGCGGCGGCGCCGGAGCATTCTACGAACCCATTCTCGGCAACATCTACCGCGCGTATGGCAACCGCACACCGCCGTATTTTCAACAGGCCAACATCCGCACGCCGACGTTTCCCGACCCGTTCACCGGCGTGGTCGGTGTCCGCAATCGGCTGGACCTCGTGGAGTTCGATTTGCAGAACCCGTTGCGCCTTCAATACAACGCGACGTTCCAGCGTGAACTGCTGCCAGACACAGTCGTGACCGCCGGCTACCTCGGGTCACGCGGGTACCATCAGATTCGCAACATCGAGGCGAATCAGGCGGTTCCGCAGGTACTCTCGGATGGCCAGTACTTCTTCCCGGCCGGTCAGGCGCGCCCGAACCGGAACTTCGAGAGCATTCGGCTGCGGACCACTGACGGCAATTCGTGGTACCACGGCCTGATCGTGGGTCTCAGCAAGCGGTTCAGTCGCGGTCTGCAGATGCAAGCGTCCTACACCCTCGGACGCTCAACCGATGAGGGATCGCAGGCCGTCGGCAGCGCCGACTTCGGCAACAGTTTCCAGCCGCGCTACGGGCCTGACCGCCACGACAACTTCGGCGTGTCTGACTTCGACGTGCGGCACAACTTCGTCTTCAGCTACAGCTACCTGGTGCCGGCGCCGGCCTCCTGGAAAGCCGCGGCCAGTGCCCTGGCCGGCGGCTGGCAGGTCTCGGGCGTGGTCAGTCTTCGCTCGGGTACACCCTTCTCGCCGGTGCTCGGCTTCGACCGCGCGCGCGCGCTGCCTCGTTCCGGCGGCGCGGGCCAGCGGCCAAACTGGGCCACCGGCGCCACGTCGTCCTCGGCCATTCTCGGCGGACCGACGCAGTACTTCGATCCAAATGCGTTCACCCTGCCCGACCCGGGTTACTTCGGCAACGTGGCCCGCAATGCGCTGACCGGACCCGGGTACGCGACGTGGGACGCTGCCTTGTTCAAGAACGTGCCGCTCGGCACACGCTTCCGGCTCCAGATTAGACTCGAGGCGTTCAACGTGCTCAATCGCATAAATTTTGGACTGCCCGAAGCCACCGTGTTCAACTCGGCGGGCCGCGTGGAGAACGCCGGTGAGATCAGCAACATCGTGGGGACACCACGACTCGTTCAACTCGGCATCAAGGTGGAGTTCTAATGCAGCGCTGTTCCGCAGTCGTATCCCTTTCGGTCGCCGTGGCGGTGATCGCCGGCGCCACCACCGCGACACGTATTCGCGCCCAACAGCCGATCAGCGCCGTCACGCAGGGCAAGAGCAATCGCGGCGAGCAGATGGAAAATGTCGGCCCGAATCGCTGGCGCGTGAAGCCGGCCGACACACCCTACGACCTCTGGTTCGAGCGTGCGCGCACACGCATGCCCTCCTTCGAGGGCCTCGTGATCCAGGACGTCAGGACCGTAGCTCTCAAGCCATGGGCGGACCACGGCGTCAACGGCCTCTACGTCAAGATGGCCGACTATCAGATCACCGACGGCTACATTCTGGAGATCCCCGCAAAGGGTTCAACCAAGCCGCAACGCCATATGTTCGAGGCGGCAATGTATTTCTTCGGCGGGCCGGGCCACACCGTCATCCAGCAGGAGGGCAAGCAGCCGCAGCGTGTCGAGTGGGGCTACCGGACGCTCTTTTCCGTGCCGTTGAACGTGCGGTATCAGCACTTCAACGACAGCGACAAGCCGGTGCGCCTCGTCGCCGTTACGAGCTTTCCGTTCATCATGAATTCAACCGACAATGAAAAGTTCGTGTTCGAAAACCCGTTCCGCTTTACGGATCGCTACGACGCTCAGGAAGATTACCTGAAGAAGAGCGAGAAGCTGCGGACGCGCGAGACGGCGACCAACGTGGTCAAGGACGCGCTCGACTTCAAGCTCGAGGCGTGGAACGAACGCGGCCAGGGCTCGACCAATATGGGTTGGCAGATGGCGGGCAACTCGCAGATCGACATGCACGTATCGGAAATGCCGTCGAAGTTGTACAAGGCCGCCCACCGGCACAGCAGCGATGCCTTCATCCTGCTGCTCTCAGGCACCGGCTACTCCATCACGTGGCCGGAAGGGCAATACGACAAGCGCGTGCGGGTCGACTGGCAGGAGGGCACCCTCTTTGTGCCGCCGATCTACTGGTACCACCAGCACCTCAATCCGGGTGACGGATCGGCCAGGTACCTCGCGATCAATGCGCCCCCCATCGTCCGGAACCTGGGCCTGCGGTTCGAAGATCAACTAGCGCCAGATTTGCCGGAGATCCAAGCGGAGTTCAAGTCGGAAGTGGCGAAGCGGAGCAAGAAGTGACGGTTCCGCCATTCGCGGTCAACCCGGGTCGCAGATGAATCGACACACGGTGCTTCTGAGCGCGTGCTGTCTGGCGCTGGCGGGGTCGGCGCTCGCCCAGAGCAACCCGGCCTATGTCCAGTTCTCGCCGGCGTCGGTCAAGGGCGCACTTTACCGGCCCGACCGCGGCCCGGCTCCCCACATCGGCATTCTCATCATTCATCGCACCGCCAACGTCCTCGGCAGCGCGGCCACTCGTGAACTGTCGGCTCGCGGCTTCATGGTGCTGGCCGTCAATCCGCGCTCCGACAACAACGAGGCGGCGGTCGATTTCGAGGCCAACGCCCTGGACATCAAGTCCGGCGTCGAATTCCTGCGCAAGCAGCCGGGCATCACCAAGGTTCTGCTGTGGGGTCACAGCGGCGGCGGACCAGCGACCAGCTTCTACCAGGCCGTGGCAGAGGCCGGAACCGGCTATTGTCGCGGCGCCAACAAGTTGGTCGAGTGCGACGTCGCCCTCGACGGCTTGCCTCGCGCCGACGGCATCCTCTTGATGGACGCACACCCGGGGGTGTCGGTCAATGGCCTCCGCAGTCTCAACCCCGCCGTCCTCGACGAACACGACCCCAGGAAGATCGACGCGGCGCTCGACCCCTTCAACCCTGCCAACGGCTTCAAGGACGGCGCGTCGCGGTACTCCGACGAGTTCAAGCGGAAATACTTCAAAGCCCAGTCCGATCGGATGAACCGCCTCATCGACGCCGCGCTCGCTGAGATCAACGCGATGAAGAGGGAAACGGCCCCGTATCCCGATGATGACGCGATGGTCGTCACACGGTTTGAGGGCGCGCGATTGATGGAACTTGACCCGAGCATTCATCACGGCACGCTCAAACCGGCGAGGCTGCTGAAGAATAACGGTACCATCGTGACGCAGGTTGTGGAAAGCGTGCGCCGACCGGCGCGCGGTTACGACAGGCGGAACGCGAGCTTCCAGGGGGGAGCGCGGATCATGACCCGGCGTTCGTTCTTGAGCGCGAATGCCATCCGCTCGAAAGACTCGCTCGACGAGATCGACTGGTGCTCGAGCAACAACTCGACGCACTGCGCTGTGGCCACCATCACGGTGCCGACGCTCATTGTCGCAATGGGCGCACACTATTTCATCCGTGACAGCGAGATTCACTACGAAGTGTCCGCCAGCCGTGACAAGGAGTTCATCGTTGTCGAAGGCGCGACTCACGGGTTCACTCCGTGCACGCAGTGTGAGACGACGCCAGGGCAGTACGCGAGCAGCTCTCGCAACCTGTTCGACTACGTGACCAAGTGGATTAACGCACGCTTTTAGACTGGTCGCGTGCACGCCGAACCTCGAAACCGCGAAGCCTACGGCGCCGCGACCCACTGCGCGGCTTCGAGAAGGACCGCCGCCAGCTGCCGTGGACGCTCGATGTGACCGTAGTGCGTGATGGGGGCATCGACGGCGAGAACCCGAACCGGGACACCCGGATTCTCTTTCCGGAAGCGCGCCGCGATGTGTGACTCACGCGCGTCGTCCGGCCTCGGATCCCAATGCCCGTTGTCGAGGCTGCCAACGACCCAAGCCATCTTGCGATAGCCCTTCAGCGGCGACGACATCGTCGAGAAAAGATCCGGAATCACCGCCTCGGCGTCAACGCCGTACGTGTTGCCGCGAAGAGTCCCGCGAATCTCTTTTTCCAGACGGGCCCGGTGCTCGATGAATCCCTGGTGCTCCATGTCTTGCAGCACCTGCTTGAACTGCGGACGGCGGCGGCTTTCTGCCTCAAACCATTTTCGTGCCACGTCCAGCGGCGACGACCCCTTCAGCGGGTTGAGCGGGCCGATGTAGGCCGAGGAGACGTAGCCCGCCGCGTCCCGGGCGCGCAACGTATCGACGCGCGGGTACTTGCCATACTGCACGACCCGCGCGGCCCGCTCCCCCACCGCCTCGTCGATGTCTTTGGTCAGGGACGCCGGACCGCCCGTGCCCCACCCAAGCGAGCGATCGCCCAGTCGCGATTTGAGCGACGACTCCTTCAACATGAACTGAAACTCACCACCGGTCGAGTGTCCGACGATGAGGAGTGGCCCGGTTGTCGCCTGTTCGAGCAGGCGCCGCACGCCTTCGGCCGCCAGCGCAAAGGTGAAGACCGCGTTGCGGACTTTCGCTTCCGCGCGCGTGATGGTTCGGCCGAGCAGATAGCCGGGCACGCGTTGTTCAAAGTCCGGTCCGGTCCAGCCACCGTCGACATAGTTGCCCGGGATGGTGAGCAGGATGATCGGAATGCGCTGAGCCAGGTACTGGCCAAGGCCCGGTCCGTTGAGGGGATCGAGAAAGAACTCGTACCAGTTCGCCGAGCCACCGTGAATAATCGCCAGCGTGGGCAGCCCTGGTTGCGGCGCGTTGGGGGTAAGCTGCAGGCCGGTGATGTCCCACTCGAGACCGTATCGGGTGTATCGAAGCACATGCCACTGCGCGCGATACCCGAGGTCGGCCGGCCGCGCCTGCTCCAACTGTTTCGGATCAAAGGCCCCGCCGGGCGCGGCGTCGGCGATCGCGCGCACGGTGCGGCCACCATCGGGGAGGTCCCATCCGAGCGCGTCGAAGGCAGTCCCGGGCAGTGTCACGTACGGACGATCGGCCGAGAGCAGAGCGGCGACCGACGCCGCGCCACGTTGTGACTCTGCGAGTGAGCCAAAGAGGAGCGTGCAGATGAGGAGCGCGATAAGCCGCTTCACGATCACAGGGCGGGCCGCTTCAGGTGCAACGGTGTTGCAGACTCGAAGGCCGCGGCGGCGGTGTAGATGGTGGCCTCCGCGAACGGCGAAGCCGCGATCTGCAGACCGATCGGCAACCCGGCCGGTGAGGTCGAGAATCCGGCGGGCAGCACCAGCGCGGGAAACCCGCACACGTTGAAGACCCGCCTGAACGGCTGCGCGACGTCGGACGGCTCGCCGGCGGGCGCGGGGAAACCCGGCGTCAGAAAGACGTCGAAGGTCCGGAACAACGCCGTGAACTCCTTGACGAACTTCGCGCGCACTCTCTGCGCCTGCAGATACTGCACCGCGGTGATGAGCGATCCGGCTTCGACGTCACGCCGAACGTTCGTCTTGCCGTACCGCTCGGCCCGCGACGCGAGATGCGGCTGGTGATACGACGCCGCCTCGGCGATCCGCACGATGGTCTGAACGTCGTCCATGGCGACGAGTGTCGGCGGCATGTCGACTTCGGCGACACGCGCGCCCAATTTCCGAAAGACCACGAGTGCTGCCTCGAAGGCGCGCATCACGTCCGGATGGTAGCGATCGAACATTGATGGTTTCGGAATGCCGATGCGCAGGCCGCGCACGCCGCGTGTGAGCGCCCGTGTGTAATCAGGCACCGGCTGCTCGCTCGACGAATCGTCAAGCGGGTCGTGGCCCGCCAGGACGTTGAGCAGCAGCGCATTGTCGGCGACCGTGCGGGTCATGGGACCCACGTGATCGAGCGACCACGAAATGGCGATGATGCCGTGACGGCTGACGCGCCCGTAGGTGGGCTTCATCCCCACGATGCCGCACAGAGCGGCGGGATTGCGGATCGATCCCGACGTATCGCCGCCGGTGGCCGCCAGCACCAGGCCCGCCGCAAGCGCCGCCCCCGATCCGCTGCTCGACCCGCCAGGCGTCCGCGCGAGATCCCAAGGATTAGCGGCATCGGGGAATTCGCCGCCGCCAACCGGGCTGCCGCCGAACGAAAATTCCGGCAGGCTCAGCTTTCCCACGAGCACCGCCCCGGCCTGCTTGAGCCGTGCGACGACCGTTGCGTCGAAGTCCGGCACGAAATCGGTGAGTACCGGCGTGTTCGCCGTGGTCCTGATCCCCTTGGTGTAGTGCGTGTCCTTCACGCCGAACGGGATGCCGTGCAGCGGGCCTCGGTATTTCCCGGCGGCGATTTCCTGTTCGGCCGTGCGAGCGGCGCGCATGGCTTCCTCATGGGCGACCGTGATGAAGGCATGCACCCTGGGCTCGACCTGGGCGATTCGATCCAAGACGGCCCGCGTCAACTCTACGGGCGAGAGCTTCCGGGTGCGAAGCAGCGTCGCCGCGTCGGCGATGCTCAAATACGGCAACTCACCAGTGACCGGCCGAGGAGCCGCTCCCTGCTGCCGAGGCGAGGCGGACAGCTGCGCGCTCCGGGTGGCCGGGATCGCCGCAACGGCGCCCGCGATGAATCCGCGACGTGACAGGTCCATGATCAGCTCCGGCGATCGGCCGGCAGGACGACGACGGGCAGGGGCTCGGCGTTGATAGGCAACTCAACGCGAGCAATCGTCTCTATCGCCGCGAGGTAATTTTTGTACGCAGGGAGATCGCGCTCGATGCGTTCGTCGGTCAGCTTCAGACCGGTGACGGTGGCGATGGCCTTCATGGCTTGCTTGATGTCGGAATCGGTCACGGTGTGTGCCTCGTCTTCACAGAATCTCGCATAGCTTACCCGAAAGGCGGCAGACACCCGCCGGACCTGGGCCCGCGTTGTCAGCCTCTCGCGTCCGTGGCATAGTCGCCTCCTCCATGCCCAGTCAACCCGCCCTGCGCCGCCGCGATCTGCTCCGCGCGATACCCGTCATCTTCGGAGCGTCCGCAGCCGGATCGCTCGCGTTCGGGGCCGAGCCGGAGACAGACGCTACGTTGACCAGCCTCGATCTCGAACAGTCGGGACGTGTGGAAGGTCTGCCGACAGCTTTTTCGCTGGCTGAGCGCGATCGCCGGTGGGCGCGCGTGCGCGCGATGATGCGCCGGTCCGGCTTCGACTGTCTGCTGACGCCGGCAGCCAGCGGGGACGCGGACGCCGACAGCCGGTATCTGACCGGCCGCCGCGGCTGGGTGATCTTCCCCGGGTCTGGTCCCGTCACGCTGGTGCATGACGGTGATGACGATGCAGCTGTGCCGTGGGTGAGCGACGTGCGGGTCGCCGAAGATGGCCACTGGTCGTTGCCGGTCATCGACGCGTTGAGGGCGCTCAAGATCCGCACGGCGCGTCTTGGTGTGGGCCGGCTCGACGGCGTCCTGCGCAATATCGAGGGCGATGTCACGGCCACAACCCTCGATCGCATCCGCGCCGCGTTTCCTCGCGCGCGCGTCGTCTCGGCGGCCGACCCGTTGATGCGCGTCAAGCTGGTACGAAGCGACGAGGAGATTGCCGCGCTCGAGCACGCGACCGCCGCCGGCGAGCGAGCGATTGCCGCAATGATCGAGATCGCCCGGCCCGGTGCGCAGCACAAGGACGTGTGGCTTCGCATATTTGCGGAAATCACCGGGGCCACCGGCGAGACACCGCAACGCCTGGCCATCCGCGCCGGGAACGAAGCCAACACGAGCACCGGCGGGCCGATGCTGGAGACGCTGCGGGCCGGCCAGATCTGCAACCAGGAAATTGGGGCGCGAGTGCTCGGCTACATGGCGCAGGTCAATCACTCGATTTGCATCGGCAGCGAAGCGCCGCCGAACTGGCAGTCAGCCGGCCAGTACTGCGTCGATGTGTTCCACGAACTGGTCGAGTGGATCAAGCCGGGCAAGAGCTTCCTGGACCTGTGCCGCTTCTACGTCGGCCGCGCCAAGGCGCACGACCCGAGTTTTTCGCCGACCGGGGTGCTGATTCACACCTGCGGCTTCGGAGATGGCCCAAGGATGGGGCTGACGCGGAGCGAGACGCCTGACTTGGTGATCGAACCGGGCATGGTTTTTACCGTCAAGCCACGGATCGTCATCGCGGGCACGCGGCCCACTGCGCAGTTCGGCGATCCGGTCCTCGTGACGGACCGCGGCGCGAGGCGCCTGGGCAAGCGCAACCTATCGCTCGTTTCGACCGGCTGACGCCGGCCATCATGACCTCACAAGGAGAGAACACCCGCCTACACGGTGTGGTCCGCGGCGAACGCGTCTGTTGCGTCGATTAGCGCGCGCATCATGTCCGGTTCGGTGGACTCGTGGCCCGCATCGGGAACGATGCGAAGCGATGATCCGGGCCAAGCCTCGTGAAGCGCGCACGCCGTTACTGAGGGCGTGACGGCGTCGCCTTGACCCTGCACGATGGTCCCCGGAACACCGGCCAGCCGGTGCGCCCTGTCGAGCAGCTGCCCCTCCTGGAGAAAGACGTGATGCGCGAAGAAGTGCGCCTCGATGCGGGCGCGCGCGCGCAGACCAGGTTCGTCGGCGACCTGAGTGCCAGGCAGCCGCGCCGCGATCGCGTCTTCCCAGTCGCACCAGTCCCGAGCGGCGGCGCGTTCGGTCTCGGCTTCCCCGCAGGTAAGACGCGCGTAATACGCGGCGATCAGGTCAGTGCGATCGGACTCGGCGATGCGCCCGGCGAAACGCGACCACGCCTCCGGAAACAGACGCGCGGCGCCACCACGATAGAGCCAGTCGAGCTCGGAGCGGCCGGCTGTAAACACCGCCGACAGGACTATGGCCGTCACACGCTCGGGGTAATCCTCCGCGTATGCGAGTGCGAGGGCGGCGCCCCACGAACGGCCGAACAGCAGCCAGCGGTCGACGGCGAGCGCGACACGCAGGGCCTCCATGTCGGCAATCAGGTGGCCCGTCGTGTTGTCGTCGAGGCTGGCGTGCGGCGTGGACCGCCCACACCCACGTTGATCGAACAGGATGATGCAGTAGCGGTCCGGGTCGAACCAGCGCCGGCTATTCGAGGTGCAACCCCCGCCCGGACCGCCATGCAGGAAGAGCGCGGGCCGGCCGCGCGCATTGCCGCACATTTCCCAATGGAGCTGGTGCCCGTCCCCAACTGGAAGACGTCCGGAACGAAACGGCGTTATTGATGGGTACCACACGGTTGTTGAGCCGAACACCCAGACGCGGTCACGATGCGCCGGTGCGGGTTGTCTGGGCCTGGCCGAGCGCCGCGGACCCCGGGAACACCAGCGACTTGATCACGACCGGAACAGCCCCGGATAGCTCCAGCATGGCACCGATGTCGACGAAGTCGAACTCGTTGAGCGCGATGCCGTCAATCGACACGATGGGGTTCGACAGCCGTGCCTCCTCGCAAGCATGAATACCCACCAGGCCGCCCACGTCCCCATCACCGACAAGAATCATCGGCAACCCGTATTCCAGAATGGGCGCCAGCCCGGCGGCAAGGCCGCGCACAAGCGTGTCGAGTCTGGCAAAGGTCGCGGCACCTTGCCAGTGATAGCAAAGTGCCACGGCCTGCTCACCGCCGTGCATATCGAGGCGACGCAACGATTTGTGCACCGCTTCGGCGATGTCGCCGGCATTCAGGACCTCTCCGGCCAGGGGCAAGTCCGGCGTAATGACCGGGACATTGCGCAGGGGAAGCACGGCCATGGGCGTGACAAAGATGGTGCTTCCGCTCACCTGGATGGTGTACTGCGAGGCACCGACGACCGTGGCACGAATGCCTTGATCGGGTGTCTCGATGCGCGGGCCCCACACCGTCGCCCGCGCCAGGATGGCCTTCGCGAGGCGCGGTCCCAGGTCGCCGAACTCGTCGCGCTGGCGGGCGTAGATATATTCCGAGACACCGCCGGAAAAAATCAGGACGTCAGGCGGGCGATCGTTCCGCAGCGGATCCAGCCGTATCAGTGCCGCTGTCGCCGCCACAGGCGAGGGACTGGTCATCGCGTCGAACAGCCGTTCCGCCATCCGTTCGGCAATCCTGTCCAGGACCTGGCCGTCCGGCCGGTCGCCGAGGGACAGCGACACGCCGGCCTCGTTCGCGAAACGCTGGCCGGCCTCTTCGATGCGCGTCACCCGGCCGCGGTCGTCGAACGAGAGAATGCGGGCGCCCACGTCAATCGCGGTCATCTCGACCACCGCGCCGGCTTCGCAGACGGCGATCTTGGACGTGCCGCCGCCGATGTCCACGTTCATCACGCGTGCGGACTCGCGGATTGAACGCGCGGCCGCCCCCGAACCGAATGCTGCCAGCGTGGCCTCGAGGGCATCACCGGCGCTGACCGACACGAATTTCCCCGCTTGCGCCGCAAAGAGGTCGGCAATCGCGCGGGCGTTCGCCCGGCGAACGGCTACGCCCGTGAGAATGATGGCGCCGGTATCGATGGTGGCCGGGTCGACCTCGGCCAGGCGATATTGCTGGTCGATGAACGCGCCGAGCGCGGCCGCGTCGATGGTCAGGTCGCCCGCGTACGGGGTGAGCAGCACCTCGGACTCGAACAGAATCTCGCGTTCAGAGACCAGGTAGCGGGTGTCGGACCGTTCGAGCAGCAATCGCGAGAAGACAAGGTGAGAAGTCGAGGAGCCGATGTCGACGCCGACGCTGACCAGGACAATTTCGTCCTCGACCTCCAGGCTTCGACGGACACTGCTGAAGAAAATCCTGCCGCCGGTGGCCTCACTCACGCCAAGCGCTCCGCCGCGAAGCGGTCCGCGGCGCGCGGCGTGCGGCCCTCAGACAACCGTCTTCTTCGTATCGGCATCAGCGGGCTTCTCATACCACTGCGGATCCATCCGGTTCTCGACGCCATTCTGTGCGAGCAGCGTCGCGTACTCGGTGCGCAGAAACGGGTCTTCCATCCAGTAGGGGATCGCGGTACCGCCCTGATTGATGTCGATTGCCGTGTAGTCGGTGTGTTTTTCACCAGGCGCGCCGGGATCGCGGCCGGGATTGTGCGGACCAAACCAGGCGGCAAGGCGCAGCGGATCTTTACCCGCACTGAAGTGCTGATGAAACCACCGCGCCCCGCCTGGCGCCGCCGTCACGATGCCGACCGGCTCGTAGTCGAGGCGGCGCACCTCGTCGGCATGGCCGTCCTTCCAAGGCGTGACGCCGGTGCGTTCCGGCCAGCTGTAGGTGTAGCCCTTCCCTTTCAGGCAAATCAGGATCGCGGCCGAGGTGTGCGCGTGGCCTTTGGAATAGCGGCCGTGCTCATGCTGCCCGATCCAGAAGTAAAACTGGTTGTTCGTCATGAACGGCTCCACCCGGCGCGCGCCGACCGAACGGCGGTTGTCGAGTGGCAGTTCACAGTTGACGGCGTCGGGAATGAAATTGGTGCGCCGCATCGCCAGGCCGCGCACCGGGTCTGGCTCGATGTCGTCCTTGGCCTTGAAGAAATCCTCGGCGCCGTCGAACCGATCGCGGAACACAAACGGGTTCTCGAACACCGCCTGGACGTTGTTGATCATGTTGAGGACATTCGGCGCGGTGGTACCGGCCAGGAGGAGAGCGCCTCCCGAGGTGGCGTTGACCAGGCGATGGCAGGCGTTCATCGGGATCGAAAACATCGAGCCTGCCTGCCATTCGAAGACGTGCTTCTTGGTGTCGCCCTCCTGCCAGACCTCGGTGGTCCCGCGTCCCTCGACGACCAGGAAGATCTCTTCGTAGATGTGCTTCTCGACATTGAGCGCACCTCCGGCGGGCACCTCCACCACGTAACAGCCCCATTTGGTTTCGGTCCCGTACAGCTGGATGTAGTGCCCCCTGCCTCCCATCCGCTTCCACGGAAACAGCGGAAGGTTCTGCACTTTGCTGATGCCGATGTCACGAAAGACGGGAATGCCTTCAGATTCCATGAACGAGTCGTACGGTGTGGGTTGTTTCTTGAATTCGCCGAAGCCAGCCTTCTTGTGACCGGCGGGTTCGTGCCAGTGGGTAAACTCTGAATCGTGGGGCATGTTGTTCTCTAGGCTAAACTATCTTGTTCCCGTTCTGACGACAAGGCGAGCCTCGGGCGCATGTCTCATCCGATGCTGATACGGCTGTGTTCCACGATCGATGTTCTCGAAGGCCAGGGCCTCCAGGTCACCGCCGCCGACCTGGTCGTGGCCGTGTTCCGGGTCGACGATCGCTATTACGTGATCGACGACGCGTGCACGCACGGGCCCGGGAGGCTGTGCGAAGGAACCGTTGAAGGTGACATCGTGGAATGCAATTTCCACAACGGCGCCTTCAACATTCGGACGGGGGAGGTCGTGTCCCCGCCGTGCCTGATCCCGATCCGCACTTACTACGCGGAAGTACGCGACGGTCAGGTCTGTATCGATCCCGAGCGCCCGGCCGAACCGTAGAGGCCGAAGATCTAGAACAGAATCTTCATCCCAAGCTGGAGCTGTCGGGCAGGCGTCGCCAGACTGGTGATTCGCTCGGCCCCGGTGATGCGCGCGCCGCCCGATTGGAACAGCAGCGGCGAGCTCGGCGGGTTGAAATTCGCGCGGTTGAGCAAGTTGAAGATCTCGACCCGAAACTGCACCTGCGTGGGGCCGACCCTCTGGTTCTTGAAGATCGAGAAGTCCACAACGCGGAGGTTGGGGCCGCGCAGCTCGTTGCGCCTGACGTTGCCGAAGGTGCCCGCGGCCGGCAACACAAACGCCAGCGGATCGAACCACTGTTCGGCGGTGCCGATGATCGCGTTCGAGGGGTTGCGGCCCGGTGCCCAGCTCGGTCTCTGCATGTCGTCATCGCTCTGGCGATCACCGGCGCGATCGAACCCGACGAACGGGTGGAACGGCATTCCGCTCGAGACCGCCACGATGCCGGAGAGCTGCCAGCCAGACGTCAGCGCCCGCTTGAACCCGGTTGAGTTATCGCCGAATGGCAGCAGATAGACGGCGTTGAACACGAAGTTGTGCGGGACGTCGAACGACGAACGGCCTCGCTCGAACTCGGGATCCCAGTAGTCCACGGCGCTGCCCGCGCCGGTGAGATAGTCGCTGCTGCCCTGCAGCCCGCCCGACCACGTGTCGATCGAACGCGAGTAGGTGTAGTTGGCCTGAAACTGCACGCCGTGCGAGAACCGTTTATGTAAACTCGCCGTCATCCCGTGATAAGACGACTCGGCGCCGGTCGCGCGAGTGCGGATGCGGCCCCAGCTTGGGTAGCGCAGCGCGGCGCCCGGAATCACCCTCTTGGTGCCATCGGGCAGGTATTCGCTGGGGGTCGTGTTCGGATCGCCGTAGTAAGGCAGGTTGACGCCGCGCGAACCCAGATACCCTATCTCGGCCACCATGCCGCCCGGCAGTTCGCGCTGCGTGTTGAGGTGCCACTGCACG
>JAUSDY010000158.1 GCA_030650395.1 Acidobacteriota bacterium | reverse complement strand
GCTGCTCGACGAGCACCGTCCGCACGCCGGCCTTGGCCATCAGCGCCGCGCACGTCAGACCATTCACCCCGCCGCCAATAACCACCGCGTCACAGCGTGCAGAAGAATTCTGCGTCATCTGCGTCATCTGTGGCCCTGGTGTGGCTTCGGCGTCATCAGCGGCCCGCCTTTAGGATCTGTGTCGCCGCATTACGGCCGGGAGCGCCCATAATTCCACCACCCGGATGCGTGGCGGACCCACACATGTACAGCCGTTCGACCGGCGTCGAGTACTGCGCCCAACCCGGCACCGGCCGGAGGAAGAACAGTTGCTCCAGCGTGAGCTCGCCCTGAAAGATGTTTCCTTCGGTGAGCCCGAAGTCGCGCTCGATGTCGAGCGGCGTCAGCACCTGCCGGTGCAGGATGATGTCTTTGATGTTCGGCGCATACTCGGCAATCGTGTCGATCACCGCGTCGCCGAACGCGTCGCGCTGTTGGTCGTCCCACACGCCGTCGCGCAGATGATAGGGCGCGTACTGCACGAAGCACGACATCACGTGCTTGCCCGGCGGCGCCACCGATGGATCGGTCAGCGACGGAATCACCATGTCGATGTACGGACGCCGCGAAAACCTCCCATACTTTGCATCGTCGTACGCCTGTTCCATGTAGTCGATGCTGGGTGAAATCGAAATCGCACCTCGCAGGTGCGGTCCCGGACCCGGCATGCACGTGAAGTTGGGAAGGCCGTCGAGTGCGAGATTGACCTTTCCCGACGAGCCCCTGTACTTGTAGCGGCGCACGCCCTCGACGAAGTCGGCGGGCAGGTCGCCTTCGTCCATGAACTTCAAGAAGGTAAGGTTCGGATCGACGCTCGACACCACGACGTTCGCGTCGAGCTCGTCGCCGTTGCCGAGAACGACGCCGGTGGCACGGCCGTTCTTCGACAGGATGCGCGTGACCGGCGCCTCGGTGCGAATCTCCGCGCCGAACTCGCGCGCCGCGGCGGCAATGGCGTTCGACACCGCTCCCGTCCCGCCGCGCGACAGCCCCCACGATCGAAAGGCGCCGTCGATCTCGCCCATGTAGTGATGCAGCAGCACATAGGCCGTACCCGGCGAGCGCACGCCGAGAAAGGTACCGATGATCCCGGAGGCCGACATCGTCGCCTTCAGCACGTCGGTTTCGAACCACTGATCGAGAAAGTCGACCGCGCTCATGGTGAGCAGCTGCACCTGGTTGACGCGATCGTGAGAGCGCATGCCGCGGAAGCGCATGCCCATGCCCAGCAGCTCGATCAGGCCGCGCGGATCGAGCGACGTCGGGTCGGGCGGCAGCATCGACATGATCGGCTTGGCGAAGCGTCCCATTTCGACCATGGCCTTGCCGTACTCGTCGTAGGCTTCGGCATCGACACGCGAATGCCGCGCGATCTCGCGGCGGGTCTTGTCGTGGTCGTTCATGCGCCACAAGTGATCGCCGTTTGGCATCGGCGTGAGCGTGCCGTCGAGCGGCAGCAGCTCCATGCCGTGGCGGGGGAGATCGAGCTCGCGAATGATCTCGGGACGCAGCAGTGAGACGACGTACGAGCACACCGAGAACTTGAAACCGGGGAAGACCTCTTCGGTCACGGCGGCGCCGCCCAGGACATGACGGCGCTCGAGCACGAGGACCTTGCGGCCCGCGCGCGCCAGATACGCCGCGCACGTGAGGCCGTTGTGCCCGCCGCCGATCACAATCGCGTCGTACTTCACAGTGTTGTTTTGCCTCGCTCCACTCGGCGGCCCTGCTCCGCAGGGCCCGCCCGAAAGTATACTTTCGGCGTGCCTGTTGGTTCCGCCTTCCACGCTCGCACCCTCGAGCTGTGCGAAAGCCTCAGCTATCGCGACTGGGCCGGCTACTACGCCGTCAGCGCGTACGAGACCCACTACGAGCACGAATACAACGCCATCCGCAACGCCTGCGCGTTGATCGATATCTCGCCGCTCTTCAAGTACCGCGTGACCGGATCCGATGCGACGCGTCTCGTCAACCGTCTGATCACCCGGGACGCATCGAAGATGAAGGTGGCGCAGGTCTACTACACGCCGTGGTGCGATGACGAAGGCAAGGTCATCGACGATGGGACGGTGACACGCGTGGCGGAGCAGGCGTACCGATGGACCGCCGCGCATCCCAACCTGCGCTGGCTGACCGGGAACGCGTCGGGTTTGAAAGTCGAGATCGAGGACATTTCGGAAACCGTTGCAGCCCTCGCCCTGCAAGGACCGACGTCGGGCCGGTTGTTGCGCAGCGTCGCGACGGCCGATCTGGATTCGCTCAAGTACTTTCGCGCAACCAGTGGATCCATCGCCGGCGTGCCGGTCGACATCTCGCGGACGGGATACACCGGCGATCTCGGCTACGAGATCTGGATGCCGTGGGACGCCGCCTTGCAAGTCTGGGATGCGATCGCCGGCGCCGGCCGCGCCTTCGATCTGCATCCGACGGGAATGCTGGCGCTCGACATCGCCCGCATCGAAGCGGGGCTGTTGCTGATCGACGTCGATTTCCAGAGCAGCCGCAAGGCGCTCATCGAGTCGCAGAAGTACTCGCCATTCGAGCTGGGGATGGCACGCCTGGTCGATTTCAAGAAGGGTCCCTTCGTCGGACGGGCGGCGTTGACCGACGAGCGCCTGCGCGGGCACGCCAGGCAGATCGTCGGCCTCGAGATCGACTGGATGGACGTCGAGAAGCTGTACGAAGGCGTCGGCCTTCCGCCAACCGCGCCTGCCGGCACTTCACGAGTGGCGGTGCCGGTCTACAAGGGCGGGTCGCAGGTCGGCCGCGCGACCTCGACGACGTGGTCGACGACGCTGAAGAAGCTGATCGCGCTGGCGACGATCGACTCGCCGCATTTCGTCATCGGCACGCGTCTCGAAATCGAGACGACCGTCGAGGCGGTCCGCCATCGCGCCGGCGCCACCGTCGTCCCGACGCCGTTTTTCAATCCCGCTCGCAAGACTGCGTAGGGGTCTGACCCCGAGCAAGAAGTGCCGAGGGGTCTGACCCCTTCGCAGTATCAGCTACCGGGCGCTTGCGAGACGGGTCGCCTGCTCGAGGCCGGCGTTGAAACGCGACAGCGCGCCCTCGAGGCGCGACGTCTCGCGGGCAACCGCTGCTGCGTCGCCGACGCGGATCGCCTCGGCCAGCCCGGGCAAGGGCTGGCCCTCGTACAGCGAATAGATATTCCACCCGTAGATGACATGCCGATACCAGCGCGTCGCCGCCGGCTCCGACTCGTCGAGCAGTTGCTGCTCGAGCCGTACCAGCGCGTCGTTGAGCGGTCGCTCAGCGGCCCCGCCGATCGTGCCGCCGCCGGCCAGTCGATCGATCTGCGCTTCAAGCGCGGCAGCACTAGCCACCGCGCGCGTGGCCAGGCCTCGTGCCGCGGCGAGATCGATCGCCACCCGCCCTTCGACAGGGGCACCAGCGCTCAGGGCAGGCCGCCCGATGTCGTCCACCGCCCACGCGGCAGCGCCGTCGATGAACTCCGCCATCTTTCGCGCGTAGTGCGAGTAACGGAAGGGCAGCAGGTCCGCTGACGCCAGACGAAGCACGGCGAGGCCGAGCACGCGGGACAGGGTCTGTCCCACGCGGAAGCCCGGGTCGGTGTGCCGCTCCACGTACCGCCGGGTGTCGTAGTTGGAATGGTACGGGCCGTAACTGCCCTCGAAGTCGAACTCCATCTGCAGCGTGGGCAGCCCCAGGAAATCCTGGAACGCCACGAAGTCCGCGCCGCTACCAAGCGCCGCCAGCTCCACTTCGAACCCGTCCGCGCCGCGCCGGCGCCGCTCGGCCGGCTGGCGTTGCCATTCCTCGCTTCGCCAACGGTCGTAGACCGAACCGCCGCCATCAAAGTGCGGCACATCTCTCGTCACCTGCACGAGGAAGTCGCGCAGCGACGGAGTACCGCCGCCGTCGAAGCGCCCGCGCATCGACAGGTCGGTGTTGATGTAGACGATCGCCTTCTCGCGCAGCTCGGCCTGCATCGCCTCGGCATATTCGGTCGAGCCAATCAGCCCGAACTCTTCCGCATCCCAGAAGGCGAAGACGATGGAACGCTCCGGCGTCCAGCCCGAGCGCGCCAGGGCCGCGAGCCCGCGCGCGGTTTCGAACACAGCGGCGAGGCCTGTCCCGGGATCCATCCCGCCGAAACTCCACGCATCGTGATGCGTGCCCAGCACGATCCAGCGGCCGGGATCGCGTCCGGCGATCTTGCCGATCACGTTGCGGATCGGACGGCGGCTTGCGTCCATCTGAACATCGAGACGCACGGTCACCGGGCCGGGGCCGAGACGATAGGTAAAAGGCAATGCACCCTGGAACCCGGAACCTGACGGCGCCGCCGGGCCGGCGAGCTGCGACAGGATCTTCGAGGCTTCTTTCCACGACAGTACGACCGCAGGAATTTTCGGCAGCGTGGGCGCCGTAGCCGGATCGAGGGCGGTCGCGCCTGGTGTGGCGCCAACGCCAGGGGTCAGTGGATCGCCGTGCCAGAACCAGCTGTACTTGCCGTTGCCGCTCTGCGATTGAAAGTCCGCGCGCCAGGGTCCGTCCGGCCACGTCAGCCCTCGCGCAAAGCCATCGTCTGCCGGATCCGAATAGATGATGATGCCGGCCGCGCCGGCCTGTTCCGCGGTGTGCAGCTTCACGGCGCGATGGCTGCGCGCGTAGCGGGCGATCGCGATCTTGCCGCGCACGTCCACGCCGGCCGCGGCGAGGCGGGCGTAGTCGGGCGGCAACCCATAGTTGACGTACACCACAGGCGCCGTAACGGTGCCCGATGCAGAGTAGGCGACAAACGCCGGGCCCAGATCGGGGTGCGCGCTGTCAGGGTCGCTTGGACTGGCGGGCTCGCGAACCGCCAGCGACAGCGCGACCGGCGCCACGATGTCGACCTTCACCGAACGTGGAGTCGACAGGTGCACCAGGTAGTCGCGCACTTCGGTTTGTAATCCGGCGGCGTCGAGCGCACGCCGCACGCGCTCCGCCACCGCCATCGAGCGTGCGGAACCGGCGATGTGCGGATGCTCGGTGACCTGCCGATGGATCGTGCTGATCGACTCGGTCGAGACCCCGTCCAGGAAGCGCTGCTCGATCTCCCGCGCCGGAGTGAGGCGCGATTGTGCCGGGCTGACCAGGGCGACGAGCGCCAGCGCCGGCACGATCGCCGCCCTCAAAGCCTACCTGCCCGTCCGCGCTTTCCGAGCGGCAATGAACGACTGCACCCCCAGCGCAACGTAAACCAGCAACAGCACCGCCATCGCCAGCTGCGCGAGCACGGCGGGCCTCGTGGCATCGCCGTTCATCACGGCCGGCACCGCGCGTGCCAGTGAGGCGATCGCGCCAATCAGCGCGATCGCGACGGCAGCATGCATCGCATGCTTTCGCGCGTTCTCATTCCTCGCCACGAGCGCGCACACGACGAGGATGGCGCCAAACAGCGCCGGGATCAGGGCGGTGACGCTGGCGCGCCCCGTCATGATGTAGCTCGCGATCCCGAGGACGATTAGGATCAGGCCAAATAGCCGCGTTGTGCCCGGCATCTATTTCTCCGCCCGCACGGGGTTTTCGAGCGTGCCGATCGACTCGATGGTGCAGCTCGAGGTGTCGCCGTCCTTGAAATAGATCGGCGTGCCGCGCGCGGTGCCGACGCCCGCCGGGCTGCCCGACGAGATCATGTCGCCTGGCTTGAGCGTCAGCATGTGCGACGCAAACTCGACCAGCTCGTAGACGTTGTGCGTCATTCGATCGGTGTTCGAGTCCTGCATCACCTTGCCGCTCAACGAGAACTTGATCGCCAGCTTCTGCGGGTTGGGCACGAACTGCCGCGGCACGATGTAGGGGCCCATCGGAAAGAAGGTGTCGTGGCTCTTGCCGAGCATCCAGTCGGAGCCGTGCCGCCCGTCGGCGCGGCCGCCGCGATCCGAGACGTCGTTATCGAGCGTGTAGCCGAAGATGTACTCGGCGGCGTTCTCGGCCTTGACCCGCTTGGCGGTCTTGCCGATCACGATGTTGAGCTCGCACTCCCAGTCGATCTGCGTGCGGCCGGGCGGCAGCATGATCGGATCGCCGTTGCCGGTAATCGAGGTCGGCGCCTTCAGGAAGTAATAGGGGTTGTGCCGCGGATCGCCGGGCTTGCGGTTCCAATATGCGGGAATGCCCATTGCCACCTTCGGGTCAACCTTGTCGGCGCTCGCGGCGGAGGTGGCGACGCCGGTCATCTCGATGCCGTGCTCGCTGTAATTGACCGCCGCATTCAGCAACACCGCCGGATCCGGAATCGGCGGCAGCGTCTTGACCTCAGACACCTTCATCGAGAAAGCCGGCGCCTTCAACGCGGACGTGGCGGCGAGCAGCGCGAGCCTGGTGCCCGTGTTTATGTCCCACTGCGCGATTAGCTGTTTTAGCGTGGCCGGCGCGCCGACATTCGCGCGCGACAGGTCGACGACCAGCGTGTCTTTCCGGATCACCATGCCGACAAACGATCGCCCGCCCTGCTGGAACATGCCCAGCTTGTACGGCTCAGCCGTCTGCGCGCCCGTATGGGCCATCCCGATAATCGCGGCGAGTCCCGCCGCCACAAGCGCTCCGTGTACTGTCTTCATCGCTGCCTCCATCACCGGGTCATAATACTTCGCGGACGGCAGGACAACTCTTGTCGGGAGGGAAACTCCTGTCGGGAGGGCACTTCTTGTCGGGAGGGCACTTCTTGTCGCGATTCCGGATAACGATGGTCATTCTCGCGTTGGCGCTTGAATCGTTGCGCGCGCAACAGCCGACGTTCAAGTCCGCGGTCGAATTGGTCACCATTCCCGGCGGGCCAGGAGGTCGTCAAGGGCCTCGCCCCGGACGATGAGGCGTCGTTCATCGTCTTTGCGAAGCACCCCGCAGTAGTGGTCCCATGGACACGGATCGGTAGCCTCGGCCCACTGCAGTGGAACCTCGCGGCTGCACCGAAGAAGCCGCCCCCTATCCTCCTGTGAAACTGGGGTTAAGCTGACGCGATGAAGATTGCGTTGATCCAACAGCACGCCACCAAAGACAAATCCTCGAACGTGTCCCGCGGCCTGGCCGCGCTCGAGACCGCCGCCCGAAACGGCGCGCACCTGGCCTGCTTCGCCGAGCTCGCCTTCGAGTGGTTCTATCCGCAGCGCCCCGCCGAGCTCGGCTTCCGCGAGCTGGCGGAGCCGCTGGACGGTCCGACGGTGAAGGCGTTTCAACAGAAAGCCCGCGACCTCGGCATGGTGGTGGTGATCAACCTGTACGAACGTGACGGGCACAAGACCTTCGACAGCTCGCCGGTGATCGACGCGGATGGCACGCTGTTGGGCGTGACCCGCATGATCCACATCACCGACTACCCGTGCTTTCACGAGCAGGGGTATTACACCCCGGGCGATAAAGGCGCAGCCGTCTTCAAGACCAAGGTCGGTAACATCGGTGTCGCAATTTGCTACGACCGCCACTTTCCCGAATACATGCGCGCGCTGGCGGTGAAGGGTGCCGACCTGGTGATCGTGCCGCAGGCCGGAGCGGTCGATGAATGGCCCGAAGGTTTGTACGAAGCCGAGATGCGGGTCGCGGCCTTCCAGAACGGTTATTTCACGGCGCTGTGCAACCGCGTCGGCAAGGAAGACTGCCTGGATTTCGCGGGCGAGTCGTTCGTCTGCGGTCCCGACGGCGAGGTGCTCGCGCGCGCGGCGAAGAGCGAGGACGCCATCCTCTACGCGGATCTCGATCTCGCGTCGGCGGCCAGCTCAAACGCACGACGGTTATTTCTGAAGCACCGCCGGCCCGACCTGTACGCGGACTGGATCGGAAAGTAGGCCCAAGCCCTCAAGCCCTCAAGCCCTCAAGCCCTCAAGTCCCCAAGCCCTCAACCCGTGACAGTACGAACTGATCAAACTCCCACAACTGCTTCTCGCGCTCCGAGTACGGCCCCGGCTGATAGCCGCGTGAGCTGATCCCGAGGTACGACTGCTCCGAGATCGCCCAGTCTTCCCGGTTGGTCCGGTCCCAGAACTCGATCGCGTCCTCGAAAATGAAATCGGGCTTCGCGATCTCGTCGGGATGAAAGTGCCATTCGGCGACGAGCCGCGTGTGCCCGGGATCCACCGGCCAGATCGTGATCGTCATCATGTAATCGGGATGCAGCGTCAGCAGGAAGTTCGGATAGATGGCGAAGTAATTCACGACGGCGCGCTCGCGCTCGCCCAACCCGGGCAGCACCGCGCGCCGCCGCTTGCCGTCGGCGCTGAGCGTCTCGACGCCTTGCTTGAAGCCCATCGCGCCGCCGCAATAGGTCTCGGTCGTCGGCACGTTCTCGGCGGCGAGGTAATGGTGCATCCGGTTCAGCAGCGGATGGATCACCGGGCAATGCAGGCATTCGTTGTAGTTCTGCACCACGAGCTTCCAGTTGGTGGCGATGTCGTATTCGATCCGCCGCACCATCCGCAGCTCGTCCATCCGCCACGGCGCGAACCGCGCGCGCAAGTCGCCAATCTGGGAGGAGAGCGGATCGGGAGCGTCCGACCCTTCGACTGTGCTCAGGGTCGCCCCGAGCCTGTCGAGGGGCGACAGGTTGATGAAGATGTGGCCGTCCCAGCTCTCGCACGCCACCGGTCGAAGCGGATAGTCGGCGCGGTCGAAGTCTGCGACCTCGTCCATCTGCGGCGCGGCGAGCAGGCGGCCGTCGAGGCCGTAGGTCCAGGCGTGATACGGGCACTGGATGCGTCCCTGAAACCTGCCGTGCTCCTCGATGCACAACCGCGTGCCCCGATGCCGGCAGACGTTGTGGAACGCGAGCAACGAACCGTTCCACGCCAGCGCGGCTGCCGCGCTGGGGGCCCGGTTGTCCCACCCCAGCGCGGTTGCCGCGCTGGGGGCCCGGTCGTCGGCGCGCACGATCAACACGCTCGCGCCGGCGACATCGCGACGGACGAACGCGCCCGGAGCCTGGAGCTCGCCGTCGCGCCCCGCGGCCAGCCACATCCGCGCGAACACGGCCTCCATTTCGCGTTCGAACCAGGCCGGGTCGGTGTACGCCCGCGCCGGCAGCGTGGTTCGCAAGGTCCTCGCGGCGGTAGTGCCCATGGCGGATTCATGATACAACCGCCTTCCGGCTCCTCTTCTAAGACGTGCGACCCCGCAGCCACCATCATCCGCCTCCGCCAAGGCTTCCGCCTCCGCAACAGCTACGGCGGACAAGCCGGCGGACAGGCTATCGCGGCGTGCCAGCCTCCGCGGGTTTCCGCGCGGGGCTCATCGCGCTCGTCGCGGTGCTTCCGCTCATCGCGGCGGCACAACAACGTCCCGCGATCGTGCCGATCGCCACCGTTCGCAACATGGCGTCGTGGACGCCGTCGAAAGCGCCGGTGCGCATCCGCGGCACCGTCACCGTGCGCGATCGCCTCAGGAACCTGACGTTCGTTCAAGACGGCACCGCGGGCCTGTTCGTCACCGCGCAGACACCTCTGAACCTGGCGCCCGGACAGGTAGTGGAGGTCACGGGACAAGTCGTGATGTCGCGGCGAGGTCCAACGATTGCCGGGGCGGTCCTCGACATCGCCGGCAACGCCGAGCCGCCGGATCCGCAACCCATCGCCGCGTCGGCGGCCTCGCTCGCTTCTCTCGACGCCCGCCTGGTGAGCGCGCGTGGCGTGGTGAGGCGCGTCGAATCACGCGGGTCGGGTGCCGAGATCACCATTCGCACTCCGGAAGGAGTGTTCACGATCCTGGGACCATCGGGATCGAGCGCGCGCGCCGTGGTCGATTCGGTGGTGTCGGTGCAGGGCGTGCTGTCGCACGCGCTCGCCGAGGATCACTCGCTCGAGCGGCGAGTGCGCCGGCTGGTGTCGACCGAGCTGGGACGCCGCGGCTTCACCGTGATTGCAGCTGAAGACGGCCGCGCCGCTCTCGAGATGTTCACGGTCCACAAGGATCGCGTCGATGTGATCGTCACCGATGTGGTGATGCCGCGCATGAACGGCGCCGACCTGGCGAAGGCGGTGGAGAAAATTCAGCCCGGCGTGAAGATCCTCTTCATCTCGGGCCACCCGGAACGTTCCGGTGTGGGACTGAATCCCACGGGAGTGACCAACTTGCTGATGAAGCCGTTCACCGCCGACACGCTCGCCACCCGCATCAAGGAGCTCATCGCCGGCAAGCTGCAGGGGGACGAGCGTGGCTGACACCCCCACGCTCAAACGCGCGCTCGGCCGCTGGGACCTCACCGCCATTGGCGTCAACCAGGTGATTGGCGGCGCTATTTTCCTGCTGCCGGGCGACGTGGCGAGGCTGATCGGACCGTGGGGGCCGGTGGCGTTTCTCGCCGTCGGCTTGCTGTCGCTGTCGATCGCGCTCTGCTTCGCGGAGGTTGGCAGCCGCTTCGAAAAGACCGGCGGGCCCTATCTGCCCGCGCGCGCCGCATTCGGCCGCTTTGTCGGGTTTGAAGTCGGCTGGATGATGTGGTTCACCCGAGTCACCAGCCAGGCATCGGTCGCCAACGGCCTCGCGCTTGCGTTGGCGTTCTACTGGCCGGCGCTGGCCCTCGGCGCCCCGCGGATGGCGCTGATTGCGGGCCTGACGATCGCGCTGACGGTGATCAACCTGGTCGGCATCAAGCAGTCGTCGTGGGTGGTCAACGCGCTGACGATCGGCAAGCTGGCGCCGCTCGCGCTGTTTATCATTGCGGGGATCTGGTTCATCGATCCGTCGCACTTCAGCACCATGCCGGCGGTGACGCGCCAACAGGTGTCGAGCGCGGCCATCCTGTTGATCTTCGCGTACGGCGGTTACGAAGTGACCGGCGTGCTCGCCGGAGAAGCCGCCAACCCGCGCCGGGACGTGCCGTTTGCGTTCGTCGCCACGCTGATCGTCGTCACGCTCGTGATGTCGCTGACGTCGCTGGTCGCCACCGGAGTAGTACCCGATCTCGCCGCATCGAAGACACCGCTCGCCGATGGCGCGGCGATCTTTCTCGGCGCCACCGGCGCGCTCGTGATCTCGGCCGGCGCCGCGATCTCGATGACCGGGAACAACATGGGGCAGATCCTGAACGGATCGCGCACCATCTTCGCGCTGGCGGAAAACGGCGATTTGCCGCGTTGGTTCGCCCGCGTGCACCCGCGCTACCACACGCCGTCGAATGCCATCCTGTTCACCGCGGTCGTGGCGCTGACGCTGGCACTCACCGGCTCGTTCGTGGCGCTGGCCGCCGTCAGCGCGATTGCGCGGCTGGTGATGTATCTGGCGGTGTGCGCCTCGACGCTGGTGCTACGCAAGCGCGTGCCGTCGGGCGACGTCGGCCCCGCGCAGTTCACCGTGCCGGGCGGTCCGGTCGTGCCCGTCCTCGCGATGGTCGTCGCGCTCGCGATTCTCAGGGGGGCGTCGAACGCTCAGCTGACTGCCGGCGCCCTTGCACTGGTCGCCGGCGGCGTGCTGTTCCTGATCGCAATCAATACATCACACGGAAACACGGAAACACAGAAACACTGAAGGACTACAACGGGCTGCTTAATCGTGGAAACAAGAGTGCAGGTCTAGGCCGAAAGCCAGGAATCGGAGTCTAATCGTCGAGAATGACCGGCCTTCTCGTCGCGGTATTCGCGCCGAGCATCGAGGCTTATCTGGCACAGCCAAAGCGTTGGCCTCAATGGTGGGCGCGCAACGAACGACGCGTGCGCATCTACGGACCAAACGAAGAACCGCCCGAGGGGGCCGTGCTGCCCGTCGTTCGTCAGCCGCGACGATGAACTATTCGACCGTAAAGCCCATTGCGATCGCGTTCTGACGGATTCTGGCGTCTCGGGTAACGATTGATGTAAGGGCTGGCGAGTCTCCGACAAGTTCCGCAGTCGCCAGATGGATCGCGTCAAGCGTGCGAATGGGCTCGACCGGAAACAACCTTCCAACCCTCTCGATCACCTCGTCGCCGATCGCAACGATTTCACAGCGATTCGCGAATCTTTGAATCCATCGGACCGTAGCACGATACTCGACCGGCGAGAGCCGGCCTCGCGTGTGTGCAATCGCGATCGTGCGCATCGCCTCTGCGATCGTCAACGCCGATGCAAATCGATGCCCCTCGCCTCGGATAGCCTCACGCGCCGCGGCATCATTCTCAATCCTCGCCGCCAGCAGCGCGCTCGTCTCTATGTAGCGGAAGGCCACGCCACCAGCCGGGTCAGGACGCTTAGTCTTCGCCACGGCCCCAATCGATCAATTCCTGAACAGTTCCCGCAGGTAGACAGATCCGCATCCCGTCGTCCGGGATGGGATCCCCCTCTTCCAAGGCGGGCCGGATGACCCCCGCGGCGACGAGCTCCTCGTAGCGGCTCGTCGCCTTCCGGCGACGCCCTCTTCCAGCCGGCCCGAGCTCCGCGACGACTCGACCGTGAGCGGTGATGGCGAACTTCTCGCCTTTTTCAATGCGACGAACATACTGGCTGAGGTTGTTTTTGAGTTCGCGAATGCCCACCGCCGTCATGTGCGACATTGTAGCTACATATAGCTACAATAGCAATGGGCGAGACGCGAGATCAGCGCCCGTTGATCGTTGATGTAATGTTTGTCTTTTTTGCGCGACGCGATCTCCCTCACCGTGCGCCCGTCCTTGCCGGGCCGATCTGGATCGGCGCCGTGCCGCAACAACAGCTTGAAGAAGCTGATGTCGAAGCCCCTGTCGAGCGCCAGGTGCAGAATGATGTCGCCGCGGTTATCCGAAATGTTCGGATCCGCGCCGAGCCGGAAGGGCATTGTTCTGCGCGCGCGCGATCGCGATGAACACCAGTGACAGCGGCGTCGGATTGGCCTCGCCGTCTTCTCCCGGCTTGGTCATGTGGATCACCTTGGGATCGAAGCCTTCGCTCACCAGCCACTTGGCCAAGCGCAGCTGACGGCCGCCTGCGGCGCGATCGCCCCAGGTGGGACGAGAGACTCGAGATCGAAATGCTTGACCGCTTCGACGAGGGACGTCTTGCTCATGCGCGCCTTGCGCTAATCCTCGCCCAGAATATGCGCCTTTCGCGACACCGTTTGCGCGCCGGCCAGCGGCTCATTCAGGAACCTCACCAGCGGCGCGATCGTCCTCATCGTCCCCACCAGGTTCCTGTAGAAATCCTTGGAAGTCGCATACGTGCCGGGCTCCTCGCGAAAACCCATGAACTGGCGATACTGCAGGTACGAAGCGGCCTTGTGCTCCTTGTCGAACCCTCTCGGCACGCGCGTCAGCCTGTCGCCCTGCAGGCCGCCAAGCTTCTTGAAGGCCGTTGACGTCACGATCGCATCCAGCTGCCGGTGATTCGCCACGATGTGCTCGCGGACCAGTTGAAGCTGCGATGTGTCGGGCCGCCACAACCCGCCGCCGATCCAGACATAACTGGAACCGACTTCGAAGTAGAAGCTGGCGCCGTTCATTCGCCCGAGCGTGCGGTTGGGAAACGTGGCCGCGACGTTGGTCTTGAGCGGCGTCTTGTCCTCGCTGAACCGGGTGTCGCGGAACGGGCGAAACAGCGACACCTTCGGATCGGCGAGCAGCTCGGGCGCGAACGATGGCATGTCGACCGCCAGTTGTTCGATGATGGCGAGCATGGGAGCGCGGACGTGGGTGTCGTATTGATCCCGCCGGGCGTGGAACCATTCCCGCTTGTTGTTGCGCTTGAGCGAACGAAGGAATGACAGCGTCTTTGGAGTAAACAGACCTCTATAATGCCGCAGTGATCGACGATCTGAAAAGCCTGCTTGGCGACCGCGTCTCGACGTCCGCGTCCGTGCGCGAACATCACAGCCACGGTGAGTCGTGGCATGCGGCCGGGCTGCCCGAGTACGTCGTGTTTCCGACGTCGACCGGCGAGGTGAGCGCGATCGTCAAGTTGTGCGCGCAGCATGGCAAGCCGATCGTGCCGTTCGGCATGGGCAGCTCGCTCGAAGGACACGTCAACGCCATTCACGGCGGCGTGTCGATCGACCTGACGCGAATGACGAAGGTCGTGCGTCTCAGCCCCGACGACCTCGATATTACGGTTGAGGCGGGACTGACTCGCCTCAAACTTGATGCGCACCTCAAGAACACCGGCTTGATGTTCCCGATCGATCCGGGCGCCGACGCGACGCTGGGCGGCATGGCCGCCACCCGCGCCTCCGGCACCACCGCGGTCCGCTACGGCACCATGCGCGACAACGTGCTCGGCCTCACGGCCGTTCTGGCCGATGGCCGCATCATCCACACCGGCGGCCGCGCCCGTAAGTCGTCGTCCGGCTACGACCTGACGCGGTTGTTCGTCGGCTCGGAAGGCACGCTCGGCGTGATCACCGAGCTTACGCTCCGCTTGTATGGCCGCCCCGAGGCGGTGCGAGCGGCCGTTTGCCCGTTCGAGTCGATGGCAGGCGCCGCCGCCACGGTGATCCAGACCATCCAGCTGGGAATTCCGGTGGCGCGCATCGAAATCGTTGATGAAGCGCAGTTGCGGGTCGTGAACGCCTATTCGAAGACCAGCTATCCGATCGCGCCGACACTCTTCTTCGAGTTTCACGGCATCAGCGACGTGATGGTCGACGAGCAGATCAAGGCCGTCGAAGAAATCGCGAGGGAGCAGGGCGCCAAAGGCTTTCAGTGGGCGTCGACGCTCGAAGACCGCGCCACGTTGTGGCAGGCGCGGCACAACGCCTATTACGCCACCGTTGCGTCGCGGCCGGGTGCTCGCGCCTGGACGACGGACATCTGCGTGCCGATCTCGCATCTGGCAGAGTGCATCCTCGAAACGCAGGCGGATTTGCGCGAGGCCGGAGTCGTGGCGCCGCTTGTCGGCCACGCCGGCGACGGCAACTTCCACTTGATCTTCATGCTCGACCCCGACGACAAGAACGAGTTCGAGCAGATCTCCCATTTGAACGAGCGCTTGATCGAGCGCTCGCTCAAGTTCGGCGGTACCTGCAGTGGCGAGCACGGCGTCGGCGTCGGTAAGTTGAAGTACTTGAAGGCCGAGCATGGCGAATCACTGGACGTCATGCGCGCGATCAAGCGGGCGCTGGACCCTGCGAACCTGATGAATCCGGGTAAACTGATCCCCGATTGAAGTTGAAAGTTGGAAGTTGGAAGTTGGAAGTGTCAGTTTAGAAGCTAAAGTTAACAGTTCACAGTGGCGAAACGCAGATCCGAGCCCTCGCTTTTCGATCTACCCGACAACGACGACCTTAGCAGCGGCCCGCCACCACCGCCGGGCGGCCGGTCGTTTACGCCGATCGGCGGCGACGGCACCTCCAACGTGTCGCTGCACGAAGCGGCGCAGTCGCGCTATCTCAATTACGCGCTGTCGGTGATCACCTCGCGCGCGCTGCCTGATGTGCGCGACGGCCTCAAGCCCGTTCAGCGCCGCATCCTGTTCACGATGTGGCAGCAGAACCTGACCGCAGACGCGAAGCATCGCAAGTGCGCCAAAGTCGTCGGCGACGTGATGGGCAACTTTCACCCGCACGGCGACAGCGCCATCTACGAGACGCTCGTGCGCATGGCGCAGTCGTTCTCGCTGCGCTACCCGCTGGTCGACGGCTCGGGCAACTTCGGATCACTCGACGGCGACGGCGCCGCGGCGATGCGCTACACCGAGTGCCGCCTCGCGCGGATCGCCGACGAAGTGCTGCAGGAAATCGAGCAGGAGACGGTGCCGTTCCGGCCAAGCTACGACGGCACCAAGAGCGAGCCCATCGTGCTGCCGTCGCGCCTGCCCAACCTCCTGATCAACGGCAGTACCGGCATTGCGGTGGGCATGGCGACCAACATCCCGCCCCATAACCTCCACGAGATTTGCGCGGCGCTGCTCAAGCTGCTCGACAACCCCGACCTCACAACCTTGCAGTTATGCCGGTGGGTCAAGGGTCCCGACTTTCCAACCGGCGGCCACATCCTCAACTCCCCGGACGAGCTCAAGGAGATCTACCGGACTGGCTCCGGTTCGATCCGGCTGCGCTCCACGTGGGAAGTCGGCGCGTCGTCGCGTTCGGACAAAAAGCTCTACATCACCAGCATTCCCTACGCCGTGAACAAGTCGCAGCTCGTCGAGCAGATCGGCGACGTGGTCCTCAGCCGCAAGATGCCTCATCTCGTCGACGTCAGAGACGTCTCGACAGACGATGTGCGGATCGAGCTGGAGCTGAAGCCGGGGGCTGACGACAACCTCGTGATGGCGTACTTGTTCAAGCACACGTCGCTGCAGACCACGTTTGCGGTGAACATGACCTGCCTGGTGCCGACCGAGAACGCCGAGGCCGGCCGCCCCGAGCGCCTCGACCTCAAGCAGATGCTCTGGCACTTCCTCCACTTCCGCCTCGAAGTGGTGACCAACCGGCTCGAGCACGAGAGCGAGCAGCTGCAGCGGCGTATCCATATTCTCGAGGGCTTCGAGAAGGTCTTCGACGCGCTCGACGAGATCATCAAGATCATCCGCAAGTCGGACGGCAAGGCCGACTCGGCTGAAAAGATCATGACGCGGTTCTCGCTCGACGCCGAGCAGACCGACGCGATTCTCGAGCTCAAGCTGTACCGCCTCGCCCGCCTCGAGATCCTGGTGATCCAGACCGAGCTCGGCGAGAAGCGGAAGCGCGCGAAGCAGATCGGCACGCTGCTCAAAGACGAAGAGGGCCGCTGGAAGCTGGTGCGCCAGGAGCTCGAAGAGATCCAGGCGAAGTACGGCAATCCCAAGACCGATCCGCGCCGCTCGATCATCGAAGAAGCCGAAGAGGTCGAATACTCCGCCGACGCCTTCATCGTCGAGGAAGACAACGTGGTCATCGTCTCGCGCGACGGGTGGGTGAAGCGGCAGAAGGAAGTGAAGGACCTTTCGACGACGCGCCTGCGCGAAGGCGATGCGGTGCTGTCGGCCATCGCCGGCAGCACGCGCGCCACGATGGTGTTCTTCACCAACTTCGGCGTCGCCTATACCAGCCGCATTGTCGACGTCCCGGCTTCGACCGGCTATGGCGAGCCGGTGCAGAAGTTGTTCAAGTTCAAGGACGGCGAGCGGGTCGTCGCCGCCTTCAGCCTCGACCCGCGTATCGCGAAGAAGATCGAGGCGAAGAAAGAGGGCGACGTGCCGCCGGTCCATGCGGTCGCGATGACCAGTGACGGCTACGCCCTGCGCTTCTCACTGCAAGGCTTCGTCGAGGTGAGCACCCGTTCGGGGCGCCGCTACGCGCGCACCGCCGAAGGTGCGGAAGTGGTGAATGTCTCGATTACGACCGGTGAAGAAACCATCATTGCCGCAACCGCTGCGGCCCGCGCCATGCTGACGCCGGCTGAGGAAGTAAATTTTCTGTCCGGCCCGGGCCGCGGCGTGATCCTGATCAAGATCGACTTCCCCGACGACAAGGTGATCGGCGCGATCGTCTCGAGCGGCGATCGCGATCTGCTGACAGTGGAAACCTCGCGCGGGGCCGAGCAGACGATTAGCACGACGAAGTACGAGGTCGTCGGCCGTGGCGGCAAGGGCCGCGAGCTGATGCAGCGCGGCCAGTTCATCCGCGTGGTGCCCGGCGAAGTCGTGCTGCCGAGCCTCGACGGCCAGTCGTAGGCACACGCGGGTAATTGAGCCCGTTCTGAAGGAGCCCTGTATGGACCCGATGTTTCTCACGGAAATCGAGCAGGCTGACCCCGGCGGCCCGTATACCAGGATGATCGGCGGGCTGCGCGCGGCCGGCCAGCCGGTTCCGCAGATCATGCACCTCTTCGCCTACAAGCCCGACCGGACTGAATTTCTGTCGAAGTTTACGCAAGGCGTGATGCGCGGCCCGTCACCGCTGCCGGCGGGCCTGCGCGAGCTCATTGCCGCCTTCACCTCGAGGCGTAACGACTGTCCGTTTTGAATTGGCTCGCACGCCGCGGTCGCGGCGTCGTTGCTGGGCAATCGGTCACTGGTTGACGCGGTGTTGCAGGATTACCGAACCGCTGCCATTCCCGATCGAGAGAAGGCGCTGTTTGAATTCATCGAAAAAGTGAACGGCGAGTCCAGCCGGCTGCGCAAGGAAGACATCGACGCGGCGAAGGCGGCGGGCTGGAGCGAGGAGGCGCTGTACGACGCCATCACCGTGTGCGCGCTTTTCAACTTCTACAACAAATGGATTGACGCCACGGGGGTGCGCGACATGCCGGCGGCGGCGTACGCCGTTTCGGGAGAACGTCTGGCCAACTTTGGATATGTTCCCCACGATGGTTCCTCACGGTAGTTCCTCACGGAGGTTCTTTACGGAGGTTCTTAGAACCACCGTAAGGAACCTTCGTGCGGAACCTTCGTGCGGAACCCTCGTGAAGAACCCTCGTGCGGAACCCCCGTCAAGAACCTTCGTGAAGAACCCTGGCTACCTACGCTTGGCGATATTCAACTCGGCCAGCTTGGCCACCATGTCGGGTCCAGACGACGCGGGCTTCACCGCGTTGTCGATGTGGAGGATCTTTCCGTCTGGTGCGATGTAGAACGTCCATCGCCGCGCCAGGCCCGACGGCCCGAGCACGCCGTACTTGTTGGCGATTTCTTTCGAGACGTCGCTGAGGATGGGATAGTCCGCTTCGTGCATCTCGGCGAACTTCTTGTTGTCCTCGGGTGTGTCGACGCTGATCATGTAGTACGCGACGTTGTATTGACGGATGAGATCGCCGCTCTCACGGAGCGACTTGCATTCGGCCGTTCAACCACCGGTAAAGGCTTTCGGGAACCACGCCAGCACCACCGCCTGCTTGCTCTTCGACTCCGCAAGGGTGTGCGTCTTGCCGTCCGATCCGGGCGCCGAGAACGCGGGGGCCACATCACCAATCTTCAATTCCACTGCGGGTGCTTGTGCCATACCGGTCGTACTCGCCACCAGACTCAGAGCGGCGCCGAGGCCGATCTTGAGCCATGACTTCATACGCATGAGCTGATCCTCCACTGGCGAATGGTACCTCACTTGCAAACCTCAGGGAAATCATGGATACGGGGCGGCCGCGACAACGGAGCGGGCGGATGGGCTTGCAAACACGCGTCTCCACTAAGATCGAGGAGTGAGGGTTTGGGCGAGGCGGGGGCTGATCGTGCTGGCGGCATTGGCCGTCGGGCTCACCTTGGTCATCCTTCTGGCCGTTCACACCCCGTGGGCCCGCGGCCGGGCCCTGACATGGGCGTCCGATTTCGTCACCCGCTACAACCTCGCACTCAAGGCGGACGACCTTCGCTATAACGCGATCACCCGGAGAATTACGCTCCGCGGCGTGCGCCTCGCGGCAAAGGGGCATGAGGACCGCCCCTTTCTGATCGCGCAGCGCATCGAGGTCAAGCTGCCCTGGGTGATCTACCGCCGGCGCTTCGAGATCGATCACCTCATGATCGAAGGCGGCCTCGTCGACATCTATCGCGACGCCAACGATGTCGTGAACCTTCCGCCCTCGTCGAACGCGCCCACACCGGAGACACCGCGCCGGCTCACCGTGCACGGCCTGACGCTACTCGGGCTCGACGTGCAGTACGAGGACACGATGCGCGACTGGAGCATCCAGCTGCCCCGCATCGAATCCGAGTTGTTGAAGACGGTGCTTGGCTCGGAGGGGTCGTTCGCCATTCGCGGCGAAACCGCCGTGCGCATCAAGCAGCGCACCATGACGCTCGCGCCGATCGACACGGTGATGACCTTCGACGGCTCGAACGTGTCGTTGAAGGATGCGCGCCTGGTCTCGAGCGAGATCAACGCGTTCATCAGCGGCCCGATTAACCGCGTGCTCGATTCGCCGTACTTCGACCTGGCGATGAAGGGCGTGGTGGATCTCGAACATGCGATGAACTGGATCCCGCCGCCGCCGGTACCGGTCGGCGGCACCGTCGCGATCGACGGCACGCTCACCGGCCCGCTCCGCGGTTACACGCTCACGCTGGCCACCACGAGCAACGACTTGTCGGTTGGGCGCGAGCGCAACCTCGGCATGGTTGGACCGGTGAAGGTGACGCTGGACGCGACGACCGGTACCGACATGACCCTGATTCCGCAAAGCGGCGGCGAGATCCGCGCCGCGTTCAAGGTGCCGTGGGGCAAGACGCCGCCCAGCACGGCAAGCGCGGAGTGGAAGGGCGTCGACGCGCAAGCCGCGTTACGGATGGCCGATGTCGAGCCGCAAGCCATCGGCGCGTCATTCGACGGCTCGGGCACGTTCGAGTTCGGCGAGCCGCGCCGCTTCGAGATCACCAATCGCTCGTCGGGCCGCGGCGGCCGGAATGTGGTGCCGATGACCGGGACCGTGCGCGCCACGATCGTTGGCGACGATTATCGGTTCGACCACAACCATCGCCTGCCCGGCTTTGATTTCGAAGGCCGGATGTCGGGACGGATCAATCGTAAGACGGCGCTGCTGTCGACGATGGGAGGGCCCGCGCATGCGCGTGTCAGCGATGTCGCGACGGCCGCGGCGAGCCTCGCCACGCTGGGCTTCCCGGTGCCGGAGATCGCCGCCGAGGTGCACGGCGCGGTTGACCTTCCGATGACGTTAGGTGGTTCGTACCGGCTGCCTGAGATCGAAACGCAGCTGCAAGGCGACGCGGTCGACCTGCCGCTGATCGGCCGCGTGCAGGCTTCGGCCCACGTCGTGGCCGACATGCGCCGCGCCGACATCACCGCGATCGACCTTCGCCAGGGCTCTTCATCGATTACCGGCAACGCTGTCGCCGACGTCACGAACCGTACCTGGACCGGCGGTTTTACGGTGGATGCTCCGCACGCCGAAGAGCTGCAGGGCGACGTGCCCGAGGCATGGCGCGTCGCCGGCCCGATACGCGCCACCGCCACGCTCGGTGGCACGTTCGACGTTTACACGCTCGATACCATCATCACCGGATCGTCGCTGACCTGGGCGGGCCAGCCGATCGATCGCGTCACCGCCAAGGCGATGGTGACGGGGGAGGCGATCGACGTCACGTCGCTGGCGCTGACGCAGGGGGCCGGGTACCTCGATGGCCGCGTCCGCTACGCCTGGGAAACCGGGGCGTACGACGCGCGCTTCAAAGGCGATCGGCTGTCATGGCGTGGCACCGTGCTGCAACCGAACGACACGCAGGCGCTGTTCTCGCTGCTGTTCGCAGGGGCGGGCACGACGGCGAAGCCGGGCGGCCAGGCCAAGATTGATTTCGCGCTCACCGGCGGCACCGCGGGCGCGCTGATCGGCGCGGGCGAGCTCACCGTCGATCTGCTCGGCGACTACGCCCGCATCGCCGCGCGCCTGCCGTCGCTTGGCGCAAACGTGGATGCCCAGGTCGCCACGGCGTCGCCCTACGACTACAAGGCCACCGCCGTGCTCGACCGCCTCGAGATCGCGAGGCTGGCAACGCTCACCAATGCGATCCCAGGCGAGATCTTCGGGTTCGTGTCGGGCAACGTCACCGCATCGGGCCGCCTGGCCGACGATCGCAACCGCGTCGCGGTGTTCGATCTGCAGGCGCTCGACGCCGCCATCGGCGGCATTCCGGTCAGCCTCATGACGCCGGCGCGCGTCTCGCTGCACGGCAGCGATGTCACGCTCCAGGATCTGAACATGCGCGTCGGCGCGGGGCGCCTGGCGGCATCGGGTGAGTGGACCACGCGCCTCGACAGAAAGTTTCGCGGCACCTTCGATGGCGAGTTCCAGGACGCGATCCGGCTCGGAAAAGCGTTCGGCGTGCCAGCGACGTTCGACGGCACCGGACCGCTGTCGGTACGGCTCGAATCCACCGGCAACCGCGCCGGCACCGTCGGCACGCTCGCGCTCAAGAACGGCACGTTCACCTGGGGCGCAGGACCGGCGGCGATCCGCAACTTGACCGTCGACGCCGCCCTCAACGGCGAATCGCTGACCGTGTCGCGGATCACCGGCAACGTCGCATCCGGCGGCGTGGTCGGCGACTTTTCCGCCAGCGCCCGCGCGAAGCTGCCGACCTTGGAGCTTGCCGCCATCGACGGTGAGTTGACCGTGGACGACGCCAAGTTCACGTTCTCGGGAATTCCCGTCGCCCAACAACGGCCGTCGCGGTTCCAGTTCGCGAAGGGCACCGTCACCGCAACCGACGTGGTGTGGTCGGTGGCGAGCAATCCGCTGACGCTCTCGGGCTCGGTGGGCTTTGCCGCCACCGATCCGCCGCTCGATCTGTCGGTCAAGGGCCTGGTCGACCTCCGGGTGTTGTCGGCCTTCGTGAGCAGTGTCGGCTTCGACGGCAGCGCCAACGTCGACGCGCGCATTGGCGGCGTCTTGTCGAAACCCGCGTTCGGCGGCCAGATCGCCCTCGACGACGCCGAGATCGCCATCGCCGAACCGCGCCTGGTGCTGTCGGAACTGACGGGCCCGATCACGATGTCGGGCCAGACGCTGTTGATCGAGAACCTTCGCGGCTCCGCCAACGGCGGCAATATCGCGCTCGACGGCGCCTTGCAGGTCGAGGGACTTGCGATCACCGGCGGCGCGCTCAACATCCAGGCGCAAGGCGTCGCCATCGAGCTGCTGAAGGGGCTTCGCAGCGAGGTCGATGCCCTCGTCATCTTCCGTCCCGACCCCAAGGCCCCGTCACTGACCGGCGACATCCGCATTGCCCAGAGCGCCTACACCGAGACCATCACCATCGCGTCGCTGGCGCGCCGCGCCACCCTGCCTGTGTCGGCCACGGCGGAGCGCCCGTACCTCGATCGCCTCCGCCTCAACCTCGCGGTGACGACGACCGAGGACATGCTCGTCGACAACAACTACGGCCGCCTCGAAGCCGGCGCCGACCTCCGAGTGGTCGGCACGGTCGCCGAGCCCGGCGTGGATGGCCGCATCACCCTGAGGGAGGGCGGCGAGATATTTCTCGCCGGGCGGACCTTCCGGATCACCCGCGGCGACATCTCGTTCACCGACCTCCGCCACATCCATCCCGAGTTCAACATCGCCGCCGAAGCGCGGATTAACTCGAACGATGTGACGATGACGCTGACCGGCTCGTTGGAGCGCCCGCAACTTGACCTCACTACGCAGGCCGGGTCGATGACGCCGGGCGAGATCGCCTCGATGATTGTCGGCGACCCTAACGCCGAGACGGCGCTGACCTTGCTCTCGGCCGACCTGCTCGGCGTCACCGGACGCGCCATCGGCCTGGACGCGTTCAGGGTCGAGCGCGGCGATTACACGGATCGCGACTTCCGCGACTATCAGGAAGACCCCACGCTGATCGGCGGCAGCAACCAGACCGACCCGACAACGCGGTTGACGATCGGCAAACGCCTGAGCGACCAGGTCGAGGTCACCATTTCGCAAAATCTGCGCGAGAGCGGCAAGACGACCTTCATCATTAGCTATCTAGCGAAACATAACGTCGAAGTGCGCGCTCTTTCGCGCGACAACGCGACGGTGAGCCTGGGCATCCGCCACCAGGTGACCCTGGGCTCGGGCACCGGCACCCGGCCGATCGAGCGCCGCGTGCGGCCTGCCGTGAGCGAGATCCGGTTCGAGGGCGTCGAGCCCGCCCTCGAGCAGGAAGTACGGGCACAGCTAAAGCTCGAACCCGGCGACCAATTCGACTTCCTGGTGTTGCAGCGCGACATCGACCGCGTCAGCGAGGCGTTTCACGATCAGGGCTTCCTCGAGGAGCGGATCCGGACCAGGCGAATCGAAGATGCCGAGGCCAACACCGTGGCGATCGAGTACCGCGTCGAACGCGGTCCGCGGACCATCCTGGCGATCAACGGCGCCACCCTGCCCGACAGCGAGATCGAGGCGCTGCGAGAGGCGTGGCACCGCAACACGTTCGATCAGTTCCTGATCGAAGACCTGACCGGCCGCGTGCGCCGCTACCTGGTCACCCAGAACGAGCTGGCCAGCATCGTCGTCGGCACCATCGATCGCCCCACGCCCGACAGCAAGCGGGTGCGCATCGACATCACGCCCGGCGCATCGGTGGCCGGCCGCGAGATTCGATTCACCGGCAACGAAGGCATCGACGCCAAGGACCTGCAGAACGAAGTGATCACATCGGGGATTGACGTGGAAGCCTGGCTCGATCGCACCGTGCTCGAGCGGGAGCTGCAGACCTTGTACAACGAGCAGGGCTTTCTCAAGGCGCAGATCACGGCCGGGCCGCTCGACATCGACGGCGACACCGGCGTCCTGCCCGTGACCATCGTCGAAGGGCCTCGCGCGCAGATCATGAACCTGAGCTGGGCCGGTGTTCCCGACGCGCGGCTGGCGGCCGTGCAAAAAGCGGCGGCGGTCGAAACTCCTACGCCCTTCATCAACACCGAGGTTAACGAGGCCCGCCGTCGAATCGAGCAGCACTACCGCACCGAAGGCTTCAATACCGCGGAGGTCGAAATCCAGACCAAGGTCGCCGACGACAACACGGTCACGCTGGTGTTCGAGGTGACCGAGGGGCCGCAACAGGTACTCCGGGAAGTGGTCACGACCGGAACCGAGATCACTAGCGACAAGGTGATCAGCCAGGCGCTTCATTTCGAGCTTGGCAAGCCGGCCGATCTCGACGAATGGGCGCGGGCTCGCAAGCGCCTCTACGACACCAACGTATTCCGCCAGGTCGACATCCAGGCTGTGCCGATGGGCGAAGTCGTTGATGGCGTCCAGCCCGTCAAGGCGCAAGTCAGCGTGGTCGAGTATCCCGCCTGGTCGTTGCGTTACGGCACGCAACTGGAAAGCGAGCGAAAGGCCGACATCGAAGAGTTCACCAGCTCGCGCAATCTCGGGCTGGTTGCGGAAATCAAGAACCCCAACCTGTTGGGCCGGGCGCTCACGCTGGGCCTGTTCGGCCAATACGAGCGCGAGCAGCAAGACGCCACCGTGTTCCTGGCGACGTCACGGCTGTTTGGCTGGCGCGCGCGATCGAGCCTGTATGGGTTTTACTCGCACGCTCGCATAAGAGACGCGGAGGGCCTCGACATCGTGGCGCTCACCAACCGCCAGGGCGTGAGCGCGGATCAGCGCTGGCGCTTCGGCGGCATCCAGGTCGTCTATGGCTATCGTTTCGAGCGGAACCGGACATTCGACCCCGCACCGGCGCCAAGCGATCCGTTTCCGCTCGACTTCGTGGTCAACCTCGCCAGGCTGAGCGGTGCGGCGCTGTTCGATCGCCGCGACGATCCGCTGAGCGCGCGCAAGGGAACGTTCACCGCGATTTCGTGGGACCACTCAGGACTGTGGCTGGGCTCCGACGTCAGGAATCGCAAGCTGCTCTTCCAGCAACACACCTTCGTGCCGCTGGGCTCGCGCTTCGTGCTGGCATCGCGGGTGCAGACCGGTTTTGTGTTCGGCCCCGACGATTTGCTGGCGAGCGATGCCTTCCGCGCCGGCGGCGCGACGACGGTGCGCGGCTACGGCGAAGACAGCCTGGGTCCTCGCGATGCGTCGGGCATCCCGAAAGGCGGCGAGACGCTGGTGATCCTGAACCAGGAGGCACGGTTCCCGATTTACCGGTGGGTGCACGGCGTCGGGTTCGTCGATGCCGGCCACATCTTCGGCAAAGGCGAATCGTTTTCGTGGCGCGATCTGAACGTTGGTTACGGAATCGGCTTGCGGTTCGACACGCCGCTGGGAATGTTCAGGGCCGACATCGGAATTCCCAGAACGGCGTTGTCGACGACCCGAAGCACCAGCATGCGCTGGCACTTCGGATTCGGTCACATCTTCTAGAGTTCAGAGTTAAGAGTTAAGAGTTAAGAGTTAAGAGTTAAGAGTTAAGAGTTAAGAGTGTAGAGTCAACAACACGCCGTTCTTAACTCCTAACTCTGCACTCTGAACTCATTTGAGCGTCCGCATAATTGCTTGCACGGCCTGCCGCTCCGGAGCGTCCGGGGCGAGGCGGAGGAATGCGTCGAAGTGTTCGGCCGCCTTCGGCAACTGCCGGGCACGCTGATACGACAACGCGGCGTAGTAATGCGCGTACGCGAAGTCGGGCTTGAGCTCCGCTGCACGAGACAGGGCGGACGCCGCGGTACCCCAGTCGTTGGCCTTGACCGCCGCGAGGCCGAGTTGATAGAACGCGAACGGATTGTCGCCGGCCGCTTCAACCGCCTGGCGCGCCAGCGTCACCGCGCGGCCGCTGTCACTGCCTACGAGCGCTTCGCCAGATTGCGCGATCAGCTGCCACGCGGGGTTGTCGTTGGTGCGCAGGCGCGAGAACTGCTCGCGGGCGCGGTCGACCTGTTCGGCTTTCACCATTGCCTGGGCCGCGACGTATATCGAGGCCGGGTCGCCGTTTTGTGCCGCCTGCACCGCTTCGTCGTAGGCGCCCGACTGGAACAGGCGCTGCACTTCCGGCCTTTGACCCCCTGCGAATGCTGAGGTGGCGAGCAGATTTGACACGGCAAATACCGCCGCCAAGGCCAGAATCGTCCTGTTTCCGCTGCAAATTGTCTTCATAGGGGCACTCCTGTCATCAGTTCTGCAACCACCGTGCCGCGCGTATAATGTCAGAGACACTTACCCGCGTACCCGCCTTCTCCGAGGTTAACGGCGGGCATGCCTCGATTCCCTCAGACCAAGCCTCGGCAAGCAAGCTCGACAGAAGAAAGCCCAAGAAAGCCACATGTCAGATCAGAAACTCAAGATTGCCGTTTTCATTGACTTCGACAACGTCGAAATCGGCGTGAAGACCACCCTCGGCCTCGCCTTCGACATCGGCGCGGTGCTCGAAGCCATCAAGGAACGCGGCGAGGTGATTACCAAGGTCGCCTACGGCGACTGGAAACGGTCGGGCGACCACGGCCGCGCCATGGCGCAGCATGCCGTGCGTCTCGTGCAGCGCGTGATGACGCCGGGCGGCGACAAGAACGGCGCCGACATCAACCTCGCGCTCGACGCGCTCGAGATGGCCTTTACCCACTCGCACATCAACGCCTTCGTGATCGTCGGCGGCGACAGCGACTTCATCACGCTGGTTGAGAAGCTCAAGCAGTACGACCGCAAGGTGTTCGTGGTGGGCGGGCGCGCCTTCACCAGCCAGGTGATGCAGAAAAACTGCACCGAGTTCATCGCCTACGAGAACATCGTGCCCGAGCGCGATCGTCGCTCCAGCCCGAAGCAGGAGCGGGGCGAGCGCCCGCGCTCGAGCAGCACGCAGCCCATCGAACAGGCGGTACCGCTCGTCAAGCGCGCGTTGAAAGTACTGGCCGACCGCGAGGTCTCGCCGCAGCTCGGCTTGCTCAAGAGCACGCTGTTGCAGCTCGACTCGTCGTTTTCCGAACGCGACTACGGCGTCAGCAGCTTCCGCGATTTTGCCGACAAGCTCGCACAGCACGGTTTGGTGGCGCTGAAGCATCAGGGCCGCAGCACGCTGGTGGAGTTGAGCGACGGCACCACGCCGGCTGAAGCCGTCGAACCTGATCCGGGCTCCGGGCACCCTTCGACTTCGCTCAGGGCAGGCCGGGCTCCGGGCTCCGGCCCCACGGAGCCTGTTTTGAGCGCGCGCGAAGCCGGACGTAAGGCCGCTCGCGAGTTGTTCCAGGGCCCGGAAGCGGCCACGTCAAACGGCCATGAGCCCTCGGACGAAGAAGCGCCGCGGCCCGCCGCGGCCGATGCGGCTTCGCTTGGCGAGGGTGTCGCGCTCGTTCGCCGCGTTCTCGGCGAGACTACGACACCGCCACGCTGGCCGATGTATCCGCGTCAGTTCAAGCAGTTCCTCAAGACCGCACAGCCGGACTTCGAAGAACGCCGCTACGGTTCGATTGCCGACCTGATGCGCGCCTGCCAGAAAGACGGCATCCTGCGGCTCGAGCGTGATCGCCAGGGCGGGTTGCGCGTGTTTGCGAATGGCGCGACCTCCTCGCGAGCATCGGTGCCGCACGGCTGGGGCCTCGTCGTGAACAATCCGCAGCCGCCGGCCGGTGCGGTTGATCCGGCCGAACTGGTCGAGCCGTTGCCCGCCGTTGTCGCCGATCCGATCGCCGTTGCCGAAGAGCTTGGCGTCGCCGCCGACGCGGCCAAGCCGAAACGCGCCGCTCGCGCGCGAAAGACCGCGGCGACCGGCGAGAAGAAAAAGCCTGCGCCGCGAAAACGGAAAACGGCGGTCGTTTCGTAAGTCAGAGATCAGGGATCAGGGATCAGCGACTCGGGGATCGGCGATCACGCTGATCCCTGAGCCCTGACCCTGTATATAATCAAGCCTCGCGTGGCAACTTCATACACCGCGAAAGACATTACCGTCCTCGAGGGGCTCGAGCCGGTTCGCAAGCGCCCCGGCATGTACATCGGCGGCGTCGGCAGCTCGGGCCTCCATCACCTCGTCTGGGAAACGCTCGACAACTCGATCGACGAGGCGATGAACGGCTACGCCTCGAACATCCGCGTCACCCTGCATCAGGACGGCTCGTCGATCACCATCGAAGACGATGGCCGCGGCATTCCGATCGACATCCATCCCAAAACGAAGAAGAGCGCGCTCGAGGTGATCTTCACCGTGCTGCATGCCGGAGGAAAGTTCGAGGCCGGCAACTACCAGACGGCCGGCGGCCTCCACGGCGTGGGCGCCAGCGTCGTCAACGCGCTGTCACGCGAGCTGGTGGCCACCGTCAGGCGCGATGGCCATCAGTACGAGATGACCTTCAAGCAGGGCAAGCCCGCGGGCAGCTTGAAGAAAGTGGGTGCCGCGCGCGGCAGCGGCACCACCGTGTATTTCAAGCCCGACCCGCAGATCTTTCCGAAGGTCGAGTTCGAGCCGCAGTTGATCCGCGAGCGCCTCGAGGTCGCCAGTTACCTTCATCGCGGCGTCAAGGTGACGTTCGACGACGACACCACCGGGCAGAAGGATGTCTTCCAGCACGAGGAAGGGCTGGTCGACTACCTCAAGAAGATCGTCGCCGTGCGAGGCGCCAAGCCCGTGCACGACGCCCCGTTCACCCTCGAGAAAGACAACGGCGCCAAGATCGAGCTGGTCCTGCAATGGACCGAGGCGACCGACGAGAACCTGCGCAGTTACGTCAACGGCATCCCAACCGGCTCCGGCGGCACACACGAGAACGGCTTTCGCGCCGGGCTGGGCAAGGCGGTGCGCAACTACATCGAGACGCACAACCTGTCGCCGAAGGGCGTGACGCTCAGCGCCGAAGACATTCGCGAAGGCCTCACCGGCATCCTCTCGATCTTCATCCAGGAGCCGCAGTTCCAGGGTCAGACCAAGGATCGCTTGAACAATCCTGAGGTGATGTCCGCGGTTGACGGGCTGGTGCGGCCGGGCCTCGAACACTGGTTGAACAACAACCAGTCGATTGCCGAATCGATCGTCGCGCGCATCATCCTGTCGGCCCGGGCGCGTGAAGCGAGCCGCGCCGCGTCTGCCGAGGTCGTGCGCAAAGGGCCAACCGCCGGGCGCGTGAACCTGCCCGGCAAGCTCGCCGACTGCACCAATCCCGGATCGATCACGAGCGAGCTGTTCGTCGTCGAAGGCGATTCCGCCGGCGGCTCAGCCAAGCAGGGCCGCGATCGCGCACGCCAGGCGATTCTTCCGCTGCGAGGCAAGGTGCTCAACACCGAAGGCGTGTCGACGGCAAAGGTCCTCGAGAACAAGGAGCTCGCCGACCTCGTCACGGCGCTCGGCTGCGGGGTGGGGAAGAACTTCGACCTCAATCGCATGCGCTACGGCAAGATGATCATCCTCGCCGACGCCGATTCCGACGGCCACCACATCGCGACGCTGCTGCTGACGTTCATCTATCGGCACCTGCCGCAACTGATGATGGCCGGACGCGTCTACCTCGCGCAGCCGCCGCTGTACCGCATCGACATCGGCAAGGAAACGTTCTGGGCCCTGGACGAGGCGCAAAAGGCGCAGATCATCAAGCAGAAATCCGGCCGCGCCAATCCGGAGATCACCCGCTTCAAGGGCTTGGGCGAGATGATGCCGAAGGTGCTGTGGGAAACCACGCTCAACCCGCGCACCCGGCGCTTGTTGAAGGTTGAAATCGCCGACCAGCTTGTGACCGATCGTGTGATCAACGAGCTGATGGGGAAGGACGCATCGGCGCGGTTCCGCTTCATCATGGACAGGGCCGAAGACGCCGTCGAGCTCGATGTTTAGAAGTAGAATTTAAGCCGTTTGTCCGAGGTCCTTCCAAAGAAAGCTTCTCCGTTCGATCGGTCCCTCATCGAAGGCCCCCTCGGTCCCGCCGTCTGGAGGCTGGCGTGGCCGACCATGTTGCAAAACGTGATCGCCGGCTTGCAGGGCGTCGTCGATCACATCATGGTCGGCAACTTGATCGGATCCACGGGCAACGCGGCCATTGGCGTCAGCTGGCAAATTTTCCTCGTCGTCATCGTCTTCATCGCCTCGTTGTTCACGGGGCAAGCCGTGCTGGTGGCCCGTTACGTCGGCGCCGGCGATGTCGAGAAGGTCAATCGTACCGTTCAACAGGCGCTGCTCACCGCGATCGCGATGTACGCGGTGATGGGCCCGGTCGGCTATTTCGCCGCGCCCTACCTGCTCGATCTTGTCAACGCCTCGGGCGAGGTGCAGGCGCTGGCCTTGCCCTTCCTTCGCATCAACTTTGCGTTCAGCATCGGCATGCTGTTGTTCTTCATGCTGACCTCGGCGTTGCGCGCGGCCGGTGATGCGCGAACGCCGCTTCGCCTCGGCGTCACGATGACCGTGCTGAACGTGGTGCTGAACATCGTCCTGATCCGTGGGCTTGGGCCGATTCCCGCTCTGGGCACTGCGGGTTCGGCGCTCGGCACCGTAATCGCCTCGAGCACTGTCAGCGCCTACGCGCTCTACCAGTTGTTCAGTGGCCACCTCGTGTTCAAGGTGTCACGGCACATGGATTGGCGTCCCGACTGGACGATCATCCGCTCGCTGTTCCGGTTTGGGCTGCCGACTGGCGTCCAGGGCATTGCGATGAACGTGGCCGGCGTCATGCTGTTGCGCTTCATCGGGTCGTTGCAGCAAAGCGCCGATGCCCAGGCGGCCTACGTGATCGGCTACACCGAGCTGTTTTCGTTGATCACATGGACTTCGGTCGGATTGATGGGGGCGGCGGCCACCATTGCCGGCCAGAACCTCGGCGCCGGACACCCTGAACGCGCCATGCAAGGGGTGCACACCGCCTCCCGGATCGGCTTGGCGGTGGCGGCCGGCGTCGGCCTCGCCTTCGTGGCGTTCCCACGCGTCCTGCTTGGCGCGTTCGGCGCGACCGAGGGCGACGTCGCCATCATCGGTCAACAGCTGCTGCAGTACCTCGCGGTGTCCGGCTTCTTCATCACGCTTGCGCTGACCTACACGGGCGGATTACAGGGCACCGGCGACACCCGCAGCCCGCTCTTCATCACGCTGGCATCGCAAGTCGCCGTGCCGATCGGCATGTGCACGATCATCCAGGGAATGCGCCCGCTGCAACCCGCCGACATCTGGCTGGCGATCGTGCTCGGGCACTTGACCCGCTGTGTCCTCACCGTCGCCCGCTTTCGCCAAGGAAAGTGGCGGACGATCAGCGTGGCTCACTAGCCAATAACCAATAACCAATTACGAATAACCAAACTGCAGGGACGTCGCGCGCAACTTTAGCCGCATCGCGCGCCCGCGATTGCGTCAGAAACTGCCATCCTCGAACCGCTGGAATTCAATTTCAGGCCAGAACGTGTCTGGAACGCTCCATGCACGTTGGTCGGCATGGACGACAAGCCCAAACCCTACGACATCAAGGACCGAGTCTTCCTCTTCGCGTGCGCCACCGTAAGCGCGTTTCCCAAATCACATCTCGATACCCCGAGTCTGCGAATCTGGTCGCAGCTCATATCAGCTGCGACGTCCAGCGGGGCACACCTCGAAGAGGCCGCAGCAGGGGGTAGCCGTGCGCACTTCTTGTCGCTGACGAGAGGTGGTCTCCGAGAGATGAGGGAAGCCAACTATTGGCTGAGAGTGATGGTAGAAACCAAGCTCGCCGGCTATAAGAGCGTCTCCCACCTAGTGAGCGAGTCGTCTGAGCTGAAGGCGATCCTGACGACGATTGTCAAGAACACAGTGGAGAACGACAAGAAAGGGAATCGCGACGACAAAGCTTAGTCGTGCCGGCAGCTTGGTTCTTGGTAATTGGTAATTGGTAATTGGTTATTGGTTATTCGCAATCGGCAACGTCATCGTAAACGTCGCCCCTTGACCCTCGCGCGATGAGACGCGAATGGTGCCGCCCTGTTTTTCCGCCAGGGCGCGCGCGATCGTCAGGCCGGTGCCGGCGATGCGGCGTGTGTCACTGCCGTCGAGCTGGGTGAACGGCTCGAAGATGAAATCCACCTTGTGCGCCGGGATGCCGGGACCATGGTCGCGGACCGCCACCGCCACCAGCGGCCCTTCGCGATCGGCGGTCACCTCCACGGTGCTGCCGGCCGGTGCATGCTTGACGGCGTTTGACAGCAGGTTCACCAGCACTTGGATCGTGCGATCCGGATCGGCCATCACGTCGGGCAGATCGATCGCGGGGTTGACGATGGTGACGCCGGCATCCCGCGCCAGCGCGTCGATCGAGCGGATGGAATCTTCGATGATCGGCCCGAGCTTGATCGGCCGTGGCGTCACCATCATCTCGCCCGCCTCGATCTTCGACATGTCGAGAATGTCGTTGACGATGCGGATCAGGCGATCGGCGTTCGAGAGCGCCACGCGGACGAGCTGATCGGCATCGTCGTTGCCGGTCATCGACTCGGCGATCAGCAGCTGCATCGACGCGCGAATCGACGTCAGCGGCGTGCGCAGCTCGTGGCTGACCATCGACACGAACTGCGACTTGAGCCGCTCCAGCTCGCGCGCCATGGTCACGTCCGACCCAATCCCGACCAGGAACCTGGTGGCGCCGACCGGGTCGCGCAGCGACATCACCGTCCACGCGATGACGTGGCGCCCGCCGCTCGCGCCAATCCACGTCCGATCGAGCGTCACCGGCACGCTCGATTCCAGCAGCCGTGGGATGCCCCTTTGAATTTCGCCGCGCTGCTCGTCGAGCAGGAACGGCAGCTCCCAGATCGCCAGGCCCTGCACTTCTTCCAGCGACATGCCGGAGAGCGCTTCGCAGGCGCGGTTGAAGCGCACCACGCAGCCCTTTGAATCGAGCACCATCACGAGGCTCGGCGCCGTCTCCAGGATGGCCGAGACGAAGTCGCGTTCCGACCGCAGCTCCGCCTGCGCGCTCACGCGCTCGGTGATATCGCGGGCCATCCCCTGGAAGCCTTCGATGCGCTCGCCCGTGATGATCGGCCGCACCTGCTGGCCAACCCAGATTTCGGTGCCGTCTTTCTTGCGGACCGGGAACTCGAGGTAGGTCGACTCCCGCGCCTTCGCCGACTGTTCGTAGAAACCCATGGCGCGCCGCACCCAGTCGGGCCGCATCAGCTCGAAGTACTTCATCGTGAGCAGCTCCGCCTCCTCGTAGCCCAGGATGCGGGTCGCCACCGGATTGACAAACGTGAACCGGCCGAACGGGTCGGTCCGGTAGATCATGTCGTTGGCGTTGTCGACCAGGTCGCGATATCTGCGCTCGGTGCGCTCGACGGCCTTGGTCCGGGCGCGCACCTGCTGCTGCAGCGAGCGGTTCCACGCCGTCCCGCCCACAAACAGCAGCACCATGAAACCGCCGGCGACGCTGAGCGCGGCCGCGTAGCGCTCGATCCACGAGCGGCGAACCGGATTGGTCAGGTGCTGCTCGACCAGCCGATCGAACTCGCCGGTGGCCTTGAGGCGATCGAGCGCGGCGCGCAGCGGCGCGACGACGTGTTCGCGGCCGGGCAACACCGCCATGTGGTACGGCCGTGAAATCAGCGGCACTTCGATCGCGTCCGCCGCCAACTGGCCCATCAGAAAACGCATCGTCAGGTGGTTGCCCGCCACGCCGTCCACCTGCCCGCGCTCGAACGCGCCGATGGCGTCGCCGCGCGTGGGCACGACGGTCAGCGTCGGCCGCCGCGCTTCCGGCAGCGACGCGAGCAGGATGTGGTTGATCGAATTCTCGTCCACGGCGATCCGGAACCCCCAGAGGTCGTTGAGGCCTTCCGGATACCGGGGCAGTCCCTGGCGCATCATGACGACTTGCGCGAGCGTCCAGGTCTGGTCGAGCAACTGGTAACGCTTGGCGCGGTCATCGGAGAACGACAGGAACATCACGTCCGTCTTGCCCTCGTCGAACTCGGACATGCGCTCTTCACGCGGGCCCAGCCGGATCTCGATCGCCATGCCTGCTTCGCGCGCGAGCGCGCGCACGAGGTGGATGTTGAACCCCTGAGCATCGCCGTTTTCGTCGAGGTACTCGTACGGAGGGAACTCGCGGTCGCCGCCGTACACCAGCCCGGTGGAGGGACTCGAGGTTTGCGAGGAGGCGTGCCCCGGCGCCAGGATCAGGAGTAACAGCGACAGCCCGAGGCGCACGGGATGAACCACGGGCGAATTGTAATGCTGAAGGCAAAAGGCAAAAGGCAGTAGGCATAGAATGGTCGTTCATGTCTGACACATTCGCCGGCCGCCGTAACGTCCCGCGCCCCGAAAACGATCCGAACCTGACCTACGCGCCCGGCACGCCGTCGCGCGCGGAGCTGAAGGCCCGGCTGGCGCAGATGGCCGCTGAGACGATCGAGATCCCGGTCGTGATTGGAGGCAAAGAGATCAAGGGCGGTGCAACCGACCGCGCGGTGATGCCTCATAAGCACGGTCAAGCGCTCGGCAACTTTCACAAGGCCAGCCCGGATCAGGTGCGTCAGGCCGTCGACGCGGCACTCGAGGCTCGCCGCGAGTGGTCGAGCTGGAGTTTTGACGATCGCGCGGCGGTGTTCCTGAAGGCCGCCGAGCTGCTCACGACCACGTGGCGCTCGACCATCGTGGCCGCGACGATGCTCGGCCAGTCGAAGACCGCGTACCAGGCCGAAATCGATGCCGCCTCCGAGCTCGTTGATTTCTGGCGTTTCAACGTCGCCTTTGCACAAGACCTATTGTCGGAGCAGCCCGACAGCACGCACGCCGTCTGGAACCAGATGGACTACCGGCCGCTCGAGGGGTTCGTCTACGCGGTCTCGCCGTTCAACTTCACGGCCATCGGCGGCAACCTCGCGGGCGCGCCGGCCTTGATGGGCAACACCGTGATTTGGAAGCCCGCCAGCAGCGCCATGATGAGCGCGTACTACGTGATGAAGCTGCTCGAGACGGCAGGCCTTCCTCCCGGCGTGATCAATTTCGTACCCGGCGACGCGGCGCAGATCTCGAATGTCTTAATCGATCATCCGGATCTCGCGGGCGTGCATTTCACCGGCAGCACCGCCGTGTTCAACGGCATGTGGCAGCGGATCGGGCAGAACCTCGGTAAGTATCGCGGCTATCCCCGGCTGGTCGGCGAAACCGGCGGCAAGGACTTCATCGTCGTGCACGCGTCGGCCGATCCTCAGGAAGTGGCCGTCGGGGCGGTGCGAGGCGCGTTCGAGTACCAGGGACAGAAGTGTTCGGCGGCCAGCCGCCTGTACGTGCCCAGGTCCCGCTGGCCCGACATCCGCGATCGCATGGTGGCGATGATGAAAGAGATCAAGATGGGCGACGTGCGGGACTTCCGCAATTTCATGGGCGCCGTCATCGACAAGAAGGCGTTCGACAAAATCTGCGGATACATCGACGATGCGAAGAAGAACGCCAAGGTCCTGCAAGGCGGCGGCTGCAAGGGCGACGAGGGCTATTTCATCGAGCCCACGCTGGTCGAATCAAGCGACCCGTCGTACCGCTTGATGTGCGAAGAGATCTTCGGTCCGGTGCTGACGGTGTATGTCTACGACGATGCGAAGTGGGCCGAGACGCTGAAGATCGTGGACCAGACCTCTCCCTACGCGTTAACGGGAGCGGTGTTTGCGCGCGACCGCGCGGCCATTCGCGAAGCGTCGGCGGCGTTGAGAAACGCGGCGGGTAACTTCTACATTAACGATAAGCCGACGGGCGCCGTTGTGGGTGCGCAGCCGTTCGGCGGTGCGCGCGCGTCGGGCACCAACGACAAGGCCGGATCGAAGATGAACCTGGTGCGCTGGGTCAGCGCGAGGACGGTGAAGGAAAATCTTGCGCCGCCGACAGAATATACCTATCCGTCTATGCGGGAAGAGTAAAAATCAGCTTCCGTCTCCGCGCGATCATGGTGGCGATCCGGAACCCCACCTCGACGCCCACGGCGATGGCAACCGCGGCAACGGCGAATTGTCCGTTGGTCACCATGGAGGGCGGCGTATCCAGAAACTGTCCCATCACTAACAGTACGACGATGCGGGTTATGGCCTGCGCGGTTGGGCGAGACGGGTCCCATTGGCGGATGCGATACGCCGCATACCAGACCGCCGCGACCGAGACCGCAACGAAACTCGACTCGGCGAGATGCCAACTGGCGCCGAGCCACACCGTGACAAACATCGCAATGGGTTGTCCCCAGCGATCCAATCGGCGCCCAGAGCCGGGGCGGATCAAGATGGGCGATGCGGCCAGCAAAGTTGTTGCGATGGCGAACGCGATCAGCCCTTCCTCCCTCATCTGCACCTGAACCTGAACAAAAGGCGCCAGGCACAGCGCGCTGGTCGCGGCGACACCGTGCCATCCGCGCAGCGTGGCTTTGTCCGGGTGATAAAGGATGCGTCCCGCCGCCACCCAGAAGAGCGCCGAGAGCGCGACGACGCCCGGCCAGGCCCCGACCAGAATCAAAGCGCCTGCAGCGACAGCAAATGGTCCCAATAACATCAAAGGCCACAAGCGGCTCCATCCTTCCACTAACGGAATCGGCGCCAAAAAAATCAGGAACAACAGCGCGAATTGGATGCTTCTGAGGCTGACCCCGACGAAGACCTGAGCCACCAACACCACGCCGACCGCCGCCAGCACAAACGGCAGCCACAGCCCCAGCAACATCTGAAATGCCGTCACAGCGATACGTGTGGCTGATTGACGCACCATGTCAAGCCGGCCCGAGACGGCGTCTTCGCGGCAGATCAGCGAGATCGCGATCAATCCGATCGCAAGTGGCGGCACGAACAGCCCGGCGGTTTCGAACTGCCTGCTGCCCTCGGGAGCGATGATCCGCACCAGAGCCGCCATCGGCGCGAACAACGCAAACAACACCAGGCCGCTGGAGCTCAGCGAAGATCCGCGATATACCCCTGGCCACCGCAGCAGCCATTGACGAAAGGGCACCTGAAGTCTTGACGCGCCGGCAGTATGGATTGGTGCGTGAGCGATTCGATGTGGGAGATTGCGCATGCACAGGCCAATCACGATCGTTTCCACGATCAGGGCCAGTGCAAACAGCAGCGTCCAACGATCGGCCGATTTCAACGCCTCCGCACCGCCAATCGCGATCACGATAGTGACCGCGCCCAGCCCGACGACACCGATACGCGGATCGATGCGCTCGCGGGCGAACGTCACCGTGGTGCTGAACGCGGCGAGCATGGTGGCGCTTCCGGCGAGTGCCAAGACCGCGAGTAAGGTGCGCCACGTCGCCGCGCCGGACAGCATCGACCACCCAATAAGGACGATTCCCGCCAGCAGCCACGGCCCCGCCATGGCGGCCAAAGAGATAGTGGCGATAGTTACCGGCCTCCGGCCGGCGAGCCGCATCTGGTCGAGCCGCCCGTCGTGCTCCATCTCCAACAGGTGCGCGGCCGCCTGTGGCGCCGCACAACACAAGGCGAAAAGGCCAAGCCTTGCCAGCCGTCCGTCGGCACGCCGGCTGGCCTCGACGAGAATGACCGGGATGATTGGGACAAGGCGCATCCACGCGACCGAATGCCGCAGCGAGAAACGGACGATCGGATCACTCAGCCAGGCCGGCATCAGTGAGGCCTCACGACGTTTCGAACGCTGCCACTGTCATGAAGATCTGCTCGAGCGTCGCCCTGCGCTCGCCGAACGACACCACCGGCACGCCGGCATCGACCAGCGCTTTGAGCAATGCCGCCTGCCGATCGCGGACGCCGGTGAATTCGACAACCGCTGTCGCCCCTTTGACCTGCACCTTGCCGACGCCCGTGAAGCTGCGCAGCACGGCGGCGATCATCGAGGCGTCGCCGCTGACCTCGATCTCGATTTCCTGCGGACCCCGCACGGACTTGAGCACTTCGTCCACGGTCCCTGAGATGACGAGCTTGCCTCGCTCGACGATCCCGACCGACGTGCAGAATTGCGAGAGCTCGGGCAGGATGTGCGACGACACGAGAATCGTTTTTCCCGCGGCGATGAGCTCGCGCATGATGTGGCGGAATTCCACGCGCGCGGCCGGGTCGAGGCCCGAGGTCGGCTCGTCCAGCAGCAAGACGGGCGGATCGTGCACGAGCGCGCGCGCCAGGAACAGCCTCTGCCGCATGCCCTGCGACAACGCCGAGCACCAAGCGTCGCGTTTGCCGCCAAGATCGGTCAGCGCGATCACCGAATCGACTCGTCGCGTGCGCTCCTCACCCCGCAGCCCGTACATCGCCGCCGCATATGCCAGGAAGTCGCCCACCTTGAATTCGGCGAACACCGGCGGCGCCTCCGGCATGTAGCCGATGGCCTTGCGCACGGCGAGGTAGTCGGTCACGACATCGTGTCCCGCGATCCGCGCCGTCCCGGATGACGGCACCAGCAGTGTCGACAGAATCTTCAGCGTCGTTGTCTTGCCGGCGCCGTTGGCGCCGATCAGCCCGAAGCATTCGCCCTTGGGAACCGTGAGGGTGAGGCCGTCGAGCGCCGTTTCGCTTGGCGAATAGCGATGGGTGAGGTCGTGGCATTCGATCATGATGAGTGCGGGTCCCGATCGCCCGCTGACGATCGATCCTGACGTTGCCGCTTGGTGAGCCGTTCGATTCGCGCTTCGAGCAGGGCCCGTGGAAACCGCGTCGACGAGACCTCGGCGATCCGTTCGTAGATGCCGACAGCTCGAGCGAGCGCCGCCGTCGACTCCTGTTCAGCGAGGCGGCCCAGCGTCCACAGGGCGAGCGCGCGATCGTCGGTATGCGTCGCGTCGGCCGCGACTTGTTCCAGTAATAGCCCCGCGTCTGCAAGGCGCTTGGACCCTTCGAGTGAGGACGCCAGAAGGAACGCGGCGGAAACCCATCCGGGCGAGCGCTTCTGCACGATGGGTTCGAGCAACGTGCGCGCGCGCTCGCTTCGTCCCATCTCAACCGCCGCCCGGGCCGCGCCGAGCAGCGAGGCCGACATGCCGTCGCCTCGTTCGTACGCGCTCGGCTCTGCCGGCGCCGGCTGTGGCTCCTCGGAAACCGGATCGAGGCACCCGTCGAGCGACGCGATGACGGCCGCATATGTCGACGGCCGTTGCCGTGGCTCCTTCGCCAATAGACCGAGGATCAATCGGGCGAGTGCCGCGGGCACGTCTGTCGGCAACGGTGGCGGTGCTTCGACCGCGTGGCGCACCAGCGTATCGAGCGCGTTCGACGATTGGAACGGCGGGTGGCCTGCGACCAGGTGATAGAGCGTCGCGCCCAGCGAGTAGAGGTCCGACTGCACCCCGACGGCTTTGCCGAGCGCCTGTTCCGGACTCGAATAGAGCGGCGTCCCGAGTATGACTCCGGGTGTCGTCAGGTGAAGATCGAGAGAGAGATCCTTGGCCAGGCCGAAGTCAGCGACTTTGACCGAGCCGGACTGATCGCGCAGCAGGTTCGACGGCTTGACGTCGCGATGCACGATGCCGCGCTTGGCCGCCGCCTCGAGTCCCAGGCAGGCATCGCGGCCCGCCGCACACGTATCGGCGGCGGAAAAACGCCCCTTCTGATGCAATTCGTGCGACAGCGAGTGAGGCAGCAACTCCATGGCGGCCCACGTCGTATCGCCCTCCTCGCCGGCGCCGTACAGCATCACGATATTGGCGTGCTGAAGCCCCGCTACGACACGCACCTCGCGGAGAAAGCGTTCGCGCGCGTCGGAGTCGCCACCCCGCAACACTTTCAGGGCCACCACGCGTCCAAGCCGCTCGTCGAGCGCGCGATACACGGTGGCCATGCCGCCGACGGCGATCAGCCCTTGGATCCGGTAGCCGCCGAGCGCTGTTCCCGTGCCCAGAAACGGCGCCACCGAGGCGTCGGTCGCCATCGTAGGAGTATCAGATACGGTGCGCGTGGGATCTGGTGAATCCGCCATCGGTGGTGCCGCGGCGAGTCTACTGGCAAGTAGTCAGAATCGGAATAGCTTGGTGAGCTTGACGACCAGGCTCCTGTTGTCGAGCACAGGTACCCCCGGCCCGATCGTGTTCCGGCCGTCGCTGTAGACGACAAACAGCTCGCTGCCTGGCTGGTACTCCCAACGGAACCTCGCATTCGTGCTCACCGCATCAGCCGCCGACTGGTATTGCACCAGCGCCGATGCAAACATCCGCGGCGTCAGCGTGTAGGTAAATCGGGAACTGATGATGTTGGAGTCGCCGTCGCCCCACAGCGTCTTGAAGTGATTTAACGACACCGTCGGCTCGACCTGAAACCGGGACCCGAGCTCGACCCGGCCCCGCCAGCTCCATTCGCTCAGAGTGCCCCCGTAAAAACCTCCGCGAGTCAGAATCATCGTGCCCGACACCGGGCGCGTCGCCGCTGTCGTGAACAGGAACTTGCCCTGCGAAAAGTCATAGGCGCCGGGCGGAACGTTGACGCCGGGCGTGACGGCGAAGATTGCGCTCAGTGATTCGAACTGCCGTGAGTACTCGAACGCCACCTGATCGCTGCTGTTCATCTCCATCCGGAACGCGCCCTGCGCTTCGCGCGACTCCGGCCGGCCGCCTGGATCTTCGAGGTAATCGAGGCTGGCCTCATAGTAGATTTTCCGGACACCCTGCCACGCCGGCCTGGGGCTGTATCTCGTGCTGCCATACGTCCGGCGAAACGCCGCCCGCCGCAGGAAGCCGATTTCGGGATTGAAGTCCTTGCCGACAAACAGGTGGTCCAGCTGCAAGCCGGTCTTATCGGCATTCCAATTGAACTGCCCCCGGTAACTTTGCTGCGCGGAAGCAGCCGCACCCGCCGCATCGGCTGTCGCAGCCCAATACCCGTTGAGCTGCAACTCGGTGCGGGGATTGATCTGCGTGTCGACTCCATAGGCGTAGTTCTCACCGCTACCGTTCAGTCGAGGGCCTCGCCGGGTGGCGATCACGCCGACGCGGCTGCGGCTGAGGACGTCGCGATTGATTCGAATCACCGAAAAATCGGTGGCCGCGGCGAGCGCAGCGGCGTTGTCATCGCTGCGCATATGAAGAGCGCCGACCTGATAGCCGCCGCCGCGGCCAATCAACCGTGCGCCGCCGAGGATTGGCACGACGACGCCGTTTTGCAGGCCGATCCGCCGGCTGAAAAAAACAATCGGCGTCACGTTGTTACCGCCGCCTCCGCCACCGCCGCCCTGGATGGCCTGTGGGCCAATGCCGCCGCCACCCTGATTGGCGCCCGATCCTCCGAAGTTGAAGACGTCCTGGCCCTCGAGAAAGAAGTCCCGCTTCTCGGGAAAGAGCACGGAAAAACGGGTGAGGTTGACCTGCGCTTCGTCGTCCTCGACTTGCGCGAAGTCGGTGTTGTAGGTGAAATCCGTAACGAACGTTTGGGTGATGCCCCATTTGGCATCGACCCCGAACTCGGCGTTGCCGTCGTTATCGAGCGCCGGTATTGATCGGGTGTTGGTCGTCGTCGATCCGAGGGCGTAGGGCTTGATGTCGATGTTCCTGAGCTTCTTCGGCACTTCGACGCCGACCAGAGCGCCCGCCGACGACAGCTTGTAGAGTCCGCGCCGGCCCCACGACAGCGGCACCGGAGAAAGGTACGAGACTTCGTTCTTCCATCGGACCATCCGGCGGAAGTTGATCCCCCAGGTATCGCCGCCCTCTTGAAAGCGGATCGACCTGAACGGGATGCGGAACTCCACGCTCCAGCCGCCGTCGAACTCCGCCGTGCGCGACTCCCACAGACCGTTCCAATTCGGGCTGGGCTGCTCGTTGGTGATCTGCCAGTCGAAAATGCCGCCCTGCGCGTTGGACGAAAAGCCGAAGCCATTGCGGTGATCGTTGAAGGTGTCGAAGATGACCGCGATGTGATCGTTGTTATACAGATTGAACGAGTCGCGACGCATGTCGCTCATCACGCGCTGTTTCGAGTCGGTTTCCCACAACCGCACCGCGACATAGACGTTGTTATCGTCGAAAAACACCCACGCCTCGGTCTTCTCGGTGGCCGGCTGACCGTCGTGCGGTTCCTGCTGGATGAAATCGCCGAACGGTTTGGTATCGCGGTAGAACGATTCGTCGAGCCGCCCATCGAACTGCATCGGCGACGGCAGCCGAATCGTGCGAACGGTGGCCCGTCCATCCGGCTCGCGCACCATTGTCTCGGAGGAGACCGAGTTGATCGCCTGGCCGAACAGGGGCGCCCTCAGGAAGAGACAAACGAAGACAGCAGCGCCGATCGACCGCATGGGGTCGCTCATTATAAGGGCGCCATGCGTGCTGCGGGCGAACCGGGCGATTCTATGCTCGAGAGGCTGCGTTTTTATGGGTTTGGGGGCCGAAGCTCTTTAGAGTCATAACGATGATTACGATTTCGTAATCAAATGTCCCACCCCGGCACAAACAGGACCCCACGCGATGAGGCAGACAAGGGTCAAGACCGGCCCGCTCAATCACTTAACCGGGGGGCTGACCGCTGGTCTGGCTCTTGCTATCTCATGGGCATGCGCTCCAATCGGGGTTTTACGCTGATCGAGTTGATGATCTCTTTGGTCATCGCCGGCATTCTCGCCGCGGTCGCCGTCCCGGTGTTCATCGAATCGTCTGCGCGTAACTCGGTTTGGACGGCTTCCGAAACCATTGGCTCGCAGATTCGGCAGGCCAGGCTGAAGGCGATCAGCCGGAACACGCTTTTCCGTGTCAGGTTCGACTGCCCGGCGGTCGGCCAATTTCGTGTCTTGGTCGTCACCGGTAACCCGGCGATCGACGACGCGGTTGATCGCTGCAATGCGACCCAGCAGTACGACAGCGGCGTCTTTGCGATGCCGCCCTTGGTCAGCTTCGGTGTCGTCAACACGCTCACGGTCAGCGGCCGCGGCATCTTCACGTCAGCCGGAGTTATTCCTCAGACCATTACAGTGACTTATGGCACACGTTCACGAACACTCACCGTCAGTGCGACCGGTCAAATCACCTTCTCAGCCTTCTGACGAGCGTGGCTTTACGCTCGTCGAGGCGATGGTGGCGATGGTGATCCTGACCATCGGCCTGGTGTCGCTCGCCGAGCTGTTGGCGGTCAGCCTGCGCATGCAGCAACTCGGCCGCAACGAAACTCAAGCCGTGCGCCTGACGACGGATAAGCTCGACCAGCTCAATTCTTTGAACTTCGACACCGCGTTGACGATCCAAATCGGCGGCTCGCTGACCGCAAACGTGGCCAATCACTTCGACACCGACGTACCGGGCTATACGCGCCGCTGGCTGGTCGAGGCGGGGCCCGACGGCAACGCGAACTTGCGGCAAATCACCATTCGGGTGATCCCGACGAACACCGACGCCCGGGTCAACAGTTCCTTCGAAATGATTTCGATCATCCGGCGAATATGAATATGAGGATGACTTCCGTGCAACGACGCGAAACTGGCGCGAACGGCGAACGTGGCTTCACCCTCGCCGAATTACTGGTGGCGACGCTGGTGTCGACGCTCGTCCTCGGCGGCGCCGTGGCGCTCACCGGGCAGGTTCAAACCGGTTACCGGCGTCAGGTCGAAGCGGCGGCCGCGGAACAGGAAGGCCGCTACGCCCTCGAATGGATCGGCAAGCTGATTCGCAGCTCGGGCAACAACCCCTTCAGCGTCGCGACCACAAGTTGCCCGGGCGCGCCGGGCCCGGTGCCTCTCGCCGTTTTGGCGATCCGCTTCGATCCCGACGCCGACGGCATCGATAACGACATCCGTCTGCAGACCGACGCCAATCCTCCGGACGGAATCGTCGGCGGCGTCGCCGCCGGCTCGTGCGACCAGGCCAACGAAGACGTCACGATTTCCTACGACCCCGCCAACGACGCGATCGTGTTTTTCGACAACAACCTCGCGCCCGTGGCGTCGATCCGCACCGACGCGGTGATTCAGGATCTCCGCTTCGTCTATCGCGACTCGTTGCATAACGTCATGAATACCGCGGTGACGAATCCCGCCAACGTCAGGTACGTCGAAACGCACATCACGATCCGCACACGGACTTTGGATCCCGCCACCGGCCAGCCGGTGACGAGGGTCATCACGTCAGAAGTGAGAGTGAGGGCTTTATGAGTACGTCGCCGCTGAATCGCGAGTCGGAGCAAGGCGTGGCGCTGATCGTCGTCCTGCTGCTGCTGGCCGTGATGTCGGGTCTTGCCACCGGCATGGCCCTCAACAGCCAGATCGAAGTGGCCATGTCCACAAACGAGATGGTTTATGCGGGTGCCCGCGCCGCGGCCGAGGCCGGGCTGAACCGGGCTGTCACCGCTATCGTCAACCCGGCCAACAACGGCGAAAACTGGCTCTATGGTGCCGACGGTGTTGCGGGGACCGCGGACGACGGCAACATGGGCTATGTCATGGCCACCTTCGTCTCCTGGCCCGAGACCATCGGCGTGACCGCTCAATACTCCTACACCGTCGAGATTCTTGACGACGACAACAATGCGCTTTACACGACCCCGCTCACTTCCGCCCAATTGGCGCAAATGGGCGAAGACGGCGTCTCGACAAACAATATCAACGATCGTCTAGTGATCCGCGCCACCGGCTTCGGGCCGAGCGGGACCTTGGTGCGGGTGGCGAGACTGCTCGAATCCGTCGACAGCACGAGCCCGGGCACGACGACGCCATCGTACTCGAACCCCGCGATTCTGATGAACGGCGACTTTGCGATGGACGGTAATTTCAATATTCACGGCCTCGCAGGCAACGTCCATTCCAACGGCAGCATCGTCGTGACTGGCAGTACAGGCAACGTTCAGGGAGACCTCACGGCCGTCGGTACATTGACCGCCGATCCAGGCATCGCGGTTGGCACGCAGACCGGTGGCGCGCCCACCATCAACGTGCCCACCGTCAATGCCGCCGACTATATGGCCCAGGCGGATTTCTTTCTGAACGCGGATGGCACCATGACCATCGGATCCGCGGGCGGTCTGCCTTGCGGCGCGATATGCAATGGATGGACTTTTTCAGGCGGCGAGTGGAGTATCTCGGGAAACACGGCGCCGGACGGCACCTTCTATGTCAATGGCACCGTGTCGATTTCGGGCAGTCCGGGCTCGAACGCCAGCCCCAAGGCCCTGTCCATCATTGCCACGGGATCGATCTCCGTGACCGGGCGCCCGTTCTTGACGCCAGACACAACTAATAACGCCAGCCTCCTGCAGTTCGTGACCAACGGCGACCTGAAGATCGGCGGCGCGGTGGATGTCAATGCCCCGAACTCTGTGGAAGGAAAATGCATGGTGCGCGAGCAGTTGCACATTTCCGGGAACCCGACACTGCAGGGCCAGATCATCGTCCAGAACGTGACGACCGGAATCCTGTCCAATCTGGTGACGACCAACACCCTCTCAGGTAGTGAGATCGAATACAACGGCTCCTTCGACCCGATCAATACGCCCATATACACCCCCGGTGTGACGACATACGTGAACGCCGTTTCAGGATGGATCGAATGAGTTTGCCTGTCATCGCCCGGACCGTTATTGTTGGCGCGCTCGTGGTGATCGCTTCGTCTGCGTCGGCCCAATCGCTGGGCGACGTCGCTCGACAGGAAGAAGCGCGGCGGGCCGCGGTGAAAGCCGCGGCCAGGGCGAAGGTGCTGACCAACGCGGATCTCGCGGCCGACCCGACTACTGCCGCCGACGTCACCGGCGTATCGGCGGCGTGGGTCAAATAGCTCAGCGCCCTCAGGACTGCTGCGTAAACGCCTTCGCAAAACTCTCAGTGAACAACGCCGGCATGCCGCCGGTGTGCAGGAAGACGACCGTCTCTGCGGGCGAAAGCTTGCCGGCTCGCACGTGCTGGATGAGCGCGGCCATGCCCTTCGACGTGTAACACGGGTCCAGCAGGATCGCCTCGGTCCGCGCCAGCACGCGGATGGCTTCTAGCCCTGCATCGGTCGGAATGCCGTAGCCCTCCCCGATGAAACCCTGATCGGTCACGAGATCTGGCAAGTCGACCCGTTCGGTCAGTCCGAGGCGTGTTGCCGCGTCATTGGCGATCCGCTTCGCGCGCTCGATCTTCTCGGGCTCACCGGCGCTGACCGCGATGCCGGTCACTTCGTACGATGCCCCGCATAACTTCGCGCCCAGCGTAAGCCCTGCCTGGGTGCCGCGCGAGCCGCTGGCGAAATACAACCGCGTTGGCGATACACCCATCGCATCGAGTTGCTCGACGAGCTCCGCCGTTCCGCCCACGTAGCCGAACACGCCGATGCCGCTCGAGCCGCCGATTGGGATCACGTACGGGCGTCGACCCGCCGCTTCTTCGTCGGCGACGACCTCGGCAACCACGGCTTCATCCTGCCCGACGGCGAGCATCGGATCCACCGACGGTACGAGCCGCACGCTGGCACCGTAGAGCCGATCGAGCAGGAGGTTACCCGCCATCGCCGGCTCGTCGACGGTGGTCGTGAGCACCAGCACGCATCGCATGCCCGCCACGCACGCAGCTGCCGCGGTCATGCGCGCATGGTTGGATTGCACGGCGCCCGTTGTGATGAGCGTCGCGGCCCCCTGTGACTGCGCATCGGCGACGAGATACTCCAGCTTGCGCGCCTTGTTGCCGCCAAGCCCGAGCGCGGTCAGGTCGTCGCGCTTGATGAGCACGCGCGGGCACCTGGCGGGACCGCCGAGCGCGTCGCGCAGGCGCGTGGCGTCGTAAATGGGCGTCGGCAGGACGGCGAGCGGAATGCGCGGCTGCCTGGCCAACGCGGCGCGGACGCGTGTGACTGCCGCAGAGGTCATTGGCCAGTTTTGCGTGGGGACAAACCTTCAGGTTTGTCCGGAGGATGCGCGATTATATCAACCGGCAAACCGAGCGCTCTGGCCAGCTCTCCCATATCCTCCGGGAGCGGTGCCACGATCGACAACTCCTTGCCGCTCACGGGGTGCCGGAATGCCAGCCGCCAAGCATGCAACGCTTGACGGGAAAACGCCCGCGCGATCTCGGCGGTGTCGGAGGCGGCGATGCGCGTCGCCTTTCGCCCGTAAACGGCATCGCCGACGATGGGCCAGCCCTTCGCCGCGAGGTGGACGCGAATCTGGTGCGTGCGTCCGGTGATGAGCCGCAGGCGCACGAGTGAGAAGGACAAACCTGAAGGTTTGTCCCCACGCATTGCAGTCCCACGCATTGCAGTCGCGATTCGCTCGTAGCGCGTCACCGACGGCTGGCCGCCGCGATCGGTCACGGTGATGCGGCGACGATCCCACGGATCTCGATCGAGCGCGAGGTCGATGCTGCCCCTGGCGGGCGAAGGCTTTCCCCACACCACCGCGAGGTAATCCTTGTCGACTTGCCGCGCATCCATCGCGCGCTGAAGAGCCGCGTGGACGTGACCGCTCTTGGTGATCAGCACAACACCCGACGTGTGCTTGTCGAGCCGCCCCAGCAACGCCGGCTTGGAACCCGCCGGCCAGTCCCGCGCGAGCGCCAACACGCCGTTCATCAGCGTGCCGCCCGCGTTCTTGTACGACGGATGCACCACGAGCCCCGGCGGCTTGTTGATCGCCAGCAGGTCGGCGTCTTCGTACAGCGCGTCGAGAGGGATCGATTCGGCCGCCGGCCGTGATTTCGGCGGGCGGGGGTCGAAGCGGACGGCAACGGCATCGCCGGCCTGGACCCGCCAGGCGGCGCGGGGGGCCGGTGCGCCGTTCACGAGCACGCCGCCTGCTTCGATCCAATTCTGGATCTGGTTGCGCGACACACGCTCGTCGCGCAGGTGCCGAAGCAGCACGCGATCGATGCGGACGCCGTGGTCGCCGCGGTCAAGGGCGAGGGTGCGCCAGGCGGGGGAGGACACGACGCTCCAGTGTAAGTGTGAACCCGCCTTCGCTCGAATCGAATCCCTGCGGGCGCCGGCCCCGCCTTCGCTCGCCTCGAATCCTTCGCGAGCTATGGCGGGGTCTCGCCGTAGCCGCGCTGCATTCCTCCGCGGCGGAGGCGGACAAAAAAAGAGGCCCGGACACCCCTGGAAATGTCGCGGGCCTTACGGTGACGCCAACGTAGCGCGGGACTTCAGTCCCGCGAGGACTAGTGCGTGACGGTACCCTGGCGCGAGAGCTGCTCGGTCCAGTCTTCGGCGAGAATCGACCACAGCATCTGGTCGTGATGGACGCCGTTACGCAAGAATGACCGGCGCAGCACGCCTTCCTGAACCGCGCCAATCTTTCGCAACGCGCCGTTTCCGCGCGCGTTGGCGATCGCGGCGCGCGCTTCGAGGCGGCGGACGCCGATGGTGTCGAAGGTAAAGCCCAAAATCAACCGCGCGCCTTCGGCGAAGAGGTTCGTGCCCCAGAACTGCGAGCCGAGTGCAAAGCCCCACTCGGCCATCCCGAAGCCGGGTTCGAGGGTGCGGACCTGGAAGATGCCGATGGCGGTGTCGAGCCCGTTCGGGACGACGGCGTAGCACGCGTAGTTGCCGGCGGCGCGCTCCTGCTGCGCCCACTGGATGAACTTTTCGAAGCCCTCAACCGTGGTCGGCGGCGGCGAGATGAAGCGCGAGACTTCCTCGGTCGTCAGCATCGAGAGCAACGAGGCGGCGTCTTCCAGACGCAGCTCTCGAAGCGTGAAGTTCGACCCCGCCAGCGTTTCTGCGCATCGGCGGGAGCAGCCCAAGTAACGATTAACGCCAGTAAGGCGAGCGTTGTTACGGATCGACGGCCCCAAACCGCCTTCGTGCGGTCCCTGGGAATCTGAACGAATACACCATGACGCCAACAGCAGAGCAATAGACGCGCCAAATGTCTTTAATTGAATTTAATGTCATACAAAGTCATATCAATTAAAGGTTCTATAGGTATTTAGGGTCATTCAATACGAACAACTATTAACAGACAATATAGGACAAAAAGACTGTCACGTCCAATAACAGAACATAGACATGCGATTAAGTGCAATAGTAATAGACTTAAAGCACTTAAATATAGTTATTTAGTGTGATGTTGTTCCGTTTAGACGCCAGATTCTGGATCTGGAACACCGTTATCGGATGTTCAGCAGCTCCACGTCGAACACGAGCATGCCCCGCGGCGGCCGTTCGCCCTTGTAAGCGAGCCGCTCCGGGATCCAGAAGCGTGTTTTCTCGCCTACAACCATCAACTGGACGCCTTCGGTCCATCCTTCGATCACGTCGCTCAAGCCGAACGACGCCGGTTGGCCGCGCTCGACAGAACTGTCGAACATTTCTCCGTTAATGGTCCAGCCCGTGTAATGCACCGTCACCGTGCTGCCTTTCGTGGGGTGGGTCGCGCCCGTGCCGGGGCGCAGCACCTTGTAGGAGATTCCGGAGCGGTGATTGAGCGCGTCGGCCGGCGGCGCGGCGACATCTGTTGGCGGGGTCCGTGGCGAGGGGACGACCTCGAGCATCTCGACGTCGAATACCAACATCCCGGCCGGACGCCCTGGCTGACCGCTATAAGCGAGCTCCTGCGGGATCCAGAAACGGCGCTTTTCTCCGGCGACCATCAGCTGGACGCCTTCCCCCCAGCCCTTGATGACGCGGTTGACCGGGAACGTGCTGGGGGCGTTGCGGGCGTGCGAGCTGTCGAACATCTTGCCGTCCGTCGTCCACCCCGTGTAGTGCACGGTCACCAAATCGGTGGGGCCTGGTTTGGCCGTGCCCTTCCCTGGCTGCAGCACTTTGAAGCTCAAGCCCGACGCGGTCTTGGTCGCATCTGCAGGCGGCTTCGCGACGTCTGCCGGTGGGGGAACGGGCGTTGGCGCCGGCTTCGCCGGTTGCTGCGCGTAGGTGGACATGCCGAAAGCCGCCACAACCAGTAGGAGGACGCAAAGTGATCGGATGCTCATGGCGATATGGTAACTGAGGACTTGAGGACTTGAGGACTTGGGGACTTGGGGACTTGTTCAAGCCCTCGAGCCCTCAAGCCCTCAAGCCCGCTCTATCTGCAGGTATCGAGTCCGCGGTCGACCGCGTTGCCGCTCACGTTGAGAAACTCCCAATCGACTTGAGCGGGCCGGAGCGTTAGGCGCACGACTCCAAATTCCATGACCTGTCTTTCGGAATTTGGCGCGGTGCGGACGAACGGGTACAGCTCGGCGCCGCCAGTACCCGCCGTCAACTGACGGATGCCGAGCGCCGGGTCTGGCCGGCCGTCCGACATCTGCCGCGCGAAGCGCTCGTAGAGATGGTCGTGGCCGTTCAGAATCAGCTCGACCTTCGCGGTTTCGAGCAGCGCCCACATGTCGCGCATGAACGCGTTGGGGCCATTCGGTCCCGAAGTGAAGAGCGGGTGATGCCACACCGCCAGGGTGCAGGGCGTCCGCTGCGCGTTGAGCTCGGCACGCACGAATTCCCACTGGGCCGAGTTGCGGCCCGCCGGGATATTCGAGTTGAGCATCAGGATCAGCCAGTCGCCCGCCATGAAGGAGTAGTAACCGGCGCGATCCACGCCGGCCGCCTCGCCGAAGTAGTCGAAGTACGCGGCGGCTCCGGGAGTCTCATATTCGTGATTGCCGGGCACCGGGTGCCAGCGAGACCTGAAGCGGCCCCATTCCGGGTTGAAGCAGTTGCGGAAATCCGCGGCCGATCCGTGCAGATATGCGATGTCGCCGGCCAGAAGCAGCATGCCTTCGAGACCAGCGACCAGCCGCGCGGTCTGCGCGACAGCCGGCTGATTGCACATGCCGATGTCGCCGACGCCGAGGGCCACGACCGTTTGACCTGTCAGCGGATTGTTGCCGGTTGTGGGAGGGGTGCCACCGCCGGGACTTGGCCCGGCCGGAGAGCTCGAACAGGCAAGCACAAACCCCAGCGTTGCCACCGAGGCCGCCAGGCGCAATGTTCCGGCCGCGCGTCGGTGGAAAGCCATCTGCCTTTACCCAGCTTTATTATACGTGGTACCGTTCGGCCACCCCGGCAGGGCCGGGTCGTTATGGCTACTGCTACAGCGAAAACCACGAAGGCCGATCGACTGTTGCTCTCACCCCAGGAACCCCTGGTGGCGGGCGGCCCGGCCGAAGAATTCGAACGCCGCATTCAGGAGGTCTTCAAGTCGGGCCAGGAGCACCTGGTGATCGACCTGCGCGGCGTGCCGACGATCGACAGCGCCGGCATTCGCGCCCTGGTGCGTGGCCACACCACGGCGCAACGCCTGAACCGGCGCTTCACGCTGGTGTCGCCGAACCCGCGCGTGCTTGAAACGCTCGAGCTGTCGCTGCTCACACGCGTGCTCGAAGTGGTCGACTCGCTCGTCGAAGCGAAGACCCGCACGATCCCGTGGGACCGCGTTGTCGCCGGCCTCGCCGTCGGCTTGGTCGGCCTCGCGCTGGTTGGCGTCGGCATGACCTGGCCGAATCTCGGGCTCGAAGGTGCCGCTCCGCCCGCGGCGCCGTTTCCACCATCCGGCACCGCCGCCGTTTCCGGCGGCGACGGCTACGTCTTGTCGCATCATCCGCTCTTCGAACTCGTCAAGCTGATCACCGCCGCCTTGATCGGCATGCTCGTCACGGTCGTGCACCGCCAGTACCGCAGCGAACGGCAACCAAACCCGACCATGGATCAGGCGCAGGTGCTGCTCTGCGTCTCAGGGGCCATGATGATGATCATCATCGGCGGCAACCTGGCGCGCGCCTTCGGCATCGCCGGCGCGGCGAGCATCATCCGCTTTCGCACACCGGTCGAAGACGCGCGCGACATCACGATCCTCTTCCTGCTGATGGGCTTGGGCATGGCGGCGGGCCTGGGGGCGCTCGCGGTCGCCGGCCTCGGCACGGTGTTCCTGTGCGCGATGATTCCCATCCTCAACATGTTCAGCTCGGAGCGGCCGCGCACCATGCTCGTCGAGATCATCGCTGAAGAGCGGGAGTTCCCGACGGCGCACGTGTTGCATGTGTTTGCGGTGAACGGCGTGCTCTTCGAACCCCGCGAAGTGTCGCAGGGAGACGAGGCCACGGTGAAGTACCTGACCACGCTCAAGCCCACCGATTCGCTCGAGGACCTCAGCGCGCAGCTGATGGGTGATGGCAAGAAAGGCATCAAGAATGTCTCTTGGTCGTCCCCCAAGCGAGGATAGTCCGCCGGAGCCCGAGGGGCCGAAGGCGGCGGCCAGAACGCGGAAGCCCCGAAAGGTGGCCGCGGCGCCGGTCAAGGAAAAACTGGTGCTCGAACCGGCCGAACGACGAGAAGCCCTGCTTGGCGTGATTGGATCGGCGAAGCGCCGGCTCGTGCTGTCGCTGTTTCGCTGTGACGATTTCACCGTGCTCGATGCGCTCGCCAACGCGCTCGAGCGCGGCTGCGAGGTCGAGGCGATCCTGACCAAGCGCGCCAAGGGCGGGAAGAAGCGCCTCAAGAAACTGTGGGGCGCCCTCGAAGAGATGGGCGCGGTCGTCACGCGTTACGCCGACCCCGTCGTCAAGTATCACGCGAAGTACCTCGTCGCCGACGAGTCGACCGCGATCGTGACCACGCTCAACCCGACTCGCAAATGTTTCTCGCGGACGTGGGACGCCGTGCTTGTGACTCAGGACCCCTCGGTCGTGAAAGGCCTTCTGACGCTGTTTCGCGCCGACGCGGCCGGCAAGCCGCTGCCCTCGCGCCGGCCGATCAGCCGGCGCCTGATCATCGGTCCCGAACGATCGCGATCGGAAATCCGCGGCCTGATCGCCGGGGCCAAGCGCAGCATCCGCATTCTCGATCACAAGCTGTCGGATCCCGACCTGGTCGCGCTCCTGAAGGAACGGCGCAAGGAAGGCATCACCGTGTCGGTGCTCGGCAAGCACCCGATGGATGTCGAGCCGCACGGCAAGATGATGATCATCGACGAGACGCGCGCCATCCTCGGCAGCACGGCGCTGTCGACCCTCAGCCTCGATTTCCGCAGGGAAGTGTCGGTGGTGATTCACGAGCCGGCGCTGGTCAAACGGCTCAACATGGCTTTTCACCAAATGAGCACCAAGGCGGGAGCGGCCGCGTCGCTGCTGCCGGGAGATCGCATCGCATGAAGACATCCGTGTCGGCGGCCCTCGTTGTCGTGCTGGCTTGCGCCGGGCCGGCGTTCGCACAAAAAAGGCGCGGCCTGGTGTGGGACGATCGCCCGTCTATCGTGTTCGGCGAGGACGTCAAGGTCGACTTACGCGCCAAGGTGCAGTTCGACTGGCGGAAGTTCGATCCGCAAATCGACGAAGACACCTTCGATTTCCGCACGGCCCGTGTCGCGTTGAAGGGTGACCTCACCAAGCACTTCGACTTCGAGATCGAGCGCGCTATCGACACCGGGGATAGCGGCTTCGGCGACTGGAAGGATGTCTACCTGAACTGGTCGACATTCGACGAGCTCAGGGTCAAGGCCGGGCGGTTCAAAATGCCCTTCGGCCTCGAGCAGAACACCGGCGCGACCGACGTCGACTTTGCGTATCGAAGTCTGGCCTCGCAGATCATCTCGCCAGGCCGCGATCGCGGCGTGATGGTTTACGGTGAGATCTCCGGCAACGACCTGACCTACGAATTCGGCGTGTTCGATGACGACGGCGACAACGGTGAGTTGAAAGAGCCGCAGTTTGTCGAAGAAGGCGAGGATCTGAAAGGCGTGGGACCCTCGTACGCGGGCCGCATCACCGCCAACGTAATGAAGCCGCTGCCAGTGGCCGATAACCTGAAAAGCATGCGGTTCGGCATCGCCTACACGAGCGCTGCGATTCCCGAAGGACTCAACAGCCTGCGCGGGCAGTCAATCTATGGCACGGAGGACTTCTTCGAGCCGGTGTACACCAAGGGCCGCCGCCAACGGTTTGGAGCGCAGTTCGACTGGACACCTGGGCCTACCGGCTTCAAGGCGGAGTGGATGCAGTCGCGCGAAGAACGCATCGGGCAAAGCAACCGCAACCAGGACCTGTCGGACTTTGTCGGCACCGGCTGGTATGCGAGTGGAACGTGGTTCATCACCGGCGAAGACAAGGACGACAACATCAACCCGAAGAAGCCGTTGTTCCAGGGCGGAATCGGCGCGATCGAGATTGGCGCCCGCTACGATCAGCTCGAATTCGGCAGCGCGTCCAAGACCGGCACCGCGTTCACCAATCCGCGCTCGGAGCACCTGGTGAGCAACAGCGATCGGGTGTGGACTTTCGGCGTGAACTGGATGCTGAACCGCTGGGCGCGGGTCATCACCAACGCGGTTCACGAGACATTTGACGACCCGGCGCGCACGCCCGACCCGGGCACCGACAAGTTCTGGTCGGGACTGATCAGGTTGCAAGTCGTCTTCTAAGCAGGCAGGATGAGGATATGACGATCTTGCGTCGGGCCGGATTCGGCGTGCTGCTGGTGCTGATTTTCACGGGTCGCGCCGCGGCACAGTCGTCGGACGACTTCTTCAACCCGAACGCCATCCAGCGGATCGAGCTCTGGCTCAACGACCAGGACTGGGCCAAGCTGAAAGCCGCGTTCCAGGAGAACACCTATTACCCGGCCGATGTGGTGTGGAACGGCCAGACGGCCCCCAACGTCGGCATCCGCTCGCGCGGGCTTGGCTCGCGCAGCGGCACCAAGCCGGGCCTTCGCGTCGACATCGATCGCTATTCCGACAAGCAGACCTTTCTCGGCCTCAAGTCGTTCGTGCTCGACAACCTCACGCAGGATCATTCGGGAATCAAGGAAACCGTCGCGATGCGGTTCTTTGCCCGCCTCGGCATTCCGGTGCCGCGCGAAACACACACGCAGCTCTTCGTGAATGGCAGATACGAAGGCCTGTACGGCCTGGTCGAGTCGGTGGACAAGACGATGATGGGCCGGGTCTTCGGCAGCATCGGCGACAACGTGCTGAACGACGGCTTCCTGTTCGAATACAACTACATCCAGGAGAATGCCTGGCGGTTCGAGTACCAAGGCTCCGGCCTCGACGTTTACAAGGCGCGCTTCGACATCAAGACCAACGAGACCAAGAGCGACACGACCATCTGGGGGCCGATCGAAGAACTGGTGCGGCTGGTCAACAACACGCCGGCGGCAAGCTTCGAGCAGACGGTCGGCCCGAAGCTCGACCTGCCCGGGTTCGTGCGCTATATCGCGGCCCAGAACTTCATCGCGCAAGACGACGGGTTCAACGGCTACGACGGGATGAACAACTTCTACTTCTACCGGCTGGAAGACAGCACCAGCCACGTGTTCATCGCGTGGGACGAAGACAACGCGTTTTTGTCGCCGCAGTTTCTGTTTAACACCCGCCTGGGCGACAACGTGCTTACGAGGAAGACGCTGGAGGTGCCGGCCTTCCAGGCCCAGTACTACAACGTGCTGTTGGAAGCGGCGACCTCGGCGAGCGACTGGCTGCAGCAGGAAATGCAGCGGCAGTTCGCGATGATCGCCAACGCCATGGAGAGCGACACGAAGAAGCCCTACTCGAACAGCGACCACGCCACAGCGCGTGACGCGATGCTGGCATTCCCCGCAGCACGAATCACTGTCGTTCGTTGTGACGTCGCGAAGCAGACGGGGACGACGCTGCCGGCCGGCTGCCAATAACCGCCTTGGCGGCCTGTTCGATCCCCTTGCCAGACAACTGAAACACCTTGCGGCCGTGATCGGCGCCGAGTGCCTCGATCATGGCGTGGCGGGTCCGTTTTGACTTGAAGTCGGCCGTCCCTTCTTCGAACAGCGCCGCGCTGTATTCGCCATAACCGCGATCGAGCCGCGCCTTCCAGCCGCTATCACTCTTGCGTTCGCGCACGATGCCGCGCAGGTTGGGCGCCGGCGCGAACCGCAGCAGCTCCCGCAGCCAGTTCGCGGGCAGGCCACACGCGGAGCCAAACGCGACGGCGGTTTCGACATATGGCGCCGCGATCACGACGCCGCCGGTTTCGATCGTGGTCCGAATCTCCCATCGGAGGCGGAACGCGAGATCGGCCGCGTAGACGAGCGACAGCGTGCGGGGGGAAACGTGCCGGCCGGGCCGCCCGGCCTGGGCCAGCTCGCCGAACAGGCCCGATGCATCCCAGCGGCTGATGACGCACTCGACGCCGCGGCGACGCAAGCGCCTGGCGAGCGCCTCGGCCGCGCTCGAGACGTCCTTGCCGCGGGAGCCGTCGACGGTTACGAGGTGGCCGCGCGGGAAGACTTTTTCAGCCATTCTTCGACTGCTTCTCTGCTGAACGCAGGCCAGGGGCGCTTCTCGGTGCTCTCGACCAGCTCGCGCACCTGGGTGTGCTGGCGGTAGACCGCGTCGCCGGCATCGACCGTGACGAACTTGAAGATCAGGGCCAGGTTCTCGTACTCGGTGACCACGCGATCGACGAAGCGGCCGTAACTGGCGAGTGGATCCTCGAGGCCCGTCACGTCCTGGCCGGCCTCGTAGAAGCGCGGCGCCCGGGCGGACGCGACGCGCCGGCTCGAATCTTCCGCCGTCATCGAGAAGTAGATGACCAGGTCCGGCCAGAGCAGCGGCGAATAGGCGTGGAGCAGCCAGTCGAGATCGAGGCCTCTGGCCGCGTCGTGCGCGAGCGCGGTGAACAGGTAGCGGTCGGCCAGCACCGTCTTGCCCTCCCATAGCGCGGGCAGGATCGACGTTTCGAGACGGTGGCGAAAATCGACGGCGTGGAGCAGCGAGTACTCTTCGGTCGAAAGGGTGCGGATGCGCTTTCTGACCTTCAACAGCGGTTTGACGAGTGCCGACGAGGCCCACCGTGTTGACACCACCGTGTTGCCGCGGCTCTCGAGCCAGGTCTTGAGGAGCTTGCGCTGTGTGGTCTTGCCCGACCCGTCGGGGCCTTCGAAGGCGATGAGCAGCCCGCGCGACTCGTCGCGCTCGGCGATCAGCCGCCGCAGGTTCCGGGCCGTTGAGGTCCGTGCCATGCCCCGTCAGCTTTCCAGGAGCATCCAGGCCGGGTCTTCGATGAACTCTTTGATCTTGACGAGGAATTGCACCGCTTCGCGGCCGTC
>JAUSDY010000154.1 GCA_030650395.1 Acidobacteriota bacterium | reverse complement strand
TCGTTCGAGCTCGTGCAGCCCGATCTCTTCTCCGCCGCGGGTGGCCAGGCCAACGCGTGGGCCGATGCGGATGGCGACGGCGATCTCGATTACTTCGTCGCCTTCCGGGGTCGTCCGAACCGCTTCTATAGGAACGACAACGGTCTCTTCCGCGATGTCGCGGGCGACGTGGGTCTCGCCGACAACCAGGAAACGCGATCGGCGGCCTGGGGCGACTTCGATGCCGACGGCGATCCGGATCTGTTCATCGGATTCGCCGATCCCGCGATCGCGGCAAAGGTCTATCGCAACGACAGCAACGGTTCGCGGTTCGTGGACGTGGCCGCAGCGGTCGGCGTCAGCCTGAAAGGCGTGGCGCGGCAGCCGGCGTGGATTGATTACGACGGCGACGGCGATCTCGATCTGTTTTCCGCGTTTCGTGACGTGCCCAACCGCCTGCTCCGCAACGACAGTGGCCGCTTCGTCGATGTCACGGCAGAATCCGGCATCGGCGATACCCGCCGCAGCGTCAGCGGCGTGTGGTGGGACTTCGATCGCGACGGCGACCTCGATCTGTTCATCGCCAACCAGGAAGGCGAGGCGAACGGCCTCTACCGTCAGGAGCGCGGTCGCTTCGAAGACGTGGCCGTGGCCATGGGCGTGGCGGGCACGCCGCGGCCTAGGGAAGATGGCGGCGTTGGACCCAGCGTGGCCGACTTCGATCTCGACGGCGACTTCGATCTGTTCGTGGCCAACTATGGCCGGAGCACGCTCTATCGCAACGAGATCGGCAGGATATTCTCTGAGGCCGCCCGCACGAGCGGCATCAACCTCACCGGCCACGGCGTGACCTCCGCGTGGGGCGACGTCGACAACGATGGCCTGCCGGATCTCTATGTCGGTAACTTCATCGCCGGCCAGCCGCTCTATCGAGACGCGCTGTTCATCAACCGCGGTGCGGCCCCAGTCGGCTGGAGTTTCACCGAGGCATTGCCGGATGTGATTCTCAAGCACGACGCCACCCATGGTGTGCAGTTCGTGGACTTCGATGGTGATGGGCGGCTCGATCTCGCGTTGACGAACAACGACCCCGACGGCGGCGGTCATCCTCTGCTGCGCAATACCGCTCCTTCGCGCGGGCGAGGCTTCCTCGTGGACGTCACCGACGAGCGCGGCCGGCGCACCAGGGCCGGCAGCGAGGTCCGCGTCTTTCAACCGGGGACCAGGCGATTATTGGCCGCAGGACTGGTTGACGGCGGCAGTGGCTACTGTTCGCAGAACGCGATGCCCATGCACCTCGGCGTCCCCGCAACGTGGCAGGGGCGCGTCGATGTCGAAGTCACGGTCGTTGGGGGAGGCGGGCGACGTGTCACAACCCGCCGCGATGTCGACCCCGCCGCGCATCACCGTTCGCCGCTAACCCTCCCGGCCCCATAACTGGACGCCTGGCTGGCAGCTTGCCGGCCATGTATGACATATGACAGCATATGTGATATGAAGCGCACCACTATTTTTCTCCCCGAATCGCTCGAGCGGCAACTGCAGCAGTTCGCCCGCCGCCAGGAGAAGCCGGTAGCGGCGGTCGTCCGGGAGGCCGTCACGAAGCACCTCGAATCGCACCGTGAACCTTTCCAGATGCCTCGCACATTCGATAGCGGGCGGTCGGACGTTGCGACGCGGTTCGAAGAACTGGTGTTCCAGGATTTTGACATCCACGGCGGCACGCAACCGCGCACCACGAAACGCAAGAAACGATGACGGCGGCGATCATCGATAGCGGCGTCCTCTACGCGCTGTTTGATACCCGCGACGTCTGGCACGCTCGTTGTGTCGACTTCTTCAGGAATCCTGCACTCGACGGCATCGTCCCCGAGACCATCCTGGGCGAAGTGGGCTACATGGCCGACAGCAAGCTGCCGGTCGGTGCCTCGAGGGCGGTCGCCGACTGGCTGTCGCTTGGGCGCGTTCAACTCGAAGGCTTGCTGCCACAGGACCTGCGCCGCATGACCGTGCTATTAGCGAAGTATCCGAAGATTGGCTTCGTCGACGCTTCCGTCGTCGCGATTGCCGAGCGCCTGCTGATTGACACGATTGCGACGACAGATCGGCGTCACTTCGCCGCGCTGCGCCCTTCACACGCGGCACGCTTCACGCTGGTTCCTGAATGAAGGATTGGCCGTCAGAATTCGTACAGTCCCACCAAATTTGAATGTAAGA
>JAUSDY010000141.1 GCA_030650395.1 Acidobacteriota bacterium | reverse complement strand
CACCGCGTCCCAGCTGTCGTCGCTCTGGCCGTCGTTGAAGTAGTAGCGATCGGTCTTCACGCCTACCGGGTTGACGCCAAACTCGTACGCCGATCGCTTATCGAAATACGAGTCGACGACGATGCGGATCCAGTCTGAAGGCGAACGCTGGTCGCGGCGCGTCAGGATGCCGGCCAGTTTCGACGCGTCGGTATCGAACGCGCGCACGCCGATGTAAATCGCGGCCGCATCGTAGGCGACGCGCGCTTCGGTCTTGAACGTCGGGGGCTGGCCTTCCGCCGGCTCGCGCTGCTGAAACTCGCTGACGACCGGCGCCTGTTGCCAGATCTCTTCGTTGAGTTTGCCGTCGAGCACAATCGGGCCGTTGGCCGGCACCGCAACCGCCTCGACCGTGAGTGCAGCGCGCTTTTCAGAGGCCGCCGTGAGTGTGGGGGCGAGTAGAGCAATCGCGGCTGCACAGCAGGCGCGTTTCAGGAGTTCCATAGGCACCTTCACATAGACGGGTGCCCGGTGAGAAAGGTTGGGCGTAAAAACCGACATCTGAGTTACAGGGACTCAATGCCAGTTAAGAGTTGAGAGTTGAGAGTTAAAAGCGCTCCGGACTCTTAACTCATACTCTTAACTCTTAACTCTTAACTCTTAACTCTTAACTCTTAACTCTTAACTCTGCACTCTACTGGCCGGCCCAGGCCGCGAATCGCGCCTTTTGTTCGTCGGTCGCGTTGGCGAGCGTTTCGAGACGCCAGGTTCGTCCCGGTTCCGGTCCCAGCGTGACGTCGAACTTCACAAGGCGATCGCGGCGCGCCACGAGCACATGTAGGCGCGATGCGTCCGCGTGGTGTAGCGGCCGGCCATGCCGAGGAAGCTGTTCTTGTGCTCGAGGCCGCCGCCCGCCTCGACGATCATGTTGAGGAAGTAATAGTGGGGGTAAAGGAGCGGCCCCATCACGGTGCGGGCGGTCTCGACGATCTTCTTCACGCCGGCGGCAGCCTTGTCGGCATCGAAGAGCGACGGATCGCCTTCGAGCACGAGCGCGTGCTTCTTGCCGTCGACGGTGAACTCGCGCACGACCGGGTTGCCGATGATGATCGGGCTGTCGACGATGGTGTCGAAGTCGTCGGCGCGGAAGGCGTTGGCGGCGCCGGCTTGCGGTTCTTCAAGCCCTCAAGTCCTCAAGTCCCCAAGCCGGGGCCCTCAGCGCGGCAGCCGCGCTGGGGTGGAAGCCCCGGTACAATCACCCTGTGCGCTTGACCGACCACAAGACGGTAGGCCTGCAATACGGTCTGACCGCCCTTTTCTTCCTGCTGGTCGGCTTTCTCCTGATGATCCTGATGCGGTGGCAGCTCGCCTGGCCGGGCCAGCCGCTGCCGGGATGGATGGCGCCGTGGCTGGGTGAGGCGAACGCGCCCGGGGGCGTGATGCTGCCCGAGTTCTACAACCAGCTGGTCGCGATGCACGGCACGATGATGGTGTTTCTCGCCGTGGTGCCGCTGGCCGCCGGCGCATTCGGGAATTATTTCGTGCCGCTGCAAATCGGCGCGGACGTGATGGCGTTCCCGCGGCTGAACGCGCTCAGCTTCTGGCTCTATCTCGCCGGCGGGCTGGTCATGGTCGCCAGATTTTTCATCGAAGGCGGCGCGCCCAATT
>JAUSDY010000138.1 GCA_030650395.1 Acidobacteriota bacterium | reverse complement strand
TGTGCGCTGCCCCGCAGGTGTACGCGTTTCGCTTCGCATGCTGAAGGACGGTTCGAGCATCGCGGAGTTCGGCGGAAGCTGCGCCGAGTGTCCTCAGCGGTCCCAGTGCACAACGTCGAAATCAGGTCGCACGATCAGGCTGCACGCGAAGCACGCGACGCTCGATCGTCACCGCAAGCGCCAGCGCGACGAGGCGTGGAAGAAGCAGTACCGGAAGGTGCGTCCCAGGGTCGAGCGCAAGATCGGGCATCTGATGCGGCGCAAGCACGGCGGGCGCCGCAAAGTGCGTACGGGGGCGCGAACGGGTCAAGCACGACTTCGCCCTGCTCGCGGCGAGCATCAACCTCGCGCGCCTCGCCGCCCTCGGCATCCGCATCGCGCCCACCGCGATGGCGGCCTGACGGAACCCGCAACGGGGTTCTCTGCCGCGCAGAGCCTTCAGGGTGGGCTCGGGGCTCGGACGTGCCGGATCGTCCTCATCCGGCTCGTTGTCGTGCACCCTACCGCGTGACCGATAGCCACCACGGGCGCTGGCAGCGCCCCGCCGCGGACGGCGCCGTCACGAAGTCGCCGTTTCCCAGCGCTCACCTAGTAGTCGGTCAGGCGCCGCGCGATGGGTAGAGGCGGGACCGCCCGATGGGCGCGGCCCGCAGGGCCGCGTTCTGCCGCGCACCTCAGTCACGGCTGCGGCACCTGCTCACGGTCACCAAGCACGGTGGCCGGCCCGCGAGACCAGCAGCTCGTCGAGGCCGCCGACCTCTCGACGGCGTGCGTCGGCCAACGCGTCACGCGACGGCCTGTCTTGCGTGAACACACGCACGACCTGACGAGTCCCTGAGGAGCTTTGAAGGGGCGAAGGGCGCCGTGGATGACTCCCACGTCAAGTGCGCCAGCACGGTCGAGGCGAGCGCAACGGCCGTCTGGCCACGGCGCTTCGCGCCTCACTGGGGGCTGACGCCCCCAGCCCCCCCAAGCGATCACCGCAACCACCACCGGCCCCGCGAGGATGTCGCCAGTCGATCCGTGGCCGTCGCGAAAGTACCTGCGGCAGCGAGAGCTCACGCCGGAGCCCGTGGTCAACGCAACAACGCGGCGGCGCGGTCCTGACGCAGCACGAGCGCGCCGACGGCCGCACGCAGGTCAAGGGGCTGGCCATCCCAGTTCGGCAGCGAGGTCCGCCGGTCGATGGGCGCCTCGGTAAGCTGCCCGGCAGGGTCGCCCTCGACGGGCATGGCAGCACCGGCCGGCGAAATCATGCGCCCCTGCTGGTCATAGAAGACAGCCTGGCCGTCCTCGGCATGCTCGACCCGAAAGCCGCCCTCGTGCGCCAATCGATGGTGTCGATCGCACAGCAACAACGTATTTGAGAGGCTCGTCACCCCACCCTGCGCCCAGTGCACCACATGGTGCGCTTGGACGAACGCGCTATGGGTGCAGCCAGGCCACCGGCAATGGCGGTCACGCAACCAGAGCGCCCTCGCAAGGGGCGCGGTGACCGTGCGGCTCGTGCGCCCGACGTCGAGGACCCTGCCGCGCTCGTCGGTCTTGGCGACGACGAGACCCGCGTCGCACGCGACCCGCAGGAAGGTCTCTCCGGCGAGCGGCGTGCCGTCGGAGAGCTCGGCGCGGAGGTCGCCCTGGGCGAGCCTGTCTTCGCACAAGTGGACAAGCACTTGCCGGCGCTCGGCGGCCGGGCGGCGCCGCGCTCGCGTGCCTTCGTCCTCGGTCACCGCGGCCTGTTCGAAGGCGGCAAGCTGCGCCTCGGCCATCGCGACCGCCGCGTCCGCGAGGTCGGGCGCCGGAGACGCAACCGCGGTTGCGTCCATCTGCCCCCGGAGCTCGAGCTTCGTCGCCAGCAAGGCCTGCCACACCCGCTCGGCCTCGTCGGGCAATAGCAAGAGCTCGATGCGGACCATCCCGTCGGCAGGCACGTGGCGCTTGCGAACGTGGCGGCGTTCGTCGTCGCCCCTGGCGACGAGTTGCTCGACCCTGCGAAAGCCGCGCACGATCTTCTCGAGCTGCGCCCCGGTCGAGCCCCTGGCCATATCGAGCAAGAGCGTTTCGTTCTGGGCGTCCGCAACCCGTGTCATCGCCCGCACCTTCGCGTAGCTCAGCTCTCCATGCTCCAGCGCCGCCGCGATCTGCGGCAACCCGCTGAGCGCGCGCGCCGTGCGGACCTTCTCCCGCGCCGCCGGCAGATCGATGCCGATGCGCCAGCTCAGCCAATGGGCGCAGGAGAGCGCGCCCTGCCTGGCCCAGCCCTTCGCCTCGTCGAAGCGGCGAATGTGGGCGAGCAGCTCGTGGGTCGCCGCATCGATGCGGGCGGCCAAGATGGCGATGTCGTCGGCGAGCTGGTCGACCTGTTCGGACGTGAGCGTGGTGGCGTTACCATTGGTGGTGACAGCGTCGTTCATCATCGACACCATAACCACGGTGTTTTCGGCACCCTCTCGGGCGAGTCGGCCACCCGGCGCCGAACCGTCTCGCGCTCGCGCACAGAGGCCTGCCGCGCGGCCGCTGACACCGAATACGCCTTCGAAGTCGAGCGCGGTCGCGAGCCGGCCGCAATGAGGCGCTCGGCGAGGCGAATTCTTGTCAAGTCCCTGGACGAAGAAATGACAGAAAAAGTGGCCTCCTCCGCGGGCCCGGGGGGCTGGGGGCGGGAGCCCCCAGTGAGGCGCGAAGCGCCGTGGCCGGACGACCGTTGCGTCCGCCCCGACCGTGCTGGCGCACGCAACGTGGCAGCCATCCACGACGCCCTTCGCCCCCTCGAAGCTACTCGGAGCCTCTTCGAGTGCTACGAGTGCCGATGCAAGGGAGGGTGGCGCCGATGGAGGGTGGGGTGGCAGGCCGACGTGCGCGCCATGAGCAACTGTGGGACCGCCGCTACGCGCCGCGCGTTGGGTAGAGGCGGCAGAGCTTGATCCGCGCGTCAGCATTCGTGAAGCGCCACCGGATCGGGGAGGGGTCCGCGTTGTGGCGGAGGTTCCACGCGGCGACCTCGGTGGTCAGCGCGGCGATGTTGGGGATGCGCCGGTCGAGGCACTGGCGGCTGAGGATCGACAGCTCGATCTCAGCCATGTTCAGCCAGCTGCCGTGCTTGGGCGTGAAATGGATCTCGAGCTTCTGTGCCAACCGACGCGCCTCGGCAGGCTCGAACGCACCGTAGAGCGCTGCGACCGAGTGGGTGCTCAGGTTGTCCATGACCAAGACGACGGACGTCGCGTCTCGGTACGTGACGTCGCATAGCTGCCGGACGAAGGTGGCGAAGTCGTCACACGTTCGTCGCTCGGTGACCTGGGCCATGCACGTGCCCACGATCGGCTCGACCGCCATGAACACGTTCGCAACCCCGCAGCGCTTGTACTCGTCGTCTTCGCACGCGACCTGCCCTGGCTGCGCCGCAAGCGGGACGCGCGTGTGCTCGACGAGCTGCTTGCTCGTCTCGTCTAGGCAGACAACTGGATGCTCGGGATCGTACGGCCGCTGGTAGACGTCGAGGACATCCTCCATCGCAGCGACGAAGCTGGCGTTCTCCTTGGGCGGGATGCAGAAGCGACGCGTGAGCCAAGGCTTGAGCTCGTTTTTTTGAGCGCCTGCCGCACCGTCTCGTACGAGATCGACTCGACGACCTCGAGCAGTACAAGCTGCGAGGCAAGCAGCCGCAACGTCCACTTCGCGCGGCCTTCGGGCGGTGCACTGCATGCCAGGTGGACGAGCTGGGCCTCGGCGGCCCCGTCGAGCTTGCCCGCGTGCGGGCGCGCCTGCGGTTTGCGCTCCACGGCGGCCACCAGCCCCACCATCACACATGCCCTTCGCGTCCGTTCGACCGTCGCGACACCGACGCCGAGGTCGTCGACGATCTCCTCATCCGTCCAACCAGAGTCGGCGAGCAGAAGGATCCGGGCGCGCCTGGCGCGGTCTGCGTGAACCCGGCCGCGGCTGACCATCGCTTCGAGTGCCGCCCGCTCGTCGTCCGTGAGCTGGATGATGTAGCGCTTCATGGGCGACTTCATCGGCGCAGCCCGGGCGGTGGGCCAAGTTCTTACCCATCGCGCGGCGCCTGACGGACTACTAGGTGAGCGCTGGTTTTCTCAGCCTGCCGCGACGAATCTGGTTCGCACGAGCCCGAGGCCGATCCGGGCGCGCGTGGCCCTCATTTTTCTGGACGGCTCGCGAAGCCGAGCACCGGTGAGTGGTCGGTTCGCCGGCAACTGCACCGACGAGACCGGCGCAGGAGCAGCGTGGATCTGGCTCTCAGGCCTCGAATGGGCTGCCGGGCGGCATGCCGGTGGCATACCGTGTACCCTCACCCCCGAGCCCCTCTCCCGGAGGGCTCGCCACTGGGTCCATCGCACTTTGTGAGATCCGATCGCACACTGTAGGTGAATTTTCGGGCTTGCCGCTCCGTCGCACGCGTCATGCGAACAGGTTCGGCAGCAGAAGCGTGGGCTTTGGAGGAGTTCGGGGACACCGCTCTCGGGGACGCGCGGCGCACGGCGCGGCTCGTGAAGATGGCCGCGCGTGCGGCAGAGAACCCGAACGGCAAGCTGTCAAGGGTGTTCAGCTCCGCACGCGAGCTCGACGGTGCGTACGACTTCATCGAGAGCGAACATGTGTCACCGCTGGCGATTGAGGAGGCGCAGGGAGGCGCGACGGCGCGGCGGTGTGTCGGCTTGGCGTACGTACGCGTGGCCGTCGATGGTTCGAGCTTGCGACTTGCCGATCATGAGCGGGACAAGGATTTCGGTAGGGTGGGGACAACGAAGGCCGGCGCGCGCGGACTGAAGGTGATCTCGGCGCTCGCCGTAGACCCAGGTGGCGTGACGCTCGGCCTGCTCTCGCAAGTCTGGTGGGCGCGGGGTGAAGCTCGTTCGGGTAGCGCGAAGATTAGGCGCAAGCGCCGCGCTCAGCTTCCAACCGAGCAGAAGGAGACGCGCCACTGGATCGAAGCCATCGAGCGCACGACCCAGCGGCTCGACGCCGTCGGCGCTCACGGCTGGTTTCAGCTTGACCGCGAAGCTGACGCCTGGCCGATCCTGAGCGCGCTCCGTGCGACGAAGCATCTGTTCACGGTGCGATCATCGTGGGACCGCGCGGTTGAAGCGACGGGGCGCGACAAGCAGTACCTCCGCGCTCATCTCGCCGAGCAACGGCCGATCGGTTCGTACGAGATCGACGTGCCTGGTAACGCCAAGCGCACGGCCAGGCGTGCTCGGATGGTCATGCGCGCCGCGGAAGTTACCCTGCGGCTGCGCGACCGGAGCACGAGCAAGATTCACGGCTTCGACGTGCGGGTCGTGTGGGTCCGCGAGGAAGGCACGACGCCGAAGGGCGAGAAGCCGCTCGATTGGCTTCTGCTGACGAACGCGCCCGTCGCCTCGTTTGCAGACGGACGCGAGGTCGTGCTGGGATACGCTTCGCGCTGGCGCATCGAGGACTTCCATAGGGCGTGGAAGTCTGGCGTCTGCAACGTCGAAGACACGCAGTTGCGCAGTCGCGCCGCCGTTATACGCTGGGCTACAATCCAGGCCGCTGTGGCTGCACGCGCCGAACGCATCAAGCTCCTCGCCAGGGGCGCCCCCGAGCGGCCCGCCACCGACGAGCTAGGCGAAGACGAGATCCGCGTCCTCATCGCACTGAAACGCCAGCAGAAGAAGCGCACCGAGACCGTCCCCGATGGCGTACCGACGATCGCGCAGGCGACCCTGTGGCTTGCGGAGCTCGGCGGCTACACGGGCAAGTCATCCGGCGGGCCACCAGGCTCCACCACCATCGGTCGCGGTCTCGAGCGCGTCCTCCATGGCGCCGCCGCGCTGCGGGCGTTTGGCGTGTTTTGAGAAATGAGCCCAATGGCGAGCCCGGAGGGAGAGGGGGGCTGGGGGTGAGGCCGCGCAACTCGAGCGTGGCTGGTGGTGGTGGTTGGTCCAGCATGGCTCGCCTTCTTCGGCCGCATACGTTCCGTGCCCGGGCGCTGCGCCGCGCCTGCACGCCCGCTGAGCGTGCGCTCTGGCAGCTGCTTCGCGGCCGGCGCCTCGCTGGGGC
>JAUSDY010000135.1 GCA_030650395.1 Acidobacteriota bacterium | reverse complement strand
TTCTTCGTGCTGGCGTTGATCGCAGGCGTTGGCGAGATGATTCCCATGGTGGGGCCGTTACTCGCGGCCGTTCCGGCCGTTGCCGTCGCCTTCACGGTGTCGCCTGGCCTGGGATTGGCGGTGGCGCTCTTCTGCTGGGGCATACAGATTGTCGAAAACAACTTCCTGGTGCCGAAGGTGATGAGTCAGCAGGTGGGCTTGAGCGCCATCACGGTGATCGTGGCGCTGATCATCGGCAGCTCGCTGCTCGGCCTGGCCGGCGCGCTGCTCGCGGTTCCGACGGCGGCAATCCTCCAGGTGTTGTTTGAAGAGCTGGTGCTACGCGAAACCGAAAAGGAATCGTGAGCACGCGCGCGGCGATCCTCTCTTACACGGCGCTTTCGATCGTGCTCACCTGGCCGCTCGCGCTCGGCATCGCCGGCGATGTGCCGGGCGACCTGGGCGATTCGCTCCTGAACATGTGGATTCTCGGCTGGGGAGCGGAACACGTGCCCCGCCTGCTCACCGGAGCGATGAGCTGGCAGGCGTTCTGGAACGCCAACATCTTCCATCCCGAGCCGCTGGCGTTGACCTTCTCGGAGCACCTGTTCGGGCAAACGCTGCAGATCCTTCCGGTCTATTGGCTCACCGGCAACGTCATCCTCTGTTACAACCTGCTGTTCATTTCGACGTTCGCGTTGTCGGCGTTTGGAACCTACCTGCTCGTCCGGGATTTGACCGGCAATCGCATGGCGGCGTTTGTCGCCGGGCTCGTCTACGGTTTTCTGCCGTACCGGATTGCGTCGGTGCCGCACCTGCAGGTCATGAGCTCTCAGTGGATGCCGTTTGCGCTCTACGGTTTGAACCGTTTTGTCACCTCCCCGCCTACGCGGCCGGAGGCCGCTACGGCGAGGCCTCGCCGTAGCTCACTTGTTTGGGCTCGAGCGAAGGCGGGTGGCTATCCTGCGCTCGCCGGCGGCACCGCGGCGCTCGTGATGCAGAACTGGTCGTGCGGTTATTACCTGCTCTACTTCGCGCCGTTTGCGCCGTTGTTCGTGATGCACCGCATGTGGGCGTTGGGAAAGCTGAAGGACCTGCGCATCTGGATTTCGCTCGCGATAGCGGCGGCTGTGACGCTGCTGTTGACCCTTCCATTCTTGTTTCCTTACTCGCAAGCGCAACAGCTGTTCGGCTTCGAGCGTCCGTTTGGCGAAGTCGTGTTGTTCTCAGCGAATCTCTGGTCGTACGTCACCGCGTCGGAAAACCTGTCGTTCTGGGGAAAAACCCTTCGCTACTACCCGCACGGTGAAGGTGAAACGTTCCTCGGCTTCGTCCCGTGGCTCCTTGCGATTGTCGCGTTGGTTGCCGCGGTGTGGCGGGGTCTGCCTGCCCTGAGCGAGCGACGCGACGCGGCGAGTAGCCGCGGCGCTGCGCGAGTCGAAGGGACCCCAACGCGGCGCGCAGTGATCGTCCTTCTCGCAATCGCCGTGGTCACACAATTCTTTGCGCTGATGAGCGTGGTGACATTCGGCGGCTTCGACCTGAATGTGCTCGGCCTCACGATCAGCGCGCGCACGCCGCAACGCCTGCTGATGCAGTTCGTGGTGGCGGCGGGGCTGCTGCTGGTGGTGTCGCCGACGGCTCGTGGTGCCGCGTCGAGGCTGGTGCGCACGCCGCTGATCTTCTTTGCCGTCGCCACCGTGCTGGCGATGTGGCTGTCGCTCGGACCGGTGCCCAATGCCGGCGACGCGCGCGGGTCGGGCTTCGGTCTCTACGGCGTGCTCTACAACTACGTGCCCGGCTTCAACGGCGTCCGCGTGCCCGCGCGCTACGCGATGATCGCCGGCCTGTTTCTCGCCGTGCTCGCCGGCTACGGCGCCGACGAACTATTCAGGATTGGAAAGGTACGTTGGGCCGGGACTTCAGTCCCGGCCGTTCTGACGGTTGTTCTCGCCGTCCTCATCCTGATCGAGGGCGCCGCCATTCCGATGGAGATGAACCGCACGTGGGCCCAGAACGAAGCGGTACCGCCCGCGCGTGTCTACCCCGCCTCCAGCTTGGCTCGCCGTAGCCTCGTCCGCCTTCGCGCGAAGCGCTACGGCGAGACCTCGACGAAGCTCGAAGAGCGTAGTCGGGGCGGAGGCGCCCCGCCGGTGTACGCCCGTGTCGCCTCGCTGCCGGCCGGCAGCGCCATCACCGAGTTTCCGTTCGGCGACGCCGCGTGGGAGATCCGTTACGTCTATTACGCGCATACGCACTGGAAGCCGATCACCAACGGCTACAGCGGCGCGTTCCCGCCGGCCTACAAAGCCCGCGTCGCGCGCCTGAGCAAGGTGAGCGCCAACCCCGAAGCCGCCTGGCGCGCGCTCGTCGATTCCGGCTCATCTCACGCGATCGTTCACCCCAAGGCGTTCGCGAACGCCGCCGATGCAGCCGCGGTCGAATCATGGCTGCGCGCACATAACGCGCAGGAACTCGAACGCTTCCCGGACGGCGACATTCTCTTTAAACTTAAAACTGAACTTTGAACTTAAACCTCGAAACTTTCAACTTTCAACTTTCAACTTTCAACTGACATGCGCACCGATCCCCTCTCGTTTCTGAACACCGAGCTCGACTCCCTTAAGCAACAGGGCCTGTTCCGCAAGCTGCGCGTGCTTGAAGGGGAAGCGGCAGCTCACGCCACCTTCGACCACAAGTCCGTGGTGAACCTGTCGTCGAACAACTACCTGGGACTGACGACGCACCCGAAGCTCAAGCAAGCCGCGCTCGACGCGGTGAGTAAATACGGTGTCGGCTCCGGCTCGGTGCGGACGATCTCGGGAACGCTCGAAATGCACATGGAGCTCGAACGCCGCCTCGCCGCGTTCAAGCATGTCGAGGCGGTCGTGGTGTTCCAAAGCGGCTTTGCCGCCAACGCCGGCACGGTCGCCGCGGTCCTGACCAAGGAAGACGTCGTCATCTCTGACGAGTTGAACCACGCCAGCATCATCGACGGCTGCCGCTTGAGCCGCGCCGGCATCAAGGTCTTTCCGCACAAGGATGTCGACGCCGCGCGCAAGATCCTGAAGGAGCTGCCCGCCACGCAGCGCAAGCTGCTGATCACGGATGGCGTGTTCTCGATGGAAGGCGACCTCGGCCCGCTTCCCGAGCTGTGCTCGCTCGCTGAAGAGTACGGCGCGATCATGATGGTGGACGATGCGCATGCCAGCGGTGTGTTTGGCAGCAACGGCAGCGGTACCGTCGATCACTTCAGGTGCCACGGGCGCGTCGACATCCAGGTCGGCACGCTCTCAAAGGCCGTCGGGGTGCTCGGCGGTTACGTCGCGGGATCGCGCACGCTGATCGATTTCCTCTACCATCGCGCGCGGCCGTTCCTCTTTTCGACCTCGCATCCACCGGCGGTGACCGCCGCGTGCCTCGCCGCGCTCGACGTGCTCGAAACCGAGCCGCAGTGGATCGAAAAGCTCTGGGACAACACCCGCTTCTTCAAGGCCGGCCTCGAGCGGCTTGGCTTCAACACCGGCCTCAGCGAAAGCCCCATCACCCCGGTGATCGTCGGCGAGGCCGCGACCGCCGCGAAGATGTCGGATACGCTCTTCGAGCACGGTGTGTTCGCCCAGAGCATCGGCTTCCCCACCGTCGCCCGCGACAAGGCGCGCCTGCGCACCATCGTCGCCGCCACTCACACCAGGGAGGACCTCCAATACGCCCTCGATATGTTCGGGAAGGTGGGCAGGGAACTCGGGGTGATCCAATAACGTCCGAAGTATGAGTGCAGAGTTCAGAGTGCAGAGTTAAGAGTCAAATAAAGTCAAATACAGGTCTTAAAGCTCTAAACTCAGCACTCTGAACTCTGAACTGACAAGTAATGCCGAAGGCATTCTTCCGCCGCTATACCCATGACCTCACCTCCGAGGAGTTGGGAAAGCTGTTTACACGCGAAACGCCGGAGGCGTACCGGTTCTTCGCCCGCGGCATCAACACCGCCGAGCTCGAAGGCCTGCCGTGGTACCAGCGGGTCGTCAAGTACGCGCAAGGGTTCTTCCTCGCCTTCACGATGCGGTTGTCGCCCGCGCGGCGGCTGATGTACGGCGTGGCGCTCGCCGCGGCGGTGATCGGGCTGCTTCAGCTCTTCAGGGGATTCGGCCTGATGAGCGTGCCGGTTCCGGTGGCGCTGTTCTTCGTGCACATCAGCGTGCCCGGCCCGCTCTTCAGCGACGGCACGATGTGGCTGCTGGGCGCGTTTCTCTTGATGAACCTGCTCGTGATGCTGGAGGTGGCCGATCGGCTCTCGCTCAAGCGCGACCTCGAGGTCGCCCGCGAGATTCAGCAGGCGATGCTTCCTGACGGCACGTGGTCGGGTCCCGGCGTCGAGGCCTTTGGCCTTACCAAGCCCGCTAACACCGTCGGCGGCGACTTCTACGACATCCTCCCGCAACCGGATGGCACGGTGATCGTCGCTCTTGGAGACGTGGCGGGTAAGGCCAGTCCGGCCGCGTTGCTGATGGCGCTGTTGCTGGCGATTCTTCGCACGCTGGTGGATGAAGGCATGCCGCTGCCCGCGTTGTGCAAGCGCCTCAACCTGCAGGTCTCGCGGCACGCGCCGGCCTCGCGGTTCATCACCTTGTTTCTCGCCTCGTTCAATCCCACAAGCGGCCGGCTGAGCTTCGTCAACGCGGGCCAGACACCTCCGTTGCTGCGCCGGCAGGATGGCACGATCGAGCGCTTGATGAGCGGCGGCATCGCCCTCGGGATGTTCGAGGCCAGCACCTACGAAGAGGGCGAAGTGCAACTGAACCCGGGCGATGCATTGCTGATGTACAGCGACGGCATCACCGAGGCCGAAAGCCCCGACGGCCAGCCGTTCGACGAAGCCGGGCTCGAGCGCACGCTGGCGTTACATGCCGGGGCGTATCAGGCTTCAGCCGCCGCTACGTTGGGACGAGCCGTATTTGACGCCGTGGAGCGCCACCGCAGAGACCAAAGGCTGGCCGACGACCT
>JAUSDY010000129.1 GCA_030650395.1 Acidobacteriota bacterium | reverse complement strand
CTGCTGTGCGTGGATTCTTTTTGGCGGGGCCCTCGCTGCGTACTTGATGCAGCAGAACCACCCCGAGCCCGTCAACGCCGGTGACGGCGCCATCGTCGGCCTCCTCGCCGGCATCGTCGGCGCGTTCGTGTGGCTGGTGCTCTTCATCCCGCTCACGCTGCTGATGTCGCCGTTTCAGTCGAGCATGGTCCAGCGGATGCTGAGAAGCGCCAATGACATGCCGGCCGAGCTCAGGTCCATGCTCGAGGGAATGGCATCGGGCGGCGGCATCGGCATCGGCATCGTCTTCTTTTTCTTCGTGATGCTGTTTGTCAGCAGCTTCTTCGGCATGATCGGCGGGCTGTTTGGCGCGTTGCTGTTCCGCAAGAACACGCCGCCGCCACCGCCAGTGCCGCCGCCCAGCTTCACGGCGCCGAGCTTTCCGCCCCCGGACTTTCCGGCGCCGCCCATTCCCGGCTCAGAGCGGCGCTAGGCAGGAACCTCTGAACCCCTGAACCCCTGAACCCCTGAACCTGTGGAGCCGATAACCCGTCCGCATGGACTTCCCTCCGGCCCACGAGGCGTTCTTCGGTTTCGCCGAGCGGCCGTTCAGCCTGACGCCGGACCCGAAGTACTACTTCCGCAGCCGCTCGCATAGCCGCGCGTTTGATGCGCTGTCGGCCGGCGTCGCGCAGCGCGAAAGCGTGTTGCTCGTGACCGGCGACCTCGGTGTCGGCAAGACCACGCTATGCCGCACCTTCATCGACCTGCTTCAACGCAAGACATGCGCCGCGCTGATTAGCAATGCACTGGTCTCGCCCGAGGACTTGCTACGGCTGCTGCTTCAAGACCTTGGCGGAGTGTCGAAGGACGAGGTTCGAACGGGCCGGTTTGCGGGCGCCTCGCACGCCGAGTTGAACGAGATGCTCGACGCATTTCTGTCGAGCCTGGTCACGACCGGAGGTTGCGTGGTGCTCATCGTGGATGAGGCCCAGAGCCTGCCGGCGGCCACGGTCGAGCAGATCGTCGCGCTTTCAACGATGGACGCCAATCGCGAGAAGTCGCTGCAGATTGTGCTGGCCGGCCAGCCAGCGGTCGGCGGCGGGCCCGCGGTGCCGAAGGCGATCGATCAGCTGTTGACGACCCGCGCCCGGCTGCTGCCGCTCGAGCGCGACGAGTGCGATCGCTACATCGCCCATCGCCTCGCGATCGCCGGCGGCGCGGGCGTGACATTCGACGCGCGCGCAGTCGACGTCATTTACACCCTCTCGGGGGGCGTCGCGCGCCTGGTCAACCTGCTTTGCGAGCACGGCCTGCAACAGGCCGCCGCCGCAAAGTCGCGCCGCATCGAGTTCGGCATGATCGAGTCGGCAGCCGCCGCCTTTGAGCTCGGCCGCCTGCGGCCGAAGCGCTTCCGCTGGTTCGGCGCACAAGCGCGATAGTTCCGCACAAAGGTTCCCCACGAGGGTTCCCCACGAGGGTTCCCCACGAGGGTTCCCCACGAGGGTTCCCCACGAGGGTTCCCCACAAGGGTTCCCCACAAAGGTTCCGTACGAAGGTTCCGTACGAAGGTTCTTCACGGTGGTTCTCGCGAACCCTCGTCGAACGATCGTGAGGAACGATCGTGAGGAACCCTCGTGAGGAACCCTCGTGAGGAACTGTCGTCATATACTGCCGAAATGTCCGATCCGGTGTCGCCCGAGATTGAAGCCCTCCTTAAAGAAGATCGCAGCTTCGCCCCCTCCGAAGAGTTCTGCCGGAACGCCGCGGTCAACGATCCGGACATCTACGCGAAGGCCGCCAAAGATCCAGAACGCTTCTGGGAAAACTTTGCGAAGGAGCTCGAGTGGATCCAGCCGTGGTCGACGGTGCTCGAGTGGAACCCGCCGAACGCCAAGTGGTTTATTGGCGGCAAGCTCAACATCAGCGCGAACTGTCTCGATCGTCACGTGCGCACGTGGCGCCGCAATAAAGCGGCGTTTATCTGGGAGGGCGAGCCGGGCGATCGACGCACGCTGACCTACTTCGATCTCTATCGGCAGGTCTGTCAGTTCGCCAACGTCTTGAAATCGCTCGGCGTCAAGAAGGGTGATCGCGTCGCGCTCTACATGCCGCTCGTGCCGGAGCTGGCGATTGCCATGCTGGCGTGCGCGCGCGTCGGCGCCGTGCATTCCGTGGTCTTCGGCGGCTTCAGCGCTGAGTCTCTAAGCGATCGCATCAATGACGCCACCGCAACGGTGCTCGTCACCGCCGACGGCGGGTATCGGCGCGGGGCGATCGTTCCCCTCAAACAGGTGGCCGACGAAGCGCTCGAGAAGACACCGAGCATCAAACACGTCGTCGTCGTGAAACGCGGTTTCGGCGACATCCCGGTGCACATCAAGGAGGGCCGCGATCACTGGTATCACCGGTTGATGCAAGACGCGCCTTACGACTGCCCGGCGGAAGTGATGGACGCAGAGGACATGCTCTACATCCTCTACACCTCCGGCACGACTGGAAAGCCGAAGGGCATCGTCCACACCACCGGCGGGTATCTCGTCGGCTGTTACGCCACCACGAAATGGGTGTTTGATCTGAAGGAAGACGACGTCTATTGGTGTACCGCCGACATCGGCTGGGTTACCGGGCACAGTTACGTCGTCTACGGCCCGCTCGCCAACGGCGCCACGGTGGTGATGTACGAGGGCGCGCCGGACTGGCCGCGCAAGGACCGGCTGTGGGAGATCGTCGAACGCCACGGCGTGACCGTGTTCTACACCGCGCCTACGGCCATTCGCGCCTTCATGAAGTGGGGCACGGAGTGGCCGGCGAAGCATGACCTGTCGAGCATCCGGCTGATGGGATCGGTCGGCGAGCCGATCAACCCCGAGGCATGGATCTGGTATCACCTCCACATCGGCGGCGGCCGCTGTCCGATCGTCGACACGTGGTGGCAGACCGAAACCGGCGCGATCATGATCACCCCGCTCCCCGGCATCACGCGAACCAAGCCCGGCTCGGCCACGCACGCGTTCCCCGGCATCAGCACCGAGATCCTCACCGACAAGGGCGATGCAGTGGCGGTCGGCGGCGGGCTGCTCGCGGTGACCAAGCCGTGGCCATCGATGCTGCGCGGCATCTATGGGGATCCCGATCGCTACGTTACGCAGTACTGGAGCCGGTGGGGCCGCGAGATTTACTTCACCGGTGACGGCGCCAAGAAAGACGACGAGGGTTACTACTGGCTGCTCGGGCGGGTGGACGATGTGCTGAACGTGGCGGGCCATCGCATCGGCACGATGGAAGTCGAAAGCGCGCTGGTCGATCACCCGAAGGTGGCCGAAGCGGCTGTCGTCGGCCGGACGCACGAGATCAAGGGGCAGGCGCTTGCCGCGTTCGTGACGGTCAAGGAAGGCATCACGCCGTCAGAGGCGCTGGCCGATGAGTTGAAGCGGCACGTTGCGCAGAAGATCGGCGCGATCGCGCGTCCCGACGACATCATCTTCTCGGCGGACCTTCCGAAGACGCGCTCGGGAAAAATCATGCGCCGGCTGCTGCGCGACATCGCCGAAGGCAAGGCGCTTGGCGACACCACCACGCTTGCCGATCCGGCCGTCGTGGCGAAGCTGAAAGAGCAGTACGAATCGTCTGAGGGCTAGAGGGGGTCGGCCAGGTTCTTCGCGAGGGCATCGACCGCGGCGCGCTCGAGCCTGACATGGCGGCCCGCCTTCACCGGGTCGAGCTTCCCCTCGGACACAAGAGCCTCGATGCCCTCGAGCGTGCTGCCGAGCTGTGAGACGGCGTCCTCGATCGAAATCAAGCGTGGCAGGAGCAAGACGTGCTCGACGCGGTTGCGCCCGCCGGCCTTCGCCCGCCTCAGCGCAGCT
>JAUSDY010000128.1 GCA_030650395.1 Acidobacteriota bacterium | reverse complement strand
GTCGCGCTCGGCGATCAGCCGCCGCAGGTTCCGGGCCGTTGAGGTCCGTGCCATGCCCCGTCAGCTTTCCAGGAGCATCCAGGCCGGGTCTTCGATGAACTCTTTGATCTTGACGAGGAATTGCACCGCTTCGCGGCCGTCAACCAGCCGGTGGTCGTAGCTGAGGGCGACGTACATCATCGGCCGGATCACTACCTGTCCGGTGATCGCGACGGCGCGGTCGGCGATCTTGTGCAGCCCCAGGATGCCGACCTGCGGCGGGTTGAGGATGGGCGTGCTCATCAGCGATCCGAACACGCCGCCGTTGGTGATGGTGAACGTGCCGCCCTTGAGATCTTCGAGTGTCAGCGTGCCGTCGCCGGTGCGCCTGGCGACATCGCGGATCGCCAGCTCGATTGCGGCAAAGGTCATCTGGTCGGCATCCCGCAGCACGGGGACCACGAGCCCGCCTTCAGCCCCGACCGCCATGCCGATGTCGTAGTAGTGCTTGTAGACGATCTCGTCGCCCTGGATCTCCGCGTTGAGCTGCGGGAACGCCTTGAGCGCGCCGATCGCCGCCTTGACGAAGAACGACGCGATGCCAACGCCGACGCCGTGTTTCTTGGTGAAGGCTTCCTTGCGGCGCTCGCGCAGGCCCATCACGGCGCTCATGTCCACCTCGTTGAAGGTGGTGAGCATCGCTGCGGTGTGCTGCGCCTCGACCAACCGCCGCGCGATGGTCGCTCGGCGTTTACTCATGCGCTCGCGGGTTTCGGTCCGAGCGCCTTCTCTAGGTGCCACGAGTGCCAACGGTGCCAACGGTGCCGGGGTGGGTGCCAAAGGTGCCTGTGTCTGTGCCGGTGCCTTTGCCTTCAGGACATCTTGCTTAGTCACTCGAGGCCCATTGGACGCGACCGATTCAAGTTTGACATCGTGCGCTTTCGCCACGTTTCTCGCAGTTGGTGTGGCTTTTCTCTCCGTGGCAGAAGCACCTGGCACCTTTGGCACATTCCCCTTTGGCACCTCTGGCACCGTAGGCACCTTAGGCACCTTGTCTGTTCGGTCCGAGCCATTCGAGGCGGGTTCTTCGAGAATGGCGAGGATCTCTCCGACCTTAACGTCTTCGCCTTCCTTGTGCTTGATGTCTCGAAGCACACCGGCGCGATCGGCGCTCACTTCGAGATCGATCTTCTCGGTTTCGAGCTCGACCAGCGCATCGCCGGCCGATACCGCATCGCCCGGCTTCTTCAGCCACTTGGCGACGCGCGCCTCGACCACCGACTCGCCGAGCTCCGGAACCACGATGTTGGTGGACATAAATTCCTACACTTGCTTGGACAACACTCGATCGAGTTCTTTCGTCTCGACCCTGGCTTCGAAGGCCTGCGCGACGATGGCCCGCTGGTTCGCCGCATGCCAGCTCGACGAGCCCTCCGAAGGGCTCGAGTTGCGGACGCGGCCGATGTAGCGGAGCGGCCACCGCCCATCGACGATCGTTTCGAGCAGCGGGCGCACGAATTCCCACGCGCCCATGTTTTCCGGCTCCTCTTGCACCCAGCAGATCTCGCGCAGCTTCGAGTAGCGGTCAACGACTTGTCGAATCGCATCGTCAGGGAAAGGGTAGAGCTGCTCGACCCGGACGATCGCGACGTTGGCATTGCCCTTCCGCTGCTCGCTCGTCAACAGATCCACCGCGACCTTGCCGCTGCAGAGTACCAGCCGTCGCACCTTTGCGGGCTGAGCCGAGGCCTCCGGATCGTCGATCACCAGGTGGAACTTGCCCTCCGCGAGCTCGGCGGGGGCGGACGCGGTCAGGGGGTGGCGCAGCAGGCTCTTCGGCGTCATCACGACGAGCGGCAGCGGATCGGTGTTCAACACCAACGCCTGACGGCGCAGCACGTGAAAATATTGCGCCGCCGTCGTGCAGTTGACGATGCGCATGTTGGTGTCGGCGGCGGCATTCAGAAAGCGCTCGAGCCGCGCGCTCGAGTGGTCGGGCCCCTGGCCCTCGTAGCCGTGCGGCAGCAGCAGGACCAGCGACGGCGCCAGGCCCCACTTGGCGCGGCCCGAGGTCAAGTACTCGTCGACGATGATCTGCGCGCCGTTGATGAAGTCGCCGTACTGGGCTTCCCAGAGCACGAGCCGGCCCGGCTCCTGCAGGTTGTAGCCCAGCTCGAACCCGACGCACGCGTACTCGGACAGCGGGCTGTTGCGGATCTCGAATGCCGCTGTGGCCTGGCTCAACTGCTGAAGCGGGATATGTTTTTCACCGGTGACCGAGTCGTGGAGCACGGCGTGGCGTTGGCTGAAGGTGCCCCGCTCGACGTCTTCGCCGGTAAATCGAATGCCGACGCCATCGGCGAGCACAGACGCCAACGCGAGCTCTTCGGCTGCCGCCCAGTCGATCGTGCGCTCGGCTGACGCCGCAAACATCGCCTTGCGGCGTTCGCGGGCGCGTTCGAGCTTGCGGTGCACGGAGAATCCCTCGGGCACCTTCAACAGATCCGCGTTGAGGGCCTGCAGAGTGGCCAACGGCACGGCGGTGATCGCCTTCTTTGCCGCACCGCTCGGCGGAACCTCCGGTACCGGCGGCACATAGTCTTCTTCCGGCTTCACCGAGGCATAGGCCTGCTCCAGCGCGGCCATGCGCTCCCGGACCATCGCGTCGGCGCGTTCCTGGGTGAGCTGGCCGCTGTCGATCAGGCTCTTCGCGTACTTGTCGCGGACGGTCGGATGGGCGGCGACGATCTGATAGACCTGCGGTTGGGTGAACGCCGGTTCGTCCCCCTCGTTGTGGCCGTAGCGCCGGTAGCCGACGAGATCGATCAGGGAATCGAGCTTGAAGCGCTGGCGATAGGCGATCGCCAGGCGCGCCGCCTCGATGCACGCCTCCGCGTCATCGGCATTCACATGCGTGATGGGGATCTTGAAGCCGCGCGCCAGCCCGCTGGCGTAACTCGTGCTGAACAGCTCGTCGGGATCGCTCGTGAACCCGAGTTGATTGTTCGCGATGAGGTGGACGATGCCGCCGACGTCGTAGCCGTCGAGACGCGACAGGTTGAGCGTTTCGGCGACCACACCCTGGGCCGCGAACGCAGCATCACCGTGGATCAGGATGGCGAGGACCTTGCCCTTGTCGACCAGCGGCGGGCCTGGCTTATCGACCGACGTGGCGGTCGCCCGCGCCCTGCCGTTCAACACGGGATCGACGGCTTCGAGGTGGCTCGGGTTCGGGGGCATCGAGATGACGACCGACTTCGGCAATCCATCGGGCCGCGCTTCGATGTGCGCACCGGCGTGGTACTTGACGTCGCCCATCCAGCCGAGGTCGATGCGCAGCTGTTTCGAGAAAACCGGGTCCTTGAACTCGGCGAGGATCTGGTTGTACGGCTTCTGCAGGATGTGCGCGAGCACATTCAACCGGCCGCGGTGCGCCATCGCGATCATCACGTGCTGCACGCCGCTTTCGGCGGCGTCGTGGATGATCTCGTCGAGGATCGGCAGCATCATGTCGAGGCCTTCGATCGAGAAGCGCGTCTTGCCCGGGAAGGTGCGCTGCAGGAATCGCTCGAACGTTTCGACCTGCGTGATGCGATCGAGCAGGTCGACGCCGTTGATCGGATCCGTCGGCGGCCGGAACTGCCCCGACTCGACGGCTTGGCGCAGCCAGACCCGCTCGTCGGGGACGAACACGTGGTTGTAATCGTGCCCCGTCGTCGAACAGTAGATCGCCTTGAGGCGCGCGATGGCGTCGGCCGCGTTGGTTGCGCCGATCGCAGCGGGGCCCGAAACGATCGACGCCGGCAGGCGCTCGAGCGTCGCGCTGGTGAGTCCGTGCGACTCGGCCGCCAGCGACGGGTCCCCTATCGGATCGTGGAAGCCGAGCGGATCGGTATGCGCCGCGAGATGGCCGAAGCGTCGAATGGATTCCGCGAGGTTGAAGGCGGCAATGCCCGCCTGCAGGTCGGTAAGGGATGCCGAGGGTCCGGCGGGAGTCCAGGTAGCAAACGCCCGGCGCGTCGCCTCGTCGACTGATGAGGGATCGCGCTGGTAGCGCTCGAACAACTCGTAGACATACCCCGCATTGGCCCCGGTAAACTGGTCCCACGGGTTCATAACCTTTCTACTTTATCAGGCCTGGTCCCCCGCCGAAGCCTTGCGGCGAAGGCGGGCGCCCTTTGGGCTACGGCGGGCAGGCCGGCCGGCCGGGCTGGGGCTTCACGGCAGGAACAAATGACACAGAAACCGACGTATGACGACGCGAACTTGATTCTGCGGCTGTATGAGATGCGTCGCGAAGCGCGCATCCGGCAGGCCCGCGCGTGGTTCACGGCCAATTGCAAAGTGAAGAGCTACGACGAGCTCATCAAGCTCGCGCCCGGCGGCTCGGATGAGAACGCCTCGATGCGGATGGTGACCTCGTACTGGGACCTGGTCGCGTCGTTCATGACGTTGGGCGTGCTCAACAAGGAGCTGTTCTTCCAGAGCGGCCGCGAGCTGCTGCTGGTGTGGGAGCGCGTGAAGGATTACTTGCCGTCGATGCGAGAGGCCTACAAGGACCCCAACTACCTGAAGCACCTCGAGACCATCGGCAACGAGTTCGCCGCGTACTTCAAGAAGCAGGACAAGGACGCCTACGAGGCGTTCCTGAAGAGGATCAAATAGTTTCTTGATCAGACTAGTCGCCATTGATATCGACGGCACGCTGCTCGACAGCCGCGGTCGTGTTCCGGCAGCGAACATCGAGGCCATCGATCAGGCCGTTGCGCGTGGCGTGAAGGTGGTGATCGCGACCGGGCGCAGTTTTCATTTCGCCCTTCAGGCGCTCGGCCAGCTGCCGGATTCGATCACGCTGATCGTCCATAACGGCGCCATCGCGCGATCGCGGGCGGGGGAGACGCTGTTGCGGCGGCTGCTTCCGCAAGCGACGGCGCTCGAGGTGCTGGGCGCCACGGTGGCGTGGCGCGACGCAGCGACCGCGGTGTTCGACCGGCCGCTCGCCGGACAACTCGTTTACGACCTGATGGATTGGAGCCATCCGAACCGGCGCCGATTCAAGGAGCGCAACCACCAGATCATCCAGGCCGTGGCGCGGCTGGAAGATGCGATGGTGGAAGACCCGGTTCAGATTGCGTTCAATGGCTGCGTCGACGAGATGCGCGCGATCGCCGCGCACCTGGCGGCGCATGCGATCGCGCCGGACCTCGAGGTGCTGCTCACTGAATACCCCAGCCGCGACTTTTCGATGGTCGACGTGTGCGCGGCCGGCATTACCAAGGGCACCGGCCTGGCCGAAGTGGCGGCGCTTTTCGGCGTGGCGCAAGGCGAGGTGATGGCGATCGGCGACAACCATAACGACCTCGGCATGCTGCGGTGGGCCGGCACCGGCGTGATCATGGGGAACGCAGAGCCCGAGCTGTTTCAGGACGGCTTTTACGTCACCGGCAGCAACGATAAGGCCGGCCTCGCCCAGGCGATCGAGCGGTTCATTCTGCACAGTTCTGCATAAGCTCATACAGAACCCCCTGTATTAAACCGATAGCCCATGTGTCATGGGAGGACAGAACGGCTGCGGCCAGGGGCACCACGCTGGAACCAGCGTGTCGGCGAATCTTGCCTTCACGAAGTTCCTGTTCGTCGTCGCCCGGGCGGAAGACGATGCGCCCGGCGCCCGGCTGCGGACCGCCGGCGGCAACATCGCCCGCGGCTTTTTCAATGACTTCGATATCGACGACAGCCGCGAGAACCAGGCGCAGCCCTTCGAGACCATCCAGTTCTTCGTGCGCGACGGCGACGGCGACGGCGTCGAGCCGTCGGCCGATTGCGTAGGCCCCTGCATCAACAAGGCAAAACACCTCGTGCAGGTGTCCAGCAAGTACCGGCCGCGGCTGCAGGAGATCGATGAAGAGCTCCGCCGCCGCATCGGCGACGCCGCCGAGGTGATTGCGATCGACGGCGCGGTGCGGACGCCGCGCTACTCCAGCCCGGAAATGATCCAGTACTCGAACAAGGGCGCGCCGCCGCGCCGCTCGGGGCGGATCAGCCGCAACGCGATCATCATGCCGATTCGCAAGACGCCGGAATGGTGGCAGAAGAGCCCGCTCGAGCGGCACGCGTATTTCTACCCGCACATCGATCGGGCGAGCGCGTGCCCGGTGAAGGGGCATGCGGTCGCGGCCGAACGCGGCATCGCGTCGCTATACCGCCGCGTCTATCACAACCCGGACGGCCACGAGCGGCCGAACGAGTTCGACTTCATGACGTACTTCGAGTGTAAGGATGACAGCGTCGCGGTGTTCGACCAGGTGCTGCTGGCGTTGCGCGACTTCCACCAGAATCCCGAGTGGCGCTACGTGCAGGAAGGACCCATCTGGCGCGGCAAACGGGTCTTACGCTGGTAGAGGCGCCAGAGTTAAGAGTTAAGAGTTAAGAGTTAAGAGTTAAGAGTTATGAGTGCAGAGTTCAGAACTATTCTTAACTCCTAACTCTGCACTCTGAACTCAATGGGCGACACTTTTCAGGTGTTCGCGCAGCAAGTCCCGCCCGAAATCCCCGTTGAAATCGCGCCAGACCGAGTGCACGTGGTTGCCGTCGTTCTGCGTGTTGTCGAACTCGATGAGGAACGTCGGCCCCTGCACCCGGTAGTAGTGCTTCTTGCCGCGTTCGGTCTCGCCCGCCCACGCAAACGTAATCCTGTCGGCGCCGGCCTGCTGGATCTTCTTCGCGAGGGCAGCGGCAACGTCGGCCTCCATCGCCGACGAATACGCGTCGATGACCCGCATCAACAGATCGCGCTGCTTCGGTGTCAGCGTTGCGGCAGCGAGGCCAGCCGGATCGAGCGGCGCAATGTCGTTCTTGTTCATGGTCGCGATGTCAGTGGGCGCAACCGCGTTGATGATGGCGGCCTGGCGCTGTGAAGCGTCGAGCGACTCGACTAGTGCCCGGCCGGCGTCTTCGCGATCGGCAAGCAGGCGAACGCCCTTCTGCGCGCCGTCGCGGACCTCCGCCGGATTGGTGCCGAGAAACGCCGGCGAGCTGGCGATCATCTCGCCCTTGACGATCGTGAAGCGCAGCGAGATGTGATGCCCCTCGACGCGCCAGCCCCAGGCCCCCTGCGCTGACGGCGCGCCGAAGACCGAGAAGTAATACTGCTCGCGATCGCGCGCCATGCGGCCGCCGGTTTCGGTCGCCTTGAGGATGTCCTCGAGCGCAATGATCCCGGTGACGGTCATGTAGCCGCGCTGGCTGAGGCCCGTCTTCAGCAGGCCATGCGCCTGCGCGCGCTGGGACTCGTTCATCTCCTTGATCATCAACCCCTTGCGCGGGAACGTCTCATTGGGGATGAAATGCCACCGCAGCCGCTCATCCCCTTCGAAAGGAAAAGCCGCCTTGGCGCGTTGCTCGGCGGAGAGGCCGGCGAGAAACGTGTTGGCGCTCGTAGCCATCGCTGCGGCCGATCGCTGCGAGGCCATCGTGGCGGCGCCGAGCAGGGCGACGACGATTGTGGCGGCGACGGCGAGTCTGAGTCTGCTCATACTGATCCTTGAAGTGCAGAGTTAAGAGTTTAGAGTGCAGATTCTAAATCGGATTCTGCGCCTTTTACTCTTAACTCTCAACTTTGCACTCACTGAAAGGTCACCCCCAGCCCAAAGTGCCATTTCCACGACTGGTCCTTTGCCTTGGCGACGTCAAACGACATGCGGAGGATGGTGATGTGGAAATAAAGGCCGCCGCCGTAACCGGTCTCGAGCTTCTGGTCGGCCATTCGCCCGCCGGCCGCATACGCGGCGCCGGCGTCGGTGAACACCTTCACGCCAAGCCGCCCGATCGATAGCGGGGACGTCACCGGAATCCGCAGCTCCGCCGACACCGCGGCGATGTTGTCGTTGGCCTTGTAACCGGCGTCGAACCCGCGCAGGTTGGTGTCGCCGCCAAGGAGGTTCTGTTCGTACAACGGCAGCGGATCCTTCGACGTGACCGACAAGCCGCGGACGGCGAGCACGCTCTGGCCAAGCAGCCCGAGGTAAGCCCTGATATCCGCGGTGCGGCGATTGGCGCGGCCCGAGTCGAACGACAGGTGTTCAACCCCGAACACGGCGTGAACGGCGTTGCGCGGGAAGCCGGGATCGACCCGCGTGTCGATGGTGACATCGCCACCGGCGCGGTTGAGCCGCGCATGGAGATCGCCAAACTTGACGTCGTCATACCCACCGCCGCCGCCCAGCCGCAGCCAGCGCTGCACGACGCTTTCGGCGCGGGCTGTCACGGTGACGCGCGTGTCGGCGATCTCGAAGTGCGGGTTCTCGCGCCGGCCGATGCCGGCCTCACCCGAGAGACGCTCGATCGGCCCGCTCGTAAACGAGCGCTCGAGCTGCGCGCGCGCCTGCCGCTCGCCGCCCCAGGTCAGTGGAAACGAGATGCGGCTGCGCGGGCCAAGCTGATCGACGAAGCTCACGCGCAGGCCATAGGTCAAGCCGTAACCGTCCTCCGAATTCAGCACCGGCATGAACATGCCGCTGCTCCGGAACTTCGTCAATGGGCCCGGCGTGAGGTCCTTGTCTGAGATCGCGGCGACCTCGTCAACCACGACCATCAGCAGAATGTCGTCGGGGTTGTCGATCGAGCGGTAGCGTTTGCGGACCTCGACGCCGTCGAAGCGCCCGCTCTTGTCAAGCCTTGCGCCGACGTCGGCAATCAGCGCGTCGGTCGCGGGTTTGCCGATCACGTCGCCGATGATCGCGACCACATCCGCATCCGGCGTGGTGTGATTGCCGTGGATGCGGACTTCGGCCACCACGCCGGGTGAACCAGGCTGCGCCAGGAGAGCGAGGGCGAGCAGAAGCCCGCTCATTTGACGATGCGCGACGTGACGTCAGCCAGTTTATGATTCAGGTAATCGACGTGGTACGTCGCGTCGACGGCGCCAACCGCGAGCATCATGCCGAAGTGCATCTCGATGCTCTTCGGCAGCCAGACATTGGGGAAGGGCTGGGACATCTTCATGGTGGCCTGCAGGTCATCGATTCTGACCAGTGCGCGCCCGGCGGAAAAGTCCCCGGGGAAGAAGTCCATATCGAGGTCGTCGAAGATGTATTGCAGGATCTGGTGCGTTGCGGGATCCACCCACAGCGTGACCATCGAGGCCTTGTTCATCTTCTCTTCGATCTCATCGTCTTTGTCGCGGATCTTCTTGTTCGGCCTCGACCTGCCGTCGTTGAAGAGCCCCGCGCGCGGGTAGTACTCGATCTTCAAGGCGTCGCGGCCGTCGATCTTTTCCCGGCCGGCCAGCGCGTAGTGGCCCGATTCGAAGCGTAACCTCAGGAAATACGCCGACGACACGAACTGCGGCTCGAGGCCCGGGCGCAGCAGGTCGTCCACGTTGGATGGCGCTTCCGGGCTGGCGGCCGTCTCGCTGCCATCCATGACCTTGATGGTTGTGGGCGTGATGACGACGGCCTTGCCGCCGTCCTTTTCCGGCGGCAGGCCCTTCGCTTCCCGCTCGGCGCGGCGCTTGCGGCGCTCTTCCTTCGAGGTCTCGCGGCGCAGCCACTCGTCTTCGGCCTTGCGGCGATCGGCCTCCGAGATGGTGACCCCGTTGGCCTTCACGGGGCTGCGGACGAATACGCCCTGCTTGATGAACCAGGTGTATTCCTTCCGCAGGCCATAGAGGGGGAAGCCGCCCGGGCCGGTGAGGTCGAAGGATTCCTTTTCCTCGAGCACGTATTGCTGCAGCTTCTTCCAGTTGTCGTCGCGCCGGGCCAGCACGAGCTCCATGAAGGCGTCGAGATCAGATTGGGCGGTGACCCGCTCGGGAACAACGACCGCGAGCACCGCGAGGCACATGATGAGCAGCAGGGGTTTTTGGGACATGGCCGATCTAAAACTCAGACGACGGAGGACGGACCGCGGTTCCCTACGAATGTCAGGCGGTTTCGATGCCGGCCGCGCGCTGGCGGCCGCGCTCCTCGATTTCAATCTCCCGGATGCGGAACTTCTGCACCTTTCCGGTGACGGTCATCGGAAACGAATCGACGATGCGGATGAATTCGGGAATCTTGAAATGGGCAATCTTGCCCCGGCAAAACGTCCGGATCTCGTCTTCGTCGGAGTCGCCCTGGCGCAGCCGCACCCATGCGACCAGCGTCTCGCCGAGCCGCTCGTCGGGCAGGCCGACGACCTGCACCTCGGCGACGTTCGGGTGGGTGTAGAGAAACTCTTCGACCTCGCGCGGATAAATATTCTCGCCGCCGCGAATCACCAGGTCCTTGGCGCGGCCGGTGACGCGGATGTAGCCGTCGGGGCGCATCACGCCCAGGTCGCCGGTGTGCAGCCAGCCGCCGGGGTCGATGGTGCGCGCGGTGGCTTCGGCCTCCTGGTCGTAGCCCTTCATGATCATGTAGCCGCGCGCGCAGATCTCCCCTTGCGCACCGCGCTCGACGATCGCGCCGGTCTCGGTGTCGACGATTTTCAGCTCGGTGTTGGCCATCGCGTCGCCGACCGTCGACACCCGGATCTCGACGTCATCGTCAACACCGGACAGGGTCAATCCAGGAGATGTTTCCGTCTGGCCGTACGCGATCGTGACCTCGGGACAGTGCATCTCGGTCAGCACGCGTTTCATCACCTCGATCGGGCACGGCGCGCCCGCCATCACGCCGGTGCGAAGCGAGGTCAGGTCGAATGTCAAGAACTCGGGATGGGCGAGCTCGGCGATGAACATCGTGGGCACGCCGTAGATCGAGGTCGCGCCTTCTTCCGCAATCATCGCGAGCGTCGCGCCCGGATCGAAACCGGCCGCCGGCAGCAGGATCGCGGCGCCGGCCTTGACGCTCGCAATCACGCCGATAACGCAACCGAAACAGTGATAGAGCGGCACGGGCACACACACTCGATCCGCCTCCGTGTATTTGAGCCCGTCGGCAAACAGCGCGCCGTTGTTGACGAGGTTGTGATGCGTCAGCAGCACGCCTTTCGGCGATCCGGTCGTGCCCGACGTGTACTGGATGTTCACGACCTCGTGCGGGTCGATCGGGGCGATCGGCCTGGCCTTCCACCCCAGCGCGGCTGCCGCGCTGGGGGCCCGGTTGCCGGCGCGGATGCGCTGCCACGGTTCCTCGTCAAAGAAGATCGCGTGCCGGAGCGCGGCATCATTACCGGAACGCGCTTCGGCAAGAATCTGCCGGTAGCTTGCGCGCGAATCCTGCGGCCATAGAAACAGCGCCTTCATCCCGGACTTACGCAGGACGTAGCCGAGCTCGTGGGATCGGTAGGCGGGGTTGACGTTGACGAGCACGAGCCCGGCGCGCGCCGCCGCCAGCTGCAACAGGATCCACTCGGTGCAGTTGCTTGACCACACGCCGATGCGATCGCCCGCGGCCAGCTCGAGGTCGAGCAGCCCACCGGCGACGCGATCGACCTCCGTCAAGAGTTGCTGATAGGTGAATCGCTCGTGTTGCTGCCGCGACACGAGCGCGAGCGCATTGGGCACGCGCGCGGCGGTGGCGGCGAGCAGCTCGCCGAGCGTGAGGTCCAGAAGCGGTGAGTCGGGCCCGCGGGCGTAGCTCTCCATCGCGCCTGTGGGTCTAGTGCGTGGTCGTGTCGGGAGCGTCGCGGCGATAGACGACCTTGCCGTCGACGATCGTCACGACGACGTGCGCGTCGATGATCCGGCCCGGCGGCGTGTTGAAGATGTCGTCAGAAAGCACGATGAGATCGGCCAGCATGTCGCGGCTGAGGGTACCTTTACGCAGCTCGTCGTACGACGCCCACGCGGCGTTCCGGGTGTAGGCGTCGATGGCCTTCCGAAGCGGCAGGCGTTCGGCCGGAAGCCAGCCGCCCTCCGGCAGGCCGTCGAGCCTTGTCCGGGTGATGGCGACGTGCAGGCCCATCAGTGGATCGATCGTCACCACCGGCCAGTCGCTGCCGAAGGCGAGCTTGCCGCCGGCCCTGGCCATGCTGTTCCACACCCAGCCGCGCGCCGCGCGCTCCGGGCCGATGTTCGTGCTCCACACATCGTCACCGGCGGGGCTCGGCAAGCCGTGCAACGGTTGCATCGACGCGATGACGCCGATCGCTCCGAAGCGCTTGATGTCTGCGGGGTCGATGGTCTCGATGTGTTCGATGCGGTGGCGGCGGCCGCGTTCAGGCGCGGCGTTGGTTTTCGCGGCCGCTTCGTACGCATCGAGCGCCATCCGAACGGCCGCGTCTCCGATCGCGTGGGTCATGACCTGCCAGCCCCGGCGGTCGAGCATGGCCACCACCTTGTTGAGCTGTTCGGGTGTGAAGTTGGCGTGGCCCTTCGTCTCCGGCCGGTTGGCGTACGGCTCGAGCATCGCCGCGGTATGCGTTTCGATGACGCCGTCGGCCATCAGCTTGACCGCGCCGGTCTTCAGCAGCGGGTCGTCCGCAAACCTGGTCCGCACCTGCTCGAGGCGATCTAGATCGGCATCCGTCAGCGACGCATCCGCAGACAAGGCCTGATAGACGCGCAGCGTCAGCTCGCCTCGCTTGCGAAGCTCGTTGTAGAGGTCGAGGTCCTCCGGGGAGCCGCCGGCATTCTGCACGCTGGTGACGCCGAGGCGATGCGCCTCTTCGAGGCCGGCGCGAATGGCGGCCACCTTGTCTTCGCGCGTCGGTTGGGGCGAGGCGGCGCGCATCAGTTGCATCGCGCTTTCCTTCAGCACCCCGGTGGGCTCGCCTGTGCGCGGATCCTTCACGACGGTTCCGTTCGCGGGATTCTTCGTGCGGCGGGTGATCCCGGCGAGCTTGAGCGCGCGCGTGTTGGCCCAGCCGGTGTGGCCGTCGTAAGCGGTGAGATACGCGGGGCGGTCGGGCACGAGCGCATCGAGGATCTGCCGCGTCGGGAGGCCGCCGGTGAACGGCTGGTAATACCAGCCGCGGCCGAGGATCCACTCGCGTTCGGGATGCGACTCCGCCCACACGCGCACGGTGTCTCTGACCTCATCCAGCGTCTTGGCTTCGAGGAGGTTGACCTGATCGAGCGACAGGCCGCCGCTGATGAAATGCGCGTGCGCGTCGTTGAAGCCGGGCAGCACGGCGCCGCCCTTTGCGTCGATCACCGTGGTCTGCGCGCGGCGCAGGCGCCGGATCTCGCTGTTGGTGCCGACGCGGATCACCTTGTTGCCGCGCACAGCCACGGCCTCTGCGAGCTCAGACGCGCCGTCGCCGGCATAGACCCGCGCATTGACGACGATCAAATCGACCGCGCCATCGTCTTCGCGCTGCGCGCCGACGATCAAGCCTGCGATCAGGGTGACGCCGACGATGCAGGCCACCAGATAGGCTACGAGGCGGGCCGCCATGGGCCGAATTCTAACACCTGTACTTGGGCCGATCCGGCTTTCCGTGACAGCATTTGCGGATGCGATTTGCGATTCTGGGGTCAGGCGCGGTCGGGGGTTACTTCGGCGCGAAACTGTCCCGCGCCGGGCAGGACGTCACGTTCATCGCGCGCGGCGCGCATTTGGAGGCGATCCGCGCGAAGGGCCTCGAGGTGAGGAGCGCCAAGCTCGGCGATTTCACCGTGCGTGCGCAGGCGGAGAGCGACACTGGCAAGGTCGGGCCGGTGGACGTCGCCATCGTGTCGGTGAAGGCCTACGACAACCTCACGGCGCTGCCGATGCTGGCGCCGTTGATGGGTCCCGAGACGGTGGTGCTGACGCTGCAGAACGGTGTCGACAGTGTGGATGAGGTGGCGGCCGTGGTGGGCCCGCCGCGCGTGCTCGGCGGCACGACGTACGTGGCCACGGCGCTCGAAGGCCCGGGCCTGATCGTTCAGACCGGCGTGCACCGCTCGATCATCTTTGGTGAGGTGTCTGGCGATACGAGCCGGATCTCGCCGCGCGTGCAGGCGATCGCCGACGTGCTGGCGACAGCCGACATTCAGGTCACGCCCGTGGCGGACGCGCGCGTGCCCATCTGGGACAAGTTCGTGTATCTCGTCGCGTTTTCCGGCTTCACCGGCGCGGCGCGCGCGCCGATCGGTCAGGTCTGGAAGGTCCCGCTCGCGCAGGACATGTTCTACGCGTGCTCGCGCGAGGTCGCCGCCATCGCGCGGGCCGAGGGCGTGACGATCTCACCGAACCGCTTCGACACGCTGAAGGAGTACATGGACAACATCCCGCCGACGACGAGGTCGTCGTTGTTGATCGATCTCGAGCAAGGCAAGCGCATCGAGGTCGAGGCGCTGCAAGGTGCCGCGATCCGGCGCGCAACGAAACACGGGTTGCCCACGCCGATCATCGCGACGCTTTACTCCGTACTGAAACCCTGGGCCTCTGGACCAAAACAAGAGGTCAGGAGACCAGGAGAAAAATAGGCTCCTGATCTCCTGGCGCTCCTGTGGCTTTTCATTCCGTGTTTCCGTGCTTCTGTGTTTCTGTGTGATGCAGGTATGCGGTCACGCAGTGGTCACGGAGCTGCTGGGATAGGAGGGGGAAGCTGGCGACGACGTGGTCGTACTGTTCGGTCGTTAGTCCGTACAGGTTTGCCGCGATCGCGTTGAGCCGCGCGTACGCTTCGGGCGCGGCGTCGATGCCCTTCTCAGCCAGCGTGCGCGCCAGCGTGACGAGCTCGGTGAAGGCCGCCGATGTTCGCGATGGGCGCGGCACTGGCAGACGGGCCATCAGCGCCGTCGTCACGTGCGTCGTGACGCTGAGCCTGACCAGATAGTTGGCAGGAAGGCTGTTCAGAAGCGCGAGCAGGCACCACTGATCCCGGGTGTCGAGCGCGGTCTTCAAGCAGAACACCGTGTGCGTCGAGAGCGTGTTGCGCGGCAGCAACGCGGCGATCAGCGTCACGCGGTTGGTGGCGCTCGCGATGTCCCGATAGGCAAGACGCTCGCGGTCGAAGCTGGTTCGCGGATCGATCAGCTTCGCGGCGGTCGCGCGCGGGACGCTTGCGGTGGTGTGATCGAGCATCACCTGGAACGGCTGCAGGTGCTTGCCTTCGACAATTGGCAGAAACCCGTCGCCAGACGTGCCGCTGGCCCCGAGCGAGCGGCGGAGCGCGCGAGTCGAGGGGACAAAGTGCGGCCGGTCGTCGGTGGCGTTCAGCTCGCGGCCGAACTTCGCGCCCCATGCTTCCGGCGACGACAGTCGCGGCAGCGAGGCGGCGGCGCGGGTGAAGATGCCAAGTGCCTGCGGGCTGGACATCTCGGGAACTGTCAGGTGCTCGGGATCCCAGGATTCAAGCCTCGATCGAGACACGGAGAGCCCCCCGTGCCCCGCGCTCTCGCGCGGCTCGCTCGGCAGCTGATCCAGGACGTCGGCCTTCTGCAAGCCGCATTGAAAATCGAGCCGCTCAGTGGCACCACCGTTGGTCGCCGACATCAAGACGAACCGCACGCTGCGATGAATCGGGAAGATCGCGTGGCGGTTGTCGAAGCCAAGCCAGGTGTCGACGGTGCACCGGTCGAACAGCCGTCTCCGCAGAAGCGAGCTGCCGTGATCGGTGGCGATGCCGGACGGGAGAATCAGGCCCCAACGCCCACCGGGTCTCGCCAGTTGCCAGGCGCGCTCGAGAAACAACTGATAGCGATTGGCATGTCCGCTGCCTTGGCAGGCGTATGTGCCGGAGGATCTGAAAAACCGGAGCAGGGCAGCGGTACGCGATCGATCCGACAGCCGCACGTCGGCCGATCCGGTGTCGGCGCGAAGCATGTCCCACGGTGGGTTGCCGATCACCGCATCAAACCCACCGAGCGGACGCGGCCGTCCATCCGCGTTGAAGAACACTTCCGGAAACGCCAGCTCCCAATGGAACACGGCGTGCGCGCGCGCGATGGCGCAGGCTTCGTCGATCCACGCCGCAAGCTTGGCGCGCGGCAGCGTCGTGATCCCGCCCAGGACGCCGGCGAGGCCTTCGGCCACGAGGGCAGGTGACGGTTGTGCGCCGGGCCATAACGACGCCGCGCACCAGAGGTCGGCTGCCGCCGACCATTTCGCGAACGGGCCATTGGTCGCCGCGAGTGCGGCGAGCGTCCGTTCTTTCGCTTTCACCGCGTCGAGGGTGTCCGACGGCTCGAGTGCCAGCCGGATCCGCGCGGGCAAGACGACCTCCCGCGCCACACCCGCGACATCGTCGTCAAATAGCGGCAGCTGCGGAGCGAGGTTGCGGCGTCGCGACGGTGGGCCGGCGACAGGAGAGCGCGCCAGATCCGACAGGCGCGCGCCAAGCAAACTGTCGCCCACCGCCAGGTGATGATCGAGAAAGGTGAGCGGGCGATCGGAGGCCAGCGTGGTGAGCCACAGCGACAATCGCGCAAGCTGCACAGCGGTCGGGTTCAGATCCACGCCGTACAGACACCGCTCGGCAACCCGACGGCGCAGGCCGATCCGATCCGCAGTGGTGATCTCGCCGGCGCGCCGCGACCCGTCGCGGATCAGCGCCTGTTCGCACTGGTCCGCGAGGTAATGGCACGCGGCCACGAGGAACGCCCCGCTTCCCATTGCCGGGTCGACGACGCGCAGCGACAGGATCTCGTCCGCGGTCTTGAGATCGACGAGCGGGTGAAGCGTGCGTCGCACCACGAATTCGGTGATCGAGCGCGGCGTGTAGAAGCTGCCGGTCGATTTGCGTTCGGCTGAGGTCTTCCTGAGCACGATCGAGGCGGGCGTGCGCGCGACCTCGTGCTCCAGGACGCGCTCGTAGACCGATCCGAGCTGTTCGACACCAAGGTCGTGGTACGCGATCCGGTGGCGGCCGGTTGCGGATTCCACGGTGGCCAGCGACAGCACCACCGTTTGGGCGATCGAGTCGGGCACCGCGCGCCGCTCGACGAGCGGAGCATGAAGCGGCGAGAACAGGCGGCCATTGAACGGTGTGACGGTCAGCTCTCCGGCACGACAACCGGTGTGCGCCATGCGCGAAATCGCCTGCAGTGACGCCCAGAGGCCCGGCGCGCCGGGCCGCTCGGTCACGCGGCGGCAGAGCGCGTCGATCGTGTAAGCATCGCGATAGACCTCGTTCCAAACGGGCACGAGCCCTCGCGCTTCGGCGAAGAGCAGAAAGAGGACGCGATAAACAAGTGTCAGCGCTTGTTCGAAGGCACTGGGTGATCGGCCGAGCGATTCGGTTAGCTGCGGGAGAGCGGCAAGCACGCCGTCGCCAAGCGAGTGACAGACCCTGGCCGAATGGCGATCCGATTCCGCCACGAACGTCGAGAGCGTCGACCGCGCGCCGGCGAGTGCGACGAGCGCCGCCACACCCCTGCCGTGATTGAGCAGCGCGGCGAGATCGAAATCGACCGCCTGCCGCGTCCAGATTCGCGAGCAGTCCACGATGCGGAGCGAGTGGCCGTTGGTGACCATGGCCCAGCGAGCGCCACAGGCGAGGGCCGCGCGGAGCACATGCGTCCACGACGAATCGAGCGAGCTGGCCCATGGCAGCACAACGAGCGCAATCGGGGAGCGACCCATTGATCCAGCTAGTCCCCAGTCGTGAGGCGCCATCGCCGGCATTTGATGTCCGAGGATCTCGAGCAGCGAGGCGGCCGCAACATCGCAAATGGCGCGAGCGCTCGATGCCGGGCCGAGCGTCGCCTTGACGTGCCGCCACCAGCGCGCCAGCTGTCGCCCGAGAGCGGAGACGTCCGCGTGGCCGGGCAACGCGGCGAGCGCGGGCAGCAATTGCTGCTCGACATACGCGTGCGACAGCAGCCGGCCGCCAAGACCCGGAATCACGATCTATCTCTCGAGCGGCCACACCGCAATCAGTCGCGGGCGCGCGGCGACGCCGGGTAGCGCGGGAGTCAGCGACAGGGCCCGGCGCAGCAAAGCGGCATCCAGGCGATCGAGCGCTTGCTGGCGAGCGGCTGCGAGCCGTTCGGCCCGCCCATCAAACAGCGACGCCTGCAGCTCGCTCAACCATGATCGACGCAGGCGATCTCTTGCGGTGTCAATTCGCCCACCAGCACTGACGCGAAGCGGATCGAGCTGCGCGGCCACATCACGGGCGTAGCTGATGCTGGCTGTCGCGATCAACGACTCGAGTTGTTCGTCCAATTGATTCACCCACGCCTGCCAGTCGCGGCGCGTGGCCGGGCCGCCGCGCATCTGGATCAGCAGCGCGCGGCATGCTGCACCCGCGATTCGGCCCTGCGATCCAGGTTGCTGCAGCGTGTAGAGCACCACCATTTCTGCGGACGCGTTGAAGCGATGACGGGTGGGGCTCCACAACGCGCGGTCTGGCCTGGCGCCGCATCGACTAGCCACGTCACGTTGGCGAACGAGACGTTGCGCTTCTGCGCCGGCCGCGCCGACGGTCACCGACGTCAACAACGGCCGGATGCGTTGCGGCGGTTCGACGAGACCCAGCGCCGCCGCGGCGATGTCGTCTTCGTTCAGCCATTCTTCGGTGGTGAGATTCAGGGCGGCGCCCGCGCGCAGACGGCGCCGTTCGAGGTGAGCCAGCACGGTGTCTTCCACCGTGCCGCGGTGAAGCAGGCGGATGGCGTGCACGCGCCGTTGCTGGCCGAGGCGATCGACACGGCCGATCCGCTGTTCGAGGCGCACCGGATTCCACGGCAGCTCGACGTCGATGACGAGACGGCAGCGATGATGAAGGTTGAGGCCCTCGCCGGCGGTATCGGTTGCAATCAGCAGATCGAGGCCGCCGTGATTGAACTCGCGCACGATCCGGGCGCGCATCGCCGCCGGCAGGCCGCCGTGCAGCGCACCGATCTTGCGGGTGCCGCACAGCGCCTCGGTCAGCGCGTCGAGCGTGTCGCGGTATTCGGTGAACACCAGCACCGGCTCGCGCACGCGATCGATCAGGCGCGCAACGCGGATAATCTTCGTCGGGCTCGACCTCGCCGCGGCGGCAACGGCAATCAGATCCTCCAACAGCCGGATCTCCCGGGCGCCATCGTCCAGTCCGGCAAGGCCTAATAGTTCCGCGGGCGCGTCACCATCGGCCTCGTCCGCATCGTCCCAGGGAAGCGCCTGCTGCGCCGGCGCCGGGTCGTGCCGGCCTGAGATCAAGTGAAGGCGCCGCGTCAGCGTCCGCTCGAGCGCCATTGCGCTCGACGCCGCCCGCCGGGCCACCAGGATGGCGACCAGCCGGGCGCCGCGGTCGTGCCTCCCGCGCCCCAGCCAGATCGCGCGCGCGTACGATTCGACGCCGCTCAGCATCCGCATCTCGAGTGAAGACGGTGTCACCGGAAGCAGATGGACACGCCGGCCTGAACCGAGCCCGACGTCGGCGCGGGTACGCCGGAAGATCGCGATGCGATCGCCGCACTCGCCGAGTCGCGTGAGGTAATCGAACGCAGCTTGATCGCCCGAATGCGGCGTCGCGGATGCCAGGACGACCCACGGGGTTCGAGACGCCAGTCGATCGACGGCGGAGCCGCGATCGCTCCCGGGCGTGAGATGGTGCGCCTCGTCGGCGATCAGCAGATCGAACGGCGCTTGTTCGACTGCGGCCAGCACTTCCGGCCGCTTCACGAGATCGATCGATGCGATCACGATCGCGTGCGCCATCCAGGGATTGAAGCCAACCGGCAGTCCCGGCAGCTGATTGGCGATCGCCGATTGATCGAACACCGCCGGCTGAAGACCAAAGCGCTCACGCAGCTCCGCGGCCCACGCGTCGCGCAAACCCGCTGGCGTGAGGATCAGTGCGCGATCGACGAGACCTCTCGCGCGAAGCTCGCAGAGGATCAACCCGGCTTGAATCGTCTTGCCGAGGCCGACACCGTCGGCCAAGAGCACCCGGGTCGCACCGCCAAGCACGGCCAGCGCTGGTTCCAATTGATAGGCAAGCAGATCGACCCTGGCCTTTGCCACGGTCCACATGCCGCGGGCCGGCCGCGCGCCGGCGATCGCCGCGAGCGCTGCCCGGAGTGTTGAGTCCCTCTTCCGCCGGCGAGGCTTCTTCAGCGCAACCGTCGCGATCGTGTCGAACGGCGCGATCAGCGTGAACCGCACGCCCGCGTTGGCGTGCTCCACGCCATCAAGCGTGACGAGCACGCACCCGGGGAATTGCTCGGCATGAGAGACACGCCACTGCTCGCCACGTGCCGTGACGGTCTCGCCTGGAGCGAGTACGCGTTGTGCGGATTCCACGACTGGAGTGGTGCAAACCGCCCGCCGGTCTTGTAGAGTCGGATTCGCGGCCGTTTCGCGACGGCCGGCCGGAGTGCGTTGCAGTTACTGCAACGTCAGCGGCCGCGGGATGTGGCAGGAACTGCTTGCTGGGCGGTGTGCAGTGCGTTGAAAAACAGCCTGAACGTGGCGTGCGACTGGCCGCGGTGCTGAGGCCGGAATGCGAACAGGATCGCGCGCCCCTGACCGGACTTGAGCTCCACGATGGCGCCCTTGCCGGCGATGACCTGCTCGCCTTCCAGCCAGCCGCTCAACAGCACGTTGCTCTTTGCGTAGCGCGCGACGATGCGAGCGGTTGCCGATGTCGGCGATTCGGGAGCCGCGCTTGCCGGTGGAACGAGGTCGAACGCACTGCTGAAGCTGAAGAATCCCGCAATCACACGCGGCACGCCGGTCGTCAGCGGATCCGCATCCAGCTCGAGCTGCACGATCGATCCGGGGCAGAAAAAATCACTTGGCGACAGGTTGCGCGTCACGTTCCTGACCGGCGCGCCAAAAAGATTCACCGCGAGATCGCTGGCGGAATCGAGCGTCACCAGCGTTCCACCCGCGTCGACAAACTGGCGCAACATGTCGGCGCCCTCCATGCCGAGTCCACCGGTGTATGCGGGTGGCATCGTGCCGTGGGGATGCCCGTTGATCGCGCGCTCGGCGGCCTGATCGGGAATCACGATGGCGTCGAATCGGGCGCGCAGGCTGCCGCGCCGGATGTCGGCATCCGCGATCGTCTCGAAGGGAAACTCGTACTGTTCGAGCAGCCAGCGCGTCCAGCCTTCGTCGATGTTCTCGACCCACGGCTTGTAAAGCCCGACCCGGACGCGCCCCAGCGGTCGCGTGTCTTGCGGCAGGCGGCCGGCCGCGGCGGTCGCGCGCAACCCGAGGTCGCGTGCAATCGACGTGACGGTCTCGAGCGCGCCCTTCGCTTCTGCAACCACGATCGCGCCTGGCTGATACGTGAAGCCCTGCAGCGCGAGCGGCGCGGTGGTCCACGACACTCGTGCGCCGATCTTCTGCAGGCGATTGATCGCAATGCTCGGCCCGTTGCCGCGCCCGTCGACGACGTAATAGGCGGGCTTGCGAGTGTCGCCCCAGACCTGTGCCGGCGGCAACGACGCGCGCTCGAGCCGCGTGGTGGCCGGCGGCTCGAAGTACTGATCGATGCGATCGACCCTGACGTTCATCTGCAGCGGCAGCGTCCAACCAGCGACGTCGTACGGCCGATCGGGCGCCCCGCCCCCGGCCGGACGGCGAACCGGGTAGTGCTGCACCTCGAGCAAGGTCTTGGCGTAGGCGCGATACGGCTGCGCCATCAGGATGATGTCGGTGCCCTGCGGGTAGACGGTCTCGGCGACGCGAAACGGCTCGAGCGTCCGTTGGATCTCGACGGCGCCATCGATCATCAACTGCGTCAGTTTGCGAGCCGCGTGCACGTCAAACTGATCCGGCGGAATGATGTAGGCGAACGGTCCGCCCTTCAACCCAAGCGCGACCTGGGTCCGGCCCATCCTGAAAAAATCTCGGAGCAGCTCGCCGCGGTAGTGGGCCGCCGCGCCAAGCAGGCCGCGCGCGGCCGACAAGTCGTAATTCACGATGTCGCGGAGGCGCCAGTCGCCGCCGGGCCAGGGATGAGGAAAAGTGGTGGAGGGCTGGTGATCGGGAAAGCCGCGCCCGCCAAGCAGCTGCTCGGGCGCGACCGTGATCGGCGACGCCACGCGCACGCTGGCCGCCTCGGTGAGCAGGCTCACGGTGTTGTGCCCGAGCGGCGCCGAGTCTTCGTAGCCCGGCCAGTAGTAATCGTAGAGCGCGTTCTGCAGCACGCCCGAGCGGCCATCCTCTTCGAGCGACAGCGCCATCGCATGCCCGAGCAGGCCCGCGATTCGCCAGATCAGCGGGTCGTAGTTGCGATCGATCGGATCGACGTTCGGCGGCACGAAGAAGCGCGCCCCGCGCGGCCCCATCTGGTGCATCGTCAGGAACACTTGCGGATGCCAGCGCCGGTAGAAGAACCCCGACAGCGTCCGGTTCTCCGCCATGTTCATCATGAAGGCGTCGCGATTGATGTCGTGGCCGACGTAGTCGTGGTACAGCCACGGCATGCCGGTGCCTTCGAACTCGGATCCTTTCCACTTGCGATACCAATCCACCGTGATGACGTGCCCATCGGGATTGAGCGATGGAAAGAGGATCAGCACGACGTCGCGCAAGGTGCGGAGCACCTCGGGATCGTTCGAGGTTGCGAGCGTGTGCAGCAGCTCCGGCGCCGCCTGGGTCGCGGCGATTTCCGTGGCATGAATGCTCATGCCGATGGCGACGATCACCGGCTGGCGCTCGACGATCGCCGCCGCCCCGGCCTCGTCCAGCGTGCGCGGGTCAGACAGCCGCATGCTGTTGAGGCGAATCTCTTCGAGACGAGCGACGTTGTCCGGAGCGGTGACGACGGCCGCGATCAATCGCCGTCCACCCGTCGACGGCCCGGCATCAACGATGTCGACACGATCAGACGCCGCAGCGACGTCCTCGAAGTACTTCTGCAGGCTCGGCCAGTCGGCGAGCTCGCGGTCGGCGCCCATGCGGAAGCCGAAGAAAGATTCCGGGCTCTGGACGCTGGATGTTATGGCGGGCGCCTGCGCACCCAGCGCCGCCGACAGGAGCAGCGCGACGACCACCGCGATGGGCCGCGATTTCATGACCGGGATCTTATCGCGCAGGGGCCGCAGGACACACATCAGAGCCGCAGATAGTTCGAAGCCACAGATTACGCAGATGACGCAGATCGAATTATTCTTTTTAGATCTGTGTTATCTGCGTCATCTGTGGCTCCGTTGATGTCGCGTCGCCGGCAGACATGCCTATCTGACGGCAACAGATCAACCAGGGTTGGCGAAAAAAAATGAGGGCGCCGTCATGAGGCGCCCTCGAGGAGGAACGGGACGAGGAAGGAACTACTGTGAGTCGCGCAGGTCCTGGCGCGAGGGTCCTTTAGCGGTGAGCTTATCCGCCGCCGTTTCCGCCGCCGTTTCCGCCGCCGCTTTCGTCGCGGCTTTCGAATCGAGTCTCGCAAACAGCGCGGACAAGCCGGCCTGCTCCGGGTCGTAAACACCCCACTCATCGTGGGCGGGACGCTCGGGTGATCGCAGCGGTGATGTGGCCATAAGTTTCCAGGATTGCTCTAGGGGCGCACCGACTCCTACAGCAAGTGACATGCCGCGGCAGACCCGCGTCCGGCAACCGGCGGAACCCGGCCCGCTACATCAACTTAGCGGGTGCGACTCATCCGTGCCGCCGCCGGCGATCGACCGGCCGCCCACCAATCGCGTGGCCGCGGTTACAGATGTGCAAGTCGCGCGGCTCCGTCTCTTCCGCAGATTGCCCGCTAACAGTGGGGCGCGCATCTTTTCTCGTGCTGGCACACGAGTTGCCTTCAGCGAAAACATGATCGTGAGCTTTCTCGGCACCAAGGGCGGCACCGGCACCACCATGCTCGCGGTCAATAGTGCGGCGGACATCCGGCGCATCACCCATCGCCCCACCATCGTCGTCGACCTCAAGATCGGCCCCGGGGACGTGGCGTTGTTCCTGGGCCTGCGGACCCGTCACACGGTGCTGAGCGTCATCGACCAGTTGTCGTGGATGGATCCGGCCGCCGTGTCGAGGTACATCGGCGAGCACGACTGTGGCTTGCACGTGCTGGCGGCCGGCGACGAGTACGGCCGCCCCGCAGCCAAGGACGTCGAGGGCATCGAGCAAATGCTGAAGTGCCTCAACGCGCTGTATGACTACGTGATTATCGACGCCGGCAACACATTGACCGCGTGCACGGCGACGGCGCTGCAGCTGTCGGATCGGGTGATGTTGGTAGCCAACCCCGATGTGCCCTGCCTCCGGAACCTGCAGCGGTTGATCGATGCGATCAAGCTGGCGGGAGTGGTCGGCGAGCGGCTGAAGATCGTGCTGAACCGCGCCTCGGAGTTCGGCGTGCTGTCGACGGCGCAGATCGAAAAGGTGCTGGGGCTCAACATCGACTACTGCGTCGGCAGCGATTACCGCACGGTGGCCTCGGCGGTGAACTCCGGCGTGCCGGTGTCGACGCTCAAGAGCTCCGAGCTGCACGCGCAGCTCGACGCCATCGCGCGCACGCTGGCCGGCCCGAAGCACACCTCGGGGACGCATCGCGCCGCCACGCCGGCGTCCGACGACGACCCGATTGATTCAGCCGCCCGGCATCACCTCTAGGAAGTTGAAAGTTGAGAGTTGAAAGTTGGAAGGTTTCCGACTCTCACTTCTGACTTCTCACTTCAGCCTTACGACTGTTGCCCCAAGGTGAGACTCCGGCGCATCCCAATAACGTTCGACCAGCGGGTGATCGCGAAGCCGGCGCTGGATCGCGGCGCGCTGCGCGCCGGTGCCGCGGCCGTGAATGAGCCGAACCTCGATGAATCCGGCGTCGCGCGCGGCCTCGAGATAGTCGTCGACCACGGCGATCACATCGCGCGGCGCGAAGCTATGAAGGTCGATCGCGTCTTCGATCGGAACCCGGACCGGGCCGTCGTCCTGCCTAACTTTCAACTTTCAACTTTCAACTGGGTATTCCGCGGTGACTTTGGTGGTGATGCCGCCGCGGGCGGTGAAATCCCCGGTCACCGTCATGCGCCGGGGCTCGCATGCGGCGACCAAATCATCGAGAATCTGGTTGGTGGCCGCCTCGTAGAAAATTCCCTTGTTCCGGAACTCGAGCAGATAGTATTTGAGGGCCTTGAGCTCGAGGCATCGCGCCGCCGGCGTGTAACGGATGCGGATGACGCCAAAGTCGGGGAGTCCCGTCTTGGGACACATCGAGGTGAACTCGGGGCACTCGATCGCGATCTCGTACTCGCGCTCGGGGCGCGGGTTCGGAAACGTCTCGATCGGCACGGTGGGCATTGAAATCGAGTCTAAAGGCAGAAGGCACAAGGCAGAAGGCAAAAACAATGACGCGACCATTTTCTGCCTTTTGCCTTTTGCCTTCTGCCTTGAGGGATTCTGCCTTGAGGGCGATTGACAGCCCCAAGCGGCGGGGTTAGCATACGCTCCGCAAACCTTAGACCTTGGGGGACACGATGGACGAAGCCCGGAGGATGGGCAAGTCGGAGCTCTTTTCACACTTCGCCGAACGGTTCGACGTCAAGCGCACGCAGTCACGCGAGTTCTTCGACGAGCTGGCGATCCTGTGTGAGAAGGAGCTGAAGCGTACGGGCGAGTTCGTCATTCCCGGGATGGTCAAGCTCGTGGTGCAGCACCGCAAGGCGCGCACGGGCCGCAATCCCGCGACGAAGCAGCCGATCGAGATCCCCGCCAAGACCGTCGTCAAAGCGCGCATCGTGAAGCAGCTGAAAGACGCGGTCCTGCCCAAGAAAGTCGTCTAGCGGTCTTCCCGGACTGGCGAGGATCTACTTCCGGATCTTCCTCGCCAGCTCCCGAATCTCCAGACGCTCCATCTTGAACTTGAGCGTGCTCAGTGGCACGCCCAGATAGCGCGCCGTCTGCGTGACGTTCCAGGCGTTGCGCTCGAGCGCGCGCACCAGGAAGTTGCGCTCGAACGTCCCGAGCGCGCGGTCCAGCAGGCTGGTGTCGGACTTGGTGCGGTCGAGCTCGACGACGTGGAACTCGAACGGGAGGTCTTCGTCGGTGATCCATTCGTGATCGACCACCGCGACGAGCCGCTCGACCAGGTTCTCGAGCTCGCGGATGTTCCCCGGCCACGAGTAGTTCGACAGCATCCGCAGCGTCGATTCCGCGATGCCGCGCACGTCCTTGTGGAAGCGCGCGCTGTAGCGGCGGATGAAGAAGTCGACCAGCACCGGCAGGTCCTCGATGCGCTCGCGCAACGGCGGCAGGCGCACGGGAATCACGTTGATGCGGTAGTAGAGGTCCTCGCGGAACGTGCCTTCCTTGACGGCGCGCTCGAGGTCGACGTGGGTGGCCGCCAGCAGTCGGAACTGCGTGCGCACGGGCCGCGAGCCGCCGACCCGCTCGACTTCGCCCTCCTGGATTGCGCGCAGCAGCTTGGCCTGCAGGTCCGACTTCAGATCGCCGATCTCGTCGAGGAACAGGGTGCCGCCGTTGGCGAGCTCGAACTTGCCGATCCGCTGCTGGATGGCGCCGGTGAACGCGCCCTTTTCATGGCCGAACAGCGTGCTTTCCACGAGGCCGCGCGGGATCGCCGCAAGGTTGACCGCGACAAATGGCGCGTCCGCATTCGCCGATTCGCGATGAAGCAGGCGTGCCAGCAGCTCTTTGCCGGTGCCGCTCTCGCCGAGAATGAGTACCGTGGCCGAGAGCTTGGCGACCTTGCTGACGGTTTCGAGCACGTCCTTGAGCGCGGGACTCGGGCCGGTGATGAAGTCGCGCCCGCCGGCGTCGCCCGCGGCGTCGCGCAGCGTGAGCACGTGCCGGTGGAGGTCCTGCCGCTCGCCGGCGTGATGCACGAGCGTGCGCAGCACGTCGGGGTCGGCGTCCTTGGTCAGGAAGTAGTAGGCGCCCGCCTTGATCGCCTGCACGGCGCCGTCGACGTCGGGCAGCGAGGAGGTCAGGATGACCTCGATCAGCGGGAAGTTTTCGTTCACCACCTGGAGCAGATCGAGGCCGCCCAGGCCTGGCAGTTGAACGTCGGTCACCAGCACGTCGACGTCTTCGCGATCCATCATCGCCAGCCCGGCTTCGGCCGACGAGGCGCGGACGACGCGGTGGTCGCGGCGGAGCGTCTGCGCGAGACGCTCTCGCGAGTCGTCTTGCGCGTCGATCACCAGCACGGTCTTGCGGCGCTCCGCCATGCGGATGGAGTATAACGTCCGCAAAGTTGAAAGTTCGAAGTTGAAAGTTTCAGTTTTGAGTTCAGTTTTGAGTTTAGAGTTGGAAGAGACACAAGTGGACAACACAGGGCTGTGGATTCTCGCCATTTCGTCGCTGCTGGTCGCGGTCGTGGCGTTCGCACTCTCGCGGCGAACCGCCCGGCAACTGGCGCAGATCACCGAGATGTACTGGCAGCTCAAGTTCGATCATGGCGAGCTCAAGGCCAAGGTGGATCCGCCAAAGGCGGCCGCGCCGGACCCCCAGCAGACATTCGTTCCGCTTTCGCAGCTCAAGCGCTGAAAACTTGACCTTCCGTTCTGTTCCGAGCGACATTGAGGGGTTAGTTTCGCGATGTAGAGGCGGGTCTTCAGACCCGCCTGGCAAGGGAGCGAGCGGTTGGCGAACGCGTACGACATCGTCGTCATTGGCGCCGGCACAGGCGGGTATGTAGCCGCGATCCGGGCCGCGCAACTGGGATTGAAGGTCGCAGTGGTCGAGCGCCAGAAGGCGCTTGGCGGCACCTGCCTCATCTGGGGCTGCATCCCGACGAAAGCCTTGCTCGAACACGCGCACGCGCTCAAGGTGGCACAGGCCGCGAAAGAGTGGGGGCTGACCGGCATCGACGGGGCGGCAGTCTCGATTGACATGCCGGCGGTGCACGCGCGCAAGGACAAGATGGTGTCGGGCCTCACCGGCGGCATCGAGATGCTCTTCAAGAAAAACAACATCGACTGGATCAAAGGCAGCGCGCGCCTGACCGGCAAGCAGCCCGGTAAACACAGCGTCGAGGTCACGCTCGAGGGCGGATCGACGCAGGCGGTCTCGGCCGCCAAAGAGATCATCGTCGCCACCGGCTCCACGCCGCGCAGCGTGCCGGGCATCGAGGTCGATCGCAAGAAGATCATCTTCAGCGACGAAGCGATTCACCTGCCGTACGTGCCCAAGTCGATCGCCATCATGGGGAGCGGCGCCGTGGGTGTCGAGTTCGCGTCGATCTTCAAGAGCTATGGCAGCGAGGTCACCGTGATCGAGCTGCTGCCCCGACTGGTGCCGGGCGAAGACGAGACGGTGTCGGCCGAGCTCGAGCGGACGTTCAAGAAACGCGGCATGAAGGTCCTGACGGGTTCGAAGGTGACCTCAGCCAAGGCGGGCGCCAAGGGCGTCGACATTGAAGTTGAGACTGCGGATAAGTCGCAGAAGTCGAGCTACGACCTGCTGCTGGTCGCGACCGGACGCGGCCCCGTCACGGAGGGCCTGGGGGCGGAAGCCGTCGGCCTCGAGCTGGATCGCGGCTACGTGGTCGTGGATTCGATGTTCCAGACCAACGTGCCGGGCATTTCGGCCATCGGCGACGTGATCACGATGGGCGGGCCCCACTATCAGCTCGCGCACGTGTCGTCGATGGAAGGGATCGTGCTCGCGGAGCGGATCGCCGGGCACGCCGTGCAGCCGATCAACTACGATCACGTGCCGCGCTGCACCTATAGCGATCCCGAGATCGGCAGCGTGGGCCTGACCGAGGCGCAAGCCAAGGAGCAGGGCCACGACGTGCGCGTCGGCACGTTCCCGTTCAGGGCGCTGGCGCGCGCGCGGATGGCAGGCGAAACTGACGGGTTCGTGAAGATCGTCGCCGAGAAAAAGTACGACGAAATCCTCGGCGTCCACATCATCGGTCCGCGTGCCACGGAGCTGGTCGCCGAGGCGGTGATGGCGCTGCGGATGGAAGTGACGGTTGAAGAATTAGTACGGACCATTCACGCGCACCCGACCATGTCGGAAGCGGTGGGTGAAGCGGCGCATGCCGCGCACGGCGCTGCGATTCATCTTTAGCGGGCTCCGGGCTCCGGGCGCCGGACTCCGGGCTCCGGCTGAATTAGGGAACGGATATGTCCACACCAGTAGTGATGCCCCAGATGGGCGAGTCGATTGCGGAAGGCACCATCGTTCGCTGGATCAAGAAGGTGGGCGACGCGGTCGATCGCGACGAGCCGCTGTTCGAGATCTCGACCGACAAGGTGGATGCGGAGATTCCGGCGCCGGCAGCCGGCGTGTTGATCGCCATTGCCGTCAAGGAAGGCGAGACCGTCCCGGTCAACAGCGTCGTCGGCACCATCGGAACGGCGGGCGAAGCACCCGCCGAAGGTGCCTCGGGTGCCTCGGGTGCGAAGGGTGCCGAGAGTGCAACGAGTGCCAATGGTGCCAAAGGTGCCAAGAGTGCGGGTGCGACCAAGACCTCTGAGAGCGCTGACGCAACGGGCACCCCCGGGGGTTCGGTTGCTGCGCCGGCGTCGCCTCCGACCACCAACCCGGCACCTCAGTCCGCCTCCGCTCGCGGAGATTCAGGCGAGCGACGGCGAGACCTCGCCGTAGCGGCCTCCGGCCGCGACGGCGGGGCCGAATCAGCGTTCGACCGTCAAAAGTCTTCCCCGCTGGTGCGCCGCATTGCGAAGGAGCACAACGTCGACATCGGCCGGATCGCGGGCTCGGGTATCGGCGGGCGTGTTACCAAGCAGGACATCCTTGGCTACCTGGATAGCGACACCTCCTCGACCCCTGCAGCCGTCCGCGAGTCCTTCGACTCGGGCTCTACTCGCTCCGCGAGTAAATCCCTCGCTCAGGATGACATCGTTCCGATGTCAGTGATGCGCAAGAAGATCGCCGACCATATGGTCGTGAGCCGCCGCACCTCGGCGCATGTCTACTCGGTGTTCGAGGTCAACTACTCCCGGATCGATCAGATTCGCCAGGCGAGGAAGGACGAGTTCGAGCGCAACGGCGCGAAGCTGACCTTCACGTCGCTCATCGCCAAAGTCGTGGTCGACGCGTTGCGCGTGCACGGCATCGTCAACGCCTCGATCGACGGCGACAACATCGTCTACAAGAAGGACATCAACCTCGGGATCGCCGTGGCGCTCGACAACGGCTTGATCGTGCCGGTGGTGAAGGCCGCGGGCGAGAAGAACCTGCTCGGCTTGTCAAAGGCGATCCAGGACGTCGCGGATCGCGCGCGCGCGAAAAAACTCAATCCGGAAGAAGTGCACGGCGGCACCTTCACCATCACCAACCCGGGCAACTTCGGCGCGCAGTTCGGCATGCCGATCATCAACCAGCCGCAGGTCGCCATTCTCGGGGTCGGCACCATCGAGAAGCGTCCGGTCGTGGTGGACGATGCGATCGGGATCCGGTTGATGGGCTACCTGACGCTTGGCTACGACCATCGCCTGATTGACGGCGCGGTGGCCGATCAGTTCATGGCCGACGTCAAGAAGGGCATCGAGAACTTCGACCCCGCGCGGGTATGACGCCGGGTTCATTTTTCCCGAGGGTTGGGCGGAAAATGAACCCGGCGTCTTTACACGTCCGGCGGCTGGGCCTCGTGCCCTACGCCGAGGCGCTGGAGCTGCAGCGCCGGCTGGTAGACGACCGCAAGGCCGATCGCATTCCCGACACCCTCTTACTGCTTCAGCATCCGCACGTCGTGACGATCGGCGTCAAGAAGGATGGCCGCTCGCACATTCTCGCCTCGCCGGAACGGCTGTTGTCGCTCGGCGTCGAGGTGTTAGACACCGGGCGGGGCGGCGACGTGACGTACCACGGGCCAGGGCAGCTCGTCGGCTATCCGATCGTCGATCTCAATCCAGACCGCCGCGACGTGCATCGCTATGTTCGCGATCTCGAGGAAGTCATGATCCGCGTGTGCGCGGACTATGGGCTCGACGCGGAACGCCTCAAGGGCCTGAGCGGCACCTGGATCCCTTCGACTCGCGATGCTCGCTCAGGGCAAGTGGCGTACGAGAAAATCGGCGCGATCGGCGTCCGCATCTCGCGCTGGATTTCGAGTCATGGCTTCGCGTTCAACGTGACGACGGACGTCGAGTTCTTCAAGCTGATCGTGCCGTGCGGCATCGCGGACCGCGGCGTCACCTCGCTGTCGGCGCGCATTGGCAAGCAGCCCGCCATGGCCGATGTGGAGGATCGAATCGTCGGCCGCTTCTGCGAAGTGTTCGGGCGCACGCTCGCCGCTTAAGGCTGCGCGGCGAGCATCGAGACGAGGCGAACCGCAAGGGCGGCGATGTGGGCGCCGCCTTCCGCATCGATCCGTTGCACGTCGTCACTCGGGCGGTGGTAATCGGAATGGAAGCCGGTGAAGAACGCCACGGCCGGCACGCCCTGACTGGTAAACGACGCGTCGTCCGATGACCCTGCCTGGTAACCGCCGCGCGCGAAGTCATCGATCGTAAGCCGTGTCCAGTCGCGCATTTCCCGCGGCAAGCCTGTCATCCACGGGCGGCGGCCGCCGAACATTCCGACCATCACGCGGCCGCGGGCGCGGCCGACCATGTCCAGGTTGATCATCGCGATGGTGCGATCGATCTGAACGGCCGGGTGAGAGACGTAGTGGTCCGAGCCGAGCAGGCCGATCTCTTCGCCCGCAAACGCCGCGCAGACCACGGTGCGCGGCAGAGGGCGCTGCCGCGCCAGCGCGCGGCAGACCTCGAGTATCGCCGCCACGCCTGACGCGTTATCGTCGGCGCCGTTGTGAACCATGCCAGCGGATTCCGGACTATCCGAGAATCGCCCGCCCAGGCCGAGGTGGTCGTAATGCGCGCCAACTACGATGGCGTCGAGCGCTCGCTCGGGATCGCTGCCGCGGACGAGCGCGACGACGTTACGGAGCCGCGGCCGCAGCCGGGCGCGATGCTCGGTATAGCTGATCGTCGCGCCGGCCAGATCGCGAGACTGTGGCCCGAGCGTGATGTCGATGGTGCGCGCCAGACCTTCGAAGTCCACGTCCGGCAGCGCGCGTGCGAGCCTGGCCCGCGCCACGCGGAGCACGGGAATTCCCATCTCGTCGCTTTGCGGATCGTTCCACCAGGATCGGCTGAACGCGTAATCGACATGGTGTGACGGGTCGTCGGCAACAATCAACATGGCCGCACCTCTCGCCATCGCCTCGCGCGCCTTGATCGCGACCGCGGCGCCGGGCGTGAGCGACGTGCCGTCGAAGACGCTGCGAGCGTCGGCTTCTTGCGGTACGTGGGTGAAGACGACGACGGCCTTGCCCCGGACGTCGACATCCTTGAAGTCGTCGTAGCCGAGTGCGGGCGCCGCCATGCCGTAGCCGGCGAACACCACCGCAACGCGATCGGCCACCGGCGCTGGTTCGCCGCGCGTGCGGTCGATGATCGAGAGCGGGTAGTACTGCTCGCCGACGGTAAAGGTTTCGGCGTGTGCAGCGGTTCGAATGATCAGCGTCGCGGCCGGCGGCGGCTCGACTGTCATCTCGCCTTCGAACGACTGAAAGAACGTGCCGTCATCTCCGGCCGGCTGTCATCCGCCGCTCTCGAGCAGCGACGCAATGTAGTCGCCCGCGCGCTGCAGTCCTTCGGTGCCGTTGCCGCGTCCACCGAGCGAATCGGACGCAAGGTATCTGATGTGCGACAGATAGTTCGCCGCGGAGATTGTTGGTGGCGCGGATTGGGAGAGCGACAGGGTGGTGAGTAACGTGGCCGCTACGCAGAAACGCAACATCGCGCTATGAACGCAACGTGGTTTCGTATCGGACGCGATCCCGGTTCGAGAGCGCAGGTTCGACGAGCCGCGCGATGCCGGCCGGTTGCAGCGTGACCGGCATCATCGCCGAACGGCCGGGCGTGCCTTCGTCGCGCGTGAGCGCGACTTGCGCCATGTGAATGCGCGGGCCCCTGGTGATCGCTGTTTGGATGATCCGCGCCGCAGCGGCGGCCAGCGTGTAAGGCCCGGGTGGCCACAGCCGCGCCACTCGCGCATCCAGTCGCGCTAATTGGGCGGCCGACAGCACCTGCGTTGCAGACCGGCCAGCGATCGCGGCTTCGTCCCACGGCACGATCACGTGTTGCGGCGGCCGGCCGAGGACCGACAGCGAAATGTCTGATGGCGCCGCGGCGGCTTCGAGCGCGGTCACGGTCACCACGGCCGATCGCAATCCTTCAGGCGCCGACCCGAACAGGCGCGCGCGCGAAATTCCCAACTCGTTGACGCCTCGCTCGACGAGCGACGATTGCGACGCGCCGGCGCATATCAAGGGCGCGGCCTGGTTCAGCCCCGCGACCCGCTTCAACAGCGCCAGCCCCGCCTCGTCTTGCCAATCGGCTGACGGCGGCCCGAAGCGATCGGCGAAGATCACGGCCACCGCGCCAATGACGGCGGCGACGTCATTCGTGCCTGAGAGCGTGGTCGTGTAGCCGTCCACCGGTCCCGATTGCGCGACGTCGAGTGCCTTGCCGGCGGCGGCGTTGCCGATGTCGTCGACGAGCACGATGCGCGACACGACGTCGCTGGCGGCCAGTTGCCGCGCCGTCGCGCCGCCGAGATCGCCCGCGCCGAGAATCACGATCGTCGCCACGGGCACTATTCTATAGGCATGGCGCGAACGACTTTGATTACGGGCGGCTCGAGAGGTATCGGCTACGCGCTGGCGGAGGCGCTGCTCCGGAACGGCGATCAGGTCGCCATTACCGGCACATCGACCGACGGTGTGATGCGCGCCGAACATGCGCTCGCGGCTGCCATAGGCCTTGCCCCGCCGAAGCGCGGGAGCGCGAAGGTGGGCGGACGGATCGCCGGCATCACCTGTGACGTCCGTGACGCCTCGTCCGCTGAACGCGCACTGCGGACCGCCGCAGAGCGTTTCGGCGGCCTCGACGCGCTCGTGAACAATGCTGGCGTCGGCGTGGGCGTGCCGATCGCCGACATGCCGCACGACGAATGGAACCGCATCATCGGGACCAATCTCACCGGCGTGTTCAATTGCTGCAAGGCGGCGATTCCGCTGCTGCGCGCGCGCGGCGGCGGCTGGATCGTGAATGTCAGCAGCCTTGCCAGCAAGAACCCGTTCATCGGCGGCGCCGCATACTGTGCGTCGAAGGCGGGCCTCAACGCGTTCAGTGAAGCGCTGATGCAGGAGCTGCGCTACGACAACATCCGCGTCACCTACGTCATGCCCGGTTCGGTGGCGACAGGGTTCTCGGGCCGGGAGCCGGAGAGCGGCGCTGAGTGGAAGCTGTCACCGGCCGACGTGGCGCAGGCGATCGTCGACGTGATGAATCACCCGGCCCGCAGCCTGCCGAGCCGCATCGAGATTCGTCCGGCGCAGCCCAAACGATAAGGGTTCCTCACGGTGGTTCCCCACGAGGGTTCTTCACGAGGGTTCTTCACGAAGGTTCTTCGTGGCGCGAAGCACCGCGGCGAGTACGGCGGCTGAATCCGTTTGCTCGATCACCGGGAACCGCTTGCCGGCGATTTCCTCTCCTAATTCACGCAATGCCTGAACATCGGCATGGGCGTCGCTCGTAGTGTCAGCACGAATGAGTGACAGCTTGGCCTTGCCCTTCACGGTGACGATAACAGTCGACGCCGAGATGTGGCCGTGGGCCATTCCGTGAGCGTGAAGCTCGGCGGCGGCATCGGCCACCTCCGCAACTATTTCGGCAGCACGCCGGGCGTGCAACACCGTTCCTGCGAGCAGACTCTCGAGCGACTGTGACGCCACGAACTCGCACGCAGCAAGCGATTGGCCCTCATGGCCCACGATGTCGAAGATCGCGAGAACGGAAGGATGGAAGATCCCGATCAGTCTTCTATCGAGATTCGCGACGGCGTGAAGCACCACGGTCTGGGCCGTTTCCATGTCGCGCGCCTTGATCGGCAATCCAGGCCGAACGGCTTCGAGCGGTTGAAACCGAAGCGCTATCAACGAACCTTCGTGAGGAACCATCGTAAAGAACCGCTGTGAGGAACCCTCGTGAGAAACCCGCGTCAGCTGACCGCGAAGAGCCACTTCGGCAAGTCGACGTTGGCGCCGGTGACAAGCGCGATCACGCGCTGGCCCGGCGCGGAGGCCTTGCCGGCGATCACGGCGGCGGTCGCTGCGGCGCCCGCGCCTTCGACGATGAGGTGTTCTTCGGCGGCCAGCCCGCGCATCGCGCGCGTCAGGTCGTCTTCGCTCACGGTCACCACGTAGTCGACCACCTGCCTCACCAGCGGAAAGGTGATCGACCCGGCCTCGAGGTTACCGGTGAGGCCGTCGGCAAGCGAGGTACGCGGGGTGATGGCGGTAATGCGGCCGGCCTCGAGGCTGAGGGTGAATGGCGCGGAGGCTTCGACCTCGACGCCGACGATCGTCACGGGCGGGCCCGCGGCCTTCACCGCCAGGCCGACCCCGCTTGCCAGCCCGCCGCCACCAAGCGGCACCACCACCACGTCGAACGACGGCATCGCCTCGATCAGGTCGAGGCCCACGGTGCCGGCGCCGGCGATCACGTCGGGATGGTTGTACGGCGAAATGTAAGTCGCGCCTTCGGACTCCGCGAACTCGCGGGCCTGCGTTTCGGCTGTGTCGTAGTCTTCGCAGTCGCCGTGCAGCACCGCGCCGTGACGGCGGATCGCGTTCTTCTTCGTCTCGGGCGCGGTGGCGGGCGTAAAGACCACGCACGACAAGCCCAGCTTCTCGGCGGCAAGCGCCAGCGCCCGGCCATGATTGCCGGCCGAGGCCGTGACGACCGTCAGCGCGGGTGGCGACAAACCTTTCTTGTCCGCCGAAGCGCCGTGCGCGAAGGCGGAAGGTTTGTCGATGCTCTCAATCAGCTTCAGCGCCGCGTTCAACGCGCCACGGATCTTGAACGAGTGCGTGAGGTTGAGCGACTCCAGCTTGAGGAACACGCTCCCGTCGGCGATCGACGACAGCCACGGCGACTGCAGCAGTGGTGTGGGCCCAAGGTGGGTGGCCAGGCGCCGGCGGGCATCGTAGATGTCGAGCGCGGTCGGCAGCATCTAGTGGAGCGTATCAACGAAAAGGAGAGTATCGGACACTAAGTCCCCTGCAGCAGCTGTGGCAGCTGCGTCACGAATGCGGATCGCGCGAGCACCTGGTCGACGCCGGCCTCCCTGGCGCTGGCAATCAGGTCTGCCTGCAGATGCGACACGAAGCCAACCGTCATCACCGCGGCAAGCGCCGGGTCGGCCTTGAGCGCGGCCACCGCTTCGAGCGGGCGCACGCGCTGGCTGTTGAGATCGAGAATCACAAGGCGCGGCGACTTGTCGCGGACCGCGGCCACGATTGCCTCGGGCGAGCGCGCAAACGAAATCTCCACGCCCAGCGCCTTCGCCGCGCTGGAAATCCGCGACGAGAACATCAAGTCGTCCACGCCCACGATCACCATGTGCCCTGCTATCCTAACTCTGATGATCATCGAAAGCGCAGCCGCGGGCGTGTTCATGAAGAATGGCTTCATCCTCGGCTGCGAGCGCACCCGCGAGGCGGTTTACATCGATCCCGGAGACGAAGTCGACCAACTGCTCGGGTTCGTCGCCGCCGAGAAGCTCACGGTCACGCACATCCTGCTCACCCACGCGCACATCGATCACGTCTCGGGCGTGGCGCAGGCCAGGCGCACGCTCGGCGCCCCCATTCATTTGCACAAAGACGATCTGTTCCTGTACGACAACGCCGTGGCGACCGGCCGGTTGTTCGGCATGGAGATCGAAGCGCCGCCACCGGTGGATCGGTTCTACGAGGGGACAGGGCCGATCACTTTCGGCGATTACTCGGTCGCCGTCCACCACACGCCCGGCCACGCTCCGGGCGGGGTCTGCCTCGCGGTGACGCCCGGCGTGACCAGCCCGTCGCTGCCAAGCCTGTTCGTCGGCGACACGCTGTTTGCCGGATCGATCGGCCGCACCGACTTGCCGGGTGGCGATTACGAAACGCTGATGCAGGCCATCACCGACGTGCTGTTTGCGTTCCCGGACGAGGCGCCGGTGTTTTCGGGGCATGGGCCGGCAACCACGATCGGCCGCGAGCGGCGCGGCAATCCGTTTGTGCTGGAATACCTGCGGGCTTGAGGAGACAGCGGAACTAAAGTTCCGCTCTACAGGCTTGGGGGCTAGACCGACCAGGTCGTTTTCGGTTTGCCACCCTCGGCATTCGACTCGGAATTGACGAGGAACTCGACGCGCCCAACCTTGATCTTGTCGCCGTCGTTCAGCGTGCTCTTCACAACCTTCTTCCCGTTCACGAACGTCCCGTTCGTGCTTCCGAGGTCTTCGAGCTCGAGGTGATTCGCCTCGCTGAGCGTGAGGCGGCAATGGATCCGCGACACCAGCGCGGCGTCGACGACGAAGTCGGCGCGCGGCGCCCGGCCCATGGTCTTCAACGTGCCCGGGAGCATTCGAAACGTGAGCGCGGTATCAGGAGGATCGATGGATTGAAGGGTCCACACCCGTCAATTATGGTACAAGCTGGGCATGGCCACTAGTGACCCGCGCGCCGACGTGAGGTGAGGCACCACCGGGTCGCTCGCACGCTGGTCTACTCGCACCGCTGGCTCGGGATCGCCGGTGGAGTGCTGATCTTCATCTGGTTTGCGTCCGGCATCGTGATGATGTACGCGCGGATGCCGGTACTCGAATCACCAGACAGAATCGCCCGGCTGTCGCCGTTGAATGTCTCGGCGCTGCGCGTCGCTCCGGAATCCGTGGCTCCTGATGCCACGCGGTTGACGATCAGCACGCTGAGCGGCCGGCCCGTGTATCGCGTGGTTGCCGCGGGCACGCCGCGCACGATCTTCGCGGATACCGGTGAAACGCTTGCCGCCGTGAGTGCCGACCGCGCGGTCGACATCGCCAGGGATTTCGCCGGCGCCGGCGATACCGCTGCTCTTCGCTACGACACACGCCTGGACGACGCGGACCAGTGGACCTTCGGCGTTCGCGGGCAAATGCCGATGCACCGGATCGCGCTTGCCGACGCGGACGACGCTCGCCTTTACGTGTCAGAGCGGAGCGGGGAAGTCGTGATGAAGACCACGGCCAGCGGGCGGCGGTGGGGTTTTCTCGGCGCGGTGTTGCACTGGATCTACTTCGCGCCTTTTCGCCGCAACGCGACCCTGTGGGCGCAGACCATCATCTGGACGTCGATCGCGGGCGTCGTGCTGTCGGTCGCCGGCATGCTGTGGGGCATCTGGCGTTATTCCCCTTCACGGCGATACCGGTTGAAGCGCCAGCCGCACCGATCGCCGTACGCGGGTTTGATGCAGTGGCACCACTACGCCGGATTGATCTTCGGCGTGACCACGATCACCTGGCTCTTCAGTGGGCTGCTCTCGATGGAGCCGTGGGACTGGACGCCCGGCACTGCGCCGACGCGCGAGCAGCGTGACGGGGTTTCGCACGGGCCGTTTCGCACCGGCGATATCCAACTGGCCACACTGAAGCACGCGGTTGCGGCGTACGGATCCGACGCGCCGAGAGAAATCGATGTCGTGCGGTTTCGCGGCCGCTACTTCCTGCGCGCACCGGCCGGCATCGTCTCGTTCGACGCGCCGTTCAGGGGGCCAGACGACTCGCTACACGCCGACGAGATGCTCGGCGCCGCGCGCGAGGCCATGCCTGGCGTCGCGATCGACGGCGTGTTCTGGATGGATCAATACGATTCGTACTATTACGACCGCGACGGCCGTTTGTCGCTGCCGGTGCTGCGCGTGCGCTACAGCGATCCGCAGCAGACCTGGCTGTATCTCGACCCTCGCCGCGGCGCGATCGTCAGAAAAGAAGAGAGGCTGAGCCGCATCAACCGCTGGATCTATCACGGCCTCCACAGCTTCGACTTCCCGTTCCTCTACTATCACCGCCCTCTCTGGGACATCGTCGTGATCGCGCTGAGTCTGGGCGGAATGGTGTTGAGCGCCACCACGATGCTGCCGGCGTGGCGGCGGGTGAGGCGGCGCGTGCGCGCGATGGGGCCGCGCCCCTAACCCGGTGGCTTCGGTGTTCCGTAGTTGGGCCTGTAATGCCGGTGGCACGAGGTGCACGATTCCAGCAGTTGATCGCTCAGCGCGGAAATGGCGGCGACGTCCTTGGCCTTCACCGCGGCTAACGCCGCCGTGCCGGCCTCGAGCAGCAGCTTCGAATCATCCATCCATTGTTTTTGATCGCGCGCGCGGCCGGGCATCATCAACAAGTTGGCCGACTCGGCGAGCACCAGCGTCTGGCCTTCGAGCGTGCCCCACTCGCTTTCGGTTTTTGGCGTGCGGGTTTCGATGTAGAAGAGCGCGTCGGAGTTCGGATAAAGAATTCGCACCATGAGCTCGCTCATGGTGCCAACGTTTCGCATTGGCGGCCGCGGCGGAGCGGTCTGCACCATCATGGTGCCGGCGATCAGCATAATGGAGAGGGTTCTCACGGCGGGATTCTAGCATTTGCTGATCTGGGGATTTGATGATTTAGTGGACGCATCAAGGGAGGGTTCGTGGCGCGATACATCTTTCTGACTCTGGCAATGATCATGACGGCGGCCGAGGCGTGGACCGTGACGGCGCAAGCGCCGGCGGCGGCGCAGCCGGCCGCCACGGAAGCGGTCAAGCCCAACGATTACGGCGACGGCAAGAACTGGCTGTGCCGGCCGGGCCGCAAAGGCGACGCCTGCGACATCGATCTCACGACGACGGTCGTGGCCGCCGACGGCACGCTGACGCGCGAGACGTTTGCCGCCAATCCCAAGGCACCGATCGACTGCTTCTACGTCTACCCGACGATTTCGACCGACCCGACCGACAACAGCGACATGACGGCGGACCCGGCGGAAGTAAACGTGGTGGCGCAACAGTTCGCGCGCTTTTCGTCGGTGTGCCGCCCCTACGCGCCGCTCTACAGGCAGCTCACACTCGTCGGCCTGCGCAAGCGCCTGGCGGGCGCCAGCTTTTCGTTCGAGCGTGGCGTGCAGTACGACGATGTGCGCGATGCCTGGCGGCATTACCTGCAGCACGACAACCAGGGCCGCGGCGTCGTGATCGTCGGCCACTCGCAAGGCTCATACGTGCTGATGGAGCTGATCCGGCAGGAAGTTGAAGGCAAGCCTGTTCAGAAACAGCTCGTCTCGGCATTGATCCTCGGCGCGACCCTTGAAACGCCGAAGGGCAAGGATGTGGGCGGCGCCTTCAAGTCGATCCCGCTCTGCCGCAAGCCGGGACAGATCGGCTGCGCGGTGAACTTCTCGGCGTTCCGATCGACGGTGACACCGCCTCCCAATACGCTGTTCGGCAAGGCGCAGGATCCGGCGGCCAATTCCGGCTCGTGCACCAACCCCGTCACGCTCGGCGAGGGCAGCACGCCGCTGCGCGCCTACCTTTCGAATAGCGGGCGGAACATCACCGGCACCGTCGCGCTGAAACCGTGGGCCACGGATAAGACCATCGACACGCCGTGGGTGGGCGTGCCTGGTCTGTTAACCGCGAAGTGCGCGACCAACGAGAACGCGACCTACCTCGAGATCACCGTCAACGGCAATCCGGCCGACGCGCGTGTCGACGACATCACCGGCGATCTTGGCGCGGTCGGAAAGCCGCTGGCCAATTGGGGCCTGCACCTGATCGACGTCAACCTCGCGATGGGGAACCTGATCGATCTCGTGGCGCAGCAGTCGAAAACATATCCATCTCGCCGATAAAAGCCAGACTTCACAGGAGGGCCACGAGATCAGGAGAAATAATTACTCCTGATCTTCTGATCCTCCTGTTTTTTCCCTCAGGGTAGGTTAGATTGCCCGGATGACAACCCGGAACATGGCGGCCATCGCCCTTACGCTCGTGTCACTGATCCTGCTGGTGCCGGGCCTGTTGCAGCCGGCGCTCACCATCACGGCGACGCTGCCGGTGTTCAACAAGGAAATCTTCCGGCAAACGCAAAACGTCCTGCAGGCGGTAAAGAGCCTGTACGAATCGGGCAACTATTTCGTGGCCGGGCTGGTGCTGCTCTTCAGCGTCATCGTGCCGTTCATCAAGGCGGCGTTGCTCGGCGTGATGCTGGCGATCAAGTCGCCCCAGACCAAGTACCGGCTCTACCTGTTCGTGAGATCGATCAGCAAGTGGGCGATGGCCGATGTGTTCGCGGTGGGCGTGTTCATCGCCTTCCTGGCCTCGAAGGCGACCGACAACCTCGATGCCGTCATCGGCGCCGGCTTCTATTACTTCGTCGGGTACTGCCTGGTCTCCAACCTCGCTTTCCAATTCCTCCGCATACCGGCCCCGGAGAGGAATAACCAATAACCAATTACGAATAACAAAAACGCACGCTCTTTTGGTTATTTGTTATTGGTTATTCGTTCTTGGACGGTTCGTAATACTTCTTGTACATACCCCGGCGGAAAATGAAGCCCCCGAGCGGCCCGAGCCAATCGAGCACGTAGTACATGTAGCCGAGATCCATCAGCTCGATCAGGTTGCCGTCGCAATCCTTCGCGAAAAAGAAAGTGTGGCCGCGCGGCGATCGCTCCGGCTTCGACACCACTTCGACGCCCTTGCTGACCAGATAGTCGTACCACTTCTGCGTGTTGCGAACGTTGACGCTGAAGTGGGTGAGGCCGACGCGGTTCCACGGCCCCTGCGCGAGCGGCTGCTGCGGCTGGAACTCGAAGATCTCGAGTACGGCCCCGCCGGGAGCGCGGATCCATCCAATCTTGCAGGTCGGCTCTGGGGCACCTGCCCCGAGCGCAGTCGAGGGGTCGACGCCAAAGAAACTGCGGACCCGATCGGGCGGCGTGTCGGAGACGCCGACGAGCGGGCAGCCGAACACATCCCAATAGAACCGCACGAACGTGTTGAAGTCCCGGACCGTGATGCCGACGTGGCTGAAGGATCGCGCTTTCATGCGCACCCATTATCCGCCCGACTAGCTCCCGGCGCATCGGGTGAGGACGCCTTGGCGCACAGACGCGGGAACGTGTCTTCCGGCGTTCGCCCTCCTTCGCCGGACAAATCTCACTCGCCGGATTAGGCTCTTGGGCTATGGACGCCAAGAACGCAACTCGCCGAGCGTAGGCTGCGCAGGCGCCGTTGCGGGATTAGACGTCCATCGCTCCAGCGCTTAATGCGCCGAGCGACATTTGTCCGGCGAACGAGAGCGAGTGCGGGCCGGGCCTCTCGTGCGCTGCCGGCGCGACGCCGGTGTGGGACTACAGATGGATGCTGCGAATGTGTTCGGCGACGCGCAAGGCTTGGGCGGCGATCGTCAGGCCGGGGTTCACGGCGGCCGACGAGGGGAAGAACGACGCGTCGACGACGAACAGGTTATCGATGTCGTGGGTGCGGCAGAACGGGTCCAGCACCGACTGGCGCGGATCGGTCCCAAACACCAGCGTGCCGCACTGGTGCGTGGTGTTCTTCGCCTTGTGCGAATGCGTCACCACCATCCAGTAGCCGAGTCGCCGCAGGATCCGTTTTGTTTCCTTGACCAGCTGCGCGTGCGCGATGAGGTTGTTGGCGCGATACGTCAGGCGAATCTTGCCGTCCTTCTCGATCGTCACGCGATTGTCCGGGTGCGGCAGGTCTTCTGACATCGCCAGCCAGTCGACGCCGCGCGCGACCCACGCGTCGTAGAACCACACCGGCACCGACGGCACGACCGTTTGCGCCATCACGCCGTGCGTCCGGCCCTGCGACTGGATCTGGCCGAGCGGGTATTTCGTATTCGGACCCTCGAGGTAGAAGTCGTTAATCGCCACGGTCTTCTGGAACACCGTGTCGTTGCGCCGAAACGGATGAAACCCCTGCATCATCGTCGCCAGGTGCGCCATGTAGCGCCGGCCTACGAGGCCCGACGAATTTGCCAGGCCGTCGGGATGTTTGTCGTTGGCCGATCGCAACAGCAGCGCAGCCGAGTTGACCGCGCCGCACGACACAATTACCAGCGGCGCCGACACCCGGAGGGTCTCGCCCTGGCGCTCGACCTCGACCGCCTCGATGCGTTTGCCGCTGGCGTCCGTGAACAACCGGCGGGCCTTCGCATTCGTCCACAACGTCACGTTGGCGTGTTCGATCGCCGGGCGGATGCCGCAAACATCCGCGTCACTCTTCGCGTGGATCTTGCACGGAAACGAATTGCAGGTGTTGCAGAGGATGCAGCCTTCGAGCAGGCCGAGCGGCAGCGGCGAGGGATGCAGGCCCTGATGTTGCAGCTGATTGACGATGCCCTGCACGACCGTTGAGTGCGCGACCGGTGGATAGGGATAGGGCCCTCGCGGGGGCTCGGTCGGGTCGATGCCGTGCTGCCCGTGAACGTTGTAGAGCCGTTCCGCGCGGTCGTAGTACGGCTCGAGCGTGTCGTAATCGATCGGCCACGCCGGCGAGACGCCGTCGATGTGCTCGACGGCCTTGAAGTCTTCGCGCCGCAACCGGTACAGCACCGTGCCCCAGAACTTTGTGTTGCCGCCCACGCAGTAATGCGTGTACGGCCGGAACGGCTGGCCCGTTTCGTCCAGCCACGTTTCGGAGGTGCGATAGCGCAGCTGCTTCCAGACCGAGTCAGGGTTCCAGTTGTGATCTTCCTGGACGATGTAGTCGCCGCGCTCGAGCACCAGGATGCGGGCGCCCGAGTCGGCGAGGGCTCGCGCCATGGTGCCCCCGCCGGCGCCGCTGCCGATGATGATTGTGTCGAAGGTGTTCGTCACCGCGCGTAGATCTGATCCATCAGCCGTTGATCGTCCATCGCGCGCTCGAGGCTCATCTCGGGCGCGGTGCCCGCGAGAATCGACCGGCGGAAATCCAAGTACATCGCCTGGTAACCGCGCATATCGCGGAAGCCCGGGAAGATCAGCCGCGGAAATCCCTGCCCGCGGGCGAGCAGCACGATGCCGTTCGATTCAAAGGTGATGACGCCCTTTCGTCCCATCAGCTTCGAGAGCCGCAGGCCTTTCAGCAGCGACGGAATCTCACGCGAGTAATAGAGCGAGCCGACCGCGCCGTTGTCGTAAGTGAAGGCGACCATCATGCTCTTGGCGCGGCGATCGGGACCGTCGCGCGAAACCGACGGCCGGTAGCCGGTGAGGTTCGTGATCTTCGGTCCCAGGCTCGACGCCAGGTGCAGCCAGTGAATGCCTTCCTCGAAAAACGCGTCGCCGCCCGCCATGCTTTCGTCGTTGCGCCAGTCGTCGGCGGTCTTCAGCCGCTTGACGATGCTGCTGAAGTGGGCGAACACCATCTCGCCGATCACGCCGTCCGCCAGCAGCTTGCGCAGTGTGATCGCCAGCGGCTTGTAATGATCGTTCTCGCCGATCAACACCACGCGCCTCGCGCGATCGCGCGCCTCGCGCACGGTCTCGTAATCGCCCATCGCCGGAAACGCCGGTTTCTCCACCAGCACGTGCTTGCCGGCGGCGAGCGCCTGCAGCGTGAGGTTCAAGTGGAACGCCGGCGGCACCGCAATCACGACGGCGTCGACGTTCGGATCGTTGATCGCGTCGGCGTAATCCGAATAGCTGCCCGTGCCGCGGAACTGGCCGCAGAACGCGGCGGCCTTGGCCTGGTCGCAGCTGGCGTAGCCGCAAACGATCTCGGAGCGGAATCGCTTCAGGTTGCGGCTATGGACGCGCGTGATGAAGCCGCAGCCGAGGAAGGCGATGCGGAGGGGTGCTGGCATCGACGAAACATCATACCGTTGTTGGCGCGGCCGTCCGGCTACCGCCGTGCCACGACGACCGTAAGCTGAACGGTGGTGCCCGCGAGCATGTCGACGCCGGTCGATGTGATGTCGGCGCGCCCTTGCAGTACCGACTGGACCTGCCATTCCGGCGCGAGGCCGATCAACTGGATGGTTCGCGTGCCGAACAGGCCGTCGACGCTGAAGTAGCCGTCGGGGCCCGCCTCGACCTGATCGGGCACCAGCGGGTCGACGTGCACGCCGTGATCGATCCAGGCCGCCGCCACACGCACGCCGTCGACCGGCGCGAGCCCGCCGCGCTGCGCCACGATCCGGCCTGTGATCCGCGCCGCCGGTTGCAGCGACATTGAAAGCTCGCGCTCCTCGTCGACGACATCGACACGGTCGAACGCAACGAGCTTCTCATCACCGGAATGACCCCGGGCAAAGATGAAGTAGCGCCCGTCCGGCAGACCGCGCACGGTTCCAGCGCCGTCGGCGGAAAGCGTGATTCGCCGGACCATGCGCGGCTCCACCCTCAACAATGTCGCCGTGACTCCGTCGATGGGCGTCGTGACCGACGAAACGCGCGCGGTGATTGAGCTCGCCGACACTCGCGGCAACGCGATCGTGACGCCGTTCATCACCATGCCCGGCGTGATCTCGAGTTCTGTCGCGTCTTCGCGCCTCAAGACACCTGGGTAGTATGTGGTGGGTAGCCGCGGCAGGTCGGGCGGCCGTACCGCATCGACCGCCAGCACCCACTCACCCGCACCCAGGCTGGTGAGCTCGAACTCGCCATCCTGATTCGTGGTCGCCATGTTTCCCGGCACGAGCGCGACGTCGCTCAATCGATGCGCGAGCCGCACGCTCGCTCGGGCGCTCGGGCGCCCCTCGTGATCAACCACGCGTCCACGGATCGTGGCGCCGCGAGAGAGGCGAAAGTCAATTCCGGATCGCCGTTGATCGAGCACTACCGTCACGCTCGTACATCGTGGCAGGTACGCCTCGGTCGCGCCGTAGCACAGCGGCACGTGTGTGGTGTTGGACGCGCGGACCGAGTATTCGCCATCGGCAATGCCGGCGAACTCGAAGACTCCGTCGGCGTTGGTCTTGACCTCGAGGAACCGCAGCGAGCGGTACTCCGCGAGCCTCACCACAACGTCACCGAGCGGCTGGCTCGACTGCGCGTCGACTACCGTGCCGGCAATGCTGGCGGAACCGGCAGGGATCGGTCCGGGCTTCGGAACTTGCGCAGACACGCCGGGGATCTCGGTCGCGAGAACGACCACTATCGAGATAACGGCGCGACGGTGCGATGGCATCGAACCCACGGGATCGACGGCAATGATATAACTCAGCCGTCCGCAATTGACTGCATCAATGAGACGTTTCATCACGGTGATGTGGCTGGTCATGCTGAGCTTGGCGATGCCGACCCTGGCGGCGGCGCAGCAGGCGCCAGCGGCCCCGCCGACAGGCTCCGCCGGCACGTTCAAGTCCGCGCAAGAGCTGGCCGAAGTGCTGCGCAAGGCAACCGCCACCACGGGCGGCATGACGACGTCGGCGGTGGCCAACACCGATCAGTACCGCGTCAACATCGTCCACCGTGCCAGGCCGGCCGGCGCGATCGCGCATGCCGGCAACACCGAGCTTCACTACATCATCGAAGGATCCGGGACCATCGTGACCGGCGGCACGATTGCGAAGGCGCCCAGCGGCAACACGATCGAGAACGGAGAGACCAGGAAAGTAGCCAAGGGCGACGTGATCATCATCCCCGCCAACTCCCCTCATTGGTACTCCGTGGTCGACGGCACGATTACCTATCTCGAAGTGCGGTGGCTCGCGCCGCCGAAGTAACGTGTTCGATCCTGACGCGATCGAAGCGCACTACCGGCAGTCAGCATTCATCGAGGAGGTTTGTGTTCTTGACCGCCACGCAGTGGTGGTGCCGAACATGGCCCTCGTGCGCAAAAAGAGAATCGTCAATGTCGGCGACATCCTGCGCTTCGAGATGGAAGGTCTCTCGATCGGCCTGCCCTCCGATCAGCGCATCTTGAGTTACGACGTCTGGTTCGAACCGTTACCGCGCACGACGTCAAGCCAGGTGAAGCGCGATGAGGTCGAGCGGATCGTCCGCGAGCGACAGCGCACGGTTGGCCCCGACGTGTCGCTGGCCGCCGAGGATCAGCGGTGGCTGGACGATCCGCACGCCGCCGCCGCGGCCGCGGTGATGCAGCCGCGCGTTCGGGCGGGCGCACGTATCGCGCCCGAGGCCAACCTCGAGATCGACCTGGGGCTCGATTCAATGGAGCGCGTCGAGCTGCTCACTGAGCTCGAGCACCGATTCCAGGTGCAAGTGGCCGGCACGATGGCATCGGAGATCTTTACTGTTCGACAGCTGGTCGAAGCGGTCAGGCCTATCGACAAACCTAAAGGTTTGTCGCCACGTGACGGCGGCACCGGCGGGTCCTGGGCGGTCATGCTGAAGGATTTGCCGCCGGATACGGATCCGATCCTGAGCGGCCTTCTCGAGCGCAAGCCGTTCGCCACGCCCCTGCTATATCTCGCGGCAAGAGTGCTGCGCATGATCTGCCGTGTCGACGTGTCGGGACTGGAATCGCTGCCGGCAAGCGGATCGTTCCTGGTCTGCCCGAATCACCAGAGCTACCTCGATCCGCTGTTCGTCTGCGGCGCGCTGCCGTACCCCGCGTTCCGCCGGCTGTTCTTCGTCGGCGCGGTCGAATATTTCGAAACGCCGTTCACCAAGTGGGTGGCACGCACGGTCAACTGCGTGCCGGTCGATCCCGACTCGAACCTGGTGCCCGCGATGAAGGCGGGCGCGTTCGGGTTGACGCACGGCAAGATCCTGATGCTGTTTCCGGAAGGGGAGCGCTCGATCGACGGCACGGTGAAGAAATTCAAGAAGGGCGCGCCGATTCTGGCGCGGCACCTGGGTGTGCCGATCGTGCCGGTGGCACTCAAAGGCATCTACGAGCTGTGGCCCCGCAACCGTGCGTTCAACTGGCACGTGTTGTGGCCGTGGAGCGGCTGCAGGATCACCGTGGCGTTTGGACAGCCGATGACATTCGGCGATGACGAAAGCTACCGCGAGGCGGCGCTCAGACTTCGCGACCGGGTCGACGAGATGTGGCGCGCGAGCGTGTGACCCGCGGGTTACCGCGGGCTCACATCCTTGTTGGCGTAGCTCGTCAGCGCGCTCGCTTCCGAATCGTGCACGTCGAAGACGTTCAGCAGCTTGGTCATGATCATCAGGTCCTGAACACGCTTGCCCAGGTTGGCGAGCTTGACTTCGCCATTATTCCGCCTGGCCGTCGCCAGGCACGCGACCAACTCTCCCAGGCCGCTGCTGTCGATGTAGGTGAGGCCGTTGAGGTTGATCAGGACCTGCTTGTGGCCCTGAAAAAACACGCTCGTCACCTTCTCTTTGAGTATGCCGCTTTCTTCGGACGACGCGAGCTTTCCAGAGAGGTCGATGACGGTGACTTCGCCGACTTGTCTTTCTGAGATAGGCATAGGGGGCGCTCCGGGGAGATAGTCCCACACTCCTCTGAACTCCTGAACCGAAACCTTAGGTGCCGATGTCTCTGTCTCTAACACCAATGAGATAGAGCATGCCGTCGAGGCCCATGGATGAGATGGACTGCCTTGGGTCGTGTCCGGTGACGCGGATCAATAGCGCGCTCGACGGGATCAACGAGACGCCGGCCCCAGCGTCTTCGTCAGCCACGAGGCGATCGCCGACGTCACGTCCGCCGACACCCTGGCATCCGCGCCGAGCGATGTGTACTCGACCAGCTCGCCGGTCTTGGCGGGCACGAACAGGTGATTGACGCCCGGCACCTTCACGACATCCACGGTCGCCTTGTTTTTGCGCTCGCGAGCGAACACCGCGAGCTCGTCGGCGTGATGCGGCGGGACCTGCGTGTCGAGCTCGCCCTGCACGATCAGCACGGGCTGGCGAACGTCGCGCATCGCCTGGGCCGGATTGAATGTCAGGAAGCTGTAGAACCACGGCGTGTCGGCGACCCTCCGGACCGAATCGGGAATGTCGATCCATCCGGTGCCCTTGATCACGGCCTGGTTGATTCGTTCCTGCAACGCCAGCTTCTCCGCCCGCTGCGCATCGTCGATCTTCATCTGCGACAGGAGGTGCCGCTGTTGTTCGATCACCAATTGCGCGCCGGTGGTGGCGATGCCCGCGAGCAGTACCAGCGCCGACACCCGGTCGCGCTCGCGTCCGGCGGTGAGCATGGCGACGCCGGCGCCTTCACCGTAGCCGACGAGGGCGATGCGGTTTTCGTCGACGTCCTTTTGCCGGCCGAGCCAGAACAGGATCGATCGCCCGTCTTCGGCGTAGTCGGCAATCGTGACCGATTCGGCGCGCCCGCCGCTCTGGCCGATGCCGCGCTTGTCGTAGCGCACCACCATGAAGCCGGCCGCCACGAGATCGCGCGCGAGTTGTCCGAACACCGGGATGCCCGCTACGACCTCGTCGCGATCGGTCGGACCCGAACCGCCGATCAAGACAACGACGGGAAGCTTGCCGGTCGGTTTCGGCGGCCGCGTCACGGTGGCCGCCAGGTTGAAGCCGACGGCGGGGATTTGCACCGGTTCGTCACCGGCGATCGAAAACGCCGAGGTCCTCGAGGCGGCGGATGCAATGTCTTCGCGCGCCATCTCGAGGGTCTGCGCGGGAATGCTGACGCGCAGCAGATCGCCGTCGGCGTTGGTCCATAAATTGAACGGCAGGTCGGCGGCTGGAGGCGGGCTCGAGACCGTTAACCCGTAGCGCGTCGCCGCAAACGCGCCTTTGGGTGTGTCCATCCGTTCGGACGCCACGGCGGTGATCTTCATCGTGACCTCTCCTTGCGGAGCGATGTACGCGCGCAGCTCCGTTCCCACGGCGCGGCCCTGTAAACGCTTGCCGAGCGCGGCGTACGAGCCGAGAAACGCGTTGGGCAGCACGACCGGATCGGCTGATACCGCATCGACCTTCGATTGAGGGCTGCCTTGCACGGCGATCACATTCGACGCCTTGCCGCCTTCGAAGGTGGTCTTGAGCGAGACGTCCTGCCCGCGAATGATCGCGTCGACCACCAGCGACTTCGGCCGCCATTGCAGGTCGTAGATCACCTCGGCGTTCCGCGTCGTGATGTCGATTGGCGCCCCCAACCGGCTCGAGCCGCGGATCACCCATTCGTCGCCGATGCGAAGCGCGACGACTTCTTCGCGTCCGATCGGCTGCGAGCGGAAGAACACCAGGAACTGCGTGCCCGCCGGGTCGGCCGGCGGCTTCGGCGCGGGCGCCTGGGCCGCGGCGGTGGAGGCCGTCACGGCAGCTGCGACGACAACGCCGGTAAGATGAAGGAGGGTCACAACTCAGCTTAGAACATGTTTTCCCTGGACGGCTACCGGGCACTCCGGACATCGGGCGGCGCCGTGAGGCGGGTCGATCGCGGCGTTTTGGCCGTGGCCGGCCGCGATCGGGCGGCCTGGCTGCAGGGCCTGGTGACCAACGACGTCGAGGCGCTGGGCGAGGGACAGGGCTGCTATGCGGCGTACCTGACGCCGCAAGGCCGGATGATCACCGACATGAACATCCTGGCGCGCCGGCCGCGCCTGTTGCTCGACGTGCCCGCGCCGCTGGCGGCGTCGCTTCGCGATCGGCTTGACGGCTTGATCTTCACGGAAGACGCGCAGGTCACCGACGAGAGCGCCAGCCTGTCGGTGTGGACGGTGTTCGGGCCTGCGAAGGAGTCGGGCTCCGGGCTCCGGGCTCCGGGCTCCGGGACCACGGTGTTCGCTGACCGGGGCCAGCCCCCTCCTTTTCCCGAAGTCGATCTCGATACCTACGAGGTCGTCCGCATCGAAGACGGTGTGCCCAAGTTTCTCGTCGACATGAACGAAGACACCATCCCGCTCGAGGCGGGCATCGAAGATCGCGCCATCTCGTTCACCAAGGGCTGCTACGTCGGCCAGGAAGTGATCGTCCGCGTGACGCATCGCGGCGGCGGCCGCGTCGCGAAACGGCTGGTCCGATGGAAGGCCGCTGGCGCCGGTGAACCCACTGGTGGGGACAAACCTTTCTTGTCCGCCGAAGCGCTTGGCGCGAAGGTGGAAGGTTTGTCCTTGGCGCCAGGGGCGCGGATTTTTTCCGGCGATCGCGATATCGGCCGCGTCACCAGCGCCGCGTTTTCGCCGGCTCAGAACGCGATTGTCGGCCTCGGCTACCTGCATCGCGATTTCGTCGATCGTGGCACCGAAGTTACGGTGGTGTGGAATGATGCTCGCACGCAGGCATCTATTCAATGACACATTTCTCAAGAGCCCGTCTCGTGCTTCTCATTGCGGCCTTTGGATCTGCAGGTGCAGTGATGTCGGGCTCTCAAGCCCTCAAGCCCCCAAGCCCTCAACCGGGCCCCCAGCGCGGCAGCCGCGCTGGGGTGGAAGCCCTGTGGTTCAAAGGCAACCTCCACACGCACACGCTGAACAGCGACGGCGACTCGACGCCCGACGCGGTCGTCACGTGGTACCGCGAGCGCGGCTATCACTTCCTCGTGCTCACCGACCACAACTACCTGACGAGCGTGACGGGCCTCAACGCGCTGCACGGCGCGGACGACAAGTTCCTGGTCGTGAAAGGCGAGGAGATCACCGATCGCTTTGGCGATAAACCGATCCACATCAACGGCCTCGAGGTCGAGCGACTGGTCCAGCCTCCGGGTGGGAGATCGGTCGTCGATATGGTGCAGCGGATGGTCGATGCGATCCGCGACGCGCGAGGCGTGCCGAGCATCAATCACCCCAACTATGGCTGGGCGATCTCGCCGGATGAGCTCGGGCAGATCCAGCGCACGCGCCTGTTCGAGGTGTTCAACGGCCATCCGTTCGTGAACAACCTCGGTGGCGGCGGCGTACCCGGGCTCGAAGAAACGTGGGACCGCATTCTGTCGAGCGGCAAGCTGCTTTACGGCGTGGCGGTGGACGACGCGCATTACTTCAAGCGGCCGGAGGATCCGGCGGCGCCGAGACCGGGTCAGGGTTGGGTCTACGTGCGGTCGCCGCGGCTCGAGGCGCGCGCGCTCGTCGAGGCGCTCGAGCGTGGCGACTTCTATTCGTCGACCGGCGTCGAGCTTCGCTCCGTCGATGCCACGAAGACCGCGCTCACCATTGCCGTCAAGGAAGAGCCGTCGAGCCGTTATCGCATTCAGTTCATCGGCCGGCAGGGGACAGTGCTGAGCGAACAGACGACGCCGACGGCGAGCTACACCTTCAAAGGCGATGAGGGGTACGTGCGTGCCAAGGTCATCGAATCGAACGGCAAGCTCGCGTGGATCCAGCCCGTGCCGGTCGGTTCGTCCTCTCCGCAATGAGCGCTGTCGTTGTCGTCGCAGCGGTCATCGAACAGGATGAGTCGTTCCTGTTGACGCTGAGGCCTGACGGCACGCACCTGGCCGGCCATTGGGAATTCCCTGGCGGCAAAGTCCATCACGCCGAAACTCATGTCGAGGCGCTTCGCCGCGAGCTCTTCGAAGAGCTCGACATCGTCGGCCACGTCGGCGGGCTGGTGCACACCGCCACGCACAGGTATCCAGAGAAAACGGTGGAGCTGTTTTTCTATCGCTGCGGGTTCGAAGGCGAACCGAAGCCGATGATGGGGCAGCAGATGCGCTGGGTGCCTCGCAACGAGCTGTCGTCGTTGCCTTTTCCCGAAGCCGACCGCGCGCTGATAGTGGTGTTGTCGTCGCAGAAATCGCGGAACTAAAGTTCCGCGCTACGCTGTCGCCGATTTGCAGAAACGGCGCATCGGGCACGCCGGGCACTTCGGCTTGCGCGCGCTGCAGTGCGTGGCGCCGAAATCCATCAACGCCTGGTTGAAATCGAAGACGTGCTTGTGGGGAAGCACCGCCGCCGACAGCGCCCACAACCGTTTCTTCATCGCGTGGGCTTTTGGATCACCCTTGCCGACGAAAATCCTGAACAACACCCGCGCCACGTTGGTGTCGAGAATGGCGGCGCGCTCACGAAACGCGAAGCTGCGGATCGCGCCGGCGGTGTAGGCGCCGATCCCTTTGAACGACATCAGCGTGTCGTGATCGGAAGGTAAGCGCCCGTCGTACTTCTCGACGGCCTGCTGCGCGATCGACTGCAGCCGGCGCGGCCGGATGTTGTAGCCGAGCGGGTACCACGTCTTGGTCACTTCCGCGGGCTTGGCCTCGGCGAGCACCGCGAAACTCGGATACTTGCCGAGCCACTCGTGGTACTTCGGCAGCACGCGATCGACCTGCGTCTGCTGCAGCATGATCTCGGACACGAGGATGTGGTACGGGTCGGCGGTGTTGCGCCACGGCAGATCCCGGCCGTTGACGCGGTACCACGCCAGCAGGTTGCGGCGAAAGCGTTGCCGCAGTGGAGGTGCAGGGAGCGGATGTGCCCGTCTAGTGTGAAGCAAGGTGATGCCGGGAGGCCGGGACTTTAGTCCCGGCCCTATAATCCTACAGTGTCCATCTACACGAAGACCGGTGATTCGGGCGACACCAGCCTGTTCGACGGCACGCGCGTCAGCAAGACGCACCCGCGCGTCGTGGCGTACGGCGACGTCGACGAAGTGCAGGCGTGCCTCGGCGTGGTCCGCGCTGCGGGCCTGCCGCCGGATCTCGACGAGATCTGCCTCGCGCTGCAACGCGACCTGTTCGCGCTTGGTGCGCGGCTAGCCGATCCGTCGCACAAGATTGCCAGGCGCGTCGAGAAAATCGTCATAGACGACGCGACTATCGCGCGGCTCGAAGGCTGGATCGATCGCCTCGATACCGAGATCGCGCCGCTGCGGCATTTCATCCTGTCGGATGGAACGCCGGCCGGCGCCGCGCTGCACTTCGCGCGCACCGTCTGCCGGCGCGCCGAACGGTCGGTGCTGTCGCTCGGTTCCGACGCGGTCGAACCGATCGTGATGGTGTATCTCAATCGCCTGTCGGATCTGCTCTTCACGATGGCGCGCGCCGCCAACCATCGCGCAGGTATTACCGAAACACCGTGGTGACGGGCCGACGCGAGCTGCAGCAGGCCTACGCGGCCTGCCTGCAACTTGCGCAATCGCATTACGAAAACTTCCCGGTGGCGTCCCGATTGATGCCGGCGCACCTGCGCCCGCACGTGGCCGCGATCTACGCCTTCGCGCGCATCGCGGACGACTATGCGGACGAGCCCGGCCGCACCGTGGACGAGCGGCTCCTTCTGCTGGACGATTGGCAGCAAAGGCTACATGCCGCGCTCGGCGGGCGAATTGAAACACGACAAGAAGTGACTCCCGACCAGCAGTTCCCTCCCGACCAACAGTTCCCTCCCGACTATGTCTTTCTAGCGCTGGCTGATACCGCGATCCGGTTTCAGCTCCCGGCAGATCTTTTCGATGACCTGTTGAGCGCGTTCAAGCAGGACGTCACGACGACCCGGTATGCGACGTGGGAGGACGTGCTCGACTACTGCCGCCGTTCGGCCAATCCCGTTGGCCGGCTCGTGTTGCGCTTGAGTGGCTATCGCGACGCCGATCTCGACCGCGCCTCCGACGCGGTGTGCACGGCGCTGCAGCTGACGAACTTCTGGCAGGACCTGGCGATCGATTGGTCGCGCGGCCGGCTTTACGTGCCAGAGGAAACGTGGCGGCCTCACGGCGCCGACCCGTCGTCGCTCGACAGCGGCCGCATGACGCCGGCGTGGATGGCTACGCTGCGCGATTGCGGCCGGCAGACGCGCGAGCTGTTCAGAGAGGGCCGCGCGGTGTGCGACGGCGTCTCGGGTCGCTTACGCTACGAATTGCGCGCGACGTGGCTGGGCGGCACGCGCATTCTCGATCGGCTCGATCAGTCGTCGTTCGACGTGTTCGCGGCCCGCCCCAGACTCGGCACCGCCGACGCAATAGTGATAGCTTGGGGCACGGCGTTCTGGCGTGGCTAGAGACACTTCCTTCTCCTACTCGTTCCTCGTCCTTCCACCTGCTGAGAGACAGGCGATCGGCGTGGTGTGGGATTTTTGCCGCGCGGTGGACGATGCCGTGGATGAGGCGGAGGATGCGGCGATCGCGGCGGCCGAAGTGCTCAACTGGCGGGCGGAAGTGGGCCGCGTGTTCGGGCCCGATGCGCCGCTGACGCCGCAAGGCGCGCACCTCAAACTCTTCGTGTCGCAATTTGCGTTGTCGCGACAGCCGTTCGACGATCTCGTCGACGGCGTCGAAATGGATCTGCATCGATCGCGCTACCAGACCTTCGACGAGCTGGCCGGCTACTGCCGGCGCGTGGCGTCGGCGGTCGGACTGATCTGCATCGAGATATTCGGATGCCGCGACTCGCGCTCGCGCGACTACGCGATCAACCTCGGCCTCGCGCTGCAGGTGACCAACATCATCCGTGATGTCGGCGTCGACTTCGCCAACGGCCGCGTCTATCTGCCGCAGGAAGACCTCGCGCGTTTCGGCGTCACCGAAGACGCCATTCGCGCCGGCACGGTGACCGAGCCGATGCGCCGTCTTCTCGCGCACGAGTGCCAGCGCGCCCGCCAGTTCTTCAACGCGGCGGCGCAGGCCATGCCGCCGGCCGAGGCGCGGCGGCTGGTGGCGGCCGAGATCATGGGCCGCATCTACTTCGAGATCCTCCACCGTATCGAGCAGCGCGGCTACGACGTGTTCACCGAAGTGATCCGGGTGCCGAAGATCATTCGCGCGCGGATCGCGCTGACGACCTGGGCGATGACCCAGCTTTCCGCCATCGGCTTCCGGCGTTCAGCGCGCGCGTGATCGACGTTCCAAGCCCTCAAGCCCCCAACCGGGCCCCCAGCGCGGCACCCGCGCTGGGGTGGAAGCCCTCAAGGCCGCGATGGCTCTAGATGCGATCGTCATCGGCGCCGGCTGCGCCGGGCTGAGCGCGGCCACGGCGCTGGCCGACGCCGGCGCGCGCGTGCTGGTGCTCGAAGCGCGCCCCGGATTGGGCGGGCGCGCCACGGCGTTTCGCGATCCCGACACAGGCGAGCGCGTCGATAACGGGCAGCACATCCTGATGGGCTGTTACGAACAGACGCTCGTTTTCCTGGATCGGATCGGCGCGTCCGATCGGGTCCGGTGGCAGGCCGGGTTGTCGCTGCCGATGATCGATCGGCGCGGCTACGAGAGCGTGTTGAAACTGCCGTCGGTGGCATCGCCGCTGCACCTGCTTGGCGGGGTGATGGCGTGGGAGGCGCTCAGTTGGGGCGAGCGACTGGCGATCCTTCGCGTCGGAAACGCTCTTCGCGGCGGCACCCCTAAAGGGGTGCCCTACGACAGCCATAGTCGCGGGGTGCCCTACGACAGCCACGATCGCGAGACGGTTCGCGACTGGTTGATCCGTCATGGGCAACCACAGCGCCTGATCGAGCTGTTGTGGGAACCGCTGGCGCTGGCCGCGCTCAATCAGTCGATCGATCAAGCCGCAGCACACTACTTCGTGGTGGTGCTCGAGAGGATGTTTGCGGACCCGACGGCGGCGGCGCTGGTGCTGCCGGCGGTGCCGCTTGATGAGCTCTATGCCGAACCGGCGCGCGAGTGGCTGCTGCACCGCGGTCACGACGTTCGCGTCAACGCGCCGGCTCGCGTGGAAGTTGACGGCAGCCGCGTCAGCGGCGTGCGCGTCCGCGACGAGCGCATCGAGGCACCGATCGTGATCTCGACGGTGCCGTGGCATGCGTTCGGAGCGCTGTTCGACGCGGTGCCGCCGGCGCTGGCGGCAATTGCGTCGAACGCCGCATTGCTTCACAGCCTGCCGATCGTCACCGTCAACCTGTGGTTCGATCGTGCGGTGATGCACGAGCCGCTCGTCGGCCTTCCAGGCCGCACCTTCCAATGGGTCTTCGACCGCCGGGCGATCGTCGGCGGTGCGACGTCACACCTGTCGCTCGTTTCGAGCGGCGCGGAGGCGATCGTCGCGCAGGGCAATGACGCGCTGATTGCGACCGCGCTTCGCGAAGTGCGCGAGGCGCTGCCGGCGGCGCGGCCGGCAAGGCTGCGGAAAGGACTGGCGGTGCGCGAGAAGCGCTCGACCTTCTCGTTAGCCCCCGCTGCGCCGCCACGGCCGCAGACCACGACGCCGATCGAGGGATTCTTTTTGGCGGGCGACTGGATCGATACCGGCCTGCCCGCGACGATCGAGTCCGCGGTCGTCTCGGGTCATCGTGCCGCCGCGGAAAGTGAGACCACGAAGTTCACGAAGGGAATCACGAAGCACGTGGTTTCTTTTTGATGACATCCATCCTCGCGCACTACTCGGAGCTCGCGCTGAAAGGGAAGAACCGGCCGTGGTTCATCCGCCGCCTCGTGCGCAACCTGCACACCGCCCTGGCGGGGTTGGGCGTCAAAGAAATCCGCACGCCGATGGGCCGCCTGGAGATCGTCCTCAACAAGGAAGCGACGGCCGACGAAGTACGCGAGCGGATGAGCCGGGTGTTTGGCCTGGCGAACTATTCGGTGGCTACTCGCGTGCCGCTCGACTTCGAGGGCATGGCCAACCACGTCGTGGCGATGCTGCCGCCGCGCCAAGGGATCGGCAGCTTCCGTGTCAGGGTTCGCCGCGCAGACCAGGACTTTGCGACACCCTCGCCCGATCTGGCGCGCGATCTCGGTTCGCGCGTGTGGCACGCGCGCGGGTGGAAGGTCGATCTCGATCACGCCGACCTCGTGATCCACGTCGAGATCATTCCCGGCGCCGCCTTCTGCTACATGGGACGCCAGCCGGGACCGGGCGGGCTGCCGACGGGCACGGCGGGCCGCGTGGTGGCGCTGCTGTCGGGCGGAATCGATTCGCCCGTCGCCGCCTGGCGGATGATGCGGCGGGGTTGCCAGGTCACGCTGGTGCATTTTCACAGCGTGCCGTTTCTCTCGAACACATCGCAGGAAAAAGCGCGGCGCCTCGCCGAGGTCCTGACGACGTATCAATTGCGGACGCGTCTGTACCTGATCGCGTTTGGCGATCTGCAACGGCAGATTACGCTGAGTGTTCCGGGGGATCTCCGTGTCGTCGTGTATCGGCGGATGATGCTGCGGATCGCGGATCGGATCGCGCGTCACGTCCGCGCCCGGGCGCTCGTGACCGGCGATGTGATAGGCCAGGTGGCGTCGCAGACCCTCGACAACATGGCGGTGATCGACACCGCGTCGCAGTTGACCGTGTTCCGCCCGCTCGTCGGGATGGACAAGGAAGAGATCACCATCCAGGCGCAGCGCCTCGGCACCTATGAGATCTCGATCGTGCCCGACCAGGATACGTGCACGCTGTTCACGCCACGCCACCCCGAGACGCATGCCCGCCGGTTCGACATCGAGCGCCTCGAAGCGGCGCTGCCGATCAAGGAGATGATCGACGCGGCCACGGCCTCGGCGTGCGTGGAGTACCTGACGTACCCGGTGATAAAGTAGGGAGGTCATGGCCACAGTCGAAGAGCTTCTCGGAGACGACGCGCGAGGATTGCTGCAGCATCAATGCAAGATCTCCAAGGCGAGCCTTCACCTGCCGGGCCCGGATTTCGTGGAGCGCATCCACATCGGGTCGAACCGCCCGATCCCGGTGCTCGCCAGCCTGCAGTCGTTGTTCGATCACGGCCGGCTCGCGGGCACGGGCTACGTCTCGATTCTGCCGGTCGATCAGGGCATCGAGCATTCCGCGGGCGCATCCTTCGCGCCCAACCCCGAGTACTTCGATCCCGAGAACATCGTGAAGCTGGCGATCGAAGGCGGCTGCAACGCGGTGGCCTCGACGCTTGGCGGGCTCGGCATCGTGGCGCGCAAATACGCGCACAAGATTCCGTTCATCCTGAAGCTCAATCACAACGAGTTTCTGTCGTACCCCAACCAGTTCGATCAGATCCGCTTTGCAAGCGTCAAGCAGGGTTTCGAAATGGGCGCGCGGGGCGTCGGCGCGACGATCTACTTCGGCTCCGAGGAATCGAAGCGGCAGATTCAGGAAGTCACCGAGATGTTCAAGCAGGCCCACGAGCTGGGCATGTTCACCGTGTTGTGGTGCTACCTGAGAAACGCGGCGTTCAAGACCAAGGACGCCGATTACCACTTGGCCGCGGACCTCACCGGCCAGGCGAATCACCTCGGCGTGACGATCGAGGCCGACATCATCAAGCAGAAGCTGCCCGAGGGTAACGGCGGCTACAACGCCGTCAAGTTCGGCAAGACCGACAAGCGCGTCTACTCGGATCTCACCACCGACCATCCGATTGACCTGACGCGCTATCAGCTCGCCAATTGCTACATGGGCCGCGCCGGCCTGATTAACTCGGGCGGTGCGTCGGCGGGCGAGAGCGACCTGAAGGACGCGGTCAAGACGTCGGTGATCAACAAGCGCGCCGGCGGCATGGGCCTGATCTCGGGCCGCAAGGCGTTCCAGCGGCCGATGAAAGACGGCGTCGGCTTGTTGAATGCGATTCAGGATGTGTATCTGAACAAGGGCATCACCATCGCGTGACCCAGCCTTCGCCGAAGGCTTCCACCTCCGCCAAGGCTGCGGCGGACAGGTCGGCGGGGCAGGCCGGCCCTCGCGTATGGATCGCGCTGCTTGCGGTGGCGGTGCTCCTTGTCGGTTCGCTGCAGCTGACGCGCGCCGGCTATTCCCCAGACGAAGAGTTCACCGTGTTCGCGGTCAACGGCATCGCGGCCGATGGCTTGCCGACCCTGCCCTCGGGCTTGTTGTACGACCGCGGCGTCGCATACTCGTACGCGAGCTGGCTGGCGCGTGCCGTGTCCGGAGCGCAGCTGCCGGCATACCGCGCACTGAGCTTGTTATCGTCGGTGGCCGCTCTCGCTATCGTCTTCGCGCTGGTGCGCCGCTTGTCATCCCCGACATCGGCACTAGTCGCGTCGTTGCTCGTCGCAACGTCGATCCCCTTCTGGGCGGCCGCAACCACCGCTCGTTTCTACGCGCCGTTTTTTCTGTTTTATCTCAGCGCACTCCTGGCACTTTGCACCCTTCGACTCGCCGAAGGCTCAGGGTCTAAGCCTTCGGCTCGCTCAGGGCAGGCCTTTGGCACCAACCCCTTAGGCACCCTAGGCACCGTACGCACTTTAGGCACCATCGCCGTAGTGAGTGCGTTGTGCCGTTGGACCCACGAGCTCGCATTCACGCTGCTCGCGGTTCCGGCGCTCGGTGTCATGCTCGCGCCGAGGGGCGAGAAGCGCTTGTGGTGGCGAGCGGGTGCAGCGGTCGCCGTGGGCCTTGCTGGCGCGCAGGCGTGGCTGTTCGCCTTGCATTACTTGGCGCCTTCGAGCGGCGCGACGATGATCCGGCGGTTCTTTCTGTGGCAGGTGGTGAACCTGTTCGAGACGCCGGCCGATCGGCAATACGGAATCGTCCTGGCGGTCATGGTGATCGGGTGGCTGCTGGCGCCGCGGCGGGCGTGGACGATCTCGGTCATTGCGCTCAGCGGGGTGTCGCTGGTGCTGGCGTACTCGATCGCGCGCGCCTGCAATACCGCGCCGATCTCGCGGGAGCTCGTTGCCGCCGTGATGTCCGAGGGCGCGCGGTATCCGCTCGACATGTTCTGGCATATCGCCCGCGCGCATCCGGTGACCATGTTCGTAGCGGTGGGCCTGATGATCGCGCGCCTGGCCGGCGTGGGAGGTGAGTGGCGCTTGGCCGAGCGAGCCATCCACTTGCTGTGGATCGGATGGGTGCTGTGGTTCGGCGTCGTCGAATCAGGGATCACGATCAACTACCCGCTCGTGCCGGTGTCGGTGATGCTGGTCGCGATTGCGGTGGATCTCGTGGCAGCGTTGGGGTCTGACCCCGAGCAAGCGGTGCCGAGGGGTCTCCACCCCGCCACGCAAAGTCCGCGTGGCGGGGGCCCCGGTCTGACCCCATCGCGGCTGGCCGTGGCTCTCGTTGTTCTCGCCATCATCGGCGACCAATGGCGTGGCGAGGGATCGCCTGCCGCACGCCTCGCCGCCGCGCGGCCGACCATCACCGCGCCGGGCCTCGCCGAGATTCGCAACGGACTTCGGCCGACCGATCGCATCGCCTGCACGGACGAGCTCGGCTGCCTGATGCTCGTCGGCCGCATCGACGTGTGGCTGGCGCTGGACGACTACGTGCGCGAGCGGTTCCTCGTCCGCAGCGCAGATGAAGCAGTCGTGGGCGTCTACACCGGCGTTCCGGCGGTGCTTCGTCCCGCCGATCTGTTCTCGCCGGGGCGCGACGGCACGCTGGCCGATCGGACGCTGATCGTCGACGTATTCAAGGACTACCCAATCGGCAGCTCGCGGACCTGGCTGCCGCGCGCCATTGAGGCCGACGGGCTGGAAGTCCGCCCCTTGCTCGAAACTCCGCAGCTCCGCGTTCTTCAGGTCTCGCCCCCAGTCGGGCACGCGGCCCGACAACCCTGAGAGGGTCCGTTGCGAGTCGATCCGATTACCGCTGTGCGTGGGGTCTGAGGATCCCCACATGTTTTGATCTTTTGATGTGGTGATCTCTTGATCGAGCTCTTGATCTAGTGATCTCGCGATCTTTTTGATCGAGATCTCTTGATCTGGGCGCGAGTGGGATCCGGAAGGTCAAGAGGTCGTTCAACTGTTCAATAGCTCAGCAGATCATTTAGATCGATCACCAGATCACGACCTCAAAAGATCAAGAGATTCGGAGAGCTGCGAGGTAGTCGCGCAGCGCCTCGCGCGTGCTGCGGAACGCCAGGTCATCCCACGGAATCGCGTCGAGGTCGAACTCGCGCGCCTCGAGCCCCTCGTCATCCACCGCGAGCTCACCGGAGATCTTCGTGGCCGCATACACGATGATCACGGGCGCGCGGCCGGCGTACGAGTAAATGCCGACCAGGTGATCGAGCCGCACGTCCAGCCCGGCTTCTTCCCTGGCCTCGCGAATCGCCGCGAGCGTGATCTCTTCGCCGCGATCGACGTAGCCACCCGGAAACACCCACTTGCCATACCCGGGCTCAATCGCGCGCTTCACCAGCACGATCTGCCGGCCGTCGTTGACGCGGATGATCGTGGCGGCCGCAATCTTCGGATCCAGGTAGAACACGAACCCGCAGGCCGCACTGGTGCAGACCAGGCGCTTCGGCTCGGTGATCTTCAGGACCCTCGGTTCGAGAGCGCTGCCGCAGACGGGACAGAACTTGTACGGCGGCTCCGAGTCATGCGAATGCATTGGTGACCACGCGGGCTTGAGGGCTTGAGGGCTTGGGGACTTGACCGTCGAGCCCGCACGCCAAGCCCTCGAGCCCTTAAGCCCCCAAGCCCTCAGTATAGAATCCAATCATGTCGATCCTGAAAGTCGCCCGGATGGGCCACCCCGTCCTGCGGGCCAAGGCGCGCGCCATCGACAAAGCCGAGCTGAAAAGTCCAGCCCTGCAGCAGTTCATCGACGACTTGGTCGACACCATGTATGAGTACTCCGGCGTCGGCCTTGCGGCGCCACAGGTGCACCAGGCCGTCCGCGTATTCGTCGCCATGCTCGACGCCGACGGCCGAGGTGAAGGCGACGCGACCGTGCTCGTCAACCCGGAGATTCTCGTCGTCGGCGATCAAACGGTGGAGGGCTGGGAGGGCTGCCTCAGCGTTCCCGACGTCCGCGGCCGCGTGTCGCGGGCGCAGCACATCAAGGTGTCAGCGCTCGACCGCACGGGCAAGCGATTCGAGCTCGACCTGAGCGACTTTCCCGCCCGTGTCGTCCAGCACGAGAACGATCACCTCGACGGCGTGCTGTTCTTCGACCGCATGCGCTCGCTGGAGTCGCTGACGTATCTCGAGGAGTACTCGCGCTACCACGCCAAACGCGACGACGAAGAAGAAGATTAGGGTGCGTACGGGGGATAGGACAAACCTGAAGGTTTGTGCCCACAAGAGAATGAGAGCGGCCCGAAAGGCCCGCTCCTACTTCTTCGTCCGCGCGCCCGTTCCGGACATTGAGAACTGCCCGCCGTTGATGTCGAACAGCACCTTCGCTTTGTCGGCACCATCGGGCGTGATCGTGATGACCGCATCAAACGGGTTGCCCTGGAAATTTCCCGCAAACTTCAGCACCAGGTCGCCTTTCGCGATGCTGACGTCGGTCACCTTCTGCACTTCGGGCTGCATCTGGTTCGTCATCTCGCCGACGACCTTGCCGCCCTCGTCTTTGAGCGTCAGGGCCTGCTCGAACGGGCCCTGCGGACTGTCGAGCGAAAGCGTCCACACGCCCATGAAATCGCCGGCGTCGGCAGGCGCCAGGGCCTGAGCGGAGACCACCAGCGGCGAAAGCACGAGCGCCAACGCGACGGTTCGAAATAGATTTTTCATAGGAACGGCATCCTAACACAGCGGTACGCAGCGGCGTATAATTACGTGCACGGACAAACCTGAAGGTTTGTCCCCACATCCCATAAATGCCCGCCCTCGCGCTCGCCACCGCTGCACCCAAGGTTACGCTCCGCTCTTCGCCGGCGGTGCCCTACGACGGCGCCATTGCCGCGGCGCGCACCTGCTATTCCCCGCGCGTCATCGAGCGCAGTGAAGTCACCGACAAGCAGCGCGATTCAATCGGGCCGCTCACCTTCGAAGGCGGCCACCACACGGTGTTCCAACACGCGCACTTCGAGTTCGGCCTCGAAAACATTTCGCGCCAGCTGGTGTGGAGTGTGCTGCACTCTTATCCGTTCTACAACTCCGAACAGTCGAGCCAGCGCTACGTCAAGCTGAACGAGCCGCGCGCCTTCGTGCCACCGATTACCGGCGAGGCGCTCGACGTCTACGAACAGGCGATCTTGCGCGCGTGGGAGTCGTACGCACGGCTGTCAGAGCTGCTCAAAGACGACGCGTGGGCGATCCTCAAGGAATTGCGATACGTCCGGCCCACCAATACGCCGGCCCGGTTGAAGACGATCGAGCGCGAAGCCGAGAAGAAGGCGATCGAAACCGCACGCTACGTGATCCCGATTGGCGCGTTCACGTCGATGGTGCACACCGTGTCGGGCATCGTGCTGCACCGCTTGCACCGGATGTTGAACGCCGGCGACGTGCCGTACGAAGCCGCGATGGTGATCGGCGCGATGGTCGATCTCGTGAAAGAAATCGACCCGATGTTCTTCGACAAGATCGGGCTCGACACGCTCGATCGAGACTCGCTGCCCGAGCTCGCGTTTCCCGGCACGCGCGCCTCCGGCGATGCCTACGCGGCGGAATTCGATCGCCGACTTGGCGGCCGCGTCTCGCGGCTTCGCGATTGGTCCGCCGGCGCCGAGCGGGTCGTCGCCGACGCCGTTCGCGCCACCTTCGGGCTCACCACCGCCGAACTGGACGATGCGGAGGCGATCGATCGGGTGATGAACCCGGCGCGAAACCCGTATCGCGTCGACATGCTCGACGTCGCGTATCACTCGCCGATGATGCGCACGCTCAATCACGCCTCTTATGTGTTCGAGAAGCGCTTGAGCCACACCGCCGACTCGCAAGACCAGCGGCACCGCATGGTCCCCGCGTCGCGGCCGATGATGACCCTCGCCGATACCACCGCGCCCGACTACGTGACACCGCGCCTGATCCGCCAGAACGCCGCGGCGCTGGCCGTCTACGAACAGGCGATGGCCGACGCGTGGACGGCCAAGAACCGTCTGCTCGCGCTCGGCGTGCCGCTCGAGCACGCGTTGTATGTGCTCCCGAATTCCAAGGCGCT
>JAUSDY010000123.1 GCA_030650395.1 Acidobacteriota bacterium | reverse complement strand
AGCGCGAATGCCGCCGCGAAAATACCGGACCCGACGAACAGCCAGCACACCATCGCGCTGGTCTTGGCGGTGAGGAACGACGATTCCTTGGCGATGACCCCGAGCTCCTTTACCGTCTTCCAGATCACGTTGGCGCGACTCGAGCCGCGTGTCGGCGCCTCACGCCAGTAAGCAATGAAGCGGTAGACACCCGCGAGAATGAATCCGCCGAACGCGCCCACCGCCGCCGCCTCGGAGGGCGTCGCCAAACCGAACACGATCGAACCGAGCACACCGAGGATCAACAGCGCCAGCGGAAAGAACGAGGTGAGCATCATCTTGAATATCTCAAGCCGCTGCCAGTTCAAGCGCCGGTAACGGTTGGCGAGCAGGGCGATGGCGATGCCGCACACGACCCAGAACCACGTCGGCGCCGGGAGCCGCTCGGGTTCGGCGGCGGCCGCCGTTTCGACGACTTCGGGCTGCGCCGCCTCCACCGCGGGTGGCGGAGCGACTTCTTTCGCGCCTTCGGCGGGAGGTTCCTGGACTCCTGATTTATCCGCTTCCGCTTCCGGCGCGCCGATGAGTCCCGTCGATTCCTGTTCCTCCACGGGCGCCGCGACCAGACCGCCCGCCTCGACCAACCCGGCGGTGCTGGCTTCGATTACCGGCGCGGTCACCGCCTGATAGGTGACGCCCAAGACGGCGACGATGGCGAACGCCGGGAGCAGCGCGACGATAAACTGTCCGACTACGGTGTGTTTCGCGACGCCGGCGCCAACGCCGCCGGTGAGCGCACGCCACAGCCCGGTTAACGCGTTACGATGATGCGGCGCCAATCTTTGTGCCAAAGGCGGAAGCGGCACGTGCCGCTCGCTCTCGGCCAGCGGAGGCATCAAATGTGGCTTCCACTTGGCGAGCACGATGACGTACCCGATATAAAGTCCCGCGAGCATGAAGCCGGGAAGGAAGGCGCCGGCGTAGAGCTGGACCACGGACACTCCCGCGACGGCGCCATAAACGATCAGCAACACTGAGGGCGGGATCAGGATTCCGAGGCAGCCGCCCGCGGTAACCGCGCCCGCCGCGATCTTGACGTTGTATCCGGCCTTGAGCATCGCCGGGAACGCGAGCAGGCCCATCAGCGTCACCACCGCGCCGACGATGCCGGTGGCCGTGGCGAAGATCGCACAGGTGACAATCGTCGCCACCGCAAGCGACCCCGGAATCCCCGCGGTGGCCAGATGCAGACTCCTGAACAACCGGTCAATCAGCTTGGCCCGCTCAACGAGATAGCCCATGAACAGGAACAGCGGAATCGCAATCAACACGTCGTTCGACATCACGCCGTAGGTGCGCTGAACGAACAGGTCGAGGACCTGCTGGACGGCAAGCTGCGGGTCGACGCTGCGATAGTAGAGCCAGGAGAAGAACACGCCCATCCCCATGAGCGTGAAGGCCGTGGGAAAGCCGAGCATGATGGCCACCACGATCAGCGCCAGCATGAGCAGGCCCAGGTGGCCGTTAGTAATGTTGCCCCAGGGCATGAATACAAGACTGGGGGTAATGATGATCGCCATCAGCGCGAAGCCGAACCAGAGTTCCTTGCGCAGCTTCACTTGTGGCGCTCCTGTTGTATGACGTATTTGTCGAGCTTCTGGATGTCCTCGTCCTTGACGTGCAGTTCTTTCTTCAGCTTGTCGACGTCCACTTCCTCGACGTCTATCTGGCGCGAGGGCCATTCGCCTTGCTTGAGGCAGATGATGCAGCGGACGATCTCGACGATCCCCTGCGCCATCAGGAACGCCCCGGCCAGCGGGATCACCGTCTTGAACGGATAGATCGGCGGTCCTTCGTAAGTGATGGTGGAGTGCTCGCTGATTCGCCACGAATCGGCGGCGTAGTCGTAACCCGCGTAGGTCAGTGCGAACACGCCGGGAATGAAGAATACGAAATAGAGCGTGAGGTCGAGCGTCGCCTGGGTGCGCGGCCTGAAGAAGCCGTAAAGCACATCGCCGCGCACGTGGCTGTTCTTCGACAGCGCGTAGGCGCCGGCCATCATGAACAGGGTCCCGTACATCATGATCATGAAGTCAAAGGCCCACGCGCGCGGGGCGTCCAGCACGTAGCGCGAGAACACTTCCCACGAGATGTGCAGCGTGAG
>JAUSDY010000108.1 GCA_030650395.1 Acidobacteriota bacterium | reverse complement strand
AGTGATCGCGCGCGCGAAAGCCTTGAGCGTCGAACTCGGCACGCCGATTACCCCGGGGTTCGGGGCTTTGGCGTTTAAGGCCTCCCGCGGCATCGAGGACATCTACGAGCTGACCTACATTCGCAAGGATGGGAGCCGGTTCCCGGCGGTGGTGTCCGTCACGGCGCTGCGCGACGCGCAGGACACCATCATCGGCTATCTGCTCATCGGCACGGACAACACCGCGCGCAAACAGGTCGAAGAGGAGCGGATGAAGCTCGACCAGCGGCTGCGCGACCAGCAGTTCTATACGCGCTCTCTCATCGAATCCAACATTGACGCGATTATTACCACAGATCCGTCAGGCATCATCACCGACGTCAACAAGCAGATGGAGGCGCTCACTGGCTGCACGCGCGACGAGTTGATCGGCGCGCCGTTCAAGAACTACTTCACCGATTCGGCGCGGGCCGAAGCGGGCATCAAGCTGATGCTGAGCGAAAAGAAGGTCACCAACTACGAACTGACCGCGCGGGCCAGGGACGGCAAGGAAATCGTGGTGTCCTACAACGCGACCACCTTCTAAGACCGGGACCGGACGCTGCAGGGCGTGTTCGCCGCCGCGCGCGACGTCACCGAGCGCAAGCGCCTCGATCAGGTGCTGCAGGAGAAGAACGTCGAGCTCGAGAGGGCCAACCTCGCGAAGTCGGATTTCCTCTCCAGCATGAGCCACGAGCTTCGTTCACCCCTCAATGCCATCCTCGGCTTCGCCCAGTTGATGGAGATCGACGCCGCCACGACCACGCCCTCTCAAAAGGCGAGCATCGATCAGATTCTCCATGCCGGGTGGTACCTGCTGGAGCTGATCAACGGCATTCTCGATCTCGCGCAAATCGAGTCCGGGAAACTGTCGCTGTCGGGGGAACGGGTGTCACTGTCCGACGTCATGGTCGAATGCCAGGCCATGGTTGAACCGCAGCGGCAGACTCGCGGCATCAGCATGACCTTCCCCCGGTTCGATATCCCCTATCATGTTGACGCCGATCGGACCCGGTTGAAGCAGGTGATGATCAACCTGCTCTCGAACGCGCTCAAATACAACCGGCCGGGTGGCGCGGTTGACGTGGAAGTCACCGCGGCCCCGCCGGACCGCGTGCGCATCAGCGTCAGGGACACCGGCCAGGGGTTGGCTCCGGAAAAAGTGGCGCAGCTGTTCCAATCGTTCAATCGTCTCGGACGAGAGGCCACCGCCGAAGAAGGCACGGGCATCGGCCTGGTCGTGAGCAAGCGGCTGGTCGAGCTGATGGGGGGCGTCATCGGCGTGGAGAGCACGGTCGGCGTGGGCAGCGTGTTCTGGATCGAGCTGAACGCCAATACCGATCCATCTCCGGACATCGAGACGCCGGGGCCCGCGGCGGCTGTCCAGCCGCAGATGATCACCAGCGGGTCGCTGCGAACCCTGCTCTATGTCGAGGACAACCCGGCCAACCTGACGCTGGTTGAGCAGCTCCTCGGACGCTTCGCCGATGTGCGCCTCCTGAGCGCCCGGGACGGAACTCTCGGCATCCAGATCGCGCGCGCCTCCCAGCCGGAGGTCATCCTGATGGACATCAATCTGCCTGGACTGAGCGGTCTCGAAGCCATGAAAATCCTGCGCGACGACCCGCTCACCGCGCACATCCCGATCGTGGCCGTCAGCGCGAATGCCTTGCCGCGCGACATCAAGAAGGGCCTTGAGGCAGGATTCTTCCGGTATCTCACCAAGCCAATCAAGGTCAACGAGTTCATGGACACGCTGAGCGAAGCGCTCACATTCGCCGAACACGGGGCTCGGCCTCGCACATGAAGCAGGACGACGGCCATGGTCAGCGCGTCCGAGATCCTTAACGCCAGCATCCTGATCGTTGACGATCAGGCCGCCAATGTCGAGCTGCTGGAGCGTATGCTGCGCGGCGCCGGCTATACCTCCATCGCGTCCACGACGGATCCGCACGAGGTCTGCGAGCTTCAGCGCAAGAATCACTACCGCCTGATCCTCCTCGACCTTCAGATGCCAGCGATGGACGGATTCCAGGTGATGGAAGGCCTGAAGGAGATCGAGAAGGACGACTACGTGCCGGTGCTCGTGATCACCGCCCAACCGATGCACAAGCTGCGCGCGCTGCAGGACGGCGCGAAGGATTTCATCAGCAAGCCGTTCGATCTGGCTGAGATGTTGATCCGGGTTCGCAACATGTTGGAAGTCCGCCTACTGCACGACGCGGCTCGCGATCATGGCAAGACGCTGGAATCCCTGGCGCTGACCGACCCTCTGACAGGGCTTGCAAATAGACGCCTGCTCGTCGATAGAATGTCGATGGCCCTGGTCCACGCGCGAAGGAACAAGAGCGTCATGGCGGTGCTGTATCTGGATCTGGACGGATTCAAGGAGATCAACGACAGGTTAGGGCACGGCGCGGGGGACACGCTGCTGAAGATGGTCGCGGGTCGCCTGGAGGCAACGGTGCGCGAAGAGGATACGGTGGCGCGCCTGGGCGGCGACGAATTCGTCATCGTGCTGCGCCTCAGCGGCGCCGCCGATGCGGCCCAGGTGGCGTTGAAAGTGATCGAGGCCGTGTCGCAACCCTATGTCGTCGAGGGCCAAGCCGTCGGCATCACCATGAGTGCGGGCGTCGGTCTCTATCCCGTCCATGGCGAGGACGCGGAGACGCTGATGAAGAGCGCAGACCTCGCCTTGTACGAAGCCAAGCGGTCGGGCAAGAACGTCTATCGAATCGCGACTCATGATCAGCGCCTCTGACATTCTTAACGCCAGCATCCTGATCGTCGACGATCAGGAAGCCAACGTCACGCTGCTGGAGCGCATGCTGCTCGGCGCCGGCTACACGTCCGTCTCGTCGACGCGGAATCCGCACGAGGTCTGCGAGCTTCAGCGCCATCACCGCTACAGCCTGATCCTCCTCGACCTTCAGATGCCGGACCTGGACGGATTCCAGGTGATGGAAGGCCTGAAGGATCTCGAAAGAGACGACTACCTGCCGGTGCTCGTCATTACCGCCCAGCCCGGACACAAGCTGCGCGCGCTGCAGGCGGGCGCGAAGGATTTCATCAGCAAGCCGTTCGACCTGGCCGAGGTGCTGACGCGGGTGCGCAACATGCTGGAAGTGCGCCTGCTGCACATGGAATCGAAGAACCATAGCGCCGTGCTGGAGCAGACCATCCGGGAAGTCGAGGCCAGCCGCGAGGTGATCCGTCGCCAGGGCGACGAGGTCAGGAGCCTCTACGATCAAGTCGTGACGGAGCAGAAGCTGGCGGATCGGCTGCTGCTCAACGTGCTGCCCGATGCGATTGCCGTCCGGCCCGATGAGGAGATCCGGCAGCTCGTGCCGGCGTTCCTTGCCAACCGCCGTCGCGACGTGGTGGCGCTCAGGGCGGCGTTGGCCGCGCTCGATTTCAACACGATCCGGATGCTCGGCCACACCATCAAGGAGACCGGGCGCGGCTACGGCTTCGACGGCATCACCGAGATCGGCAGCTCAATCGAACGGGCCGCTCACCACGAGGACCGTGAGGCGGTCGACACGCGGATCAACCACCTCTCAGAGTACCTGCACCGCGTGCAAGTGATGGAGTGACGCGCTCATGGAAAACTATGTTCCGCTCGTGCCATTGCCAGACCGGATCGCCCGGCTCAATGAGCTGGCGTACGATCTCTGGTGGAGCTGGAACGACCGGGCGCGCGAGGTGTTCCGCGCCCTCGACGATCAGTTGTGGAACTTCACGTCGCACAACCCCGTCCTGCTGCTGCACCTGCTGACGGCCGCCCGGGTGGCCGAGGCGGCCACTGACCCGGCCTTCCTCGCGCGCTACGATGCGGCGATCGCAGGCTTCGACGCCGTCCGGTCCTCGCGCGATACCTGGTGGGGTCAACGCTTCGCTGCCAAGCCAGCGGGCGTCATCGCGTACTTCTCCGCCGAGTTTGCCCTGCACCGGTCGTTGCCGATCTACGCCGGCGGACTCGGCGTGCTGGCGGGTGATCACCTCAAAGAAGCCAGCGACCTCGGCCTCCCGCTGGTCGCGGTCGGATTGATGTACCCCAAAGGCTACTTTCACCAGGACGTCTCGGCCGACGGCTGGCAGCAGGAGGTCTACGAGTCACTGGATTGGTCCGACGGCCCGATCGAGCCGGCGGTCACGCCGGGTGGAAGCCCGTGCAGCATCACGGTGCCGATCGGCAACCGGGCCGTGCGCATCGCCGTCTGGCGTGTGCGTGTGGGCCGCGTCATGCTCTATCTGCTGGATACCGACGTCGACCAGAACGCGCCGTGGGATCGCGAGCTGTCCGCACGCCTGTACGGCGGCGATCGCGAGGGGCGCCTGCAACAGGAAATCATCCTGGGCATCGGCGGCGTGCAGGCGCTGCACGCGCTCGATATTCAACCCGCGGTCTGGCACCTCAACGAAGGCCATGCGGCCTTTGTCAGCTTGCAGCGTCTCTACGAGAGCCTGGCCCACGGCACGCCGTTCGACGCCGCCCTGGATCAGATCCGGCGTTCGACCGTCTTCACGACGCATACCCCGGTACCCGCCGGCCACGACGCGTTTGCGTTTCATCTCGTCGAAGAGCACCTCGCGGGTTGCTGGGGTGGGATCGGACCCCATCGAGAGAAATTCCTGGCACTGGGGGAGTACGACAGCGTCGGAGGCGGACCGCTGTTCAACATGACCGCGCTGGCGATGCGCACGGCCGGCTCAGTGAATGCCGTCAGTCAGCTTCACGGCACCGTGACCCGCCAGATGTTTGCACCGATGTGGCCGGCCCTGTCCGAGGACGACAGGCCGGTGAGCGCGATCACCAACGGCGTCCACGTGCCCACCTGGATCGCTCCCGCGCTCGCCGTGCTGTTCGATCGTCATCTCGGCGCCGACTGGCGCGAGCGTCAGGATGACGAGGCCTACTGGGCCGGAGTCCTCGACATCCCCGACGACGAGGTCTGGCAGATCCGCGGGTCGCTTCGCCAGGATCTGCTGTCGTTCATGCGCGGGCGGATTCGCGACGACTGGGGACGGGCACAGGTGGGCGCGGTCCGGGTGCTCGCCAGCGGCGCGCTATTCGATCCGTCGACGCTGACGATTGGATTTGCCCGGCGCTTCGCCGAATACAAACGCTCGAACCTGGTCTTCCGCGACCCGAAGCGGCTCGCCCGCATCCTGACGAACCCGCGCCGGCCGGCGCAACTGGTGTTTGCCGGCAAGGCGCACCCGGCCGACGAAGGGGGCAAGCATCTGCTGCAACGGGTTTACCAGCACGCCGTCGACCCGGCCTTCGCCGGGCGCATCGCCTTCGTCGCCGACTACGACCTGCACGTGGCCCATTTTCTCGTGCAAGGCTGCGACGTCTGGCTCAACACGCCACGCAAGCCGTTGGAGGCCAGCGGCACGAGCGGCATGAAGGCGTCGATCAATGGTGGCATCAACCTCAGCATCGGCGACGGCTGGTGGGCCGAAGGCTATTGCGGCGCCAATGGCTGGTTGATCGACGGCGGCAGCACGGGCGATGACGAGGCGATGAACGCCGCCGACGCGGAATCGCTGTACCGCTTACTCGAAGAGGAGGTCGTGCCGGCCTTTTACGAGCGCGACGCGCACGGCGTGCCGGCGCGGTGGGTGCACCTCGTCAAACAGGCCATCCGGACGGTCATGCCGAATTTCAGCGCCCGCCGCATGGGCAAGGACTACGCCGAGCGTATGTATGCCCCGGCGATGGCGGCCGCCGACCCGAGCCGGGTAAGCTAGGGCACGTTCTCGCCCTTCTTCATCAGCTCCATGTGCATCTGGGCCTGTTGAAGGCCGCCTTCACCCAGTTCCCAGCTGATGCGCCCGTCCTTATTCGCGTCCACGCCCGGGATCAACACTGCGGCGATGGCGTTGATCTGTCCAACCAGCGCCGCGACTTCGGTCACCGCGCTCGAGTTGCGCAGCCGCTGCGCCAGGTCAATCAGCTCGTCGGCCCGCCTGGTGGTATTGGTATTGGACGCGACCACATGCGCCGCATGCGTCTTGACGTTCTGCGAGGCGTCCTTGTCCTTGGCCGCCATCTCGATGTGATAGGTCGCCGCCGCCACTGCCTTCTTCAAGCCGTAGCCGAGGCCCGGTCCCTTGTTCTCGGTCAGCGTGGGGTCGATGGCGTGCATGACATGACCCACATGCCGCTTCATCGCGTCAATGTCGGCGGTGGAGTTGGCGGCCAGCGCCGCGTGCTGCGCGATGATTTGCGCTTCGGCCGCTGCGGTCGGGAGCAGGCCCAGCCCCTTAGGCGTGTCTTTGAACGCGGTCAGCACATGCCCGATGTGCGCATGGGCCATGTTGGCCTGCTGCGCGACGACGACGGCGGCGGAGCCCGCACCCACCGTCATGCAAAGTGCGATTTTGATCGTGATTGACGTCAAGATTTTAGCCCTCGCCATATTGTCGCAGGGTCGCGTCCGGATCGCGAACGTTAAAACCACGGCCGAGCGCGAGGCCTGTGACGGCGCCACGCCTAGTAACTGGCCTGCAACACGATCCCCCGCCCGTCGACGATGTCGAAGTGATGCTTGCCGAGCGCCACGGGAGCGCCGCGCATCTTTCGAATCAGTAAGTCGCGGCTGACCGGCCCCCCCTCCCATGCGAGCGGGCCCATTGTCAACTCGATCACGCCGGCGGTAAGCCGTTCGGCGGTGGGACCGACCGCCGAGGGGTGCGCGCCGCCGGAGGTGCGGGTGATCAGCACCGTCGTGCAGCCAAGATTGTCTTCGAGCGAATTGATCAGCGAGCGCACAAAGTCTTCGACCCCCGCGCCGGTCGTCCCGCCCGGGGCCAGCGCGGTCACGCCATCGATGACCAGACGACTCGCGCTGGCGCGGCGCACCTGCTGGGCGAGATCGCTGGCGACGTGCCTTGCGTCCAGACCGCTCTTGGCACGCAACGCCATGAAGTACGGGGACGCATCAAGGACCGTCAGCAGTTGCCGCCCGACGGCGGCTGACACATCCCATCCGAACCGGCGCGCGTCCTCGATCAGATGTTGCGGTTTTTCGTCGACGCTGACCAGCACGCCGGCTTCGCCCCGTGTCACGCCCTCCATCAGGAACTGCAAGCCGAGGGTCGTCTTGCCGGTGCCGATGTCGCCACAGATGAGGACCGTGCGATGCAACGGAAAGCCCCCCGCCACGAGGTCGTCGATCCCGGGGACGCCGCTGGACACACGCGCTGCGCTCGTCGGCCGATTCATGACCTTTGTGTTCAGTGCAGTGCCGCCGACGGAGGGCGACAGCGACACGCCCCCGTCGACGGCATGCCGGCCCACTAGTTCAAGCGCCGATAGAAGCCAACCGCGAAGTACGGGCCGGTCTTGTTCGGACCGGCGTCGAAGGTCGATCGCTTGTAGCCGGCCTTGAACACGAGCGAGACTTGCGCGGGCACGCGCGTGATCTCGAAGAACCCGCCGACCTGGGTCGAGCGGATGTCATCGTTGCCCTGTGCGATCCCTTCAACACCGAGGAATGTCGTGGTCGGCCCCTGCCACGAACGGTTGCTGATCTGCTCCTTGAATCCCAGTCGTGCCCAGGTATATTCATCGGCGGTACCGTAGTTGACGATGCCGTGGATGTTGTTGTGGGAGGTCGGGTTGGTATACAACTCCGCGCCCACGTTCGCCCCCACTCGCGTCTCGCTGCGGGTGATGCTCGCCCCGTTGGCGGGCGTGACTTCGGTGCGCTGCCATTTCACTTCCGGTCCCGCGCTGACTCCGAAGAAATTCTTCTCTCCAAAGCGCAGACCGATGGCCGTGCTCACGCCGGGTGAGCGGACGCGGGTGGTGCCGTTGGCGCCGCTGAACTCATAGGCCAAATAGTTGCCAAATGCGCGGGCCGTCCAGGCCAGTCCGGGCCGGAAGGGATGCACGTAGCTGGGGCCAAAAAAACCGTAGCTGGAACCGTGCGTGTCAGCTTCGTAGCCGCCAATCAGCTCCCAGAACGCGGGGGCCGTCGTGCCAGCCGGTGGCGCGCCAGCCACCGGCTGCGGGGCCTGATCGGCGGAATCGGCGGATGGTGCCGCTGACAACAGCGCCGTACCGCGTTGCCCGGCCCCCGCCACGGTGACGCACCACAGCGTCATCAAGACCGCCAGCGATCCTGCACGAGCGGGACCTGCGGCTGTACGAAAGTTCGAAATCATCATCCTCCTCCAACGGCTTCACGCGGCCAGGGTTCTTGCCTCGAACAGCAGGCGCCGTGGCGCGATGGTCACGGGTTTATTGAAATAGACAAACAGAGTCGACAATAAGATGGCGTGATAGCCCGCCCAGATCGTGTTCATTACGTAGGCGACGCTCCAACCGTCGCGCGCCAGGTGATAGGTGCCCCACAAGGCCACGCCGGCGTTAAGCACCAGCATGACCAACTCGGGCAACATGCTCGAAACCGGAATGGCGCCACCCACTCCTTTGGGCGTGACGCCGAAGGCGCGCTTCAATCCGAAGAGGGCGACGATGGCCGCCTTCATGTAAATCCAGAAGGTGGCGAAGCTGAGGGCGCTGGCGAGCCAGACCCCGCGGATCGAATAGTGGCGCAGCCACATCCCGAAGAAAAACGCGTTCATCGTGAAGACGATGTACGGCACGAAGAAGAACAGGTAGAGATTCGGCTGGGTCCGCATCGGGCGCACGTCGAAGACGACGAACATGATCGGCGCGAGCATGAAAATGAAGTTCGCGAAGCCGACGAAGTAATACGAGCCCGACATCAGGTATTCCCACCACTGGCCGGCGCCGAGTGCCCGCGGGTTCTTCAGCAACTTGCGTCCCACCTGGAGTCCCACCGCGAGCGTGCCCATCGCCCAGCGCATCTGCTGCGTGAAATACGCGGGCAGCGTCTCGGGGCCCATGCCGACCACGTACGGCTGGTTGACGTAGTCGGTCCGCCAGCCCTTCGCGTGCAAACGAAACGAGGTGGCAAAATCCTCCGTCACCGATGTTTCGTCGAAGAAGTGCCGCCGCCCCTTGACCGTGCAGCCGATCGACAGCAGCGCGTCGCGGCGGATGATCACGTTCGATCCACAGCAGAACATGGCGTTGGAGTCGGCCTTGCCTTCGCAGATGTATTCAAAGAACACGGCCTGCTGATACGTGGCGGCCTCGGCGACCGGCAACCCTTCGGCGTTGATGTAGACCTGGGGCGTCTGGACGAAGGCCAGGTCCGGGTGCGCCTCCATGTAGGGCACCAGATCCTTCAGCCAGCCTTCGAGCGGGCGCTGATCGGCATCGAGCAACGCGACATAGGGTTCGTCCAAATGGGGAAGCAAATCGTTGATGGCGCCGGCCTTGTATCCCGATCGATCGGTGCGGTGCACCAGCCGGGCGCCGTATGTGGCGGCGACGCGCGCGGCGCCCTGTTGCGATTCCGCTCGTGTGGAATCGTCGATCAGGTAGATGTTGGCGCCCGGATAATCCATCGCGCAGACCGACGCCAGCGTTTCCTCCAGCACGTCGGCCGACTCGTTGAACGCCGCGACCAGCACCGCCACCTGTGGCACGGGTGTGAGCGCGGCGGGCCCGGCCGAACGATTCCCGTAGGCGGCGAACAGCAGCGGTGTGGCCTGCTGGTGGTGGCGCTCCGCCTTGATGACGCTCAGGAAATAGCCGACGCCATGGAGGCACAAGAACAACTCGGCCACCAGCAGCAGTACCGCCATCGTGGCATCGGCGGCCGAATATCCAGAGGCGAACAGAGTGCCCAGGCGGACGCAGACGTACGCCGCCATCAGCAGCAGGGTGAGGCCCGTCAGAACAAACAGCGCACGTTGAGTTGCCTGGAGCGCGGAATGGTAGGCGGGCAGCACTTATGAGTCTCGGACCAATTTATGCACAGAGCGTGCCTGAATGGGGCGGTACTACTCGGAGAGGGCAGGACTCTGGAACCGGAATTGCAAGTGCGTGTCACTGGTTCTGACCGTGGGTGGGGACAACCTCCGGTTTATACAGGATTCACGTGAGAGGAATAGAAGATGACACGCTCCGGGTGGTATCGAACGCTCTGCGCCATGACCGCTCTATGTGGCCTGGCGTTCTCCAATTGCGCCTCCAAGGGTGATGGTCTCGATACTACGAGTCCTACAGCCTTTCTGGCTTCGGCCGGTAAGGGCGACGCCGACGCTGTAGACCGGTTCTTGAAGGCGGGCATGAGTCCCGATACGCACGACGAAAACGGGGATACGCCGTTGATTGCGGCCGCCGCCGCCGGCGAGACCGGGACGGTTCAACTGCTGCTGAGCAAGGGCGCCAACCCGAACTTGGCGAAGCCGAAAGACGGCTGGTCGCCGCTGCTGGCCGCGGCGCAGGGTGGACACACCAGCGTCATCAAGGAGCTGGTCGCCAAGGGCGCCGACGTCAACGCCTCGACCCCTGATCAGTTCACTCCGCTGATGGCCGCCGCCAAGGGCGGACACGAGGAGTCGCTGCGCCTCCTGATCGACTCCAAGGCGTCGGTCAGCTCCACCAACAAGGATGGCTGGTCGGCGCTGATTGCCGCGGCCGAATCGAACAAGCCCGGCGTGGTCGAAGCGCTGCTCGCCGCCGGCGCGGATGCGAAAGCGTCGATGGCAGATGGGTGGACGCCGCTGATGGCCGCCTCCAAGGTCGGCAACGTCGCGGCAGTGCAGGCCTTGATCGCGGCCGGCGCCGACGTGAACGCCAAAAACAAAGACGGTTGGACCGCGTTGATGGCGGCCCCGGAGGGCGGCAGCGCCGACGTGGCGAAGACGCTCGTCATGCACAAGGCCGACGTCAACGCCGCGAGCAAAGACGGGTGGACGCCGTTGATGGGCGCCGCCGACAAGGGACGCGCCGCCATCGCGGTGCTGCTGATCGACAAGGGCGCCAAGGTCACGGCCGCCAATCACGAGAAGATGACGGCGCTGACCTACGCCGAAAAAGGCCAGCACAACGACATCGTAGCGCTTCTGAAAAAATCCGGCGCGAAGTGAAAACGACGGCCTTGCACGCGTGGGCGCTGCTTGCAGCGCTTGCCGTTTCCGGGTGCAACTTCTTCGCGCGCGATTCGCGCCAGGTGCTGGTCGAGCTCAACGTCCCATATACGACGGAGTCCTGGCTCGCCCAGGCGGCTGCCGGTGATACCGTGGCGGTCAAGGCATTTCTGACAGCGGGCATGGACCCGAATGGCCGCGATGCCGAGGGCCACACCGCTCTGATGAACGCGGCTGCCGGGGGGCACGCTGAAGTGGTGCGGATGCTACTGGGCAAGGGCGCGCAGGTGAACGTGACCAACCTTCGCGGCATGACGCCGCTCGCCGCTGCGATCTTCAACGACCATCGTGACGTCGTCGCGTTGCTACTCGACGGCGGAGCCGAGCTGACGGCACCGACGCTCGATCGCCATCCGCTGGTGCTGGCGACTCGCGCCCACCGGCCGCAGGCCGCGAAGCTCCTCCTCGACAAGGGCGCTCCAGCGTATGCCCAGGACCACCAGTGGTCGGTCCTGATGCTGGCGGCGTTCCTCGGCGAGGCCGACATCGTCGATGCGTTGCTGTCCAAGGACTCCAATCTGAACAACGCGAACGACGAAGGTGTCACCGCCCTGATGTACGCGGCTAGTGCCGGTCATACCGCCGTCGTTCGAGCGCTCTTGGCCATGGGTGCGGCGATCGATGCCGCAGACCTCGGCGGCTTGACGGCGATCATGCTTGCTGCCAACAACGGCCATGCGGACACCACGCGAGCGCTCCTCGAGGCCGGAACCAATGCCGGAGTGCGCAGCCGGACCGGCGCGACGGCGCGGAGCATGGCGACGGCCAACGGCCACACCGAGATTGCCGCTCTACTGCCCGATCCCCGGGCCCCAGCCGCGACTCGGACGAAGCCATGAGCCGCTTTCTCCTAACGCTCGTCGTTGTCGTCCTCGCGGGATCGTCCGCGAGCTTTTCCCAGGAGCAGCCCGCCCCGAAGGGGCTCGCGCCCGTGCTGCAGGCCGAGCAGACGGATCGGCGGTCGGCCGCCGAATGGCGCCGGCTCGAGCGGCAGTTCATCATCTCCGCCGACGACCGGCGGCTCGTCCACAACGCCGCGTATAGTGCGTGGGCCTACGTCGCGCGGCATTACGAGCCCGCCACGGGCCTGGTCGACGCGACCTCAGGTTATGCGTATGCCACCGTCTGGGACGTCGCCAGCGGGATCGCCGCGCTCTACTGCGGGCATGCCCTGAAGTTTCTCGACGACGCCGGATACGACCGACGCATGCGGCGCGTGCTCTCGACCCTCCGCACGATGGGGATGGTCGATCAGGCCGCCTTCAACAAGGTTTACTCGACGCGCACGGCAACGATGGTGGGCCGCGATCAACGGCCGTCGGCCCGCGGCTACGGCTGGTCGGCCACCGATATCGGGCGGCTGCTGGTGTGGCTGAAAATCGTCGCCCAGACCCAACCGGCCTATGCCGCCGACGCGGCCGCGATTGTGAAGCGGCTTGATCTCACGCGGCTCGTCGCGGACGGTTACATGTGGGGGCAGGACTTCGATGCGGCGTGGAGTCCGCGCCGCTACCAGGAAGGGCAGGTCGGCTACGAGCAATATGCGGCGAGCGGCTTCGCCGCGTGGGGCGCGAACGTCGATCACGCGCGGCGCCTCGAGGAGAATGGCCTGGCGGTTACGATCATGGGCCACACGCTCTACGCCGATGCGCGGGGCCGCGATCGGCTGACCAGCGATCCGATCGTCCTGCTGGGGCTCGAGATCGGCTGGGATCCGCCAATGGAGCGGTTGGCCCGCGACCTGCTCGGCGTGCAGGAGACGCGCTACCGCAAGACCGGGCGCGTCACCATGGTGGCAGAGGATTCCATCGGCCGTCCGCCGGATTTTTTCTTTTACTACAGCGCTTACACACATCGTCAAGCGTTCGGCGTGGACGTGCAGAGGCGCGGCGCCTTCGTCGATGAGCCACGCTGGGTCAGCGCCAAGGCCGCGTTCGCGTGGCACGCCTTGCTGCCGCGGCAATACACCCGGCTCGCGATGCAGACGGTGCAACCCGCGCAAACCGCCGCGGGGTGGGGATCCGGCGTCTTCGAAGGCACCGGCAAGTCCACCGGTGCGCTGAACATCAACACGGCGGCGGTCATCCTGACGGCCGCGCTGTACGAACGGCGCGGCCAACCGATCATCAGCGCGGCGTCTGACGCGACGCCGCAATGAGGAGTACTCGATCAATGAGAATCGTCCTGCTGCTCAGTGTGCTCGTCACGGCGTTCGGCGAGAAAGCGTCGAACACCGGACTGCAGCCGGTCGCAGGGGCGGCCGTGCTCTCGCTCGCGGGTGATTGGAAGTACCTGCCGTTCGAGGGCACGACGAACCTGGCCGAACCGGCGGTCGTCGACGTTGACTGGCCCGCAATGCGACTGCCGTCCAACTGGTTCCTCAACGGGAAGAAGGAGTATCCCGTTGCCATCGACCTGTCGCCCGTTCTGCCCAACGCCATCATCAACCCCGGCGATTTACCAGCGGCCGGGCCCGAGCGCGGGCTCGACTACGCGGGTACGGTCTGGTTCAGACGCCACTTTACGTACGCGGCCGGCGGCCGCCTCGCCATCCTGCGTTTCGAAATGGTGGATTACTTCGCGGACGTCTATGTGAACGGCCATCTGGCCGGCCATCATGAAGGCTCCTTTCAGCCGTTCGAATTCGAGGTGTCGCGCTGGCTGGTGCCGGGCGACAATGTCGTGGCGGTCAAGGTCGGCGCCCCCGCTCAAGTGGTCGACTGGTCGGAACAGTACCCGGCGAGCTGGCCCAAGCGGCAGACGCAGGTGAAGGGTATTTTCGGCTACCACGACACCCGTCCTGGCGGGACCTCGAATCGCGGGCAGGAGCGCGGAACGGGCGGCATTGTGGGGGACGTCACGCTGCGATCCTCGTCGGGCGTGGAGCTGGTTCGCGCGGAGGTGGCGCCCATGGACGTCACCGAGCAGGCCGCCACGATTCGGATCGATTACGTCCTGCAGAACTGGACCGCAGCGGAGCGCAGCGGCACCCTGACCGGCGAAATCGCGCCCAAGAACTTTTCCAGCGATCGGCGGGATCGATTTACCCAGTCGGTGACGTTGGCGCCGGGGGAAAACCGCGTGCGGGTGACGCGACGGATCGATCAACCTGCGCTATGGTGGAGCTGGGATTACGGCAAGCCCAACCTCTATCAGCTCACGAGCACACTCTCTGGCGGCCCGACGGGTCCGCAGCACACCACATTCGGCATCCGCAGTATCCGGCGCGACAACAACTGGGTGTGGTACCTGAACGGCCGGCGGATTTTTCCGCGCGGCTCGAACTACATCTCGACGCAGTGGCTGTCCCAGGCCGATCGACCGTGGTACGAGCGCGACGTCGATCTGATGCTCAAGGCGAATCTGAATTCCATCCGAGTGCACGCCCATCTCGAGAAGCCGGAATTCTACGAGGTGGCCGATGAGCGCGGCTTGATGGTGTGGCAGGATTTTCCGCTGCAGTGGGGTTACAGCGATCTGCCGTCGTTTCACCGTGAGGCGACGCGCCAGCTCGGGGACATGATGGGGCTGTTCTTCAATCACCCCTCGATCATCGTCTGGTCGATGCACAACGAAGCGCCGCATGCGATGTCGTGGATGAAGCGCAAGATTCAAAACCAGAATCTCGCGCTCGACGAAGCGTTGTTGCCCGACGCGACGCGGCGCGACCCGACGCGGGTGGCGCATCGGGACTCGGGCACCGGCGACGGGCATCCCTACCCGGGTTGGTACGGCGGCAAAGTCGCTGAATATGCCGGCCTGCCCGGCGCGCCGTTTATCACCGAGTACGGCGCGCAGGCCCTGCCGATCCCGGAGACGATGAAGTCGATGGTGCCGGCCGAGGGTGGTTGGCCGATGCCCGAAGCGGGGTGGGACGCCTGGGCGTTTCACAACTTCCAGCGCGACCCGACTTTCAACACGGCGAAGATTCCGCTGGGCAAGACGCTGGAAGAATTTATCTGGAACAGCCAGAACTATCAGGCCGCGCTGCTGCGTTTTGCGACCGAGCACTACCGGCGCGCGAAGGGGACGAAGGTCACGGGCCTCTATCAGTTCATGTTCGTCGATGACTGGCCGTCGGTGACCTGGTCGGTGGTGGACTACTATCGGCGGCCGAAGCGTGGCTACACGACGCTCGCCGAGTCGATGCAGCCGACCCTGCCGAGCATTGAGTACGCGATCGACAACCCGGGCGCGCCCATCACATTGTGGGTGGTCAACGATCGGTTCGAGGCGTTTCCCCGCGCGCGTCTGACGTGGAAGATCGGCGGGCAGGAGCAGTCGCAGGTCCTCGACGTGCCGGCCGATGGCGTGGTCAAGGTGTCCGTCATCGGCGTGGGCACCGCGATTGCCGCCGGCACCGACTCGCTGGCGGTCCGGCTCGAGGATAGTGCGGGACGGCCGCTCGGCAAAAACCGTCTCGAGGCGGCTGATTTCTTGTTCTGGAAGCAGTAGTCTGAAGACGACACGCAGATGAAGCTGCGAGAGCTCTGAGGAATCATGAAGATAGATGTAGCCGAACGGAACGGCACAGCGGTAGTCAGGCCCACCAGCGCGCGCGTCGACCTCGAAGTGGCCGGCGAGTTTCGCACCGCCTTGGTGCAGCTGATCGACGCGGGGCACCGTCGCCTGGTCGTGGACATGAGCGACGTGCACTTCGTCGACAGCTCCGGTCTGGGAGCCCTCGTCTCGGCCTTGAAGACCCTCAAGGTGCTCAAGGGCGACGGCGATATCCGGCTCGCCAACGTCCAGCCACCGGTCGTGGCGCTGCTGGAAATCATCCGGCTCCACCGGGTGTTTTCCAGCTATCCCACGGTCGAACAGGCGGTTCAGAGCTTTTCGTAGGGAGCTGCGATGAAAGCGATGATCCTCGCTGGCGGCAAGGGGACGAGAGTGCGGCCGATCACCGACACGGTGCCGAAGCCGATGATCCCGATTGTCAGCAAGCCGCTGATGGAATTCCTGATCGACTTGCTCAAACAGCACGGCTTCGATCAGATTATCGTGTCGACGTCGTACCTGTCGGACGCGATCGAGTCGTACTTTCGCGAGGGCACGCGGTTCGGCGTGCAGATCGGCTACAGCTTCGAGGGCCATCACATCGACGGACGCCCGGTCCCGGAGGGGCTCGGCTCGGCGGGCGGCCTGAAAAAAATTCAGGAGTTCTCCGGGTTCTTCGACGACACCTTCGCGGTGCTGTGCGGCGACGCCATCATCGACCTGGATCTTACCGCGGCCCTGGCGTTCCATCGCGACCGCAAGGCCATGGCGACCATCGTCCTGAAAGACATGCCGCGGGCGCTGGTCGGCAGCTACGGAGTCGTCAAGACCGCGCCGGACGGCCGCATCCTGCAGTTCCAGGAAAAGCCTTCTCCGGTGGAGGCGGTCAGCACCACCATCAATACCGGGATCTACCTCTTTGAGCCGGCGGTCTTCGACCTCATTCCGGCCGGCACCGTGTTCGACCTCGGCAGCCAGTTGTTTCCATTGCTGGCCGCGCGCGGGCTGCCGTTCTACGGCGTGGCGCTGCCGTTCTCGTGGATTGACATCGGCAGCACCCCCGACTACTGGCAGGCGACGCAGATGATTCTGCGCGGCGAGTTCAAGATCGACATGCCCGGGCGCGAGCTGGCGCCGGGAATCTGGGGCGGGATCAATCTCGCCGTCGATTTGGCGTCGACCGATATTCGCCCGCCGGTTTATATCGGATCGAGCACGGCGATCGAACCCGGCGCCACGGTGATCGGGCCCACCATGATCGGCCGCAATTGCGTGATCCATGCCGGGGCCAGAATCGACGCCTGCGTGGTCAACGATTACACCCGCGTGTCGGGGTTCGCCGAGGTCCACGAGAAAATCGTCAGCGGCCGGTTCTGTGTCGATCGCGCCGGCCGCAACGTCGAGCTCGCCGGTACCGGCTACGGCTTTGTGGTGGACGACGCGCGGGAACGCCGTGAATGGACCGACGACGATCGGATCCTGATGGAGTTCTTGAAGTCTCAAAATACGCCTCAGGATTGATCCCATGGACGACACACGCCCCGACGATTGTTGTTTTGCTTCGGTCACGGTGCCCAGCCGGGTGGAGTCGGTCCGGCTGGCCGCGTCGTTCCTCGTTCAGGCGGCGAAGAACATGCACGTCCCGCGGGCCGATGATTCGCTGTTTGAGTTGGCCATCGTCGAAGCGCTGAACAACGCGGTCGAGCATGGCCACACCGGGCAGGGTCCCGGGGCGGTGATTGTCTGCGAGCTGGAGCTGACCGATCAGCGCCTGACCATCCGCATTCTCGACCAGGGCCCGGGCTACGTCCTGCCTCGGGTGCCGCGGTCGGAGTGGAGCGCGGATGACATCATGTCGATCCCGGAGAGCGGGTATGGCCTCTCCATCATTCAGGGTGTCTTCCCGACGGTGCGCACCATCCGGCGGCGGCCGGGTGAGTTCGGACTCGAGATGTCGCTGACGTTCTGACAGGGAGCAGGCGATCCTTGGCCCCAGCGGCCACACTGTCGTTCGAGCAGCTTGGCCGCACGCCGCGGCTGAAACTCCCCGTTCCTATGCCCAAGAGTGCCCAGAACTGGTCGGCGGGTCCTCTCGGGATCGTCGATACAAGCCTTGAACCGCCGGACCGTTGCAGGCACATTTTTTGCTGTTCCATACGCCGAGATGCGTACCGATGAGCTCTCAGTTGCCTCTCGCTTCACCATCGGCCGCCGCTCGGTCGTTGATGTATCGATCTCGGGCATGCTGATCGTCGATGACGATGAGGACATGCGGATTCTGCTGGCGGCATATCTGGAAGACCTCGGATACGTGGTCTCGGCTGTTGCGGACGGTGAGTCCTCGCTGCAGTGGCTCGAGCACAACACCACCGACCTGATCTTTTTAGACCTGTCGATGTCGGGCATGGATGGCCTCGATGTGCTCAAGCACATCCGGGAACGCGGCTTCGACGTAGGGGTGATCCTGACGACCGCGCATGGATCCGAGGACGTCGCTATCGAGGCGTTGAGGATCGGCGCGGACGATTACCTCAGAAAGCCGTTTAACCGCCATGACCTGCGGGCGGTGCTCGACCGGGCGATCCAGAAGCTGTCGCTGTTCCGGCACAACGTGCTGCTGCGGAGGCAGCTGGGCGTCGAGTTGTCGCGCGCGGCCAAGGTCCAAGCGGATCTGCTACCCGGCCAAATCCCCATCCTGGTCGGCTGGGACCTCGCGGCGCAGTGCGTGCCGGCGCGCGAGGTCGGCGGCGATTTCTACGACTGGCAGCAAATCGCCCCCGGAATCCTCAGCCTCACCGTAGGCGACGTCATGGGCAAGGGGATCCCGGCGGCCCTCCTCATGGCCAGCGTTCGGGCCGTGCTCCGGGCCGTTGGGCCAAACAGTTCTCCGGCGACTGCGGTACAAACGGCCGCGTCGGCGCTCGCCAGCGACCTGACCCGGTCGGGCGCCTTCGTCACGTTGTTTCATGCCCAGCTCGACCTCGCGAGCGGCCGCCTGCGCTACGTCGATGCGGGACACGGCTACGTGCGCCTGTGCCGGGCCGATGGCCGCATCGAGCAACTGCCTGCCAAGGGTCTTCCGCTCGGCGTGCTCGACGACGAGGTCTACGAGGAGGGGGCTGTGACGATGGAGCCGGGAGACGTGCTGATCATCTACAGCGACGGCCTCACCGAGGCGCGGCCGGATCTGTTCCATGCGGGCGCGAGCGCCGTGAGCCCGTTTGGAGCGGATCCCGCAAAGGCAATCGCGCAATCACTGATCGACGGGGCCACCTCGGCCGGGCCGTTGCCCGACGATCTCACGGTCGGCGTGCTGCGCCGGCTGGCATCATGATGCCCCCTGCGCCACTGCCCAATCACCCGCAGCCGTTTCAACAGGACGACGAACTGATCGTCATCCATCCGGACACGGTTGCGGCACGGCTGCTGCCGCAGTTCCTGGCTCGCCGTGTCGAGGATCTCGCGCTCATCGATCAGGAACTGGCGCGGGCCGGCTACCGCGCGATCGAGCGGGTGGGCCACAATCTGAAAGGCATCGGCCGCACCTACGGAATGGATGGCATCAGCGAGATCGGAGCGGTGCTGGAAAAGGCGGGCCAGCGGCACGACGCCACCGAGATTCGCAAACAAGCGGCGGCGCTGGCCGAATATCTCCGGCGCGTCCAGATTGCGCCGGCGTAATCCGACGGCGGCTGGCGTCGAAGTTCCAAGGGCGGCGGCGCGTTCGGCGACGTCGATCAGGACGCGTTTCGTGCGGCGCTCTCCGCTATGCTGGATGCGTGACACCGGCCACGCATGAGCTTACCGCCGGCTCTCTCCTGAGGCCGACGACGACGTAATGGTCAGCCCAGCCGACATCCTGAACGCCAACATCATGGTCGTCGACGACGTGGAAGCCAATGTCGCGCTGTTGGAGCGCCTGCTGCTCGATGCCGGCTATACCTCCGTCTCGTCGACCAGCGATCCACACGCTGTGTGCGACCTTCAGCGCCGCCATCGCTTCAGCCTGATCCTCCTCGACCTTCAGATGCCCGGCATGGACGGATTCCAGGTGCTGGACGCCCTGAAGGAGATTGAGAAGGACGATTACGTGCCTGTCCTCGTGATTACCGCCATCCCGATGCACAAGCTGCGAGCGCTGCGGGACGGCGCAAAGGACTTCCTCAGCAAGCCGTTCGATGTTCCCGAGATGTTGCTGCGGGTCCGCAACATGCTGGAGGTCCGCCTGCTGCACGAGGCCACCCGCGATCACGGCAAGACGCTGGAATCGCTCGCGCTCACCGACCCGCTGACGGGGCTTGCGAACCGGCGGCTGCTCGTCGACCGGCTATCGATGGAGATGGTCCACGCACGACGAGAACAGTGCGGCTTGGCGCTGCTGTATCTGGACCTGGACGGCTTCAAGGAGATCAACAACACCCTGGGGCACGCCGCGGGCGACGCGCTGCTGAAGATGGTTGCGGGCCGGCTGGAGTCGACGATCCGCGAAGGGGACACGGTCGCGCGCCTGGGCGGAGACGAGTTCGTCATCCTGGTGCGCCTCAGCGGCGCCGACGAGGCGGTACAGGTGGCGATGAAGGTGATCGAGGCGGTGTCGCAGCCTTATGTCGTCGAGGGCCAGCCCGCCAGCATTACCGTCAGCGCCGGCATCGGTCTGTATCCCGTCCACGGCGAAGACGCCGACACGCTGATGAAGAGCGCGGACCTCGCCCTGTACGAAGCCAAGCGGGCGGGCAAGAACGTCTACCGGATCGCGGCGCAATAGAGAGTTAAGAGTTAAGAGTTAAGAGTTAAGAGTTAAGAGTTAAGAGTTAAGAGTTAAGAGTTAAGAGTTAAGAGTTAAGAGTTCAGAACGGCTTCTCGCCGACCGCGAAGTTCAGGCCGGCTTGAGGACTTCCACGGTCGAGTCGTGCATCCAGCCGCGGTCTTCGTTCTTGTACCAGCGCATCACCATCCCGGTCTTCCGCAGTTCCGGCGTGAGGCGGACCTGGATCCATTCCTTGTCCCGCCCGAGCACCGTGAGGACCGTGCCGCGCGGGACCAGGACCAGGACCTCGGCGCCGGACGACGACGCCATGTGCACGTTGGCGTAGCTGGTCGGCACCCGGACGCGTTCGGGCGGCGCCTGACTGGCCGCGGGCTGCGACACCAATAACAGGGCGACGCTCAGCAGGAGGATCACGGGCCGCATGTGCGATAGTCAACACCCACCCCTGCCGCATGTCAAGGAAATCGGGTTGACAGTCGAAACCTCACAGGCGCATCCTCATCGCGGGAGAGTCATGATGCGCGCCCAGACCTCACTCGTCACCATCGCTGCCTTGGCCGTCGCGGCGGCGCTCCTCAGGCCAGTTGAGGCGCAACCCAAGATAGAGCTGCCCGTGCAAAAGGTGCCCATGGGCGACTACGAGGTCGTGGAGAACTGGCCCCGGCCGCTGCCCGATGGCGACCTCTCGCACGCGGGGTGGACGTGGGGCTCGGGCGCGGGCGTGCTGGCGGAAACCCCCGACAAGGTGTGGGTGGCCCAACGCGGCGAAATTCAGCTGCCGCCAGGCGCGACGCCGTGGATCTGTCCCTGCCTCTTGAATCCCCGCCGCACGAATACCGGACGCCGCCCGTACTCTGGAAAAGGCTACACCTACGACATGCGAAGGCACCATCTGGTCTTTGCGGTCGATCGGAATGGCAACACGATCGAAGAGTGGCTGCAGCACGATCGGTTGCTGGCGCCACCGAGGGGCTCTGGACTTGGCGAGGTCGGGCGCGGCCCTCACAAACTGTTGTTCAATCCGTACGATCCGCAGAAGCACATCTGGATCGTCGACGACGATCAGCACGTCATCAACATCTTTACGAACCAGGGCGCGCTGGTGCGGACGATGGGCGAGCGGGGCGTGCCCGGACGCGGCCCGAACAACTTCAACCGCCCGACCGACATCGCCTGGCTGCCCGACGGCACCTTCTTCGTGGCCGACGGCTACGCCGGCACGCGCGTCGCGAAGTTCGATCGCACCGGGAAATTCGTCAAGGACTGGGGGCGGCCGCCCGTCGATCCCAACAACCCCGGCCCGTACGAGTTCTGGTCGGTGCACAGCATCGGGATCAGCCGCGACCGGCGGCTCTTCGTCGCCGACCGGGAGCACCATCGCATGCAGGTCTTCGACGAGGACGGCAAGTTCCTGGAGATGTGGCCGACCGGCCACGACTCGGCGGTGCTGGCCCATATCGTCACGCAGGATGACTTCATCTGGATGGCCGACTGGACGACGGACCGGCTGCTGAAGTACGACCTCAACGGCCGGTACATTCTGGATATCGGCGGCCATGGACCTCAGCCGGGACAATTCGACGGCGTCCATCAGATCAGCGTGGATCAGGAGCGCAACTTGTACGTCACTGAAGTCGCCAACGACCGCTCGCAGAAGTTCCGTCCGAAGCCGAACGCCGATCCCGCGAAGATCGTGGGTCCGATGGTGGGCGGCTGGCCAGGCTCGCCTAAGTGACGCCTTGGCTTCACGAGCCTGCTAAGATCGCCCACGTGCCGGGGGAATGAATGAGGGGCAGATTCGGCTTGATGTTGCTCCTTGGTGTCATGGCACTGCCGCTGCCGGCGATGGCGCAGCACGACGCGACCCATGAGACGCTCGGCAGGGTCAATTTTCCAACCTCCTGCGATCCGAAAGTGCAGGCCGAGTTCGAGCGCGGTGTCGCGATGCTGCATTCGTACTGGTTCGGCACCGCGGGCCGGACGTTTAGAGCCGTGCTGGCGCAGGACCCCGGCTGTGCGATGGCGTATTGGGGGATTGCGGTCGATCTGCTCGGTAACACGCTGTCGGGGCCTCCCGCCCAGAAGGAGGCGCAGGCCGCCTGGGAGGTTCTGGAGAAAGCACGCGCCGCCAGGGCACCGACCGAGCGTGAGCGAATGTGGATCGAGGCGCTTCGTGGTTACTACCGAGACCACGACTCTATTCCCCTTGAGACGCGGTTGCGGTCTTACAACGCCGCCATGGCGCAGCTGGCCGCGCGCTATCCGGAGGACTTCGAGGCTCAGGTGTTCTACGCGCTGACCCTGCAGGCTTCGGCGCCGAGTTCGGACCTGACCTACGCCAACCAGCTCAAGTCCGCGGCCATGCTGAATAAGCTGTACGAGCAGAACCCCCAGCACCCCGGCGTGTCGCACTTCATCATTCACGCCTACGACTATGCGCCGCTGGCGCAAGCTGGTATTCCGGCGGCGCGCCGCTACGCGGGGATCGCGCCGGCGGTGCCGCATGCGCGCCACATGCCCTCGCACATCTATTCCATGGTGGGGTTATGGGAGGACTCGATCGCGTCGAACCTGTCGTCGCTCGAGATCCAACCCGACTACTACCACGCGGCGGACTTCACGGTGTATGCGCACCTGCAGCTTGGGCAGGATGCCAAGGCCGGCGCGATGATTCGCAAGGCCCTCAATACGCCGCCGCGCGGGGATCGCCCGCCGTCGTTGGGCAACTTCACCGCGCTCGCGGCGATGCCGGCGCGTTACGCGCTCGAGCGCGCGGACTGGGCCGGCGCCGCCGCGCTGCCGGTCAGTGCCGGCTCCGGGCAACCGCAAGCCGACGCCCTGACGCGCTTCGCGCGCGGCCTCGGCATGGCCCGCAGCGGCATTGCCGCCGGAGCGAAGCGCGAGATCGGGGCGCTGCAAGAGCTCCGGCGCGCGCTGCAGTCGTCCGGTCAATCGTACTGGGCCGATCGGACCGACGAGCAGATCCTCGCGGTGTCCGCGTGGGTGGCGCACGCTGAAGGCGCGCGCGATCAGGCCGCGGCCCTGATGCGACGGGCAGCGGACGGCGAGGACAGCAGCGTCAAGCACGTGGCGATGGAGAACCGTCTCTATCCGATGCGGGAGCTGCTCGGCGATCTGCTGTTGGAAATGGGGCAGGCCGGGCCCGCGCTGCAGGAGTATGCGGCGGCGCTGAAGATGACCCCCAACCGCTTTCGTGGCCTCAACGGCGCTGCGGTGGCCGCGTTGGCGGCGGGTGACCGGCAGAGCGCCGCGGACTACTTCGCCAAGCTGCTCGCGCTCTCGAAGAACGCCGACGGCAGCCGGCCGGAGATCGCGCGCGCGAAGATGTTTCTCGAGCAGCGGTGAGGCGGGCCCGAGCCGCGGCGACATCCGCGCTAGTCGTCGCGATGACGGCGCTGTCACCCGTTTCAACCGCCGCGCAGACTCAAACATCGCTTCCTGCGGTCACGGTCAGCTACGAAATCGCTCGCGATCGTTTTCAGTATCGCTTCGAGAACCCCTCGCGGTTCGACACCCCCGAGCTGGTCCCACACAATTTCACGCAGACCTATTGGGGCGACAACCAGTGGGGTGTGCTACGCGCGCGCTACCGCATCGCCGGAAGCGTGTTGGAAAGCGAAGTGGCGATCACGCCGCAGCGAACCACGCGCGGCGACGATGTCGACGAGTTTTTCCAGCCCACCGGGGATCTCGCGACCTCAGGAACCTCCGGCAACGTCGATCTGCGCTCGTGGCGCGTGCGCCACGGTGTCGTACTCGGGCGCGCGCTTGGACTCGCCTGGCGTTCTGCATATCAATACCGGCGCGATCGCAGCGCCTTCCATTCGCGGCAGACCAAGACCGTCAGTCATACGCAGCCGCCGTCGTCCAGCTCGTTCACGATCGAGGGCAGCGAGACGACGATCTCGGAAGTGCATGAGTTCCGGGTGGGGGTGAGCCGGCAGTGGGATCCGGGCCGCGGCTGGCGCGTCGCGGCTGGTGTCGACGCATCGCCCGCAACCGTCGCGCGGCTCACGACGATCCTGCCGCTCAAATATCCCGGGAGGGAGATCGTGTTTTCGGCGCTGGTGCTGACGCTCAATCCGGCGCTGACGATCCGCCGCGACATGGGCCTGCCCGTGACGATGTCGTTCGCGTCGACGCAAACGTTCAGCTATGATGACGCCCGCCGATTCACGCGTCGCGCTTTAACCGTCAGCGTCGGAGTCGGCTTGCCATAATTGACACAATGAAGTTGTCGCGACTGAAACGTGCGGTGTTTGCGATGATCGCGGTGACGGGCTCGTTCGCCGCGTGGCGGGGGCCCCGGCCTCCACCCCACCACGCAAAGTCCGCGTGGCGGGGGCCCCGGCCTCCACCCCACCACGCAAAGTCCGCGTGGCGGGGGCCCCGGTCGAGCCGCGCGTGCAGGTCGTGAACCTGGGGTTCCACCAGGAGGGCGCGGCGTCATTCGTGCCGAACTTTTCCCAGAAGCGCCACGCGTCGCCGGGTCCGGTATGTCGACCTGGCCGATGCGGTTGACTTGTCGAACAACAGCTTGGCCTTTGACGGACTGCACTTGAGTCGTGAGGCCAATGCGATGGTGGCCGCGCGGCTGGTCGAACCTGTCCGGGAGATGGTGTCCGTGCACCGCCTGCCATGAGCGAGCCTTCGGCCCGCCGTTAGGCGGGTCGATAGGCGAGTCGAATGGCGCGTCGCTATCAGCGCCCCGATGACGGGGTCTATGAACTTCGTAACAGGTCTCGCCAGGCGCAGGAGCGAGCGGATGCGCACGCCAGCGACGACTTTATTCGCACAAATTCGCACACGCACGGGGTCGCCGGCGGGTCGTAAGACGCGATTGCGGGCGACAGCCACAGTGTGCCGGTGGGCTACAATCGCGTCATGAAGACGACTCGCCAGCTGACCGCCATCATCGAACGCGAGGACGACGCTTATGTGGCCCTTTGTCCCGAGTTAGACATCGCGAGCCAGGGCGCCACGGTCGAAACTGCGCGGACGAACCTCATCGAGGCATTGGAGCTGTTCTTTGAGTCGGCCGATCCTACGGAGATCGCACGACGGCTACACAGTGAGGTGTTCATCACGCGGGTCGAGGTCGCGGTTGGGTAAGCTGCGCGTCCTGTCGGGCCGCGACGTGTGCAAGATTCTGGAGGCCGATGGATTCGTAGCAATTCGACAGCGCGGCAGTCATATCGTCATGCAGAAGCGGTCGGGAGACACAACAACGACGGTGCCCGTTCCCGATCATCCCGAGCTCAAGGCTGGAACGCTCTCAAGCATTGTGCGCCAGTCCGGAGTTGCAAGAACGCTCTTCGAAAGCTAACCCCACCGGGGACTCTGTATAATCGCGCTACCCATTTGGCACTGGACCCCGGCACGCGACTTGGCGTCTACGAAGTGGTCGCACTGCTCGGCGCGGGTGGCATGGGCGAGGTTTATCGCGCGCGGGATACGAAACTGAATCGCGACGTCGCAATCAAGGTGCTGCTTCCGAGCGTCGCCGGCGATCCGGATCGCCTGGCACGGTTCAGTCGCGAAGCGCAGGTGCTGGCGTCACTCAATCATCCAAACATCGCGCACATTCACGGCCTCGAAGAATCTGGTGGCGTCACCGCGCTCATCCTGGAACTCGTCGAAGGTGAAGACCTCGCGCAGCGCATCGCGCGCGGCCCTATCCCAATCGACGAGGCGCTGCCGATTGCACGGCAGGTCGCGGAGGCGCTCGAAGCCGCGCACGAGCAGGGAATCATCCATCGCGATCTCAAGCCGGCGAACATCAAAGTGCGCCCCGACGGCACGGTGAAGGTGCTGGACTTCGGCCTCGCCAAAGCGGTCGACCCGCCGGCCGGCACAGCGGCGGCCGCCGCCTTGGCGAACTCGCCCACGCTGACGTCGCCGGCCATGATGACCGGCGTGGGTGTCATCCTCGGCACGGCCGCGTACATGAGTCCCGAGCAGGCCAAAGGGCGGGTCGCCGACAAGCGCAGCGACGTGTGGGGCTTCGGCTGTGTGCTTTACGAGATGTTGACCGGCAGACGAGCCTTCACGGGCGAGGATCGATCCGACACGCTCGCCGCGGTCCTGACGGGCGAGCCCGACTGGAACGCGCTCCCCCCGCATGTGCCGTCCGCGGTCCGCGCGCTCATTCACGGCTGCGTGCGCAAGGATCGAAAGGCGCGCATCGGCGACATTTCCACCGCCCTGTTCCTGCTCGGACAGCCGAAGGCGGTGGAGCCGGCCGCACCAGTCACCCGTCCGCTCCCGCCGCCTGTCTGGCGCCGCGCGATGCTCGTCCTCGCGGGAGCGTTGATCGGAGCGGCGATTGCCGCTGCGGTGCTCTGGAGGCGTGAACCGCAGCCGCCCTCCCAGGTGACCCGATTCTCGTTCGCACTGCCGCAGGGACAGCAGTTGACCGTGGCTCTACGCGCCGTCGCGATGTCGCCGGACGGCACCCGCCTCGTGTACTCCGCCGACGGTCGGCTGTTTCTCCGGTCCGTGTCGGAATTCGAGGCCAGAGCGATCCCCGGGGCGAACCCGGGGGTCGCGCGGTGTTCTCGCCAGATGGGCAATCGCTCGTCTTCCATGCCGATTCGGCGATCAAGCGCATTGCCGTCGGCGGGGGCACCGCCGTGACCGTCGTCGAGGTCGGGCCGGCGCTGTCCGGTCTGTCCTGGGCGAGGGACCACATCCTGTTTGCGCAGGGCACCGCGATTAAGCGGGTTCCCCCGAACGGTGGTAAGCCAGAACTACTCCTCGACCTGAGCAGTTCCGACGATCTGGCATTTGTTCCCCAACTGCTGCCCGACGGCGACACGCTGCTATTTGCGACTGCGAAGCGCTCGAGCGTGGGCCTCGGTCGATTGGCTGACGCGCAGATTGTTGTGCACTCGCACAAGACCGGTGTGCGGAAGCCACTCATCGAGAGTGGCAGCTATGCGGAGTACGTCCCGACCGGCCACATCGTGTACGTATCCGAGGGAACGCTGTTCGCGATGCCGTTCGACCTCGCCAAGCTCGCGGTGACCGGAGGCGCGGTGCCCGTCGTCGAAGGCGTAAGCCTGGGGACCACGTTTAGCGCGGCCCATTTTGCGTTTTCCAACTCGGGTTCGCTGGTCTATGTGCCCGGCCCACTGTCGACGAGCCAGCAGGACCTGGTGCGGTTCGATCGCAAGGGCACCCCGGAGCCCCTCGGGCTTCCGCCGGACAAGTACGAGTTCCCACGCGTGTCTCCGGATGGCACGCGGATGGCGTTTGGAACAACGGACGGCAAAGAGGCCGTCGTGTCGATCTACGAGCTGTCCGGTGCGAGCGCGCCCCGGAGGCTGACGTTCGGCGGGAACAACCGCCTCCCGATCTGGTCCGGGAATCTCCGCGTGGCGTTTCAATCCGATCGCGAGGGTGATGCCGCCGTGTGGTTGCAGCCGGCCGACGGCGGCACGGCGATGCGCCTCACGAAACCCGGCCCCGACACCGTGCATGTGCCGGAATCGTGGTCTCCCGACGGCACAGTGCTGCTGTTCTGCGCGACGAAAGACTTCGTTTCGTCGCTCTGGACGTTCTCGCTCAGGGATCGGAGAGCGACCCCGTTCAGCGAGGTAATAGATTCATCGTTGCCGACCGATGCCGTCTTCTCGCCCGACGGCCGTTGGGTGGCGTACCAGGTGGGAAGACCCGGAGAGTTTGAAGGTACGACGTATGTCGAGCCGTTCCCGCCAACCGGTACGAAGAATCAAATAGGGCGAGGTGGTCGGCCGTTATGGTCCCGTGACGGCAAGGAACTGTTCTTCGTGCCGGCGCCCAGCCGGCTCATGGCCGTCACCGTGGCGACGGAACCGACGTTCACGATTACGAACCCGGTCGCGGTGCCGCGAGGATTTGGGGTGGCTGCTCCCGCGACGCCGCGGACATTCGACAACATGCTCGACGGCCGCATCGTGAGCGTCGGGCCGGCGGGCCAGAGCCAAAGCGGATCGGCGCCGGCGCAGATTCGCGTCGTGGTCAACTGGTTCGAGGAGTTGAAGGCGAAAGTGCCGACCAGGTGACTCTAGCGTTCGCCGGTCCCACCCCCAAGCCATGGCCCGCCATGAGCGAGCCTCTTGTTGGGGCTGTCATGCCTTTCATTATGACCACTCCGGCGGCCAGCGGCGGCGACGCCCCTTCGTCAGCGGTCCGGCGCTTTCAGCGTGCCCTGTCCCAGCAGGTTCAGCATTTCGATCGGCAGCGGAAAGATGATCGTCGAGTTCTTCTCCGCTGCGATCTCGGTCAGCGTCTGCAGGTAGCGCAGCGTGATCGCAACCGGCTCGGTGGCAATGACCGCGGCCGCCTGCGACAGTTTTTCCGAGGCCTCGAGCTCGCCCGCGGCGTGGATGATCTTGGCGCGCTTTTCCCGCTCCGCCTCCGCCTGCCGCGCCATCGCGCGCTGCATGTTGTCCGGCAGGTCGACGTGCTTGACCTCGACGGCCGACACCTTGACGCCCCAGGGATCGGTGCGCTGATCGAGAATCTGCTGGAGCTCCTGGTTCAGGTGCTCCCGCCTCGACAGCAGATCGTCCAGGTCGACCTGGCCGAGCACGCTGCGCAACGTCGTCTGCGATAGCTGCGAGGTCGCGTAGTTGTAGTTCTCCACTTCGACGATGGCCTTGAGCGAGTCCATCACGCGGAAGTAGACGACGGCATTGACCTTGACCGAGACGTTGTCGCGCGTGATGACATCCTGCGGCGGCACGTCAAGCACCACCGTGCGCAGGCCGACCCGTACCATCCGATCGATCGGCGCGAACACGAAGATCAGGCCGGGACCCTTCGGCTGCGGCAACAGCTTGCCGAGGCGGAAGATCACGCCGCGCTCGTACTCGGCGAGGATCTTGATCGAGCTGATCAAGTAGAGCACGACGATCAACGGCAGAATCGCGAGCGGAGTCAACATGATGGCCTCAGTCCTTGCGAACAACGAGCGTCAGTCCGTCGATCCTGGTGACCCGTACGCGCGCGCCCTCGGGGATCGACTCGCCCGAGGTCGCGTTCCAGATCTCTCCGTGCGTGGCGACCTGGCCGCCGCGTTCCGGCGCAATGGCGGTCAGCGTCTCGCCGGGTGCTCCCACCATCGCGGCCTCGCCCACGACCGGCGGTTGCCGCTGGGCGGCGACGGCCAGCCTGACGAGAAAGACCGCAATCGCCGCGAACCCGAGCACGACGGGCAGGACCACCCGGAGGCTCAACTGCAATTCCGGGAGCGACGAATCCATCAGAATCATCGATCCGAAGATCAGGCTGACCACGCCGCCCGTCGTCAGCAAGCCGTAGCTCATCACCTTGATCTCGAGCACGAGCAGCACCAGTCCGAACAGGATCAGCAGCAGCCCGGCGTAGTTGACGGGCAGCACCGAGAACGCAAAGAAGGCCAGCAGCAGCGACACGCCTCCCACGACTCCCGGCAGAATGGCGCCCGGACTCCATAACTCGATTGTCAGCGCCAGCGTCCCCAGGCTCAGGAGCAGGTAGGCGATGTTCGGGTGCGCGACGCCGCTCAAGACCCGCTGCCGCAGGCTCATCTCGATCGGGACAATCTCCGCGTTGCCGGTCCTCAACACGACCGTCGTCCCGTCGAAGCGGGTGATCGTGCGGCCGTCCAGCTGCCGCAGCAGGTCGGGAATGCCCGGCGCCACCAGGTCGATCAGCGGCGGCGCGGCGCTGAGCGCCTCGCCTTCGGTAAACGCGCGGCTCTCGGTCACGGCCGCCGCGGCGAGCGTGACGTTGCGGTGGCGGCTGGCGGCGAGCGTTCGCGCGTACGCGGCGGTGTCCTCGGTCGCCTTCTTCGCCGTCGTCTCGTCCATCTTCTCACCGCCGCCCTCGACCGGATGGGCGGCCCCGATGTGCGTGCCGGGCGCCATGGCGGCGACGTCCGCGGCGATCGTCAGGATGAACCCCGCCGAGGCCGCGCGCGTGCCGGATGGGCCGACGAAGATCGCCACCGGCGTTTTGGCCGCGATCATGTGCGAAACGATCGCCCGTGTGGAGTCGAGCAGCCCGCCCGGCGTGCGCAACGTGAACACCACGAGGGCCGCCCCGGCGCCATCGGCCCGATCGAGCGTGTCCATCATGTATTCCGCGGACACCGGGTGGATGATGCCGTCGACGACGGCGGAGTAGACAACGGGGGACTGCGCGCGGGACTGGCCACTCGTCAGCGCCAGGACCAGCGTCAGACAAACCGACCACCGCCGCGCAGAGCCAGCAGTCATGGTGGCGAGAAGACCCAAGACGATTATAGGCCTGCGGACCTCGACGAGTGGTATTTGCTTGGGTACCACTCCGAAGAAGTGCTGTATGCCGACGACTTGCTTTCGGACCGATTGGCAATGCCGCCGACGCCGGCAGCTACGATGTGTCCGCCGACGGCCAACGGTTTCTGACACTTGTTCAGGTGGGAGGCGACACCGACAGGCCGCTGACCGTGGTGCAAAACTGGATTGCGGAGATCAAGCGCGGAAAATGATGAGCTCACCCGCGATCCTTAACCGACGACGATATCGACTGTGATGATGATCATCATCATGATCATGTGAACAGAGCGATAAGCCATATCAGGGCGTTGGCTTCTCCGGGAACAGCCCCGGCATCCAGCGCGAAGCCAGTGCGGCAGGAAAGACCAGTACTAGCGGAGCCCTGGTGCCTTCGGAGGAAAGGACACCCCGATCGATGAGAGTCGATACTACGCGTCGCGCATGCCGATCCGTCGTGCCGAGCAAACCCGCCACATCACCGCGCGGAAGCTCACCGCGAAAGAGCACCGCTTCGATTATCTGATCCGCCCTTGCCGGCAGCGCGTCGCTGCGCATTTCCTCTTGCGCCCACTGCAGGAGGCGCTCTCGCAAACGATCCGGCTGGACGAGTCCTTCCATGAACCTGACTTGATCTAAGCAGGTCTCCAGGAAGAAGCGCGTGAATGACGCGAGCGCCTCCTCGCTCAGCGCGCCGCGTCCATCGAGATCATTCCGACGTGGCTGATCACAGGCCATGAGGTGTTCTTTGTAGGCAATGTCTGAGCGGGCTAGGCCTCGAGCGACAGACCAAATGCCCCCGGTATCCAGGGCTTCCAGCAGAACTGCATGCGACATCAGTCGGGCTACACGTCCATTACCATCGATAAATGGGTGAATCCACAACAGCCGATGATGCGCTGCTGCAGCGGCGAGAATCGTTTCCGATCGGCCCAAATTGCCGTACGCTTCCTCGAAGCGGGCAAGAAAGCGTGGCAAGGCGCCGGGACTTATCGGGATATGGCGTCCTACCCTGACGTCGCGCCGCCGCAATTCGCCTGGCTCCACCACTACTTCTTCACCGGTATCGGGGTCAGTGACGATCAGCAATTCACCGGGCAGCATCGCCCCGAATCGTCTGTGAATCTCTCGGATGGCATCCACCGAAACGGCACGGCCAACGAGCGCACCACTGTCGATCCAGTTCTGGACAGCCACGTGCGCCTTGGCTTCAAGCTGCAAATGGCGTCGTCGCGGATCGGCACTGTAGTCGTTCTTCATCGCCCGTTCGATGTCGACAGGATGGGTGTCGTGCCCCTCGATCAGGTTTGAGTAGTAGCAGTTCATCGCCCGTACTAGATCGGCCAGCGCCTTGACAACGCCAGGCGGAAGGCTTCGGCAAAATCCTGCCGATGCTGTTGCGAGCTCCAGGGCAAGGTCCCCTAAAGACGGACGATGGCGAGACCCGTCGGCAAGGCGCACCGGCTCCATGGCCGTCACATTCTCGCCACCGTCGATGTCCGCTTCGATGTCCTCTCCAATGTCCTTTTTAGATCCGACCATAACTACATATATATCAGTATTAACAGGACTTTATCCGACACGAATGTCCTTAAATATGTCCGCTCAAATGTCCGGATAGACAGTACTCAGTTATCCGGCCTTGGACATCGGATGAAATTCGCCACTTGCACCGACTGGTCACCAACCCCACAGCGAGAGCCGTTATGGATTTGACGTGCGTGGAAGCGGGCAGGCGAATCAAGGGTACTGGCAACACCAGTATCGTGAGGGTCTCCGAGACGTTATCCATTACTTCTAACAATGTATGGCCTAGCGGTAGCGCAACTGGCAGTCAGGAGGTGTCAGTTGCCTTTGACGAAGACCAGTTCGAACACGTCATTGAAGCGCGTCTGTGTTGGATGTCCGGGAGGCGCGCCTCTCAAGTCAGCGAGAAAGCCATCGAATCCGGAGACATAGTCATCGTAGAAACGCGCTGGATTGATTTCCAGGCATTCGTGACCGGCGATCTGTCTCACAAGAAAGTATGGTTGGGTGGGGTCGCCTTCAAAGCCGCCATGCTTTACTGAGAAACCGTGAGCGATGCCATTCCTGAAATGCCTCCAGAGCGCCTGCCGGTAGAGCGTTCCATCCGGCAACTGAAGACTGAAGTCTCGGGACATGTATCGCTTCACAAACGCGTCGAAACTGTAGCGGCCCTTGGTTGTCTGACCTGTGAGGAAGTGCCCTGTCGCCTCGATGGCGCAGCACAACGAGACACCAAAAATCAAAATGGCGGAGGACCCATCTACAATGATCTCCGTGTCGAGCAATCTGCGTAGTGGCCGGATGACAACCAGTCGCACGCGCTTCTCGAAATAATCAACACGCTGCGCCGCATCAAGCCCGGCAAAGTGCGGTCTGTCGTAGTCGAGGAAGCCCTTAAGTGCTTCGACTTTGGGATCAAGAGACATTAGATCGCAAGGTTACTCGATGGAACCAACTCTCTGCGTTGGACCGCATCAATAGACTCGAGCTCGCGCCGCGTTATCTTACGGAACTGCGGCACGCGCGCCTTCACGCCCCTCGCCTATGAGCCCGATCGGCCGAGACCTGAGCCCTAGCCGATCGATAGAATGGCTAAATGCTCGACGATCCGGCCGACCCGCCTGCCGCGACCAATCTGATTGAGCAAATTACCTACGAGGAGGCATTCGAGCTTTTCTTTAGGGTGCCTATGGCCGAGCGCGGTGAGGGCTGGGTCAGCACGATGTACTTCTGTCGGCAGGAACTTCAAGATTGTTTCGTTGGAGAAATCGTCGGCGAGGAGCATTTGCTAGAGCACCCGCCAAGGCGCCTGTTTGCCACCACCATGGTCGCGTTGTCCGGCATTGAGCTGATGGCAAGAATGATCCCGCCGCCGACCGAGCACGCCGGCAGCAGCGAGCTGTTTGTCGCGACGGTGACCACTTACTCGGCACGTGCCAAGTGGCGTATTTCCGAGGACCATGCCCGTGTCTTGCTTCGGCTTCGCAATTCGCTGAGCCACACCTTCGGCCTGTACAGTGCGGGCAAGGGCGGCGTGCATCTCCCGCTCTATTTGTATAGCAGTTAGCAGCCAGGAGGAACTGATTAGGCAACGGCAGGACGGCAGCCACGAAGTATGCATCGAGATGCTTGTTCGCCTGTTTGTCCTGATGATCGAGGCGTTCCGCTTGCATCTCGACGAAACACCTGAGTTGCAACCCGTGTTTCTCGCAGCCTTCAAAAAGTACGGACGCCTGTACCATCTCGGGCCGCACGTCGCGTGAGAGACTTGAACCATCCTATTCAACGGGTCTGCTCTTGCGGCACCGATGGCTTTGTGAAGAAAAAGTCGATAGTTCGATTGACTTCAAAATCATCTACTTTGTTCATGTGTAAGCAAGCGCCAATAGTCGGAACGCCTAGCCAGTGGCGCTTACCCACTTTGCTTCTTTAGCGTGTCTTAGCAAGTCCAGCCTTCTCTCGGTCTAACTCCGCAGTTGCAAAGGTGAAGACGGGGAATCCGTATTGGTAGATCTTTGGTCTAACCAACGCGGCGCCTGAGCGGCGCGTCGTCAAGTGCGCCGTTGCCCTGCTGAAAGCCCAGGCGGGCATCTCCAACAACTAATCGACGCGAAGGGCGTCGTACTCTTGCTCGGGAACGCCGAAGGCACCGTGAGCGAAGTAGCCGCGCCTGTCGAATTCGAAGAATCCTCTGAACGATTCATCTACGAAGACGAGATATGGGCGCCCAGCGAATGGCTTCCAGTCCTGAATCGTCGTCGGTCCAGAAGCCTATCTCAGCCAGGCATCGAAGTTCGACAGCGACCGCTCTATCGTCGACGCAACGTCGAGATCACGTAGTCGGTAATCGGCTGAAGAATAGTTGATTGATCTTCGCGGTACGAGACTGTGAGTGTGAAGGAGCGAGCGGCGTCGAGAATACGGACAAGGCGAACACGGAAGATGCCATTCTGTGACGTCCGGCGATACTCCGATACCAATGCGGTCAACCCATTAATCGGCCTCGGACTCGTTCCAATCCAAGCGATCAACTTCAAGTCCGAGCCGATAAATGACTGGCTGATTTGACCCTTCGCTGCGTCGTCATAAATGCGCAAGTCTCGAGCCGAGAATTGTCGCACTTCCGGCTCCGAGATGAGTTGGTCGGGATAATGGCGTAAATTAACCATTCCCGCAGTGTTGCCGTTGTCGTCGTAGTAATTCGCTGCAAACGAAAGGTCGCTGCTAAAGTCGGCTTCTCCGAGTGTCGTGCCTCGAGCAACCACGGCAGCTTCGAGTGTGATCATTTGATTCTGATTGAAGACTCGCCAGTTTCGCGGAAGCTCTATCGCCAGCCCCTTCGAAAGCCCAACGACAACGTATGGCTTTGGTTGCGCGCCGGCGAGTACGGCGCCCGCGCTTGAGATCGCCATCAAGAAGAGCAACGACGCGCGAAAGTTGATCATGTCCCCCTGCTCCACGTTCCCGTGGAGTCCTGTCGGCCTCTTGTGAACGGCCCGATGCTACCCATTCGACCTTAGTCTATGCGTCGCCAATCGTGGATCAGTGTGCGTACCGGCACACTTGCCTCCGGAATCGGAGCCGCCATGGCCACTGGAGGAAACTAACGGCGCCCTTTTTCGCACAGCATTCGCACAGACACAAGAAAGGCGCCGATTGGGCGCCCTGTCATGCCTTCAGGATTCTTGTGGTAAATAGCTGAATCCAAAGGTAATGCGGAAGAAAGGACTCGAACCTTCACGCCCTTGCGGGCGCCAGCCCCTCAAGCTGGTGCGTCTGCCAATTCCGCCACTTCCGCGTGCGTAACTCTTAACTCGATCGCGGACCTAAAGGTCCGCGCTACCTGTCTTAACTCTGCACTCTTAACTCTGCACTCTTTATGGCGTCTTGTTGCCCGGCGCCGGAGGTGTTGCCGGCGCCGCGACAGGCGCCGTCGTGTTGGCCGGGACCACGGGCGTGGGCGCCGGTCCTTCGATGCCGCCCACGACCGACCCTGGCCCGCGCTGGCCGATGACCGTCAGCGCAATCGCAAACATCACAAACAACGCCGCGAGCACCGCCGTGGCCCGCGTCAGCAGCGTTGCGCCCGAGCGCGCGCCGAACACGGCCTGGCTTCCGCCGCCGCCGCCAAACGCGCTGGCAATGTCGCCGCCCTTGCCCTGCTGCAGCAAGATCGTGAGGACCAGCAGAAAACAGACGAGGACGTAAAGGGTAACTACCAGGTAATACAACATATTCGGAACTTATAACTATACCGTCGCGCCCGTAATGATGGCAAGAAAGCTCTTGGCGTCGAGCGAGGCGCCGCCGACCAGGGCGCCGTCGACGTCCGGCTCGGCGATGAGCTTGGCGATGTTGTCCGGCTTGACGCTGCCGCCATACAACACGCGGCATTGCTCCGCCGCCTCGAGCCCGAACCACTGCTTGAGCCGCTGCCGGATGTGAAAATGCGCTTCGCCGGCCTGCGCCGGCGTGGCATTCCGGCCCGTCCCGATCGCCCACACCGGCTCGTACGCCAGCACCATTCCCGCCAGCTGCTCGCCGGTCACGCCGTCGAGGCTTTCCTTGATCTGCCGATCCAGCACTGCGAGCGTCTCGTTGCGATCGCGCTGCTCCAGCGTCTCGCCGATGCACACGATCGGCACCAGCGCCGCTGTGATCGCGGCATGCATCCGCTTGTTCACCGTCGCGTTGGTGTCGCCGAACAACGTGCGGCGCTCGGAGTGCCCGACGATCACGTAGCGCGCCCCGGCCACGAACAGCATCGCCGCGCTGACTTCGCCGGTGAACGCGCCTTCGCGCTCCCAGTGGACATGCTGCGCGCCGATCGCAACGTTGCTATCGCGCGCGGCGGCCGCCGCCGCGTGGATCGCCGTGAACGGCGGCGCCACCACGATGTCGACGCCGCGCACCTCCTTGGCGAGCGCGCGCAGCTCGATGAGATAGGCAACCGTCTCGGGGACGGACTTGTACATCTTGAAGTTGCCGGCGATTAGGGGCTTGCGCATGGTCAAGTTGAAAGTTGAAAGTTGAAAGTTTCAGTTTCAAGTTCAGTTCTAAGTTCAAAGTTTTCGATCTGGCAGTGCGGCGACACCTGGCAATTCCACGCCGGCCAGGAATTCCAGCGACGCTCCGCCGCCGGTGGAGATGTGGGTGATCTTGTCGGCAACGCCGGCACCGTTGATGGCGGCGACCGAATCGCCGCCGCCGATGATCGTCGTGCCCTTCACGGCTGCTACTGCATTCGCGACAGCGATCGTGCCTCGGGCAAACGCCTCGATCTCGAACACGCCCATCGGGCCGTTCCACACCACTGTTTTTGCATCCGCCAGCAGACCCGCGTAAAGCCGGGCGCTCTCGGGGCCGATGTCGAGGCCCATGCGATCGCCGATCGCCGCATCGCCGACCTTGAGCACTTGTGTGGTCGCCGACGCCTCGATCTCTGCCGCGACGACGTGATCCACCGGCAGCTGCAACACGACGCCGCGCGCCTTCGCGTGCGACATGATCGCGCGCGCTTCGTCCAGCTTGTCGTTTTCGACCAGCGACTTGCCGACCGGCATGCCGAGCGCCTTGAAAAACGTGTACGCCATCGCGCCACCGATCAGCAGACGATCGACCCGCCCGAGCAGGCTTTCGATGACGTCGATCTTGTCCGACACTTTCGCGCCGCCGATCACGGCCACGAACGGCCGGTCGGCATCGCCCAGCGCCAGGCCCAAGTACTTCAGCTCTTTTTCCATCAGCAGCCCGGCCCCCGCGGACGAAAAATGCCTAACGATTGCCGCGACCGAGGCGTGCGCGCGATGCGCGGCGCCGAACGCATCGTTCACGTAAGCATCCGCCAGCGCCGCCAATCCCGTGGCGAACCCATCGTCGTTCTTTTCTTCCTCGGGATGAAAGCGCAGGTTCTCGAGCAACACCACCCTGGACTTCGGATTCGCATGCGCGGCCGCGACCGCTTTCTGCGCCGGGTCGCCGATGCACTCATCGGCAAACCCCACCGGGCGATCGAGCAGCGTCGCCAGATGTGCCGCGACCGGCTTGAGGCTGAACTCCGGCGCCGGCCCGGGGTCCCCGGCGCGCGGACTTTGCGCGCTGGGGTGGGGTTTGCCCTTCGGCCGCCCCAGGTGCGAGGCGAGGACGACGGTCGCGCCCTGATCGAGCGCGTATTGAATGGTGGGCAACGACGAGGTCATGCGCGTGTCGTCGCCGATCACGCCGTTCTTGATCGGGACGTTGAAGTCGACGCGGATGAAGACGCGCTTGCCGTCGAGCGCAAGATCCTTGATTGAGTATTTGGTCATGGAGCTCTGGACAGCCCTAAAGGTTTGTCCCCACAGTTAGAGCTTCTTCAGCAGGTCGACGCAGCGGTTGGAATAGCCCCACTCGTTGTCGTACCACGCCATCACCTTCACGAAGTCGCCATCCAGTATCTTCGTGTAGGCCGCATCGACAATCGACGAATGCGGGTTACCGCGAAAGTCGATCGAGACCAGCGGAACCGTGCAGAACTCGATGATGCCCTTCATCGCGCCGTCGGCCGCGGCCTTCAAGGCGGCGTTGACTTCCTCGGCGGTGACCGTCCGGCCGAGGATCGCGACCAGGTCGACTACCGAGACGTTGGGCGTCGGCACCCGCATCGAGATGCCGTCAAGCTTACCCATCAGGGCCGGCAACACTTCGCCCACCGCCTTGGCGGCGCCGGTCGTCGTCGGGATGATCGACATCGCCGCCGCGCGGGCGCGCCGGAGATCCTTGTGCGGCAAATCGAGCAGGTTTTGATCGTTGGTGTAAGCGTGCACCGTCGTCATCCACCCTTTGCGGATGCCGAACGACTCGTGCAGCACCTTTGCCAGAGGCGCCACGCAGTTGGTGGTGCACGACGCATTCGAAACGATGTGATGCTTGGCTTTGTCGTAGTCACCGTCGTTGACGCCGAGCACCACCGTGATGTCGGGCTCGGTGGCCGGCGCGGTGATCACGACCTTGCGAGCCCCGGCGGCCAGGTGCTTCGCCGCGTCATCGCGTTTCGTGAACTTGCCGGTTGATTCAAAGACGATGTCGACGCCGAGATCTTTCCAAGGTAGCGCGCCGGGATCTTTCGACGCGAGCACCTTGAATTGATCGCTGCCGACCTTGATCGTGTCGCCCGTCGCACTCACCGGCACGCTGAGGTTGCCGAGCACCGAGTCGTACTTCAGCAGGTGCGCCAGCGTCGCCGCATCGGTGATGTCGTTCACCGCCACGATGTCGACGTCGGTGTGCGCCAGGGCGGCGCGCATGATGTTGCGGCCGATGCGGCCAAACCCGTTGATGCCCACCTTGATAGCCATAAGAGAGAAATTGTACAACTGGATCGACAAACCTGAAGGTTTGTCGCCACCCTGACACGACAAACCTAAAGGTTTGTCGCCACCCTGACACGACAAACCTGAAGGTTTGTCGCCACATTTCAGCGAAGGTTTGTCGCCACGGGGTCGCGCGGTTATACTAAAACGGTTCGTAAGTCCTTTAATGTATAGCCTTTACAGCGTCCTCGTGCTCGCGGTCGCGGTGATCGCCTCGCCATGGTTCGTCTACCAGGCGCTGCGCTACAAGAAATATGTCGGCAGCCTGCGGCAACGCATGGGCTACCTGCCCGTGTCGTTCAACATGGACGCCGATCGATCGATCTGGATCCATGCCGTGTCGGTCGGCGAAGTGCTCACCGCCCGGCCGCTGATCAGCGATCTGAAGCGCCGCTACCCGGAGCTGCGGATGTTCCTGTCGACGACGACGCTGGCCGGGCAGCAACTGGCGCGGCGCAACGTGCAGGACGTCGATGCGGTGTTTTATTTCCCCTTCGACCTCGGCATCTTTGTCCGTCGCACGCTGGATCTGGTGCGGCCCCGGCTCTTCGTGATGATGGAGACGGAGATCTGGCCCAACCTGTTGCGCGAATGCCGCGCGCGGGGTATCAAGACGGCGATCGTCAACGGCCGCCTGTCGCCGAAATCGTTTCCGCGCTATCGCATGGTGCGGCCGATGATGCGCCGTGTGCTCGACGACATCGACAAGTTCTGCGTGCAGAGCGAAGAATCGGCACGCCGCTTCATCGAGCTTGGCGCCGACCCCGGGCGCGTCGCCGTGACCGGCAGCCTCAAGTTCGACTCGCTCGAGCTGCCGTCGACCGCGCCGCAGGCCCGTGCCCGCGACCGCGTACTGCGCTACTTCAGGGTGCCGCCGTCGCGATCGGTGATCATGGCCGGCAGCACCATGAAAGGCGAAGAGGCCGCGGTGCTGCGCGCGTTCCGCCGCGTCCGCTCGACGGCGCCGAATGCGTTGTTGATCCTGGCGCCCCGCAACCCCGAGCGGTTTGCCGAAGCGGAGCAGCTCGCCCGCGCCGAGGGCTGGAAGGTGGCGCGTCGCAGCGACCTCGCCGTCGACGCCGACCCACGCGTCGACATCGTCGTGCTCGATACCATCGGCGAGCTGGCGACGCTCTACCAGGTGGCGACCGTGGTGTTCGTGGGCGGAAGCCTCGTGGCCACCGGCGGGCACAACGTGCTGGAGCCGGCAGTGTTCGGCAAGCCGATCATCTTCGGCCCGCACATGGAGAACTTCTTCGAGATCGCCGACACGTTCGTCAGCAATGGCGGCGGCGTGCAGATCGCCGACGAGCGGGAGCTCGAGGAAGCGTTCATCTCGTTGATGGGCGATCCGGTCCGGCGCGCGCGGCTCGGCGCGGCCGCCCGCGCGCTCGTCGAGGCGAATCGCGGCGCGAAGGAAAAGAGCGTGACCGTGCTGGCCGGCCTGCTTCCGCAAGAGGCGCGTGCCTATCCCGCCAACGTGCGGCCCTTCAGACCCCTTGCTTGATTCCCTGTACGGCCAGGTGATGCGCGCTCGCCGGCGCTGGGCCGAGCGGCATCCCGATCGCCGGCGCCGCCTCGCCCGCCCGGTCGTGAGCGTGGGCAACCTGTCGATGGGCGGCACCGGAAAATCGCCGGTCGTCGCGGCGATCGCGAATTGGCTGGTGGCGCAGGGCGAGCGGCCCGCGATCCTGAGCCGCGGATATGCGCGAGCCGACGCGGCCGAGGGGGTCGTGGTCGTGTCGGACGGCACCAGCGTCCTCGCGTCGATCGATCGCGCCGGCGACGAGCCGCTGATGCTGTCGCGGCAAGCGCCCGGCGCCGTCGTTTGCGTCTCAGCCGATCGACACCTGGCCGGCACCCTCGCCGAGCGCCAGTTTGGCTGCACCGTGCATGTGCTCGACGACGGGTTTCAACACCTCGAGCTGGCGCGGGACCTCGACATCCTCGTCACGACGGTTGGAGAGATCCCGCAGGGGCGCGTGCTGCCGTTTGGCCGCTTGCGCGAATCGATCGGTGCGGCCTCGCGCGCGCACGTGTTGGTCGTGTCGGGCGCCACGGCGGGCGCGGCGGCGGCGGAAGCGTGGGCTCTCGGTATATCGCTATCATGCGGCGCTCATCGCTCACTGGGCGCGCCGATTGCGATCAGAGGAGCACTTCTTGTCGGGAGGGACGCCGACGGACTCGGGAGGGACAACGGCGGACTCGGGAGGGACGCCGACGGACTCGGGAGGGTGCTGGTGGTTACCGGCATTGCCAACCCTCAGCGGTTCGCGGATTCGCTCAGAGACGCAGACTGGTCGATTGCAGACTCGATGACATTCTCTGATCATCATCGATACACCGATCGGGACGTCGAACAGATCGGCGCCAGGTTTCGCGAGAGCGGCGCAACAGCTGTTTTCACCACCGACAAAGACGCGGTCCGCTTCGAGGTGCTCGGGGCGCTGCCGTTCCCGATCTTTCGTGTGCCGCTGCTTATGGAGTTCGACCCGCCGGATGTGATGTTCGAATCGGTGCGAGCGGTGCTCGCATGAGGGATCAGCTCGAGTACTGGTCGGTCGTATCGGTGCGCGCCGTGGCACGCCGGCTGCCGGAGGGACTGGTGCGGGCCTGGGGCGCCATGCTCGGCTTGATGTTCTACGCGATCGATCGCCCTCACCGCCGCGTCACACTCGCCAACCTCGAGCAATGCTTTCCGAACCGGCCGGCGCACGAGCGGCGGGCGATCGCCCGAGCGACCTTCTCGCATTTCGGCCAGGTGCTGTTGAAACTGCTGACCTTCAGCGCGCTCACGCCCGAGCAGATGATCGAGCGGGCCGAGTACGAGGGCGACGAAGGAGTCAGGCTGGCGTACGCCACAGGCAAGGGCGTGCTGTTCTTCACGGGACACTTCGGCTTCTGGGAGCTCCAGGCGCTGGCGCATGCCGTGAAGCTGCGGCCGATCGGCGTGCTCGCGCGTACGCTCGACAACGCGCCGCTCAACGAGCTGCTCGAACGGATGCGCAGCAAGACGGGCAACTCGGTGATTTACCGGCAAGGCGCGGTGCGCCGCGTGCTCAAGCTGCTCGCCGCCGGCGAGGGCGTGGCGCTGTTGATCGATCAGCACCTGCATAGCCCCGACGCGATCTGGGTGAACTTCTTCCGGCGGCCCGCGGCCACCACGTCCACGCTGGCCGCGATCGCGCTGCGGACAGGAGCGGTCGTCATTCCGGTGTTTGCCTTGCCGCTGCCGGGTGGCCGCTATCGGTTTATCTACGAGGCGCCGGTGGAACCGCCCGCGCCGGATTCACCCGACGCGATTCGCGAGTTCACGCAGCGTTGCACCGACGTGCTCGAGATGCACGTCCGGAAGCATCCCGAGCTGTGGCTATGGATGCATCGGCGCTGGCGCGACTCGCCGATGCCGGAAACGCCGGGCATGTTTCCGAAGGCGAAAGACGAAGAGAAATAACCAATAACCAATTACCAATAACGAATTTGATGGCAGAACGGATCGTGATTGTCGCGCCGAATTGGCTGGGTGATGCCGTCATGGCATTACCGGCGATCGCCGACGTGCGCCGTCATTATCCCGATGCGCACCTGACGATCGCGGCTCGCGCGGCAGTGGCGCCGCTCTTCATGATGGTCGAAGGGGTAGACGCCGTCGAGACGTTACCGGGACGCGGCGGCCTCGCTGCGCTGACGTCGTGGACGGCCGACGCGACGACGCTCGCATCCGGCTCGTTCGATGCCGCCCTGTTACTTCCGAATTCGTTTGCGACGGCGTTCACAGCCCGGCGCGCCGGCATCCCGGAGCGATGGGGATTTGCGACCGACTGGCGCGGCCGGATGTTGACCCGCGCTATAGAGAAACCCTGTCACCCGCTGCACCAGGCGGCGTACTACCAGGCGCTGACCACGGCGCTCGGGATCAACGCCGGTCCGCTGCATGCCTCGGTCCGCACCAACCGGCCGCGCGCGCGCGACCTGTTGCACGAGATCGGACTCGACCCTGACGAGCCGTTCGTCGTTTTTGCGCCGGGCGCCGCATACGGGCGGGCCAAGCAGTGGCTCCCGGAACGCTTTAGCGAGCTGGCCAGCTTGATCCTGCGCGAGCGCGGGTGGAGCGTGGTGCTGGTGGGCTCGGCTGCCGATCGCGCCGCGTGTGAAGACATCGCCGCCCGCGTGCCGCAGAGCGGATCGCGCCTCAACCGGGTGATCGATCTGAGCGGCAAGACCGATCTTGCCTCTCTGGCCGGCGTGCTGGCGCTGTCCCACGCAGTGGTGTCGAACGATTCGGGAGCGATGCACCTGGCCGGCGCCGCCGGTGCGAAAGTGGTGGCGATTTTCGGCGCGACGAGCGAAGCGCGCACCGCGCCACTGCCTGCCGGAGCCGAGGCGCCGGCGGCCGCGGTTCTCACACACCCAGTGTTCTGCCGCCCGTGCATGCTGCGCGAATGTCCGATCGATCATCGCTGCATGCGGGGAATTCGGGCAGACGCGGCTTTCGCCGCGCTCCCAATAACCAATAACCAATTACCAATAACGAACGTCATTACATGAAACGCGCCATCTTCCTCGACCGCGACGGCACCCTCAACATCGACGTCGGCTACCTGCACAAACTGGAGCAGCTCGAGCTGTTTCCCTGGACCGGCGACGCACTGCGGCTGTTGAAGCGCGCCGGGTATCTGCTGGTGATCGTGAGCAACCAGGCAGGCATCGCGCGCGGATTGATCGATCCGAAGTTCGTCGAGGTGGCCCACGCCGAAATGCGGCGCCGATTGCAGGCGGCCGGCGCGGATCTCGACGCGTTATATTTCTGTCCGCATCACCCCGGCGGCTCGGTGCCGGCGTTATCGATCGACTGCCGGTGCCGCAAGCCGTCGCCCGGGATGATCGAAGACGCGGTCGCCGACCTCGGGATCGATCCGCGGCAGTCGTGGGTCGTCGGCGACAAGTGGCTCGACGTGCAGCTGGGCCAGGCGGTCGGCGCGAAATCGATTCTCGTCCGCACGGGATGGGGCGCGCAGCAGGAGCAGGACCGGCCGCAGGGCCAGCAGGTCGATGCGGTGTGCGACAATCTGATTCACGCTGTGTCGGTGATTCTCGGTGGCACCCCATAAAGGGGTGCCCTACATTAATGCCCACCACGCCCCAACGCCTGTCGAGCCTGATTGCGTCGTGCCGCGGCAAGCGCGTGGTCGTGTTCGGCGATCTGATCGCCGACGAGTACGTCTACGGGCGGGTCGCACGCGTTTCTCGCGAAGCGCCGGTGCTGATCCTCGAGTACGACACCACGCAAGTCGTCGCCGGCGGCGCCGGCAACGCCGCCAACAACGTGGCGAGCCTGGGCGGCGCGGTCACGCTCGTCTCGGTGGTCGGACGAGACGACGCCGGCCGGCGCCTCGTCGAATCATTGAAGAGCGCGGTCGATCGCGCCGGGCTGTCGCGACCCGGCGGATACCACACGCCCGTCAAGACGCGGATCCTCGCCGGCGGCATTCATTCGGCGAAACAACAAGTCGTCCGCATCGATCGGTTCGCCGCGGAGCCGGTGTCGGAGGCGCATCGCGCGACGGCGGAACGCGTAGCCCTGAAAGCGGTCAAAGGCGCGGATGCGGTGCTGGTCTCTGATTACGGCTCCGGACTCGTCACGCCGAAGTTCGTGGCGGCGTTGGCCGCGTCGATCAAGAAACAAATTCCGATCCTGATCGACTCGCGCTACGCGCTGACGCGCTATCGCGGGCTCACCGCCTGCACGCCGAACGAATCCGAGGTCGAGCAGGTACTGGGCGTGACCATCGACGACAAGCCGGCGGTGCTCGAGCGGGCCGGACGGACGTTGTTGACCCGCACCCGCATGGCGTCGGTCCTGATCACGCGCGGCAGCCGCGGCATGGCGCTGTTCGAGCCCGGCAAGCCCACGGTTCACATCCCGATCTTCGGCTCGGATCAAATCGCCGACGTCACCGGCGCCGGCGACACGGTGATGGCCACGATGACCCTGGCGCTGGCGGCAGGCGGCTCCTTCGAGGAAGCGGCCCGCCTGGCAAACTATGCCGGCGGCCTGGTCGTGATGAAGCGCGGCACCGCCACGGTGTCGGCGGCGGAGCTGGGCCGCGCGGTCCGCAGCCTGGCGCGCCGAAGCCACGGAGCGGCGGAGGCGGGCGATGGGTGAAGTCCTCGGCCGCGCCGGGTTGATCGCGCGCGTGCAACAGGACCGCACACAGGGGCTGACCCACGCCTTTGCCAACGGCGCCTTCGACCTCTTGCACGTCGGGCACATCCGCTATCTCGATGCCGCCAAACGCGAAGCCGATCGGCTGATTGTCGCCGTCAATGACGATGCGTCGGTCCGCGGGCTGAAGGGCGCCAACCGGCCGATTCTTGCGGAGAGCGACCGCGCCGAGCTCGTCGCCGCGCTGCGCGCCGTTGACTACGTCGTGATTTTCTCGGAGCCCACGGTGGCTCCGCTGCTCGAGGCCCTGCGCCCTGAAGTGCATTGCAAAGGCACCGATTACACGGTTGACACCGTGCCCGAACGGGAAACGGTCCGGGCCTACGGCGGGCGGATCGCGATCGTCGGCGATCCCAAGGACCACTCCACCAGCGACCTGTTGTCGCGCCTGAAATCGCCTGCCCTGAGCGAGCGCAAGCGAGTCGAAGGGTGAACCGCATCCTCATCGTCCGGCTGAGCGCGCTTGGCGACATCGTTCACGCCATCCCGGTCCTGGCGGCGATCACCAGGCAGTGGCCCGCGGCCAGGGTCGACTGGCTCGTCGAGCATGCCTACGCGCCAATCCTCTCGCTGGTGAAAGGTCTGCATCGCCGCGTGGTGGTTCGCGGCCCGGCAAGCGCCGAAACGGCCGAGACGATTTCCTTTGGCGGCATCACCGCCTACGCGAGCGCCGCATCGCATCTGCGTGGCCAACAGTACGACGCCGCGCTCGATCTACAAGGCCTCATCAAGTCCGCCACCTGGGCCCGCATCTCGGGCGCACGACGCGTGATTGGGTTTGACCCCGCACATTTGCGCGAGCCCCTGGCCGGCCGGCTGTATTCGGAGACGGTGGTGCCGCCGGAGCAGGTGCATGTTATTCAGAAAAACTTGTCACTGCTGAAGGCGCTTGGTGTTGACCCCACGCCAATGGAGCTTCCGCTCGCGCCGGTCTCGAGCACGGCGACGGTTGATGCCATCACGGCAATCGGCGGCGCGGGTGCATACGTGGTCCTGAATCCGGGTGCGGCCTGGCCCAACAAGCGGTGGCCGCCCGAGCGCTTCGGCGCGCTTGCCGCTGCACTGTTCGAACGAACACGCCTGCGGTCGCTCGTGACGTGGGGACCATCGGAACGTGACCTTGCGGATGCGGTGTGCCGCGGGTCACACGGCGCCGCGCAACCCGCGCCGCCGACCACGATCGCCGATCTCGCGGTCTTGATGCGCGACGCCGCGCTCGTTATTTCCGGCGACACGGGACCGTTGCACATCGCGGCTGCGATGGGCGCGCCGCTCGTCGGCTTGTATGGCCCGACCTGGCCGGAGCGCAATGGCCCCTGGCATCCGGACGACGAGGTGATGTCGCGCGCGGGCGACTGCGTGTGTCATCACAAGCGCCGGTGCCTGCGGGGCTCGCCCTGCATCGACGACATCGCGATCGGCGAGGTCATCGACGCGGCCGAGCGGCGATTAGCCAAGGCAACGCGCGCGCGATGACCCGGCTGCTGGCACGCTGGCGCGTGTTTCTCGGCTTCGTGTTTGCCGCGCTGGTGCTGTGGCTGGCCACCCCGACGTGGCCGTGGCTTGCGCTTGGCGCCGCGATCGCGGTCGCGGGCGAATCGCTACGACTCTGGGCGGCAGGGCATCTCGAAAAGAGCCGGGAGGTGACGAGATCCGGCCCATACCGTTTTACCCGCCACCCGCTCTACCTGGGGTCGACGCTCATCGGCATCGGTCTCGCTACCGCGGCCCATCACCTCATCGTCGCGCTCATCATCGCCGGGTATCTGGCGGCGACGCTGACGGCCGCGATGCGAAGCGAGGAAGCACACCTGCGCGAGAAGTTCGGCGACGACTACGACGCGTATGCGGAGAAGCGGGCGTCGCCGATGGAGCGTCACTTCAGTTGGGCGCGCGCGCGCCACAATCGCGAGCACCACACCATCGCGGGCTTGGTGACCGGGTTGGCGGTGCTGGCGGCGAAGATCCTCGCCCGTTAGAGCTTGACGAAGCCAGGAGCGTCTGACTGCCTGAAGACGCTCCACCGCTGTGCGCATTGCTCACAGAACACGCTGATGTAGGTTCCGCCGTTGCCGGCCGTCGAGACGCTGCGCGGAACGCCGGCTTTCTGTCCGCACTTGGGACACGTAATCGGGAATTCGGGGCGGAGTTGCGGCGTGGACGAGCCTGCCGACTCGAGCAGCACGCGAGCGACTTCCGCGGCCACGGTTTCGGGCGAGCAGTCGCCCAGCAGCACCACGACGTTTCCGATCCGTTGTGCCTGAGCGCGGGACGAGTCATCCTCGCACTGCGCCACGATGACCGGGATGTCCTGCGTGCGGATGTCGCCCGCCAAGGTTCGAAGCAGCGGCAGCGCGCCGTCGGCACGCTCGCTCAGCTCGACGACCATGGCGGAGGGGTGAGTCTGGCAGGCGATCGTGAATGCTTCGGCGCTCGAGGTCGCGATGGCGACGTCGAGGCCCCTGCGCCTGAGCTCCCGAGCGATCAACGCGAATGCCTTCGGGTCCTCGTCTACGACGAGGACCGTATTCCCTGGGCCGGAGCTTAAGTGACGCGATTCCATACGGCTTGTTGGCGGTGACTGCAGGCGCAGCGTATGGAAAGCCATCTTGCGCGTCTGTCGGGTAGGCGACATACGGGCAAAACGCATCAATGATATGGTCGCCACCGACTCTCGAAAAGCGCTCAAATCGCCCTTCATCCCAAGGTAACGGTGGCCAAGTCACGCACACCCTCGTCTGTTCGAAGCCGGCCCTCGTCCAGGAGTCGTAACCACCTGCTGGCTGGCCTCACGCAGGCCGATTACGACGATCTGCGCCACAAGATCGAGATCGTTTCGCTCGAGCCGAAACAGGTCCTGCACAACGCGGGCGAACCTTCCCCATACGTTTATTTTCCGCTGAGCGGGTTTCTGTCGAAGGCGATTGTCCTGGAGAACGGTGCGATGGTGGAAGTGGCCACGATCGGCCGAGAGGGGATGGCCGGCGCGTCACCGAAGGGCCTGGGACGCGTCGCGTCGACCAATGTCCTTGTCGTCGTGCAGGGTGACAGGGAGTGCTGCTACCGGATGACCCTTGACCACTTCCATCGTGAGATGGACCTGTGCGGCGCATTCATGGAAATGATCACGCGCTATGGCGACGCGTTTCTCAGCGTGGTGATGCAGTCGACCGGCTGCAATGCGGCACACACCGTCGAGCAGCGTCTGGCCAAATGGCTGTTGATGGCCCAGGACCGCATGGAGTCCACCGAGTTTCCGCTGACGCAGGAGTTTGTGGCGATGATGCTCGGCGCGACCCGCCAGACGGTGACCGTGCTCGCCGGCGAGCTACAGAAGGCGGGCCTCATCACCTATCAGCGCGGCAAGATCCGGATCGTGGACCGCAAAGGCCTCGAAGCGGCGTCGTGCGAGTGTTACAAGGTGTCGGCGAATCTGCTGCGGGCGGTAGTGGCGCGGCGCCCTGGACCGAAAGCGCGCGCGAAGTAGGGACTCGATTCGCGATCGCTCAGGCTGCCCTTCGAGTCGCGATCGTCCAGCCTGCGGCTGTCCGCTCGCTCCCTCAGGACATTCTCCCTGGATGCTGGCCTGCCATGAGCGAACCTACGGTTCGCCGGAGGCGGAGCGTAGGTGAGTCGAATGGCGGGGTGGACGGGACTCGAACCCGCGGCCTCCGGCGTGACAGGCCGGCGTTCTAACCAGCTGAACTACCACCCCTACGGAAATACTTGTATCTGTTGATCTGTTGATCTTGTGAGCGGTTGATCTGCTCGCGCTTGTCACTGGCGCTCGCCGATCACAAGTTCAAGACGTCGTTCAACAGGTCGTTCAACAGATCACCGGATCTATTGATCACAAGATTCGATCAACCGATCACGACCTCAACAGATCACCAGATGGTGGCGTATCTGTTGATTTGGTGGGCGGTACAGGGCTCGAACCTGTGACAGCCGGCGTGTAAAGCCGGTGCTCTACCAACTGAGCTAACCGCCCGCCTTCGCCCGCGGTTGCCCCGCGTGCTTCGGCGGGGCAAGCTCGACACCCGGCAAACACTAGATTGTAGTCAGTCGCCGCCGGACGCGTCAACATGGTTCGCCACCGCAACGCCACGGTAAATAGCGGCGCGCGCGGTATCATTCGAGCAGATGCGATTGTCCGAGGTCGTCGGCCACAAGCGGCTGACCGCCCTCATCTCCCGCGCGATCGACCGAGACACGCTGCCGCCGACGTTGCTGTTCGCCGGGCCCGCCGGCATCGGCAAGTGGGTCGTGGCGCAAGCCACCGCCCAAGCGCTGAACTGCCTCGAGCCCGTGAGGAACCTTCGTGAGGAACCTCCGTCTGGAACCGCCGCGAGAACCTTCGTAGAGAACCTCCTGCCTATCGATGCGTGCGGCAAGTGCCGCGCGTGCGATCGCATCGCGCGCGGCGTCCACGTCGACGTGATTGCGCTCGAGCCCGACGAGCGCACGTCGATCAAGATCGACCTCGTTCGCGACCTGTTGTCGCGCACCGGTTACCGCCCGTTCGAAGGCAAGCGTCGCGTGGTGTTGATCCGCGAGGCCGACACGCTCGAGCCGGAGGCGCAGAACTCGCTGCTCAAGTCACTCGAAGAGCCACCGCCGGGCACGATATTCATCCTCACCACCGTGATTCCCGGTGCGCTGCTTCCGACCGTGCGTTCGCGCTGCATGCGCCTGCGGTTTGGACGGTTAACCGCGTCCGAGGTGTCGACCGCGCTGGTGCGCGATCATGGCCAGTCCGAGGCGGAGGCCCGCGTCGCCGCTCCGCTCGCCGACGGCAGTATCGGTCAAGCGCTCGCGCTGTCGGACACCGACCTCACCGCGCTGCGTGATTCCGCGTTGGAGTTGCTGCAGCAGACATCCGGACGCGCGGATACGCAGGCACGCCTCCAGGCCGCGACTAATCTCGTCGGCCAGAAGACCAAGGAGCGCGACCGCGAAGAGCTCGCCGTCGTGCTGCGGCTCACGGCGTCGATGCTGCGCGACATCGAAGCGATCAATGCCGGCGCCGATCGCCGCGTGATCGCCAATCCGCAGCTGACCGGCGACCTGTCGACGCTCGCGCGCGCCTTTTCCGGCGACCGCGCCCGCAGCGCGTTTGGCGCTGTCGATCGCGCCCTGACCGCCCTCGAGCGCAACGCCGGCACCAAGGTTGTTGCAGAGTGGCTCGCCGTCCAGATCTAGGCGCGGCACTTCGTGCCGCGTAGCGTGGGATACTGACAGCGTGCGCGTTCCCCGCATCGCTTTGACTGTCGGAGATCCCGCCGGCATCGGTCCCGAGATCGTGGCCAAGGCGGCGGCGGATGCTGCCGTCCGCGCAGTGTGCGAGCCCGTGGTGTTTGCGCCGCCGGCGATCGAAGGCATGCGCGTGGGCGAGGTATCCGCTTCGGCCGGGCAAGCGGCGTACGACACCCTGATCCGCGCGGTTGATGCCGCGAAGCGTGGTGAGGTCGATGCGATCGCGACCGCTCCCATCAACAAGCTCGCTTTCGCGCAGGCCGGTCTTCACTGGAAGGGTCATACCGATCTGCTCGCGCATCTCTGCGGCGTCGAACGGGTCGCGATGATGTTCCACTCGCCGCACCTGAAAGTGGTGCTGGCGACCGTGCACGTGCCGTTGAGCGCGGTGCCGGCGTTAATCACGCGCGACAACATCGAGGGCATCCTCGCCCTCACCGCGAAATGGCTGCCGCGTTTCGGCGTGAAGGCGCCACGCATCGCCGTCGCCGGCCTCAACCCGCACGCCGGCGAAGCAGGCCTGCTCGGGACTGAAGACGATGAGGTGCTGGCGCCGTCGGTGGCGGCGGCGCGGGCGCGTGGCATCGATGCGCATGGGCCGTTTCCGGCCGACACCGTGTTCGTGCGCGCCTCGCGCGGAGAATTTGATTGCGTGGTGGCGTGCTACCACGACCAGGGCTTGATCCCGGTGAAGCTGCTGGCGTTCGGTGAGGCCGTGAACGTCACGCTGGGCTTGCCGATCATCCGGACCTCGGTGGATCACGGCACCGCCTTCGACATCGCGGGCAAGGGCGTCGCGGATGCGGGCAGCATGATCGCCGCCGTGAAGCTTGCGGCCCTGATGGCGGGCGCAACGGAGACCTCGGGTTGATGGCGGCGAAGAAGACGGAACCGCGCGAGGCGAAGAGCGACGAAACCCAGCCCATCGCCGACAATCGAAAAGCGTTTCACGACTATCACATCCTCGAAACGTTCGAGGCCGGCATCGCCTTGTTAGGCACCGAGGTGAAAGGCATTCGCGAAGGCCAGGCCAACCTGCGCGACAGCTACGCGCGCGTCGACAAGGGCGAGGTGTGGCTGTTCAACGTGCACATCAACCCCTACAGCCACCGCGGCTATGTCGATCACGATCCGCGTCGCAAACGCCGGCTGCTGTTACACAAGTACGAGATCAGAAAACTGATCGGCAAGACGATTGAAAAAGGCCTGACGCTGGTGCCGACGCGCCTGTATTTCAAGAACGGCAAGGTCAAAGTGTCGATCGCGCTGGCGCGCGGCAAGCAGGAGCACGACAAGCGCGAAACGCTGCGGCGCCGCGAGATCGATCGCGAAACCCGCGCGGCGGTGAAGGAGCGGGTTCGCCGATGAAGGTGCTGGTTGTCGGCGCGGCCGGCCAGCTCGGACAGGCCCTGGTCGCGAAGTTTGCAGGCGAGCACGACGTGACCCCGGCGGCGCGTCGTGAGGTGGATCTGTCTGACCATCGCGCGCTGCGCGCGTTCGTGATGGACCGAAAGCCGGCGGCCGTGATCAACTGTGCCGCCTACACCAACGTCGATGCCGCCGAAGACGAACAGGAATTGGCGCTCGACGTCAATGCGTTTGCAGTCCGCACGCTCGCCCGCGCCACGACCGAGCTCGACGCCGTGCTCGTGCACTACAGCACCGACTTCGTATTCTCCGGGACGGCAACCTCACCGTATACCGAGGACGATCTGCCGGAGCCGCAGAGCGTGTACGCACAATCGAAGCTGCTTGGCGAGTGGATCGCCGCCGACAACCCGCGGCACTACGTGCTTCGCGTCGAGAGCCTGTTCGGCGGCCCCAAGGCCCGCAGCAGCGTCGATAAGATCGCCGACGCGGTGCGCGCCGGCCAGCAGGCTCCGGTCTTCGCCGATCGCATCGTCTCGCCGAGCTTCGCGGATGATGTGGTCGCGGCCACCGGGCATTTGCTGCGGAGCGGCGCGCCGGCCGGCTTGTATCACTGCGTGAACACGGGTTTCGGCACGTGGCTCGACGTCGGGCGAGAGATCGCCCGGCTGCTCGATCGACCCGAGACCACCTTGAAACCCGTGTCGGTGCGCGATGTCAAGCTGCGCGCGCCACGCCCGCGGTACGCCGCCCTCAGCAACGCCAAGCTGGCGCGCGCCGGTTACGCGATGCCATCGTGGCAAGACGCGCTGCAGCGCTACCTCTCCCGGCGACGCGCCTCATGAGCATCGTGGTGGCGTCGCGTTCGTTTGCGCGAAACCCGGCCTTGCGGGCAGAGCTGACGGCGCGCTATCCGGACGCCACTTTCACGACATCACCGACGGTTCTTGCGGGCGGCGAACTGATCAACTTCCTGCGCGGCCACGAACGAGCCATCGTCGGGCTCGAGCAGATCGACGAGGCGGTGTTGGCGCAGGTCCCGGAACTGCGCGTGATCAGCAAGTACGGCGTCGGCCTGGATGGCCTTGACCTCGACGCGATTGCCGCGCGCGGCGTCAAGCTGGCGTGGACCGGCGGCGTGAACCGGCGATCGGTCTCCGAGCTGACGCTGGCGTTTGCGATCGCGTTATTGCATCGCGTGCCCGAGTCCGGGGCGACATTGCGTGCGGGAACCTGGCAACCGTTGGTCGGCCGGCAATTGACCGGCCGCACGGTAGGCATCATCGGTTGCGGGTTCGTCGGCCAGGACCTGGTGCGCCTGCTGGCGCCGTTCGAGTGCCGCGTCCTCGCCCGCGACATCCGCGACTACCCGGAGTTTTACGCCGGGAATCTGGTCGAGCCGGTGCCGCTCGATCGGCTGCTTGCCGAAGCGGAGATCGTCACGCTGCACGTGCCGCTCGATGCGTCGACCCGAGGGATGATCGGCGGCGCCGAGCTGGCGCGCATGCGCAAGGGCACGTTCCTGATCAATGCCGCACGCGGCGGATTGGTGGACGAAGCCGCGCTCGAGGCTGCGCTCGCGAGCGGCCATCTGGCGGGCGCGGCCTGCGACGTCTACCAACTGGAGCCCGATGCCAACCCTCGTCTGCTGGCCCTCCCCACGTTCATGGGGACGCCGCATATCGGTGGCAGCTCCGAGGAGGCGCAGCTGGCGATGGGGCGGGCGGCGATCGAAGGGCTCGAAAGCGCCCGGCTGATCGGCGGCGGCTGGCCCGCGTAAAGGAATTCACAGGAGGGCCAGGAGATCAGGAGTCGGGACTAGAATGTATAGATGCGAATTCTGATCACGGGCGGGGCAGGGTTCATCGGCTCGCATCTGGCCGAAGCCCTCCTCGACGGCGGACACGAGGTGTCCGTCCTGGATGATCTCTCGACCGGCTCGATCGACAATATCGTCCACCTCAAGGGCCGGCCGGGCTTTCACTACACGATCGACACGGTGTTCAACGACCCGCTGGTGGCCGAAATGGTCGACCGCGCCGATGTCGTCTTCCACCTCGCAGCGGCGGTCGGGGTGAAGCTGATCGTCGAGCGGCCGGTTCATACCATCGAGACCAACGTGCACGGCACTGAGGTCATCCTCAAACACGCGGCCAAGAAGAAGAAGCTGGTGTTCATCGCGTCGACCTCCGAGGTCTACGGCAAGAGCGTGCACGTGCCGTTCCGGGAGGACGCCGACCTCGTGATGGGTGCGACGACCCGGCACCGCTGGGCGTATGCCTGCAGCAAGGCGCTCGACGAGTTCCTGGCGCTGGCGTACTGGAAAGAGACCCGGCAGCCGGTGATCGTGATGCGGTTCTTCAATACCGTGGGGCCGCGTCAGACGGGGCAGTACGGGATGGTGGTGCCGACCTTCATCCGGCAGGCGCTGATGGGCGAGCCGATCACGGTGTTTGGCGACGGCACGCAACAGCGGAGCTTTACCTACGTCGGCGACGTGGTGGGGGCGCTGCTGAAGCTGATGGTCAAGCCCGAGGCGATCGGCGAGGTCTACAACGTGGGGAACATGGAAGAGGTGACCATCCGCGCGCTGGCCGAGAAGATCAAGGCCGCGACGGGCAGCCAGTCGCCGATCGTCACCATTCCCTACGACGAGGCCTACGAGGCGGGTTTCGAGGACATGCCGCGGCGGGTGCCCGACCTCACGAAGATCCACCAGGCCATCGGCTACGAGCCGAAGGTGGGGCTGGACGAGATCATCACCCGGGTCGTGGCCGAGAAGCGCGGCTATGCCGGGTCCAACCGGACCATGCGCTAAGACGCCCAGCCTGCCTCGCCGACCTGTCCGCCGTAGCCTTGGCGGAGGTGGAAGCCTTGGCGAAGGCGGGCCCTCTAGTTCACACTTTGAACACGGCCGCTGAAATTCGTTCATTTCGTGAACGAGGCGTGTATAATGCTCGTTCAGTTCGTGAACACTGCTCTCCGCCGTGTGACTGAGCGTGCCGGAGGCGTCTTAAGCGACTTCCATTCGGAGGTCATAACCAATTGAAAAATAACGAGTTACGGGATCGGCTGTTCCGCGACCTGTTTGACCTGAGCGGCGAGGTGGCCCTGGTGACCGGCGGCCTCGGCCGGCTCGGCCGCGCCTACGTCCGCACTCTGGCGCTGGCGGGGGCCCGCGTGGCGGCACTCGACATCGCCGGCGCGGCCGACAGTTTCCGCGCCCTGTCTGCGGAGGGCTGCGAGGTTCGCACCGAGATGGTCGATCTCACCCAGCGCGCTGACGTCGAGGCCGCCGTCGCCCGCATCGCGGCCGATCTCGGCGCGCCCACCATTCTCGTCAACAACGCCGGCGCCGGGTCGTCGCCCGCAGCGGCAGGGACGGAGAACGCGCGCTTCGAGGATTATCCCGAGGTCGCCTGGGACACGATGATCGACTCGCATCTCAAGGGCACGTTGTTCGCCTCGCAGGCGTTCATCCGGCACTTCCGGCCTGCGCGCGAAGCGCTACGGCCGGCAAGCCGCAGCGCGTCTATGGGGAGCATCATCAACGTGTCGTCCACCTACGGCCTGGTGTCACCCGATCAATCACTCTACGAGTACAAGCGCGGCGGCGGCGCCGAGTACTTCAAGCCGGTCGGCTACAGCGTCGCGAAGTCCGGCGTCCTGAACTTCACGCGCTGGCTGGCGGAGTACGGCGCGCCGCTCGGCATTCGCGCCAACACGCTGGTACCGGGGGGTGTGCGCGAAGACGGCCACGCGCCGGAGTTTGTCGCCGAGTACGAGAAGCGCACGCCGCTTGGACGGATGGCGACCGAAGACGATTACAACGGTGCCGTGCTGTTCCTGGCATCGCGCGCCTCTTCTTACATGACCGGCGCTACTCTCGTTGTCGACGGCGGATGGACGGCTCGATGAGTTCAGAGTTACGAGTGCAGAGTTAAGAGCATGGGCGAGAAAGATTTTTCAGATCGGGCGCTGACCCTCGTTGGAGACGACTCGCTGTCGTTCGTCGCGCGGGATGTGTTCCGCTCGGTGCGCGACGGCGTCACGGATCCGATCGCGCGGGCAGGGCTCGTCGCCGACCTGTGCCGCATCAACACGCTCTTCATGATCATGCAGGCCGGCTCCGGCCACATCGGCTCCAGCTTCAGCTCGACCGACATCATCACCTGGCTGTGGACCGAGTACCTGCGCGATCCGAATGGCGAGACGGCCAACGCCGATATCTACTTCTCGTCGAAGGGACACGACGCGCCGGCGCTGTACTCGCTGCTGATCGCGATGGAGAAGCTCGGCTTCGAGCTGTTGCCGAAGCTGCGCCAGTTGAACGGCCTGCCCGGCCACCCCGACGTGAGCACGCCGTTCATCGCGACCAACACCGGCTCGCTCGGCATGGGCATTTCGAAAGCCTACGGCATGGCGCGCGCCAACCGCTACACCGGCCGCGCCGGCCGCATCGTCGTGATGACCGGCGACGGCGAGCTCCAGGAAGGGCAGATCTGGGAGTCGCTGCAGCCGGTGGCCAACGAACGGCTCGCCGAGATCACGGTGATCGTCGATCACAACAAGCTGCAGTCCGACTCCGCTGTGGCGGCGGTCAGCGACCTCGGGCCGATCGAAGACAAGTTTCGCGCGTTCGGGTGGGAAGTGCGGCGCGGCGACGGCCACGACTTCGCGCTGTTGCGCGAGACGCTCGCGCACTTCGACACGGTGACCGACAAGCCCAAGGTCTTCATCGCCGACACCATCAAGGGCAAGGGCGTGTCGTTCATGGAAGGCCTGGCGTGCGGCGATCAGACCTATCACTTCCATGCCGGCGCGCCGTCGCTCAAGGACTACGTGGCGGCGACGCGCGAGATGATCGCCCGCGTCAACGAGCGGCTGGCCGGCCTCGGACGACCCGAAGTGGCCCTGTCGACGGCGCCAGTGCCCGTACGCATCGCGCCGAAGCAGCCTGAAAAGCTCGTGCTCGCCTACGGCGACGAGCTGCTCGCGCTGGCGCGGACCCGCCCGGAGATCGTCGTGATGGACGCCGACCTCCTATCTGACTGCGGCATCGAGGCGTTCAAGGAAGAATTGCCCGAGCGCTTCATCGAGTGCGGCATTGCCGAAATGCACATGGTGTCGGCCGCCGGCGGCATGGCGCTGCGCGGGATGCTTCCGGTCGTGCATTCGTTCGCGTGCTTCCTGTCGACGCGCGCCAACGAGCACATCTACAACAACGCCACCGAGAAGAAGAAGATCATCTACACCGCCACGCTCGCCGGGCTTGTGCCTGGCGGCCCGGGACACTCGCATCAGTCGGTGCGCGACATCTCGGCGATTGGCGCCGTGCCCGGGCTGGTGGCCTTCGAGCCATGCAGCGAGCGCGAGGCGCGCCTGGCCATTCGCTGGGCCGTCGAGCAGAACCCGGACAGCACGTATTTGCGATTCGTCAACGTGCCGCTTGACCTGCCGTACACGCTGCCTTCCGATTACGCGCTACAGGTCGGCCGTGGAGCGGTACTGCGGTCCGGTAGCGACGTGGCGATCGTTGGATATGGCCCGGTGTTGCTCACCAACGCATGGCAGGCGGCCGACGAGCTCGCCAAGCAGGGTGTCTCTGCCGCGGTGATCGATCTGCCGTGGCTCAACCGCATCGACGATGCGTGGGTCAAGGACACGCTGGGCCGCTTCTCGAAGATCGTGACGCTCGATAACCATTACCTCGAGTTCGGCCAGGGCGTGATGGTGGCGGCCGCGCTGGCGCGAACCGGCGTGCGCGCCCAGGTTGCGCCGATCGGTCTCACCGAAGTGCCGGCGTGTGGCACCAATGCCGAAGTGCTGGCGTATCACGGGCTCGATGGTCCGTCGATCGCGCGCACAATATTGCAAGCAAGCCCTCCCGCCTCCGCTAAAGCTACGGCGGGCAAGCAAGCCCTGAAGCGATGACCTACCCGTCCTTCGTGTCGCACTGGATCGCCGACGTCGAGGTGCCCTCGACCGGCGGCGCCGTGTTCGAGAAGCGATCGCCGATCGACGATCGCGTCGTGGCGCAGGTCGCGCGCGGCGGCGCGGCGGAAGTGGCGCATGCGTTATCGGCGGCCGCGGGCGCGGCCGAGGCGTGGGCGCAGGTGCCGCCACCGAAGCGGGGCGCCATTCTTGGACGCGCGGCGCAGTTGCTGCGCGAGCGCGAGCCGTTGTTCGGCGCCATCGTTCAGATTGAAACCGGCAAGCCGTGGAAGAACGCGGTCGCGGAAGTCGCCTCGTCCGCGGATCTCGCGGTGTTCATGGCAGGGGAGGGCAGCCGCTTTTACGGCAAGACGATGCCGAGCCCGATCGTGAACCGGACGGTGCAAACCCTCCGCCAGCCGATCGGGATCTGCGCGGCCATTATGCCGTTCAACAGCCCGCTCGCCGGCATCGCGTGGAAGGCGTTTCCGGCGCTGCTCTGCGGCAACGCGGTCGTCGCCAAGTCGCACGAGCTGACGCCGCACACCGCGGTGGAGTTCGGCAAGCTGCTGAAGGACGCAGGGCTACCCGCCGGGGTGTACTCGGCGGTGCAAGGCTTCGGCCCCGATGTCGGCGCGCCACTCGTTCAGGACTCGCGCGTCGGCGTCGTCAGCTTCACCGGGTCGTCGGCAACCGGCAAGCTGATTCAAAAAATCGTCAGCGAGCGGCCGGTGCTGGCGAAGGTCTGCCTCGAGCTTGGCGGCAAGAACCCGTTCGTCGTGTGTGACGACGCCGATCTCGACCTGGCGGCGGAGCTCGCGGTGGCTTCGGCGTTTATCGACGCCGGTCAGCGTTGCGCCTCGGGCAGCCGCATCATCGTGTTCGACAAGGTCTACGACGCCTTCCGAAAGGCGCTGCTCGCGCGCGTCGCCAGGGTCAAGGTCGGCTCGGGCCCGGACGATGAGTGCGGGCCGGTGATATCGCGGGCCAATCTCGATCGCCTGGTTCAGCAGGTGGCAGGAGGCGTGTCACGTGGCGCCAGGCTCATTGCCGGCGGCCAGGCAGTCGCGTCGCTGGCGCCCGGGTATTACATGGCGCCGACCGTGCTCGAAGACGCCGCGCCGGGAGACGAGATCTCTCAGCAGGAACTCTTCGGGCCCATCACGTGCCTGTATCGGGTCGGCGGTTTTGACGAGGCCGTGCATCTTTCCAACCGGACCCACTATGGGCTCACCGGCGCGATTCACACGTCGAGCGTGCATCGCGCCCAGGAGTTCATCACGCGGTATCACGCCGGTCTCGTCTCGGTGAACGGCGCGACCTTCGGCGCCGGTCCGCACATGCCGTTTGGCGGCGTCAAGAATTCGGGCAACGGCTTCCGCGAGCCCGGCACCGAGTCGCTCGACGTCTATACCGAGTTGAAGACGGTTGTGATCAATCACATCCCCGGGCGGGTGTAACAAGGCAGAAGTCAGAAGGCAGAAGGCAGAAGGCAGAAGGCAAAAGGCAAAAGGCAGAAGTGAGCCAAGCCCAGAGTTTCTGCCTTGTGCCTTCTGCCTTCTGCCTTCAGCAAAATGAAACGAAAGATCTGTTTCCCGATCACCAATCGGGCCTACTACGGTCGCAGCCAGCTGCTGATCAAGAAGCTGCATGCCCATCCGGATCTCGATCTGGATCTGATGCTCGGCGGATCGATCCTGCTCGACAAGTACAGCCGCCATATCGCCGACGACATCGAAGCCGAAGGTTTCAACATCGCGGCCTCGCTGTTCAACGTGATCGAGGGCGGCAATCACGTGGCGATGGCCAAGACCGCGTGCCTGACGGCGCTCGAGTTCACCAACAGCCTGCATACGCTCCAGCCCGACGTGGTGGTGATCTGCGGCGACCGCTTCGAACAGCTCGCCATCGCGATGGCCGCGGCCTACCTGAACATCACGATTGCGCACATCGAAGGCGGCGACGTCACGGGCAGCATCGACGAGAGCGTGCGGCATGCCATCACCAAGCTGGCGCACCTGCACTTTGTGACCAATGCGGACGCCGAGCGGCGCGTGCGGCTGATGGGCGAGGACCCGCGCTACGTGTTCAACACCGGATCGCTCGACGTCGAGCTCGCCTCCAATGCGAGGACCGAGATCACCAGCGAGCGGGTCAACGGCTACGGCGTCGGCCCTGCGATTGACATCAGCCGGCCCTACGTGATGGTGGTGCAGCACCCGGTGACGACCGAGCGCGACAACCGCGAGCACCTCGAGACCACCGTGCGTGCCGTCGCGGCGCTCGACCTGCCGACGATCTGGTTCTGGCCCAACCCCGATGCGGGCACCGGCGAGATGGCGGATCGGCTCCGCCACCTGCGGGAAATCCACTCGGCGCTGACCGCGAAGATGCGCTTCATCACCAACGTGCCCGCGGAAGACTTCGTCGCCATGCTCGCGCATGCGTCGTGCCTGGTCGGCAACTCGTCGGCCGGCATCAAGGAGTGCTCGTTTCTCGGCACGCCGGTCGTGAACGTCGGCCTGCGGCAGCAGGGCCGCCTCGCGGCCGCGCACGTCGCGCATGTCGGCTACGGCTCGGATGAGATCAACGCCGCCATCAAGTCGCAGCTGGCCCACGGCCGCTACGCGCCCTCGCACATTTACTACCGCGCCAATGCCAGCCAGGCGATCGTCGAGGTGCTCGCCAGCGCGCAGCTGTATACGCAAAAGCGGTTTTTCGAGAATGGACAAACCTGAAGGTTTGTCCCCACAGCACATTTGAAAGTTCTCGGCATCGTCACGGCCCGCGGCGGATCCAAGGGCATTCCCGGCAAGAACCTGAAGCTGCTGGCGGGGAAGCCGTTGCTGGCCTACACGATCGAAGCCGCGCGCGCGTCCGGGGCGTTGGATCGGATCATCCTGTCGACCGAGGACCAGGCCATCGCGGATGCCGGCCGTGCGATGTGGTGCGATGTGCCGTTTCTCCGTCCCGCCGATCTGGCGCTCGATGATACGCCACACCTGCCGGTCATCCAGCACGCCGTGAAGTGGATGGACGAACGGGCCGGCTACCGGCCCGATGTGGTGATGATCCTGCAGCCGACCTCGCCGCTGCGCAGCGCCGCCGATATTGCCGCGGCCGTCGCGCTGCTCGAGAAGACCGGCGCCGATTCGGTGCTGAGCGTGAGCGACGTGCCGGCCCACTCGCACCCGATGCGCACGTTGCGCGTGGACGCCGCCGGCTACGCCACGCTGTTTGCCACCGGCGAGCCGGTGCGCCGCCGTGTCAACAGGCGGCAGGACCTCCCGGAAGCCTGGGTCATGAACGGCGCGATCTACGCGTGTCTCACGCCGGTGCTGTTCGCCGCCGAGCCGAGCCTGTACGGCGACCGCGTGGCCGCGTACCGAATGCCGGCGGAGCGATCGATCAGCATCGACGACCTGGCCGACTGGTCCGCCGCCGAGCGCGCGCTTTCGACCCGGCACCCCTAAAAGGGGTGCCCTACGGACCGCTGACTAGGCACCACTGACGCCCCGCGTTCGACGCGTATGTCAGGCCCCAAGCCTCAAGCTCCCAGCCCCAAGCCAGAAACAATGGACGTTGAAGCACATCGCGACTTAAGGCTGCTCGAAGCAGTCCACCAGGACTCGCGCGTGACCCAGCGTGGCCTGGCCGGCAAGCTGGGCATCGCCCTCGGCCTGGCCAACATCTATCTCAAGCGGATGGTCCACAAGGGCTTCATCAAGGTCGTGAACGTGCAGCCCAACCGGATCTCGTACCTGGTGACGCCGCGCGGCATCGCCGAGAAGGCACGCCTGACCTACGAGTTCATGGACTATTCGCTTCATCTCTACGGCGAGGTGCGCCAGCACCTGCGCACCGCGATACAAGACTGCGCGGCGGCCGGCAAGCGCGTGGCCATCTGTGGCAGCGGCGAGGCGGCCGAGCTCGCGTATCTCTCGCTCAAGGAATCGGGGCTCGAGCCCGTGGCGGTGTTCGACAAGGAAGGCGGCCACGATTTTCTCGGCATGCCGGTCCTGCCAATCACCGATCACGTCCGGGTCGAGTACGACCTCATCATCGTCGCCACCCTCGACCGCTCGGGGCAGCAGCTGGCCGATCTGTTGAGCGTCGGCGTGCCGCGCGACAAGCTGTTCCCGCTTCGCCAGGAACCGCCGCCGCCCGCACCCAAACGCAGCAAGACCTCGACCCGCTCACGCTCCGCCAACGGAAAGCACAGCTAAATGGCTTTGAAAAACAAACGCATCTGCATCACCGGCGGCGCCGGCTTCATCGGCTCGCACCTGGTGTCGCGTCTCGTCGAAGACAACGAGATCGTCGTCTACGACAACCTGCACCGCAACGCGCTGCAGTTTGCGCACCTCGACGGGCACCAGCACCTGCATTTCATCAAGGGCGACGTGCTCGACTACGACGCGACCCGCAAGGCCGTCGACGGCTGCCAGATCGTGATCCACTGCGCGGCGATCGCCGGCGTCTACACCGTCGACCGCAGCGCCGTGCGCACCATGGAAGTTAACATGCTGGGGACGCACCAGGTCGTCAAGGCCGCGCTCGACGTCGGCGTCGAGCGCTTCGTCGAGTTTTCGACCAGCGAGGTCTACGGGCCCTTCGTCCACAAGGGCAAGGAAGACGACGTCACGCAGATCGGCCCGATCGGCGAGAGCCGCTGGGTGTATGCCGCGAGCAAGCTGGCGTCGGAGCACCTCTCGTACGCGCACTACCGCGAAGACAACCTGCCGCTGGCGATCGTGCGGCCGTTCAACGTCTACGGCCCGCGCCAGGTCGGCGACGGCGCCATCCGCGGCATCACGCTGCAGGCGCTCCGCGACCTGCCGATTACGCTCTACAACGACGGCACGCAGATTCGCTCGTGGTGTTTCGTGGACGACTTCGTCGACGGCGTGCTCCGCTGCGCGGAAAACCCGGCGGCGATCGGCCAGGCGTTCAACCTCGGCAACCCGCAGGGCACGGCCACCAACTTCGAGCTCGCGAATTTGATCATCCGGCTGACCAAGTCGAAGTCCGAGATCATCTTCAAGCCGCACCCCGGTCCGGAAGTTGACCTGCGCGTGCCCTCGATCGACAAGGCGATGACCCTGCTCGGCTTCAAGCCGACGGTCTCGCTCGAGGCGGGCGTCTCACAGGCGATTGCCTGGTATCGCGACAACTACGACGCGGTGAGCGGCAAGAAGTAGCCCGCCTTCGCCAAGGCTACGGCGAGGCAGGCTGGACCCCATGAAACTGCTTGTTACCGGCGCGTCCGGATTCATCGGCCACAACGTCCTGCTGCGCGCGCCGCGCGAGTGGGACATCGTGGCGGTGTACAACCGCACGCCCGGCCTCGAGCAGTTCGTCACGGCGCACGGGCTCTCGCACGTGCGGCCCGTCAAGTGCGACCTGCTGAACGAAGATGATGTGAAGTCGCTGGCGCGGGTGATGGGCGGCACGCCGGACGCGATGCTGTATCTCGCCGCCAACGGCGATCCGGCCGCGTCGGCCGAGCGCCCGCGGTGGGACCTCGAATCGAACACGGTGGCGCTCGTCACCTGTCTCGAACATTGCCCGGCCGACCATGTCGTCTACCTGTCGTCGGGCGCCGTCTACGACGGTTTGTCAGGGTCGGTCTCGCCGGCGTCCGCCGTGTCGCCGCGCTTGCCGTACGCGATCTCGAAGCTGGCCTCCGAACACTACCTGCGGTTCTTCGCGGAACAGCGCGGCTCGGTCGGCAGTTACATCAACGTCCGGTTCTTCGGCGCGTACGGCCCGTACGAGGCGGCGCGAAAGATCACCACGCGGTGGCTGACCGCCATGGCTGCCGGGCAGCGCGAGTTCGTGGTGCGCGGCGACGGTGGGAACCTGATCGACTTCATGTACGTGGCTGACGCGGTCGACGGCTTCCTGGCGCTCGTGACGGCGCGCGGGACCCGCGCGACCGTGGACTTCGCGTCGGGAGCGCCGGTGACCGTCAACGAGGTCGTCCGCACCATGGCGCGCATTCTCGGCGCGGACGTGACGATCCGCAACGAAGGCACGGTGGCCGAGTACATCGAGTTCCGCTCGGTAGACACGGCGATGCGGGGACAGTTCGATGTCAAACCAGCCCGTTCGTTCGAAGACGGGTTGCGCGAGCTGCAGGGATTTCTGCAGCGGTCGAGCCTGAGGAGAGGATGAGCGGGAAGCCACGAGTCGTGATTCTTGGTGCGGGCCCGGCCGGCATTACGGCGGCGTGGCGGCTGTCGGAGCTCGGCTATCCCGTGACCGTGCTGGATCGCGACGGCGCGGTCGGCGGCATGGCGCGGACGATCAAGGTTGGGGATTACCTGGTCGACTTTGGCCCGCACACGTTTCATATCCGCGAGACCGACGAGAGCCGGACCGTGCTGAAGGCGATCAGCCGCTTCTTTGGCGACGACCCGCTGATCCTCACGCGCGGCACGCGCGTGTTGCTGCGCGGCAAGGAATACGTCTACCCGCTCGAGATGCTGCAGGTGCTGACGGGTGTGAGTCCGATCCTGTCGGCGCGGATCGTCTTCGACTACCTGATGGCGACGCTCAAGTCGACGTTCTCGCCGGCGCAGAAGGAAGACTCGTTCGAAGAGTGGGGCGTGCGCAATCTCGGCCGCACGCTGTACGACTTGTGCTTCGGCATCTATTCGGCGCGCGTCTGGGGGCTTCCGACCAGTCAGATCTCGTCGAAGCAGGCGCAGCGCGTCGCCAAGCTGAATCTGAAGAACATCATCCTGCGCACGCTGGGCATCAGGGCCGACCCGGCCACGTACTTCACGAAGTACATGTATCCGCGCAAGGGCATCAGCCTGCTCTACGAGGGCATGGCCGCTGAGGTGCGGGCGGCCGGCAACACGATCCTGTTGAACTCACCGGTGGTCCGTCTCGAGCGCGACGGCGATCGCATCGCCCGCGTCGTCTACACCGCCGGCGGGCGCGAGCAGACCGTTGAAGGCGACGTCGTGCTCTCGACGCTGCCGCTTCCGGCGCTGGTCGGCATGACGAAACCGCCGTTGCCCGCCACGGTGGCCGAGCACGCATCGAAGCTGCGCTATCGCAGCCTGAAGCTGATCTACATCGCGCTCAAGCGTCCGCAGATGACCGATTACCACTGGGTCTACCTGCTCGACGGGCAGTTTCGCGTCAACCGCTTGTCGGAACAGAAAAACGTCAGCGCCGATATGGTGCCGCCCGATCGAACGGTGTTGTGCATCGAGCTGTCACTCTGGAAGGACGAGCCGCTGTGGCAGGCGAGTGACAAGGAGATTTACGAGCTGGCGCTGCGCGACCTGATGAAGATGGGCTACGGCGTCACCGCAGCCGAGGTCGAGGAGTATCACGTCACCGACATCCCGACCGCGTATCCGGTCTACGAGCTCAATTTCGAGGACCATCTGATCCCCGTGCTCGACGGCGTGCACGAGATCCCCAACCTGCTCACGCTCGGCCGCCACGGGTTGTTCCTCAACAACAGCATGGACGACAACGTGCTGCTCGGCATGCAGATCGCCGATCACATCAACCGGCCCGAAGGCGCGAATAGCCAGGCGTGGAAGACGCAGATGCTCGCGTTCATGAACCTCCGCTTCCAGGGCAAGTGACCACTCGCGGCATGGTCCAGGCCTCCTTCAACATCGACCTCGACACGCTCGCGGATGACGTGGATTCGCACACCTGGCTGATTCGCGCCGACGGCCTGCCGGCGATTACCTACAACCGCGTGCTGCCGCGTTTCATCGACCTGCTCGATCGGCATGGCGTCACAGCGACGTTTTTTGTGATTGGGCGCGACATCGAGGCGAACGCCGCCGTGTTGCGCCAGCTGGCGGAGGCCGGGCACGAGCTCGCCAACCACACGATGCATCACGACAAGCAGCTGGTGAACCTCGCCGCCGACGACCTCCGCGACGAGATTGTCGAGTGCGATTCACGGCTGTCGCGGCTGGCCGGCGGGCCGATCGCCGGGTTTCGCGCGCCCGGCTACACGGTGACGCCACGTGTGATCGCGGTGCTGCGCTCGCTGGGGTACCGCTACGACACGTCGTTGAACGGCAGCCTGGCCTATTCGGCCACCAAGCGATTGTTCAAGGCCGTCCGCCTCCAGGACAAGTCCTACGTGACGTGCCAGCCGGTTGCCGATCACTTCGGCCCCCGCAATCCGTATCGGATGGGCGACAGCCTGACACGCCGCGATCCGGCCGGGACCATCATCGAGATTCCGGTGTCGGTGATTCCGCTGGTGCACTACCCATTCGTGACGTCGGTGCTGCTGCCGTTCGGCCTGACCGCGACCTTGTGGGGCCTCGATCGGCTGATTGCGCGCGGCCGGTTCGTGAACTGCGGCTTCCACGTCAATGAATTCACCGATCCGGCCGATGTCGCCGGCCGATCGGATCGGTTCTATTACACGTCGAAGCTGATGCGCACACCGCTGGCCGAGCGGATGCGCTATTTCGATACGCTGATCGCGGCGATCAAGGCGCGGTGCGAGGTCGTTCTGCTGCGGGACGTGGCCGCGTGACGCTCTATATTGCAGCCGTCGATGAACCCATCTACCTCGTGCCGTATGTGCGGAGAGTGATCGAGAGCTGCGGCGCCCGGGTGGTCGGGGTCGCCGCCGTGTCCGGACGGCCGCGCCGGCGTCGCGACAGCCTGAGCCTCGCCCTGCTCGCGCTCGTGATCTTCTCGCCCGCTCAGTGGCTGCGGCTGGCGCGCTTCAAGGCGGGTGAATGGGCCGCCGCGATCGGCCTGGGCACCCCGCGGCATCGCCTGTCCGATGTCTGTCAGGACCTCTCGGTGCCGTTCCGACGGATTGAGTCCGTCAACGACGCCGGTTTCGTCGCGCACTTGTCCGACCTTGGCGTGGACGTGTTGCTCCATCAGACTCCTCAGTTTCTTCGCGCCGCCGTGCTGCGCACCCCTCGTCTTGGTGTCGTCAACCGGCACTTGTCCCTCCTGCCGGCCTATCGCGGGGCGTGGCCGATTTTCTGGCAGTGCGCCCATCGCGAAGCCACTGTCGGCGTCACGATTCATCTGGTCGACGCCGGTCTCGACACCGGCGAGATCCTGGCGCAGGCCTCGGTCGCGCGACAGCCGTCGGAGACGACGCCGAAACTGCTGCGGCGGCTGTTCGATCGATCGGTGGGATTGACGTGTGAAGCGCTGACCAGACTCGAGGCCGGCGCGCCGCGGATGGCCAATGCCGGTCCGGGGGCATCGGTGTACGGCACCCCGCGGCCGATCGACGTGGTGCGGTATCTACTCGGGTTGCCGCCGCGGCCGCAGGCCGGCTGAGTTGACGATGACCGACAGTCCCAACGCGGCGAGCACGATCACCGACGGCATGCCGGGCAACGACTGCCGTGATTCGGTCAACAACGCAGCGTGCACGGCGGTGATGTATGCGAACGGAAAACTCAGCGCGATCGCCTCTCGCCAGCGCGGACCGCGAATGGCGCGCGCCACGCCGATCGCTGCGAGGATGAGGAGCGCGGCCTGGAGCGCCCACATTACCCGGATCACCAGGACCGGCAGATCGTTGACCTCGGAATGACGGTACGGAATCTCGGCGATCCACAAGACCGGCAGCCCACGCGTGACGCGGCGGTAGAGATGACCGGCGGGATCCTTCCTGGCGTTCGCGATGCCGACCCGATAGAACTCGGCGTCGGCGACGATTCTCGATGCGGCCCACTTGACGCGATCCCGGGGATCGGCCCACAGGCCGCGGATGTCCTGCCACTGGTGCACGAAGTCGAGCATCGGGGCGGGATCGAGGTGCTGTTCGGCGGCGATACGCTGCACTTCGGTGTCAAGCACGGCGCGATCGGCGTGGGCCGCGGCGGTCTCCGTCAGGTGGTCCTGCAGCCGTCCATTCCAGACGCCTTGCCACGACGCTTCCCAGAACGCCCGCCCGAGGCCGTTGGCCGGCGAGACGGTAATGCGATCGAAGTAGACATAGTTGTAGGCGAACCAGGGCGCGAGGCACAGCGTCGCCGCGATCAAGGCGGCCGACCACAGGCGCCACAGGCGCATCCGATCGAGGATCGCCATCAGGCCGAAGAGCCCGATCGGCACCAGCACGAAGACCGGCCGGGTCAAGGCGGTCGACGCCGCGAGGATACCGGCGGCAATCGCGAACCCGTAGCTGCCCCGCGCTCGAGCCGCGAGCGTCACCGCCATTGTCGCGGTGAGCAGAAACGTGGCCCAGATTTCGGTCAGCACCAAAGCGCCGAAAAACGGAATCGGCGAGAACGCTGCGGTCAGGGCGGCGCCGGCCAGTGCGAACTTCTCGTCCATGACATGACGGCCCAGGTGAAAGGCCATCAGGCAGATGCCGGCGAACACGACGGCCTGTGCGATCGCGACGGCCAGATCGTTGTCGATGCCAAACAACTTGTAGATGACGGCCACGAACGCGGGGTAGCCGGGCGTGCGAATCGGCTCGGGAGCGTAGATGGCGGCACCGGGCGTGCGCGTGAACTCGCCGCTCGTCGCCAATCCCGCGCCAAGTTGCTTGTAACCACCCTGATCGGACCACTCGGTGTGCCAGTCGGGCCGCTGGTGCACGATGTAGGCCGCGGCGTGGGCAAGGGCCGCGATGCAAATCAGCAGCAAAACCCGTCGGGTCATGCGGTCAATCATACTGCGCCGGTCGCGCCGGTTCTGGGAGTGCGCTCACGGCGTGAGCTCGTTGTAGACCGTCGTGATATCGCTGACCAGGCGCTCGATGCTGTAATGACGCAGCACGCGGGTGCGGGCGCGAGCGCCCATCGCCGCGCGGCGCGCCGGATCGGCAATCAGAACGTTCACGTGCGCCGCCAGCCGGTCCACGTCGCCGAAGGGCGCGCGCAGTCCGACCTCGGCGGAGTCGATCACGTCCTTCACGCCGCCGACATCCGTGCTGACGCCCGGGACACCCGAGGCCATGGCTTCGATCAGCGCGACCGGCGTGCCCTCGTTGCGCGACGTCAGCAGAAAGACATCGGTGGCGCCGTAGATCGCCGCCAGGTCGCGGCGCCAGCCGAGAAAACGCACGTTGCCGGTGATGCCCAGCGACGCGGCATAGGCTTCGAGCTCGGATCGCAATTCGCCGTCGCCGGCGATGAGCGCGATCGCCTTCGGATGCGCGGCGACCACGCGCTGGATCACCTCGAGGAACAGGCGATGCTGCTTGATGGCCGTCAGCCGGCCGACCGTGGCGACGACCGGAACGCCCTCGGTCACGGCGAGCGCGCGGCGCGCCGCCGCGCGCGCGAGATCGTCCACCGCGGCGAAGGGCGCCAGGTCGAAGCCAAGCGGAATCACCTTGTATTGCGACGCGCGGCCGATGCGGTGGCCGGTCAGCAGCTCGTCGCGAATGGCCGGCGAGATCGCGACGATGGTATCGCTGAGGCGCGCGAGCAGGCGCTCGAACGCGATGAACACGGCGGTCATGAACGGGCTAAAGTAGCCCTCGAGCACGTGACCGTGATAGGTGTGCACGATGCGCGCGGGCGGCGCGCCGCCGCGCGTCAGGTTGTAGGCGCGGGCGGCCAAGCGGCCGAGCAGGCCCGCCTTGGCCATGTGCGTGTGGATCACGGTCGGCTGGAATTGCCGCATGTGGCGGTACAGGGCGACGAGCGTCCGCAGATCGTCGAGCGGCGCAATGGCGCGGCCGAGCGTCGGCACGAACACGAGACTGGCGCCGTCGGGCGCGAGGTAGCGCATGTCACCTTCGCCGGGGCCGAGCCGGCCGTGCAGCAGCGTGGTCGCGTAGCCGCGCTCGGCGAGCCGCGTGGTCAGCGCAAGGGCCTGGATCGATGGTCCGCCGATATTGAGGCGGGTGATGATGCGCAGCACGCGCGCGGGCCGGGCGCGTGGGGCGGGGGTCTCGGCAGGCATTTCCTGAGTGCGCGCTCACTTTACCATCGCTCGGCGGGCAATGCCGCGGCGCGGAGCGTGGCGGCATGAGTCGCGTCTGGCCGGTGCTCGCGATGGTGGCGCTGCTATGGCCGGCGCGAACGCTCGGCTGGCTGGACGGCATCCCGCTCAACGGATCGATCGAAGCCGTGCTGATCGGATTAGCCGCGCCCGCTCTCTGGTGGCTCGATCGCGGCGTCTTCTCCAGGAAATGGGCGCAGCTGGCGGTCGTGGCCTTGATCGTTCTGAAGGCCGGCAGTCTTGCGATGACGCCGCAGGGTTTATGCGGGCGCTTCTTTACCGCGGCGCCGTTTCGTGGCGAGATCTCCACAATCACGATTGATGAACCCGCGGGTGTGCTGCGCAGCTGGGACGTTCGCGCCGACATGACGTCGCCGGCGCCCGCGTGCACTGCGATCGTCGATCGGCCGTACCCGTCGATGGCGGCGTTCCCGGCCTGGTTCGTGAACCTGGTGGATTACATCACCCCGGGCCAACGGGATGTGAGGCTTGACCTGTCGGGATTCGCGCGCGTGGGTTCGGTGCCAGTCGCACGCCGCGTGCCCGAAAGCCTGGTGCTGGTCGCGGCGGGTGCCAGCCTTGGCGCCTTCTTCGCGCATGCCCACGGCTATCCGGGGCGCTTCTCGATTCACGCGGTGCCGCTGGCCAGCGCGCTCGCCATCGCCGGCGTCGCCAGGAGTTTCCGCCGATGACGCGTCGCAAGCTGCTCGTGTTTTCGCTCCTCGCCGTCGCGCTGTCGCTGGTGTTGACGTTGGTCCTGGTACTCGGCGTCGACCTCTACCTGCATCGGCGTGCGGAGCAATCGGCCGGCCTCAATCGGTGGGGCTATCGCGGCCCGATCGTCGGACGCAAACAGCCCGGCGAAAAACGCGTGGTGATGCTGGGCGGGAGCACCGTGTTTGGCTACGGCGGGCCGTGGCACGAGGCCGTGCCGGCGCTGCTGGAGCGGTTCCTCAACGAGCGGACCGCGCCCGGGGCGATCCGCGTGATCAACTTGGGCTTCAACAACGAGGGTGCGTTTGCGTTCCTCCCAACGTTGCAGGACTTTCGCTATCTGGACTACGACATCGTGTGCCTGTACGAGGGGTACAACGACCTCCCGGGCGACGAGGGGCCAAATACTGCGGTGTTCCGCCACGAATCGCCGATCTTCAGGCTGACCGGCTATTTCCCGATTCTCCCTGTGGTGCTCAGGGAGAAAGCCATGGCGCTCAGGACGGGCGGCAACATCGACGCCGCCTACGCCGCCGAGCGGAATGAGCCGGGCGCCAAGATCGTCTTCCGGCCTAATGCCGGGATGCGATCATCCGCCACGGTTCTCGAAGCCGCCTCGGCGGTCGGCCACTCGCTCGGCCGTCAGCTCGACCGGGTCGCGGGAAACAGGAGGGCGCAGCTGCCGTCGACCAACACCTCCGGATGCGCGAGACCGTGGGTGACCTACTGTGACTCCGTTTATCGAGCCGTGAAGTACGCCCGCGGCGAGGGCAAGCGCGTGCTCGTCGTGGCGCAGCCGCGGGTGATCGACCTCCAGGCGCGGGTCAAGCACGACGGGCAGCAACGCGAACTCGCCGGCATGCTGGGCCGTCACTTCGGCAACGACCCCGGAATCGCATACGTGGACCTGCGGGACGCAGTCGATCTGTCGGACCGCAACCTGTCGTTCGACGAGATGCACCTGGGCCTCGACGGCAACCTGGTGATTGCGAAAGCGCTGGTGGAGCCTGTGCAGAGGGCGCGCTCGTCGAGCCCGTGAGAACCGTGGCCACATCCCGGGAGCACCGATGAACACGACGCAGACGCCAGCCGCAATCTTCGCGGCCATGCTCGTGGCCCTCGCGTGCATTGCGTGGGCGTCCCCTGTGCCCGATCGCGTTACCGACCGCGCCACCTATGAAGCCACGGCCGAGCGGATGATTGTTCCCGACTGCACGGACCTCCACTGTTTTCGCGTGCTCGTCGCGATTGCAGCGATCCTGCAGGTGCCGGTGGCGCGCCGGGTGCCCGCCAGCCTCGTCCTGGTGGCGGCGGGCGCGTGCCTCGGCGCGTTCTTCGCGCACGCCCACGGCTATCCGGGCCGGTTCTCGATTCACGCGGTGCCGCTCGCAGGCGCGCTGGCGATTTGCGGTGTAGCGAAGGGATTCGGTCGCTGATGCGCCAAGGGCCGGCGTACCTGACGCCACTCGCGGTCGTGCTGGTCCTCGGCCTCGTGGCCACGCTGTCGCCGATTCCCAAATTCCTGACCGACAAGGACGTCTACGAGCAGATGAGCCGCGAATGGGTCATCCCGAATTGCGATGACCTGCAATGCTTTCGCGTGCTCGTCCCGATCACGCTTGGCTTCATCCCGATTGGCTCCGGCTACCTGAAGTGGCGGGCGTATGCCGTTGTCTGCGAGGCGGTGGCGGCGGTGTTGATGGGCCGCTGGGTGCGGATGCTTGGCGCGAGCCACCGCGCATCGCAGCAAGTGACGTGGCTGACCGCGCTCGGCGCCGGCTCGCTGTACACCCTGTTCGATCCGTTCACCGCGGATCCGCTGATGCATGCGATGGGTCCGCTGCTGATGGTGCTGCTGTTCGGCGGATGGATCCTGACGGCCGCGCTCGTGGCCGCGGCCGGCGTTTTCGGCAAGGAGTTCGCGGCCGTGCCGTTGTTTGTGGCCGGTGTGACGTGGCTTCAGCAGCGGCGAATCGCGCACTCCGTCCGCGCGCTGGTGGCGTTTGGCTGTGTTGTGGCGATCTGGTCCGCGTGGCAGCTGTCAAGCCGCGCCGTGTGGAACTACGCGCCGGTGCAGCATTCAGGCAAGCTGCTCGAAGGCGCGTTCCTGGCATTCTGGCTGGCCAACATCGGCCCCGCGCTCGCCGTCGTGTCGATTGCGGCCGCATTCGGCGCGCTGTGGATCCTGTGGCCCGCGGGCGTGGCATGGGGCACGCGCGAGCTGCGGCAACTCACCGTGGCCGCGATGCTGCCGCTGCTGTTCTTCAATTACGTGCAGCAACCCGATCGGGCGCTGTGGAACTTCGCGTTCGCGGTCATGCCGGCCGCGGCGGTGGTCCTGGATCGCATTCCTGCCGCCCTCGGCTGGTTGCTGGTGGCCGTGCAGGCGCTGCTGAACCTTCGCATCGGCGCGCAGCTTCCGTTCGTGCCGCCCGTTCGCGCCACGCTCGTCGCCGCGATGGCGCTGGGCCTGGTGATCGTCTGGCGCGCGTGGTCGGCAATCGATACGTCGCCGGCACCCCATAAAGCGGTGCCCTACACGTCATGAAGAAAAAGCAACGACCGGATTTCATGGAGCGATCGTTCGGCATATCGGTCGGCACCGTACTGTTGCTGATTGCCGGCCTCCTGATCTGGCGGGGGCGCATTCCGACCGCGGAGGTCCTCGGCGGCGTGGGCGCCGTGCTCCTCGTCCTCGGACTGACGCGGCCGCGGCTGCTCAAATGGCCGAGTGCGGTGTGGTGGAAATTCGCGATGATCCTGGGCTACGTGAATGCCCGGGTTATCCTGACTGTGGCGTTCGCGATCGTGCTCGCGCCGCTGGGGCTGGTCTGGCGGGTCATCGGCAAAGACCCGCTCGCGCGGCATCGCAAGAACTGGCCGGGCTGGTCGCCGTCGCCCGAGCGTTACCGTAATCCCGATCACTTCAATCGGATGTACTGAGGGTTTTCACATGGCAAAAAGTCGCGTGCTTAGCGAGTTCTGGCAGTTCCTGAAGGAAGAGAAGAAGTACTGGCTGATGCCGATCGTCATCGTGTTCGTGCTGTTCGGCCTGCTCATTGTGTTCTCGCAGTCGAGCGCGGTCGCGCCGTTCATTTACACTCTTTTCTAGACCTTGCCGACCCGTATTCTTGGAATCTCGGCTTATTACCACGATTCGGCGGCCTGTCTCGTGGAGGACGGCCGCGTCGTCGCGGCGGCGCAGGAGGAACGCTTTACCCGCAAGAAGCACGATGCGGCGTTCCCCTCGCAGGCGGTGGCGTACTGCCTGAGAGAAGCCGGGATCACGGCCGCACAGCTCGATTTCGTCGGCTTCTACGAGAAGCCGCTCGTGAAGTTTGCGCGGCTGCTCGAAACCTACGTGGCCTCGGCGCCACTCGGTCTCAAGTCGTACCTGATGGCCATGCCGCTGTGGCTGAGCGAGAAGCTGTGGATGGCCGACGACATCGCCGATCGCCTCGACGGCTACCAGGGGACGGTGCTGTTCGGCGAACATCACGAGTCGCACGCCGCGTCGGCCTTTTATCCCTCACCGTTCGAGCAAGCCGCCGTGGTCACGATGGACGGTGTCGGCGAGTGGGCCACCTCGTCAATCGGCGTCGGCCGCGGCCACTCGCTCGAGTTGATTCACGAGCTCCGCTTTCCGCATTCGCTCGGCCTCTTGTACTCGGCGTTCACGTACTTCGCTGGCTTCAAGGTCAACTCTGGCGAATACAAGGTGATGGGCCTGGCGCCCTATGGCGAACCCAGGTTCGTCAAGGTGATCAAAGAGCACATGGTCGAAATCAAAGACGATGGCAGCGTGTGGATGAACCAGGAGTACTTCACCTATGCGCACGGCCTGACGATGACCGGGTCGAAGATGGAGACGCTGCTGGGTGGACCCGCGCGCAAGCCGGAGAGCCTGCTGACACAGCGCGAGATGGATCTCGCCCGGTCGATCCAGGAGATCACTGAAGAAGCCATGTTGAAGATGTCGGCGTTCGCCAAGCGCGAAACCGGCATGCGCGACCTCTGTCTTGCGGGCGGCGTCGCGCTCAACTGCGTGGGCAACGGCAGGATCCTCCGCGAAGGCACCTTCGATCAGATGTGGATTCAGCCCGCTGCCGGCGATGCCGGTGGCGCGCTCGGCGTGGCGCTCAGCCTTTGGCATAAGCATCTGCAGAAGCCCCGCGTCAGCCCCGAATCGGCGGGGACTTGGCAGAGACCGATCAAGGCAGAAGGCACAAGGCAGAAGGCAGAAATACCGAAGTACGCAGACGGGATGAACGGATCGTATTTGGGCCCCCAGTTCAGCGAGGCCGAGATCGCCGCCGCCATCGAGCAGGGCGGGTGGGTCGCTCGGCGGGTGGATCGATCGGCGCTGGCCGATGAGGTCGCGTGCGTGCTTGCGCAGGAGAAAGTGGTCGGGCTGATGCAGGGCCGGATGGAGTTCGGCCCGCGCGCGCTCGGTGGACGCTCAATCATCGGCGACGCGCGGTCGCCCAGGATGCAAGCGGTGATGAACCTCAAGATCAAGTTTCGCGAGTCGTTCCGTCCGTTCGCACCCGCGGTGTTGCGGGAACACGTCGCCGAATGGTTCGAGCTCGACCTCGACAGTCCTTACATGCTGCTGGTCGCGGACGTCAACGAAGAGCGCCGGTTGCCGGTGCCCGCCGAGGCGGAAGCGCTGTGGGGCATCGAGAAGCTGAACGTGCCGCGATCGACCGTGCCGGCGATCACGCACGTCGACTTCTCGGCGCGAATCCAGACCGTTCGTCGCGAGACCAGCCCGCTCTACTACGACATCATGGCGGCATTCTACGCCAAGACGGGCTGCCCGATGATCGTCAACACCTCGTTCAATGTTCGCGGCGAGCCGATGGTGTGCTCGCCCGAGGATGCCTATCGCTGCTTCATGCGCACCGACATGGATCTGCTGGTGCTCGAGAATTTCCTGCTCGAGCGGACGGCGCAGCCCAAGCGTGCTGAAGATGAGTCTTGGCGTAAGGAATTCGTGTTGGACTAATGGCCGTTCATCAACTCACGGACAAACCGCCGCGGATGTCGCTGGCCGCGTACTTCGAGCTGCTGATGAACCTGACGCGCCGCGAAGTGAAGGGCCGCTACAGCCAGTCGCTGTTCGGCGCCGGCTGGGCGATCGCGCAGCCGCTGGCCATGATGGCGGTGTTCACGCTGGTGTTCTCGCGGCTGGGCCAGATGCCTTCGGGCGGCGCACCGTACCCGCTGTTCGCGTTTTCCGCGCTCGTGCCGTGGTTCTTCTTCTCGAATTCGGTCAACTCGGGAACCACGAGCCTGGTCACGTACCGGAACATTGTGACGAAGACGTATTTCCCGAGAGAGATTGTGCCGCTGGCGCAGGTGGGCTCCCGGCTGGTGGACCTCGCCGCTGCATCGGCCCTGTTCGCGCTGCTGATGGCGTATTACAACGTCGGCGTCGGCAGCTGGATCGCGCTCGTGCCGATCTTCGTGCTGCTGCTCGTGTTGTTCACGCTCGGCGTCACGCTCACGACCTCCGCCATCAACGTGTTCTATCGCGACGTGAGCCCGGTCGTGCAGATCGGCCTGCAGCTGTGGTTGTACCTCACGCCCGTGGCGTATCCCCTGTCAGCGGTCCCCGACAAGTACCGGCCGTATTTTCTGCTGAACCCGCTCACCGGCGTGGTCGAAGGGTTGCGCGCGGTGCTGGTGTTCGACCGCGCGCCCGAGTGGGAAGTCGTCAGCATCTCGGCCGCGTTGATCGTGGGTCTGCTGATTGCCTCGATCGCGCTGTTCAAGAGCACCGACAAGTATTTCGCGGACGTCATTTGAGTATCGCCATCCAGCTCGAGCACGCCAGCAAGCGGTATCGCACCGGCCGCTCGCGAACCTTTGTCGATTTGGTCGCATCGAGCTTCGACGGGCTGCGCGGTAAGTCCACGGACGTGCACAGCGCGACCCGCGGCAAGATCGATTCGACCATTCACGCCCTTCGCGACGTGTCGTTCGAGGTGCCGGAGGGCGCCGGCCTTGGCATCATCGGCCGCAACGGCGCCGGCAAGACGACGCTGCTGAAACTGATCTCGCGCGTGACCTGGCCAACCAGCGGGAAGGTGCGCGTCGCCGGCCACGTGGTCTCGCTGATCGAGCTCGGCGCGGGGTTCCACCCTGAGCTGACCGGCCGCGAAAACGTCTACCTCGGCGCGGGATTATTCGGGCTGACCCGCAAGGCGATCGATCGGCAGTTCGACGCGATCGTGGAGTTCGCCGACGTCGAGCGGTTGATCGACACGCCGATGAAGCGCTACTCGTCCGGCCTGTATGCGCGTCTCGGCTTCAGCGTCGCGATCCACAGCAATCCCGACATCGTGCTGGTGGACGAGGTGCTGTCGGTCGGCGACGCGTCGTTCCGGCGGCGCGCGCTGGAAGCACTGCGGGGACTTATCGCCAACGGCAAGACCGTGCTGTTCATCTCGCACGATATGTGGAACGTGCGCCGGCTGTGCAGCCAGATCCTCTGGATGGAAGAAGGCCAGGTGCGCGCCTACGGCGAGGCTGGCGAGATCGCCGAGCGCTACATGAACGAGGTCAACCTGCAGGCGCTCGCCAACCAGGGCACGTCGCTGCAGAGCCACCGCGGCGGCACGGGTGAGGTCCGCTTCGAAGCGGTTGAAACGTTCAACGGCGCAGGCGCGGCCACGAGCCTGTTCACGAGCGACGACACGCTGGTCGTGCGCGGCGCATACACGGCGTCGAAAGCGGTCCAGGGCCCGGTGTTCCAGGTGGCGATTGTCGACGTCGACACCGGCGTGATTGTGACGACGGCGAGCTCGGCGGGCCGCCAGGATCCGGGCGTGGTGGTGGGACCGGGCGAGATCGAAGTGCGGTTCACCAGTTTGCCGCTGCGGGCGCGGCAGTACATCCTGCGGTTGTCGATCACCGACGCGCATCAGCTCGCCTCGTACGACACCATCACCGCCGGCCCCCGCTTTGCGGTGACCGGCCAGGGCGGCGGCGTCGATAGCCTCGCTGACGAGCAGGACGGCCTCGTCAACTTGCCTTTCGACGTCGTGCATCGCACCGGCCGGGCGCGCGCGGGGAGCCGAATCTGAGCGCATCGCGCTCCGTGTTCGTCTCGGTGCCGCACGGCACCAGCGCCGGGAACATGCTTCGCTCGGGCGGGCTGCTCGATCGGTTGCAAGCCTCTGACGCCAACCTGAACATCCTGTTGTTGTCGCCGATGGCGAACGATGCGGCGTTCGTCCGCGAGTTCGAGCGCCCGCGCGTGCGCATTGTCGATCTGCCGGGGCACACACCGAGCGGGCTCGAAGCGCGGCTGCTGGCGATCGTCCAGGCCAGTTACCTGAGCCGCGGGCAAACCGAGTCGGTCCGGATCCGGCTGGCGGAGGCGCGCGCGAACGGCGTCATTCGGTGGCTGGGGGTGAAGGGCGCGATCGGGCGCGTGCTGGTCGAGCCGTTCACGCGCAACGGCTCACGCTACGCGCTTGCGGATCGCCTGGTGTCGCACGCCGCGATGGATCGCCTCTTCGACGAGCATCGGCCGGTTCTCGTCGTCGCGGCGAACCCGGGCCTGGTGTTCTCCGAAGTGCCGCTGCTCAGAACCGCCCGCCGCCGCGGCGTGCCGAGCATGGCGATCGATCCGAGCTGGGACAACTTCACCAACAAACTCATTCCGGTGCGGCAGGTCGATCGGCTGATCGTCTGGAACGAGATCATGAAATCGCAGGCGGTCGACCTGCACGGCTACGACCCCGGGTCGATCAGCGTCGCGGGCGCGCCGCAATTCGACCCGCATTTCCGGACGCGAACGCCGCGCGAGGAGTTCTTCCGGCGGATCGGCGCGGATCCGGCGCGCAAGCTGATCGCGCTCACCACCACGCCCCGCTCGCTGTATCGCCATCACGATCATGTGCTCCGGGTGCTGGTGGCCGCCATCGAACGAGGCGAGCTGGGCGTGGCGCAGATCCTGGTGCGGCTGCATCCACGAGACGAGGTCGACGCCTACCGCGAGTTTGCGGGCCTGCCGCACGTGATCATCGAGAAGCCGTTCCGCGACACGGTCAAGGTGGCCGACGGCCTCGCGATCGACGTGATGCCCGAGCATCAGCGCCATCTCGGCGACACCTTGTGCCATGCCGACGTCGTGGTGAACGTGGCGTCGACGATCAGCATCGAGGCGTGCATCTTCGACACGCCGGTCGTGAACATTTGTTTCGATGGACCGGCCGAAGAGCCGTACGTGACGTCGGCTCGCCGCTATTACTCGTTCACGCACTATGTGAACATCACCAGGCGCGACGCGGTTCGCGTGGCCGGCTCGCCGGCCGAGATGGTGGAGTGGGTAGGACGCTACCTGCAGGACCCTTCGATCGATCGGGCGGGACGCCGGCACGTGGTCGCCGACCAGTGCCAGTTCACCGATGGCCGGTCTTCGGAGCGGGTCGTGGAGCTGGTGTTGAACGAGCTAGCAGTTCGTGGTGAAAGTGGCGGCGAGCACCGAGGGTGGCGAGGCGCCCCGCTGGCGAGGCGCGACGACCGAGAATACCAGGCTGTATTTGAGGGAGGAGCAACGAAGACCAGCGGGGATGCATCGTCAGCCGAATGCCGTCGCCACTTTTACCACGGACTGCTAAGCGCCGCCAGCACACGCGCCGCCGCATGAGGGTCTGCCATGTCGCGCCAGAACTGCTGCCGGTACCGCCGACCAAAGGCGGTGCGATCGAGCGGTGGATTCGTGACGCGTCCGTGCGACTGGTCGAGCGCGGCCACGAGGTGCATGTCGTGTCGCGCGATCACGGCGACGGCGCCAGGCGAATCACCATCGACGGTGTGCACTACCACTACGTGAGAATTCCCGACTCGATCGATCGCGGCCTGCCGGCGGCGGTGATTCGCGGCCTGTGGTACTACACCGGCGCGGGCCGCGCCATCGCCCGCATCGCACCAGACGTCGTGCACCATCACAGCCGTCCCGCGGGTTTGTGGCTGACCCGCCGCGGCGCCGGCGCCGCGCCGCAGGTGATCTCGCTGCACAGCATGGAGTACGGCTGGGGCTTCGGCTACCGCGGCTGGGACCGTCCGATTTATCAGCGCGGGCTCGCGGCCGCCGCGCGCGTGCTGGGCGTGTCTGAGTTCATTCGCGCGCATGCGGTCGAGCGCTACCCCGAGATCGCGAGGACGGCGCGCAGGGTCTACAACGGCGTCGATGGCCGCGTCTTCAAGCCAGGCGCCGCGGCGACCGCACCCGGGGCGCAGACGATTCTGTACGTCGGCCGAGTCGAACAACGCAAAGGCGTTCACGTGCTGCTGGATGCGTTCGAAAGTTGGATCGCCGCGCGCGCGCCACAGGCGCGGCTGCGCATCGTCGGCCCCCATTCCTATTGGGATCGTCAGCCGTCGCCGTACTACGCCGAGCTGAAGGCTCGCTGTGAATCAAACCCCCGGATCGAGCTGCGCGGGCCGACCTACGTCGATGCCGAGCTCGCACAGCTGTATCGCGACGCCACCGTCAGCGTGGTGCCGTCGACCTTTCCGGAAGCGCTGGGACTCACGTCGATCGAGGCGCAGTCGTCCGGAGTGCCGGTCGTCGTTTCAGATGCCGGCGGGTTGCCCGAGACCGTGTCCGACGGGCACAGCGGCATCGTCTTCGAGAACGGCAACGCGGAGCAGCTGGCGCAGGCAGTGCTCGGCCTGCTGATGGACGAGCCGCGGCGCAAGGCCATGGCAAGCGCCGCTCGCGAGTGGGCGATGCAGACGTTCTCGTGGGATGTGATTGCGCAGCAGCTCGAAGACGTCTACGAGGGTGTCGCGCGATGAAAGTGGCGTTGCGAGACGATGACACGTCGTACTTCACCGAGCCCGATCGTCTCGAGGCCGTGTATCACGACGTCTGGGACCGGTTGCCGGTGGCGCTCGCCGTCGTGCCGCACGCCGCCGGGTTCCGCGACAAGGCGATTCCTGAAAAGTATTGGCAAGCCGATCGGGCGTTTCCGTTGGAAGAAAACCCTTCGCTCGTCGCAAGGCTGCGCCGGCTCGTGACGGATGGCCGCGTGACGATCGCCCAGCACGGGCTTACCCACGAAGATTTTCCCGGCGGCTACGAATTCCAGGCAGCGCCGGACATCGAAGAGCGGTTGAGAAAAGGGCAGTCGTACCTGGAGCGCGTGCTCGATACGCGCATCAGGATTTTTGTGCCGCCGCACAACGCGCTGTCGAAACGCGGGCTGGCGGCGGTGGGCGAGGCCGGGCTCAACCTGCTCGGGTCGTTCCTGTCGTTTCGTCCGTCGATGCGCCCATGGGACAGCCGCACGCTCGCGAACTGGTGGCGTATTCGCCGCTACCGCGCGACGACCGGACGCAACAAAGGCGATCGAATGATCTACCCGCACGTGCTTCGCTACCGCAACCACGCCGAGTTCGGTTGTCACGGCCTGATCCCGGGCACGACGGTCGAAGATTTGGTGAGTGGATTCGAAGAGGCGCGCCAGGCCGGCGGGCACTTCTGTATCGCGACGCATTACTGGGAAGTCGACGCCACCCTCAAGAACGTTCTGCTCCGCTTCATGGATCATGCCGCGGCCGTCAATGGCGTGGAGTTCGTCGCCGCCGAGCGGCTGTTTGAAGGCGCACCGGAGTGATGGCGCTTTACGACGCACCGTACGCGCGGAAGTACCGAGAGCGCGACGACCAGCTTCAGCAGGTCGCGTCGAATCAGCAGTTGATCGACTGGCTCGGACAGGTCTGCGATCGCTTCGTGCACCCGATCGACGTGCTCGATCTGGGTTGCGGCACCGGCCGCTACTTCTGGGGACTTCGCAACGTGAAGACGCTGGTCGGCCTCGACGCGTCGGAGCCGATGCTGGTGGAAGCGCGCCACCCGATTCATGCCGATCGCGTCAACGCGGCGAGCCTGTCGCTGGTGCATGGTGATCTGGTGAGCCACGAGTTCGCGCCGGCCAGCTTCGATCTCGTCTATTCGATCGGCGTGCTGGCCGAGCACGTGCGGCTGGACGATCGCCTGATCGCGCGCGTCCGCCGCTGGCTTCGCCCCGGCGGCCGCTTTGCCTTCACCACCGTGCACCCCGAGTCGCCGTCGGTGCCGCGCACTGCGGGCCGCCGGCTCGCGGAGTGGACGCTTCCGCTCTTGCCCGCCGCGTTATCAGGCGGACTGCACGATCGTTTTGTTGCCGGCGGGATGTACGGCGACGAACGCTGGCTTCGCGACCGGCTCTCGAAGGGATTCGCGATCGAGTCGTTGGAGCGATTCCGATCTGACGTCCACTTGCACGGCCGGTGCGTCGCCAGGAAGGCGGGCGAGTGAGCGCCTTCAAGAGCCGGGCCCCCAGCGCGGCAGCCGCGCTGGGGTGGAAGAACACGCCTGTGCTCGTGATCGGCGGCCTTGGCTTCATTGGCGTCAACCTGACCTCGCGGCTGATCACGCAAAGCGCGCGTTTGACCGTGCTGACACCGTCGCGTGAGCGCCACGCCGGGCAAGCCGCGGAGTTCGAGGGTCATGGCGTCAAGGTGATCGAAGGCGACTTGCGCGAGCGGGGCCTGATGGCCGGCCTCGTCGCCGGCCAGGATTACATCTTCAACCTGTCAGGGCAGTCCGGCGCGGTTCGCAGCATGGAAGATCCGTGGGCCGACCTCGACGTCAACCTCCGCGGCACGCTGGTGCTGCTCGAGTCGTTGCGCGACGTCAATTCCCAGGCCAAGGTCGTGGTCGCGGGGTCTCGATTGCAGTACGGCCGCGCCGAAAGCGTGCCTGTTCCGGAAGACGCGCCGAAAGAACCGCTGAGCCTGCACGGCATCCACAAGCGAACCGTCGAGCAGTACTTGCGGTTGTACCGCCGCCTCTTCGGATTGCGATTCTCCGTGGCGCGCGTGACCAACCCGTACGGCCCCGGACAGCCGGCGGGCCGCACGGCCTACGGCGTGATCAATCGCCTGATCTATCTCGCGCTCGCCGATCAGCCGTTGACCGTCTACGGCGACGGCGCGCAACTGCGCGACTACATCCATGTGGATGACGTGGTGTCGGCGTTGATGGCGCTGGCGGAATCGCCGAAGGCGGATGGCCGGTCGTACAACGTCGGCAGCGGCACGGGCCTCAGCCTCGCCGAGGTCGCACAGATGGTGGTCGATATCAGCGGCGCCGGTCGTGTCGAGCACGTCGAGTGGCCGGCGCTGGCGGCCCAGATCGAAACCGGCGACTTCGTTGCCGACATTTCCCGCATTCGCCACGAGCTGGGCTGGTCGCCGACGATCGGCTTGCGCCAGGGCCTCGAACGGACCGTGGCGCTGTACCGTGCTTCTGTCAGCCGATCCGCACATCGAGACTGACGCCGCCGCCTCCTCCTCCTCCGGGGCGCGGGCGCGTGTCGTCTACCTCTCTCACACCTTCGCCGTTGGCGGAGCGGAAGAGATGGTGCTGAACCTGGTGCGGCACTTGCCGGCCCGCTTCGAGCCGATCGTGGTTTGCATTCACGACGCCGGCCTGATCGGTGAAGAGATCCGGCGCACGGGTGTCGCGTTTCGAGAGCTGGGCCTGACGCCAGGCCTGCGGCGCCCGGTCGACGTGCTGCGGTTACGTGACGTCCTTCATGACTTACAGCCGCACATCGTCCACACCTTCCTGCTCACGGGCAGCTTGTACGGACGATTCGCGGCGATGATGGCGAGCGTGCCGATCGTGATCGGGACCGAAGTGAATATTTACGAGCGGAAACAACTCGCGCATCGCCTCGCCGAGCGCTGGCTGATGCGCGGCACCGATGCCGTGGTGGCCTCCGCCGAATCGGTGCGCGACTTCTACGTGAAGCAGGTCGACGCCGATCCGGCGAAGGTTCGCGTGATCCACAACGCGGTCGACTGGTCGCGGCTCGAGACCACCATGAGCCGCGATCACATGCGCGCGGCCTTCAATATTCCGGCGGGCGCGCCGCTGGCCGGCATCATCGCGCGGCTGACCGAACAGAAGGCCCATCGCGTCCTGTTCGAGGCCATGGCCCAGCGCGCCGACCTGGCGGCGCTCCACCTGCTGGTGGTCGGCGACGGCGAGCTGCGCGGCGAGCTGCAGCGTCGAGTGGCCGCGCTTGGCCTCGAGCCACGCGTGCACTTCGCGGGGGCGAGACGTGATCTCGGCAACGTGCTCGCGGCCATCGATCTGTTCGTGATGCCGTCGCTGTGGGAAGGCTTGCCGCTATCGCTCGTGCTGGCAATGGGCGCCGGCCTTCCCGCGATCGCCACGCGGGTCGCCGGCATTCCGGAAGTGATCGAGCACGACGTGACCGGGTTGCTGGTGCCGCCCGGAGACAAGGATCAGCTCGGCGCCGGCCTCGCGCGGATGGTTGGCGACCACGCCTTGCGGGCGCAGCTCGGCGAGGCAGCGCGCGCGTTCGTGCGCCCTCGCTTTGGTGTCGATCGCTACATCACGTCGATCACGGATCTCTACAGCGGCCTGCTGGCCGCGAAGGGGATCGCTCGGCAGGCCGGGTCATGAAGCAGCGGATTCACCTCGTGGCGGGCGCCCGTCCCAACTTCATGAAGGTCGGGCCTGTCTACCATGCGCTGGCGGCCAGCGAGTGGGCCGAGCCGATCCTGGTGCACACCGGCCAGCACTTCAGCCCGGAAATGTCTGACGTGTTCCTCCGCGACCTGGGGTTGCCCGATCCGCACATCCACCTCCATGCCTCCGGCGACACTCACGCGACGCAGACCGCGGCCGTGCTCACCGCCTACGAGCAATGCTGTCTGCGTGACCGTCCCGACGCGGTGATCGTCTCGGGCGACGTCAACTCAACACTCGCGGCCTGTCTGGCGGCACGGAAACTGAACCTGTTCGTGGCCCATCTCGAGGCCGGGCTCAGGAGCCGCGACCGCACCATGCCGGAAGAGATCAATCGCATCGCCGTGGACAGCATGGCCGATCTGCTGTGGACCCCGTCTGAAGACGGCGACGCCAACCTCCTGAACGAGGGCGTGCCGGCATCGCGCATCGATCGCGTCGGCAACGTCATGATCGACGCCTATTGCATGATGGAGCAGGCGATCGATCGCGCGAACACGCCGGCCACCGCCGGCGTCGCGGGCAAGCCGTTCGTGGTCGCGACGATTCATCGGCCGGTCAACGTCGACGACAAGCCGGCACTCGAGACCATCGTGAACCAGCTCGTCGAGCTGCGGCGCCACGTCGCCGTGGTCTTTCCGATCCATCCGCGCACGCGCGCGCGCCTCGAGCAGCACCAGCTCGCCGGCCTGTTGCCGGCCGCCGGCATCGTCGTGTTGCCGCCGCTGGCATACGTCGGCTTCATGAGCCTGGTGAAAGCGAGCGCCGGAGTCGTGACCGATTCCGGCGGCGTGCAGGAAGAGACGTCATATCTGGGCATCCCGTGCCTCACGGTTCGTGAATCGACGGAGCGGCCGATCACCGTCACGCTCGGCACCAATCGCCTGGTGTCGCGTGATGCGATCGTCGCCGGCGTGCACGATGTTCTTCGCCACCCGCCGGCCAGGCGGGCGATCCCGCTCTGGGACGGACAAACCGCGGGGCGCGTCACGGCGAGCCTGCGCCGCCACTTGAACGGCCCTGCTGAACGATGACGCTGGGCATCCTGTATCACATGCCGTTCTGGCGCGATGCCGACGGCAGCCTGTGGGAAGCGGAAGGGTCGTTCGCGCGCTACGTGGATTCGCTGGCGCCGTACTTCGACGAGATCCTGTTGTCGGTCCCGGTCTTCGACGCGCCGCAAGCGTCCGGCTCGCGCGTGCGCGCCTCGAACGTGCGGCTGTCGCCGCTGCCGTATTTTCCCGGACCGCGGCAGTTCTATCCGATGCTGCCGCGGATCCACGGCCGGCTCAAGGCGTGGGTGAAACAGTGCGACGTCATCCATCTGCGGATCCCGACGCCGGCGGCGATCTTCGCGTTTCGCATCGCCCGGGCCCGCCGCAAGCCCGTGTTCCTGCTGGTGGTCGGCGATTACCAGGCGCTACTGCCGCACTTGCAGTATCAAGGCGCGAAGAAAGCGCTGTTCGGCATTTACGTGCGTTTTGAAGAGTGGGCGCTGCGCCACATGACCGCTCGCGCGCTGACCTTCGTCAACGGCGCCTCGCTGCGCCGCAAGCACGAGGCCCAGGGCGCGCGCGTGGTCGAGACCAAGACCACGACGCTCAGCCTCGCGGACATCGCATCCCGAACCGATACCTGCGGTCCTGGGAGAATCCGACTGTTGACGGTGAGCCGGATCGATCCACGCAAGGGTCTTCGTGTTCTGCCGGCCGCGGTCGCCGAGCTGGTGAAGAGCGGGCACGACGTCACTCTCGATCTGATCGGGCCCACGATCGGATTGATCGGCGATGACGAGCGCGATGCAATTCGGGCGGAGGCCACGAGGCTTGGAGTGGCAGACCGCGTCAACCTCATCGGCCCCGTCGCCCTGGATCGGTTGATGACGCTCTATCGCGATTACGACGTGTTCGTGCTGCCGACGAGGCCCGGTGAAGGCATTCCACGCGTGCTGATGGAAGCGATGGCCAACGGGATGCCGGTCGTCACCACCAACGTTTCCGGGATTGGCAGCCTCGTGACCCACGGGCAGAACGGTCTCCTGATCGACGAGGCGTCGGCGTCGGCCGTCGCGGGCGCGGTCAGGCAACTGATGACGCAGCCGGATCTGCGCCGCACGGTGATCCAGGGCGGCTACGCCACGGCGCGGGCGCACACGCTCGAGCGGCAAGCGGCCGAGATGATGGCCACCGTGTCGGCGGAGCTGCCGGTGCGGCTGGCGCAACCGAGGGTGGCGTGAAGATCTGTTTCATCATCCCGTCACTCGCCGGTGGCGGCGCCGAGCGCGTGGCCGTGACCGTCTTGAGCGCGCTCGACGGGACCCGCCACGAGCGCATGCTGTATTTGTTCAGCGGCGCGGACGGCGTCTATTTCGATCGCATCGCTCCCGGCATCCGCGTGGTGATCGCCGAGCGGCGGTCGTGGGCCGGCCGGCTGTGGGAGCTGGCATCATTTCTCCGCTCGGCTCGTCCCGACATCGTGATGCCGTTCCTCAGCTACTTCATCACCGCGATCGCCGTTCGCCTCGCCGGGGTGCCGTCGCGCGTGGTCTTCAACCAGGGCACGCCGACCACGGGGTTTCTCGATGATCCCGACTTCGCGTGGCGGCAGACGTGGCGGCGACGCGTGTTCGCCACGCTCACACGTCTCTTCTACGCCCGCGCCGATGCCGTCGTGGTCACGTCGGAAGGAGTGGCGGAGGATCTCGTCGCCAATTACCAGGTGCCGCGGTCGAGGATTCGCGTGCTGCACAATCCCGTCGACCTCGACGCGATCGTGGCCGCGGCCGGCAAGCCACTTGAACACGGCGACCTCGCCGAGGAACATCCACTCGTTGCGGCAGCCGGACGGCTCGCCGGCGTCAAGAACTACCCGCTGTTACTGGATGCGATTGCCGAGCTCTCAACGGAGACGCCGGTCCATGCGTGGATCCTCGGCGACGGCGTCGAGCGGCTGGCCCTCGAGAAACACGTAGCGGAACGCGGGCTCGGACGGCTGGTGAAGTTCCTCGGGTTCCAGCAGAACCCCTGGCGATTCATCACGCGAGCGGACGTCTTCGTGCTCACCTCGACCTACGAGGGGTTCGGCAACGTCTTGATCGAAGCCATGGCGTGCGGCACGCCGGTCGTGGCGACGCGGTCGCCCGGCACCGCCGAGATCATCGAGCACGGCGCCAACGGCCTGCTGGTCGATCACGAACCGCGGGCCGTGGCGGGCGCAATCGCCAGCCTGATCGCGGATCGACCGCTGCGCGACCGTCTCGTCAACCACGCGCGCGAGAGCGTCCGGCAGTACGCGTTACCGCAGGTGGCCGCGCGCTACGACCGGCTGTTCCAGGAGCTGACGGCGTGACGATGCGGTGGGCTTTGCTGGCCGGCGTGATGCTGGGCGTCGCGTACACGCTGTCGCCGCTGACGGTGCTGTGCCTGGCGCTGCTCATCGCCGTGACGCGGTGGGCCGGCCGCGACCTGACCGGCCGCGAGCGCGAGAGGTTCGTTGCACTCGTCACGCTCGCCATTGTCTTGAGGCTGGCGCTCATCGCCGGGCTGTTTCTGTTCGCCGATCCGTCGAAGCCGTACGCCACGTTCTTTGGCGACGAAGAGATTTTCAAGAGCCGTCCGATCTGGCTGCGCAACATCGGCTTGGGCGTGCCGATTTCGGCTGCCGATTTCATCTACGCGCTCGATGAAACCGGCATGTCGGGCCACTTGTACGTCCTGGCGTACCTGCAGGCGCTCGTCGGCGACGCGCCGTACGGGGCTCACGTTTTCAATGCGGCCGTGTATGTAACGTCCGTGTTGTTGCTGTACCGCCTTGTGCGGCCGTCGTTCGGCCGCCCCGCCGCGATGGGCGGCCTCGTCGTGCTGCTGTTTCTTCCCAGCCTCTTCAGCTGGTCCGTGTCCGTGCTCAAAGAGCCGTTTTACGCGCTGCTCGCGGTATTTGAGCTGATATGCGTCCTGGCGCTCGCGCGCGCGCCACAATGGCGGCACAAGGTGCTGGCGATTGCGGGCATCGTTCTGCTTGCCGTGGCGCTCGAGAGCATTCGCAAGGGCAGTTTGCTGATCGTCTCGATCGGCACGGTCGCCGGCCTCGCCGCGGCAATCACCGTTCGGCGGCCGCGGCTGCTTCTGGCTGCCGCGGTCGTGATTCCGCTCGTCGCGATGATGGCCATGACTCGGCCGTTCGTGCAGAGCCGCATTCGATCGGTCGCCATCGCCGGCGCACGATATCACGCGGGCCATGTGGTGACGCCAGGGATCTCCTACCGGATCCTCGATCCGCGCTATTACACCGATTGGAATTCGATGCCAGGCATGTCCAATCGGGAGGTCGCGCTGTTCATCACGCGTGCCCTGACCAGCTACTTTATCGAACCTCTGCCGTCGAGCGTTCAGTCGAGGGCGCTTTGGGCGTATCTACCCGAGCAACTCGTGTGGCTGCTGCTCCTCGCCCTCGTCCCGTTTGGAATACGCCACGGCTTGAAGAGAGACCCGACGCTGACCTGCATTCTGCTGGCGCACGCATGCGGAGTGATCCTGGTGGTTGCGCTCAACAGCGGAAACGTCGGCACACTCATCAGGCACAGGGGGCTCTCGCTGCCCTACACAGTCTGGCTGTCGGGACTCGGTGGCGCCGCGGTGGTGGCACGCGTGCATCAGCGTTCGTCGGCAGTCATTGAAGGGACACGTACTCATGGCGATCGTTGATTCTGACGGACGGCTCTGGGGGAGGGTCAATCTCGTGGACGCGGTGCTGGGCCTGCTGCTCGTGGGACTCCTGCCGCTGGGCTACGGGGCCTACATGTTGTTCAGGGTTCCGCCTGCGGTGTTGACAGGCATCGAGCCCTCAACGCTGACAGAGGGTCCTAACCTGCGGGTGACGATTCGAGGCGCCAATCTCCGGCCGTTTCTGCGCGTGTCGTTTGACACGGTTCAAGGGCTCAACTTTCTATTTGCGGATTCTACCCACGCCGAGGTCGAGTTGAACCCCATGACTCCCGGCGTGTACGACGTCGTCTTGTACGACCAGAAGCAGGAGCGGGCGCGGCTGCTGAAGGCGCTCACCATTCTGGCGCCGCCAAAGCCGCTTCCAACCACGCGTGTGATCGTGGTGGGGAAGCTGATTAGTCTCAAGCCGGGACAGGCGTCGCAAGTTCGAGCGGGCATGACGCTGCCAGACGACGTCGAGGTGCTTGGCGCCGGTCGTGCCGCACCGGCTGTCCCGAAGGTCTACGCCAATGGGCCCATCATTGAAGTGCCGGCGGCGAACCTGTTACAGATGCCCGTCAGGCTGCGAATGAGTTGCGATGTCCTCGCACCGGGTGGCTACCCGGAGTGCTTTGCCGCGGCCGGTTTCCCCTTGCGCCCAACCTTCGTTGGTGGAATCAAGACGGAGTCGGGGGTCGTGGCGTTCCAGGTCGATCAGGTCAGCGGCGATCAGAATTTCGAGAATCTGACTGTCGCCGTTCGATTCATCACCTCGCCCGTCGTGCTCGCCGAAGTGCGACGCGGCGACGTCGACGTGGCGATCACGGAGAACGAGTTCGCCGCCGGCGCACGCGTGGCCAGCCTCGCGCCAGTGAAGCGCCAGTCCGACGAGGTGGCCGAGCAGGTGGTGACGTTCCAGGTTCGGTCGCAACGCGGCACAGCGGGGTGGTCGTATACCGCGGTCCCGTTGCGCCTCGGCAGTCAGTTCATGTTTCGAACCTCGCGCTATGAACTGTCGGGCGTGGTTGTCTCGATCGCGGGCGGCAGTCAACCGGCGGCCAGCGGAGCCAGATGACTCAAGGAGTTGACGATCGCGTATCGGTGGTCCTGCGCGACAGCGTTGCGGTCGCTTGGGCCGATCGGCTCATTCAGCGCGGCTGTCGTGCGATGGAACGGTCCGTGACCCGGTCGTACGTCACTGCGCTGGGCACCTGGTGGCAGGCGCTGCCGTGGGCGGAACGGCGTCGCGCGGTGGGCACAACCTTGATGACTGCGGTGATCGTCCATGTGGGGCTGGCGGCTTGGGAAGGAGCAAGTCCAGGCTGGCTGTGGCTGATTCTACCGGGCATGGCCGCGGCCGTCGGCGGGTTGTTGATCGCCGCGTCCGGCCCGTCACGGGAGACGCCTTGAGAGAAGGCGATCGCGTGCGGGTTCTCGCACTCTCACCAATTCCCGAGGAAGGCGCGGGCTGCCGGTTTCGAATCGCACAGTACCTGCCGTACCTGCGCGACGCGGGCTTTGACGTGACGATCAGCTCGTTCTACACGCCGGAGTTTTTCCAGGTCGTCTATCGGCGCGGGCACTACGGGAAGAAAGCGGCGCTGTTTCTCGTCCATGCGTGGCGCCGGTTCCAGGAATTGTTCTCGGTCGCGCAGTACGACCTCGTGTGGCTCTATCGCGAGGCGATTCCGCTCGGTCCGCCGATCGTGGAATCGCTCATCGCCCGCCGCGGCATCCCGATTGTCTACGACTTTGACGACGCGATCTTTCTGTCGAATGTCAGCGAGGCGAACCGGGCGATTTCTTTTCTCAAGAACACGTCGCGCGTCTCGCGGATCCTGCGGCAAAGCCGGCGGGTGGTGGTCGGTAACGAGTTTCTCGCGCGCTATGCCCGGCAGTTCAACAACGCGGTCACGGTGATTCCGACGGCCGTGGACACCACTCGCTTCCAGCCTCAGGTCCGCGTGGCGGAGGATCCGAACCGCCGTCTCGTCGTGGGATGGATCGGCAGCCCAACCACGTTCCCGTACCTCGAAGCCCTCGCCGGCGTGCTGCGCGAGGTCGCCGCGGTGCACCCGTTCACGTTGAAGGTCAGCGGCGCCGGCCGCCCGGTCCGGTTTCCGGGGTTGACGGTCGAAGAAGTGCCGTGGGCGCTCGCCGACGAAGTGAGCCTGTTCAATACGCTCGACATCGGCGTCTATCCGCTCACGGACGATGACTGGTCGAAAGGGAAGTGCGGCTTCAAGGCGATCCAGTGCATGGCGTGCGGGGTGCCCGTCGTCGCGGCTGCCGTCGGCGTGAACCGTGAGATCATCGAGGACGGCGTGAACAGCTTTCTGGCGTCGACACCAGCCGAGTGGGTCGCGAAGCTGAGCCGCCTGTTGACCGACCCCGGCCTGCGCGCCCGAATGGCCACGGCGGGCCGCGCCACCATCGAACAACGCTATTCCCTGAAGGTGACGGCGCCGCAGATTGCGGCGGTGCTCACCTCGGCGCTTGATCGGCCGGTGGCGCCGCCGCGGCCGGGGGGACTCGCATGAGCACGCACGCAGACCCGAAGAACTTCGCGATCACCGGTGTCGCCGGCTTCGTCGCGGCGCGGCACTTGAAGGCCATCCACGACACCGGCCACCGCCTGGTGGCGGCGGTCGATCCCCACGATGCCGTCGGCGTACTGGACAAGTACGCCTTCGACGTTCGCTTCTTCACCGAGTTCGAGCGATTCGATCGGCATCTCGAGAAGCTGAGGCGGGGACTCGCCGCCGACCGGGTGAATTACCTGACCATCTGTTCGCCCAACTATCTTCACGACGCTCACATCCGCCTGGCGCTCAGGGTCGGCGCCGACGCGATCTGCGAGAAGCCGCTCGTGATCAACCCGTGGAACCTCGACGGCCTTCAGGAGCTGGAGGGTGAAACCGGGCAGCGCGTCTACACGGTGCTGCAACTGCGGCTGCACCCCGCGCTGGCCGCCTTCCGCGAGCGCTTGCGCGCCGAGCCCGGCAAGCGACATGTCGTTCAGCTCGCGTACTTGACCGCGCGGGGCCGCTGGTACGACGTGTCGTGGAAGGGCGTCGAGGAACGCTCCGGCGGCATCGTCACCAACATCGGCATCCATTTTTTCGATCTGCTGCTGTGGCTGTTTGGTCCGATGCAGAAATCGGAGGTCCATCTGCGCGAAGGCAAGCGCGCGGCCGGCACCCTGGCGCTGGCGAACGCGGACGTGCGCTGGTACCTGTCGGCCGAATCCGTCGACCTGCCCTTCACGCCGGAGCCCGGCTCGCGCACCACGTTCCGCGCGATCACCGTGGACGGCGAGCAGCTCGAGTTCAGCGACGGCTTCACCGACCTCCACACGCGCGTGTATCAGGAAATTCTCGACGGGCGAGGCTTCGGCGTCGATGCGGCACGGCCGTCGATCGAGCTGTCTCACCAAATCCGGCACGCGCCGATTACCGGCGCCGCCGATGCCGCCACGCTGCGCGCCGCCGTCATGCCGGCGCCGGCCGCATCGAAGAAACGCTGATATGCCGACGCTGCCTCCGTACACGGCCCACGAATCGTCTTACGTGGACGACGGCTGCCGGATCGGGAACGGGACGAAGATCTGGCACTTCTCGCACATCATGTCCGGCGCGGTGCTCGGCGAGCGCTGCAATATCGGGCAGAACGTCGTGATCTCACCGGACGTGGTACTGGGCAACAACGTCAAGGTCCAGAACAACGTCTCGATCTACACTGGCGTCACTCTCGAAGACGACGTGTTCTGCGGGCCGTCGATGGTGTTCACCAACGTCGTCAATCCCCGCAGCCACGTCGTCCGCAAGCACGAGTTCCAGCGCACCCGCGTCGGCCGCGGCGCGAGCCTGGGCGCCAACTGCACCGTGGTGTGCGGCCACGACATCGGACGGTATGCCTTCATCGGCGCGGGCGCCGTCGTGACCAGGCACATTCCCGATTACGCGCTCGTGGTCGGTAACCCCGGCCGTGTGACGGGCTGGATGTGCGAGTGCGGAATCAAGCTCGCGTCAGGCGCGGCGCCGCCGGCGTCGGCGAGTTGCGCGGCCTGCGGCTTGCAGTATGCCAGCCGCGACGGGCGCCTGTCCCGCCTGTAGCGGGCCGAGAGGAGAACCGTGGATCTCACTGGCAAGCGCATCATGCTGATCGGCGGGGCCGGACTGATCGGCTCGCACATTGTCGACCAGCTGGTGGGGGAGCCGGTGGCGGAAGTAGCGGTGTTCGACAACTTCTTGCGCGGCACGCGCGCGAACCTCTCGCGGGCGATGGCGTCGCCGAAGCTGCGCGTGGTCGAAGGATCGATCACCGATCGCGAGGCGCTGGCGCGGGAGCTGCGCGGCATCGATGGTGTCTTCCTGCTGGCGTCGCTGTGGCTGGGCGAGTGCGTCAACGATCCGCGGCTGGCGTGGGAGGTCAACACCCTCGGCACCTGGAACGTCGTCGAGGCCTGCCGGGAAGCCGGCGTCAAGCGCATCGTCTACTCCTCGTCCGCGTCGGTCTACGGCAACGCCGTCGTAACGCCGATGACCGAAGAGCACCCGCTCAACAACCGCAACACCTATGGCGCCACGAAGATCGCGAACGAGCAGATGTTCCGCGCGATCTACGAGCAGCACAAGCTGCCCTATATCGGAATGCGCTACATGAACATCTACGGCCCGCGCATGGATTACGAGGGGACCTATGTCAGCGTGATCATGAAGGTGCTCGACAAGATCTTCTCGGGCGAACGGCCGGTGGTCTTCGGCGACGGCAGCCAGGTCTACGACTTCATCCACGTGGCGGATGCGGCGCGAGCGAACGTCTTGGGGATGAAAGCCGAATGCGCCGACGAGAACTTCAATGTCGGTATGGGCATCGGCACCAGCATTAATGAGCTCGTCCAGCTGCTGCTGGAGCTCACCGGCTCGACGCAGCAGCCGGAGTACCGGCCGGAAGCGGCGAGTTTCGTGACACGGCGGATTGGCAGTACTGAGAAGGCTGACCGGCTGCTCGGCTTCCGCGCCGGCATTTCCCTGCATGACGGCCTCAGGTCCGTCGTCGACTGGCGCATGGCGCTTCGGGCCTCGACCGTGTAGTTCCAGACTTCTCTGCGCCTCCACGGCGCGCCTCGCTTTCCACAGATGTGCGGCATTGCCGGCGTTTTCGACCCGACCGGGGCACCGGTTGAGATCGCTTTGCTCAAACGCATGACCGATGCGATTGCGCATCGCGGCCCCGACGGCGAAGGCCACTTCGTCGACGGCAGCCTGGGTCTCGGTCACCGGCGGCTGTCGATTATCGATTTGTCCGACCGAGCGGCGCAGCCGTTGATGAACGAGAACGGCGACGTCGCGCTCATCTACAACGGCGAGATCTATAACTTCCGCGAGCTGCGGACCCAGTTGGAAGCCAAGGGTCACTGCTTTCGATCGGCCACCGACAGCGAGGTCATCGTCCACGGCTACGAAGAGTGGGGCGACGACTGCGTGACCCGGCTCAACGGCATGTTCGCCTTTGCCCTGTGGGATGGGCGCCAGCGCCGCCTGCTGCTGGCACGCGATCGCTACGGCATCAAGCCGCTCTACTACTGGCTGGAAAACCGCACGCTGGTGTTCGGCAGCGAGATCAAGGCGCTGTTATCGCACCCACGAATCCAGGTGCAGGTCGATCGTCCGGCGCTGCTCGAGTACTTCACCTTTCAGAATCAGTTTGGCGATCGCACCCTGTTTGCCAACGTCCACATGCTGCCGGCCGGCCATGTCCTGAGCATGACGCAAGCCGGAGACGTCCACCGCCGCCAGTATTGGGACTATGCATTCGTCGAGCCCGACACCGTCCGTGACGACGCCGACGACGAGGCCGAGCTGCATCACCTGTTCGAGCAGGCCGTCAAGCGGCAGTTGGTGAGCGACGTCCCGGTGGGCGCGTACTTGAGCGGCGGCATGGACTCTGGCGGCATCACGGCGGTCGCGTCGCGGGAGATTCCGCGCCTGGCGTCGTTCACGGCTGGCTTCGACCTCACGTCGGCTTCCGGGCTCGAGCTTCACTTCGACGAACGGCAGCGCGCTGAGGCGCTCTCGAGTCAGTTCGGGACTGAGCACTACCAGGTCGTGCTGAAGTCCGGCGACATGGAGCGGGTGATGCCCGAGCTGATCTGGCACCTCGAAGACCTTCGGGTCGGGCAGTGCTACCCGAACTTCTATGTCGCGCGGCTGGCCAGCAAGTTCGTGAAGGTCGTGCTCTCGGGCACCGGCGGCGACGAGTTGTACGGCGGATACCCATGGCGTTACTACCGCACCGCCGACAGCACCGATCGCACGCAGTACATCGAGCGCTACTACGCCTTCTGGCAGCGGTTGGTCCCCAACACGATCATCCACAAGCTCTTTCAGCCCGACGTGTGGCAGGAGATCAAAGATCTGCGGACGATCGACGTGATGGGCCGCGTGGTGGACGGCACGCATGGGCGGCTCGATCGCCCCGAAGATTACGTCAACCGATCGCTCTACTTCGAATGCAAGACGTTTCTGCACGGCTTGCTGGTCGTCGAAGACAAACTCAGCATGGCTCACGGACTCGAAACCCGCGTGCCCTTCCTCGATAACGACGTGGTCGACTTTGCGATGCGCCTGCCCGTGCGGGCCAAGCTGCGGGCGCTCGATCTCGGCGAGCGGATCGACGAGAACGCGCCCGGGCAGAAGAATGACGTTTACTATTCCCGCACCAACGACGGCAAGATCATCTTGCGCAAGATGCTCGCGCGCTTGCTACCAGACCAGTACGTCGAGGGCGCCAAGCAAGGCTTCAGCGCGCCCGACGCCAGCTGGTTCCGCGGCGACAGCATCGAGTATGTCAAGACCCTGATCCTGGATCCCCGCGCCCGAATCTACGAGTTCTTGCGACCCGACACCGTGGCCGCCCTCGTCGGCGAGCACCTGAGCGGACAACGGAACCGCCGGCTGTTGATTTGGTCGCTGATCAGTTTCGAGTGGTGGTGCCGATCGTTTCTGGACCGGCGATCCCCAGTATGAGCGCCCCTATGCCCGACGCCACGCCCACCCTTCCACGAAAAATCATTCAGGCCGAGCGGCCGTGGTGGCGGCTCGACCTCGCCGACGCCTGGGCTCACCGCGAGTTGCTGTGGCTGCTGATGTGGCGCAATGTCACGTCGCGCTACGCGCAGATGGCTCTGGGCATGGTCTGGGCCATCCTCGAACCGCTGGCCCTGTTGCTGACCCTGGTTCTCGTCTTCGGGTTCTTCGTCCGCGTCGATACCGGCAACATTCCCTATCCGGTGTTTGTGTTTGCGGCGCAGATACCCTGGCTGCTCTTCGCCAAAGCGACGATGAACGCGGTGGGGTGCCTGCAGGAGCATATGGCGCTCGTCTCAAAGGTGTCATTCCCCCGATTGTTGCTGCCGTTTGCGTCGGTGTTCCGCGACCTGTTCGACTCGGTCATCCTGGTTCTGATCCTGATCGTGGTCGGGATGTTTTACGGTTATTTCCCGACGTGGCGTCTGATCGTCGTACCGGCTCTTCTCCTCTCGGTGACGATGCTTGCCATCGCGATTGGCCTGTGGCTCGCCGGACCCGCGGTGCGAATGCGCGACGTCCGGCCGATCATGCTGATCATTCTGCAGATGGGTTTCTATTTCTCGCCTATCCTTTTTCCGCCGTCCCTGGTGCCACCGCGGTTCCTGCCGATTTACACCATGAACCCGATGTACTGGGCGATCGAGATTTCTCGCTGGGCTTTTCTGGGCCGACCGGTTGACCTCTCGCCCTCGTTCGTGATGGCGCTGGTGGTGGTCGTGATCGCGTTTGTGAGCGGCCTGTTTGTCTACGCCGCCAATGAGCGGGCCGCCGTCGATGTTCAATAGGCGCCGCCGACTGCCGCCGCGGAACCGCAACGAGGTCACCGTCCGGGCCGAGGGCCTCGGCAAGCGATACTTCAAGCGGTCGACGATCGAAACGGGCGCTGCGGATCCGCCGGTGCGCCAGCAGGGCAATTCGTTTTGGGCCTTGCGTGACGTGTCGTTCGAACTCCGCCAAGGCGACGTCCTGGGCATCATCGGCAAGAACGGTTCGGGCAAGAGCACGCTGCTGAAGATCCTCTCCGGTATCACACCGCCCACCAGCGGGCGCGCCGAAATCGCCGGGCGGGTCGGTTCCTTGCTCGAAGTCGGGACCGGCTTTCATCCCGATCTCACCGGCCGCGAGAACATCTTCCTCGCGGGGTCGTTGCTCGGCGTGAGCCGGCAGGAGGTGACGGCGCAGGTCGAGTCGATCATCGACTTCGCCGGCATCGGAATCTTCATCGACACCCCGGTCAAGCGCTATTCGAGCGGTATGTACGTCCGGCTCGCCTACGCGGTGAGCGCCCTGCTGCGATCCGACGTCCTCATTCTCGACGAAGTGCTGTCGGTGGGCGATGCGGAGTTCCAGGAGAAAACGCGGACCCACGTTGAGGATCTCGCCAGCGACGGCCGCACGGTGCTGTTTGTCAGCCACAGCATGGAGTCAGTGAAGCGCTTCTGCAACTGGTGCCTCTGGCTGGATGAGGGCCGCGTCAACGAATTCGGGCCGGTCGGTGACACCACGGGGCACTACATGGAGTCGGTGAGCAGCGGGACGAGCGCCGAGGACATCGCCACCGCCCCGCCGTTTGTGGATCTCACCCACGGCAAAAGCTTCTACGCCACACGCGAGCGGACCATCCTGACGTCGATCCGGACCCTCGGCGTCGACGGCGTGCCGACGCGGGTCTTCAAGACCGGCGATCCGATCACCGTCGAAATCGGCTATCGCGCGACCGCATCCGAGGGCGCGAGCGCGTTCATCAGCGTGTTTTTCCTGTGGCCGAACGAGGAGCGGCGGATGGTGCTGCAGAGCCCGCACGACAACACGGTGTTCCATCTTTCGGGAGAGGGAACCGTGATTTGCCGGGTGCCCGAGCTCCGCCTCACGCCCGGTGTTTACACCATCATGATCGACTACGGGCAGGTCGACTTCGATCGCTTCCACTCGATCGACTGCCTGGTGGACGTGACGCGAATTCTGGTCGTCGAGGATCGGCCGCTCGGCGCGCGTCATCCAATCGACGATCTGGGCGAGTTCATGCAGCCGTCGCAGTGGACCCTGTTGCCGCCATGAGCTCGTCCGCGGTCGTGCGCGTCGAGGGCTTGAGCAAGCGCTATCTGGTGCCGGGTTCGGGAACCGCGGAGCCGCTCTCGGGATCGCCGGCGATGATCTGGCTGAAGCAGCGCGTTCCCGCCCTCAGACGCGATCGCGAAAAGGACTGGTTCTGGGCGCTCAGCGATATCGACTTTGTGCTTGAGCGTGGTGAAGTGCTGGGGATCATCGGACGCAACGGCGCCGGCAAGAGCACCCTGCTGAAGCTGCTGTCAGGCATTGTGGCCCCAACCTCGGGGCGGGCCTGGCTCACGGGCCGAGTCGGCTCGCTGCTCGAAATCGGGACCGGCTTTCACCCGGACTTGTCAGGGCGAGATAACGTCATGCTGGCCGCGGCGCTGCTGGGCGTTTCGAGGGCGCAAGTTCTGCGCCAGTTCGACGAGATTATTGACTACGCAGGGATCGGCACGTTCGTCGACGTGCCGGTCAAACGCTACTCCAGCGGCATGTACATGCGTCTGGCTTATTCGGTCACCGCCCTGCTGCGATCCGACATTCTGCTCCTCGACGAGGTGCTCGCCGTCGGTGACGCCGAGTTCCAGAAAAAGACCAAGAGGAACGTCGATTCGATCGCCCACGATGGCCGAACCGTGCTGTTCGTGAGCCACAGCATGGCGTCGATCAAGGGTTTGTGCACCCGATGCATCTGGCTCGATCGCGGCCGCATCATCCGGCAGGGATCGGCCGAGGAAATCACCGACCTCTATCTCCAGACGCTGGTGAAACACACGGACGAGCCCGCTGGTCCGGTCGACATTCCTCATGCACCACCGCGAGTGGACGTGACGCGGCACCACGGCTACTACACGGTGGTGCGGCAACAGCCGGTCATCAGCTGGGTCGAAACGGTCAACAGCGACGGCACGCCGACGCGGCTGTTCCGCACAGGACAACCGCTGCGCATACGGATCGGCTTCTCGCAGCGCCGTAAGCGGTGCGACTATCTTGCCGTCGCGTTCCATACGATGGACGATCGCAGGCTGACGATGGTGTTCAGCCTGGGCGGTGGCGGACTGGGATCACTCCCCGTCGAAGGCGTGGCGGAGTGCCTGATTCCCGAGCTTCGGCTGGTGTCGGGCGACTACGCCCTCATCGTGGAGGCCGGGGCTACCGCCGACGGCGTTGCGGAGCCGATCGACAGCGTCTCGGATGCCACGCAGGTTCGCGTCAGCCTCGACGACTACCTGGGTTACCCAGGACTGACCAGAAACCAGGGATACATCGCGCAGCGCAGCCGCTGGTCGCACAAGATGGATCCACCGCCTGAAGCCGAGCGTGCGACTGCCGTTCCGTTCGGTCCCGCATGAAACTGACCTACCCCTCAGGGTCAACGATGATGAACGGGTTCATGCTCGGCACATGGTTGGAGCGAGCCGTCCTGCCGCAGCCATAGCCGTTCTCCAGGCTCGCGCACCCAGTCATGTCCGTGCACTCTCGATACCAGGAGCCCCTGAAAGATCAGCGGCAGTTCTTCGATGAGCTCATCACCGAAGAATGGGATTCCTACCTGAATGAGGCCTGGGACTACACGCGGCGCTATGAGGTGGCCCGGCTGCTCGAATTCTGCAAGCCCGCGCGGGTCCTTGACATCGGCTGTGGTTGCGGGTTCCACGACGTCGAGTTCGCCAGTCGCGAGTTCGTCGAGAGCGTGGACGCGATCGACTATTCACAAGCGAGCATCCGCAAGGCCAACGAGGCGTACCCGCACCCGAACGTATTTCGTCACGTGGCCGACCTCGAGACCGACCGGCTCGAGCCGCAATACGACCTGGTGGTGAGCTTCCAGGTGATCGAGCATCTCGTCGACGCGGATGTCTACTTCCGGTTCGCCATTGCTGCGTGCCGTCCCGGTGGCGCCATCGCGATCATGACGCCAAACACCGATCGTCTCGACAACCGCCTCCGCCGGTGGCGCGGCGAAAAACCGGCGCTGGTGGATCCCCAGCACTTCCATGAGTACTCGATCGGTGAGCTCAAGGCCATCGGACGGCGCCACGGCCTCGTCCCCCGAGACTCGTTCGGCCACACTCTGCAATCGCTGTTGTTTCCTAAGCTGACGCCGGCAGACTATCGCCGCTCGACCCGGTTGGGTGCCGCGCTGCCACGGCTGGCGAATGTCATTGGGGTGGTTCTTGAAAAGCCGTGACGCAGTTCGTTAGCGCCGCGCAACTTGACGCCGCGGAGTGGGACGCCGTCGTCGAGGCATCACCCGAGGGCTGGGTTTTCGCGCTATCGGGCTGGCAGCGACTGATTCTTGCCGTCCCTCGCTGGGCGCTGACCGATGTCAGCTTTGCAGTGGTTCGTGACGCCAGGCTGATCGCGGTCGTGCCGCTTCAGTATCAGGCTTCGGCTCGCCGGCTCGCATCGAGCGGATGGGGGCTGGCCGGCCCGGTGCCGGCCGCCGGCCTGACCGCGTTCGAGCGCGCCGAGGTCCTCTCGGCCATCATGGCGCACGTCGAGCAGATGGCAGGATCGCTCGGCGCCGACGTGATCGAGATGGGACGCTCTCCGGTAACGACGTTCGGAATGGCGGGAACCGGTGAGAATCCGTTTCTTCCGTTTGGGTTCGAAGATTTTTCGACCCAGACGAAAGTACTGAGGCTCTCCGGCGCTGAAGACGAGCTGTGGCGCGGCCTGTCCAAGAACGCGCGGCAAATGGTCAAGAAGGCCGGCGCCCTCGGCTATACCGTGCGTCAAGGCGCCTGGCCCGATCTGGTCGACGATTACTACCGCATTCACAGTGAGACCTACGAGCGTACCGGTGTGGTGCCGCATCCGCGTGAGTACTTCGCGGGTATCGCGAGCGAAATGGGCCGGCACGGCCATGCCGTTCTGTGGGTGGGCTACGCGCCCGAGGGAACGCCCGTCGCCTTCCACAACGATGCGCGGCTGGGACCGGGAACGCTGTACCACACCAGTTGTTCGGAGTCCGCTCACCTGGATTCCGGAATCAATTACCTGCTGATGTGGGAGGCGATCCGCGGCGCGAAGCAATCCGGCGGTCTCTGGTACGAAGTGGGCGAGGTGTTCCCCGACGCGAGCGATGATAAGGCGCGCGGCCTCACGGTCTTCAAATCAAAGTTCGGCGGCGAGTTGCGGCGGTCGATCAAGGCCAGTCGAGCGCGCCCCCAGGTGTCATCGGCGCCTGCCCCGATCGATCAAACGGAGCGCCGTCTGCGACAGGCGTTCAATGAAAGTACGGTCTACGAGCCGGCGCGAGTCAGCCGTCCCGTGTACACCGAAGGCGATGACTACACGGACCGGTTGCTACAGACTCGGTTCGAGCTGGCCAGCCGTCACTACCGCGGTGGCCGCATGGTGGATCTCTGCTGCGCTACGGGATCCCACTTGATCGACAACGCCGGGCAGATCGACAAGGCCGTTGGCGTGGACTTCAGCCTGAGATACCTGGACGTTGCGCAAGGATTGGCGCGGACTCGCGGCATTGACAATGTGACGTTCGTGCAGGCCGATGCGCGAGGGCTGCCGCTTGCCACGGGATCGGTGAATCTCCTTTATTGCTTCTCGTCGCTGTATGTCATCCCAGGGGCCGAGGACGTCGTGACGGAGGTCGGGCGGGTGCTCGCGTCCGGCGGCCGGGCGGTGCTCGACTTCGGCAACCGCCGATCGATCAACGCGTTTTGCCTGCGCTACTACACCGACTGGGCGCCGCCGCACCTGCTGACCGTGCGGCAAATCCGCGGGGCCATCGACGCAGCCGGACTCCGCACGGTGACCCATCGGCGATTCCAGTTGCTACCGCTCTGGGCGGGCCGGCCGTCGTGGCTGTGGCCCTTGCTCCATCCGGCCTGGAAGAACGTGCTCAAGCGCCGGTTGTTCGGACGCATGCTCGACGAATGGGTCAGCAGCCTGCCCGGGCTGAGGGCGTTTGCGTTCAGGCACGTCATCGTCTGCGAGAAACCGTGACCGACAGCCTGGCGGCCATCGACGCCGAGCGTGCCGAGATTCGGCGACACCTCGAGCGACAGTACGCTGGAGTGTTCGGCCCGGCGGAGATCGAGTTTCACCTCAACGCCCACGTCGGCGACGCCTTTGCGGATTACGCCTGTCAGGTCATGGCCGTGGCGACGCCCCTTGGCAGCCGGATCCTCGACGTCGGCGCCGGCTACGGCAGTTTCGTGATGCTGGCGCGCGCGCGTGGCTTTCGCGCCATTGGCACGGAGATCGCCGCCTTCGAAGTCGCTTACGCGCGTCGCCGGCTGGCGCGCGAGCGGCCAGGCGACGATGGCGATGCGGTGTTTCTCGACCAGGGCATCTTTCATGCGGCCCTGGATGGCGCGCAGTTCGAGGCGATCACGTTCTGGAACGTGCTCGAACACATCGACGATTTCGGTCCCGTCATCGCGCGGGCAGCCGCGCTGCTGGCTTCGGGCGGCGCTATCTATGTGGTCTGTCCCAACTATGCGGCATGGCGCAACGAGGCGCATTACCAGATCCCGTGGCGCCCGTTTGTCACGCGCCATGCCGCGTCCCGGCGCATTCGCAAGCACGGCAAGGATCCGCACTTCTTCGAAACGTCGGTCTTTCAGCGAACCAATTGGGGCCTGATGGCGGAACTCAAACGCCACGGCCTGATCTTGTACGATCGCCTGAACCAAACACGAATGCACGCCGGCCGCGCCGTCACTTCTCCCAGCCTGTTCCTGGACTACTACAATCCCGCGCGCGCCGCCGTCGAGTTGGCCGCGCGCAAGCCGGCATAGCGATGTCAGAATCGGCCGAACGTTTGATGGTGCTGGTACCCGATCGCATCACCGACATTCTGGTGAAAGGTGAGTATCAGCCGAACTACTACAACCCCGGCCAGCTGTTTTCAGAGGTTCACATCGTCACGACGACCGACGATCGCCCGGACCTGGCGCAGTTGCAGCGGACCGTCGGGCGCGCACGGCTGCACGTCCACAACGTGCCCGAGAACTCCCTGCTGGTGTCAGCGGATTGGCGGCGGTGGTGGAAGAAGCCGTTGCGGGACTGGGCGCAACCCGGGGTCGATCTTGCGCGCCGCACCAAGCCGCAGTTGATCCGCGTCCATGGCGCGGATTGGGACGGCTATCTCGCATCACGCATTCGGAAGGCACTCGGTATTCCCTACGTGCTCTCGTTGCACATCAATCCGGACGTCAACCCGGTCCGCCGTTTTGTCGCGCCCGGGTTGACCGAGAGCCAACGACAACACAATGCGTTTTTCCAGTACGTCGAAGGGGCGGGCCTGAAAAACGCGGACCTCGTGATGCCGGTCTATCGATCGATTCTGCCGTATCTCGAGCGCCACGGCGTGACGAGGGTTGAGGTTTGCTACAACATCCTGAACAGCCCGTATCTCAGGCAAAAGACCGACTACTCAATGCGTGGCCCTTTCAGGATTGTCTGCGTGGGCAGGCTGTTTCAGGACAAGAATCCGGCGAATCTGATTCGGGCCGTCGCGGCGTTGCCATCAGTCGAGCTGACCATCGTAGGGGACGGTCCCGAGCGGGCGAGCCTCGAGCAGCTGGCACGCGAGTCGGCGGCCGCGTCGCGTGTGCATTTTCGACCGGCTGTCGAGAATGACGAACTCTGTCAGCTGTTGCCTGGCTTCGACCTGTTCGCCGTTCACACTGAGTTCTGGGAGCTCAACAAGTCTGTGCTGGAGGCGCTCCTCGCGGGCTTGCCCGTGGTCATCAACCGTCGGCACGGGCCGCCCGTTCCCGAACTGGCCGGAGCGGACTTTGTCCGCTTTGTGGACAACACGACCGACTCGTACCGCGAGGCCATTCAGGACCTGATGGAGGATGATGCGGCGCGCGCCGCGCTCGGCCGGCGCGCCTACGCGCACGCACAACCCAACTGGTCGCCGCAAGTGACGGAGCGGAAGGTCCTGGACATCTACCGGCGCTTCATGAGGCCGCCCGCCTGATGCCGGCGCTCTCGGGGTTGATCTGCCCGGCGTGCCGGGCGGGGCAACTGCTGTCCGGCCTTGCCGGCGCCATATCGTGCGGCGCGTGCGGCGCATCCGTGCGCACTGAACAGGGGATCCCCATTCTTGCCCACCACTGGCGTGCACTCCAAGCCGACGTCGAGGCGGCTCGTCAAGTCAAGCCGAACTGGTACCAGGATGAACAACCGGCGGAGCAGGTCAGTCCGTGGCGCCACCACGTTCGCAAGCGCCGCGAGTACGTCGAGCGCGTCATTCGACGACATCTCGCGGCCTCGCGGCTGCCGCGCGCTGCGCGCCTGCTCGACTTCGGTTGCGGCGACGGCAACAACCTCGTCTGGCTCTCCAAGTATTCCGACGCTGTCTACGGCAGCGATTACAACCTGCTCCGGCTGGTGCGCGCGCAAGCACAGAACCCTGGCGCCACAATCTTCGCCGCCGACATCCTTGACTTCCCGGCCGAGAATAACGCCTTCGATGTGATCTTCTTCAACCACGTCATCGAGCACATCCCCGACGACGCCTGTGCCCTGGCGACTGTGCATCGCATTCTGCGCCCCGGGGGGTTACTGGTGCTGGGCACTCCCAATGAGGGTTCGTGGTGGTGGCAGTTGGCGTATCGCCGGGATCCGGCGTCGCTGCAGAACACCGATCACTGTCACTTCTATACCGCCGCCACCATCGGCGCGAAGGTGACGGCTTCAGGCCTGACCCTTGAGGAAACTCATCATATCGGGTGGGGCCCGCCCGACTGGAAACTCGACGGCCGCATCCGCCGCTACAAGCTGGTCGATGATCTCTTCACGATTGTCGGCCGGACGTTCCTGCCGACGCAGGCGTCATCGCTCTACATACTGGCGACCAAGCCGCCGGCCTAGCCATGCCGTTGACGCTCTGCTGGCCGTCGCCGCCGAAACCCGGCCGCACTCTTTTTATCGCCTTTGCGTATCACGGCGCCGACCGGGATGCCGACCGGCGCGGCCTCCTCGAACGATTCGAATCGGCGTCTGCGCGAGGACACCGGATCGTCCACCGTGATCACTACGCCAACCCGCGCACGCTGCCGTACATGATTTCAATGATTATCGAAGCAGCCGACATCCTGTCTCCACACGAGCAACCCGATCTCGTGCTCGACGGTCGCCATCAGGCTGGCGTTCCGGAGGAAGTGATCAAGAGTTTCGGCCTGGTGACCGTCGCCCCGCTGGTGGAGTCTGCGGGCTCAGGCCACGAGTCATGGACGCCGTCAGGACGCTACCAGCATGTGGTGCTGGTCTATCCCGATGCGCTGGGTCTCGGATGCGAGGCAGCCGAGAGTCGTGCGCTCGGACAACGAGGGTCAGTGCTGGTGATCAACGGCCGCCGCCGAATGTTTACCGTGCGCGGGAGTAGCCGTGCGCGGCTTCGATTGAGCCGTTTCCTGGCGCATACCCGCGTCGTCGAACGCGCGATGGGGCGGGCGGTGCGTCCACTGGGTGCCGTGCTGGCAGCGTGGGATCGCGCGGCAGGGAGATCTAGTGCCTGACTCGAGCCAGTCCAGCTCGCTGAAGGAAGCGATCCGGCGGTGGTGGGCGGACTACCCGATGACCTACGGCGACGAGCATGGCAGCACCGAGTACCGGGATGCGTCGGGCGCCATCCAGGTCCCGCTCAGCAGTCGCGAATTTTTCGACAAGGCTGACGCGACATTCTATCGATGGAATGAACCCCTGCACTCGCCGCACGGCCGCTTCGCCAGGCTGTTCGACTACCCAGCCTATCGGGGCAAGCGCGTGTTGGAGTTGGGCTGCGGCATGGGATGCATGGCGATGAACTGGGCGCTGCAGGGCGCTCATGTGACCGCCGTGGACCTGAACCCGGTCGCGGTCGCTCAGACGCGGCGCCGCTTCGAGCTCTTCAACGTGTCTGGCGAAGTGATGGAAGGCGATGGCGAGAGCCTGCCGTTTGACGACGGCGCATTCGACTATGTGTATTCGTGGGGCGTGCTGCATCACACGCCCGGAACGCGGCAGGCGATTGCAGAAATCCGGCGTGTGCTGAAACCCGGTGGCACTACAGGCGTGATGCTCTACAACCGTCAGTCATTCCTGTACTGGTTCATCGTGCGCTGGCAGGAAGGCTTCGTGAATCTGGAAAGCCGGTGCCTCGACGAGCGGACCTTGGCAAGCCGTTATGCCGACGGCGATCGCCGTGAGGGCAACCCGCATACCTGGCCGGTCACCGTCGACGAGATTCGGACCGATCTGTTTCACCAGTTCGCCGACGTTCGCGTGCAGGTGCTCGGCACGGACGTTCCTAACGTGCTGAATATCTGGGCGCCGGAGCTTGGCACCAAGACAGCCGGCAAGAAAACGATCGAGGCTCTGGCGCGTCGATGGGGCTGGAGTCTGTGGACCACCGCTCGGCGCGGGCCTCTGGAACCGGTCATGGCACAACGTTGATCGCTGCACTGCGACGTTTATTCGCGGGCAAAGCGGCGGCGCACCCCCCGAGTGCAGCGGCAACCGATCCGCCGGCTGCGTCCGCGCCGGTTGCGAATCTGTTCCGGCACTACTCCTCACTCTGCGAGGCGGCGGGCGTTGACAAGGTCTATCTCGTGCTTACCTTCGACTGCGACACCGATCAGGACATTGCGGCGGCGCGCGACCTCGACGTCGATCTGAGACGTCGTGGAATACGTGCCGGGTATGCCGTGCCGGGAGTTCAGCTCGAGCGCGGCGCGTCGACGTGGCGGGAAATCAGGCAGGGCGGGGCCGAGTTCCTCAACCACGGATCGCAAGCGCACGCGGAGTATCGCGATGACCGTTACTGGCCCGTGACGTTCTACAACGAGATGAGCGAATCAGCGGTACTGGCCGACGTTCGCCGAGGGCATCAGACCCTCCTCGACGTCTTCGAGTCGGGGCCGGAGGGGTTCCGAGCTCCGCACTTCGGATCCTTCCAGGCCCCGGAACAGCTCGAGCTGCTATATGACTGCCTGCGGCCGCTCGAATATCGCTACTGCTCGACGACCATCCCCGCGTTGGGGCTGTCGCGCGGGCCGGTGGTCGATATGCGCGGCCTCGCCGAGTTGCCCACCACCGGCTCGTATCGTTACCCGACGACGCTCCTTGATTCGTGGACGTACCTGACCGATCGATGCGATTACCAGCTGAGCGAGGAGTACTTCGAGCTGTTCGAGGAGACGATCCGGCTCCTGACAGAGGAGCGCCTGCCCGCGATCCTGACCTACTACGCTGATCCTGCGCACGTCCTCGGACAGAAGCCCTTCGAGCGCGCGCTCGATGCGATTGGCGCCTTTGGCGTCCCGAGCCTTCAGGGTCGGGAAGTCATTCAGCGGTTCCGCCCGCGATAAGACAAGCCTGCATGTGTGGCATCGCTGGAATGTTCGGGTATCCCGGTTCGACCGAGGAGCGGCGTGAGCTTGCGCGCCGGATGGGCGCGGCCATCAGGCATCGTGGTCCGGACGACTCGGGCACGTTCGTGAATGAGCACGTGGCGCTCTGCGTCCAGCGTTTGAGCGTTATCGATCTTGCGGGCGGCCATCAGCCGATGGGCACTGAGGACCAAGCCGTCCAAATCGCATACAACGGGGAGATCTACAACTACCGGGACGTCCGCTCCAGCTTGATTGACCAAGGCGAAGTCTTCCGGACGGCCTCCGACACCGAAGTGATTGTGCGACAGTACCATCGGCATGGGGTCGACGGGTTCTCTGCGCTGAACGGCATGTTCGCGGTCGCGTTATGGGATGCGCGCACGCAGGAGCTGCACCTCGTGAGGGATCGGCTCGGCGTCAAGCCACTCTATTACTACTGGAACGGGCGGACGCTGGCGTTCGGATCGGAGATCAAAGCGATCCTGCAATTGCCTCTCGTCGAGCGGCGCATCGAGCCTCGCGCGGTCTGGGATTACCTGACCTTTCGGTACGTGCCGTCGCCGGCAACCATGTGGAGCGGAATCTTCAAGCTGCCCGCCGGGCACCGGCTCACCATCTCAGTTGGCGGCGAGCCGCGCGTCGAACGCTGGTGGGAGATCCCGCGCCCGGCCGAGCCCGACCCCATGACGCCCGCGGAAGCCATGGCCGCGTTCGGCGTGCTGTTCACCGACGCAGTGAAGCTCCGGATGATCGCCGACGTGCCGGTCGGCATCATGCTGAGCGGCGGCATCGATTCGAGCGCCGTGGCCTCGGTGGCGGTGGAGACACACGGCCGCGACCTGAAGACATTCTCGGTCGCGTTCAGCGGCAGTCCGGAGACCGACGAGCGTGAGTACGCGCAGTCGGTAGCAGATCACCTCGGCAGCGATCACGCCACCATTGAAATCGGGGAGCGCGAGTTCCTCGACTTCCTGCCGGCGCTGGTGCACTACACAGACGAACCGCTCGCCGATCTGGCGTGCGTGCCTCTCTATTACGTTTCCCATCTGGCCCGCCAATCCGTCACCGTGGCGTTGTCGGGCGAGGGCGCGGACGAAACGCTTGCCGGTTACGACTTCGATCGATGGTGGCAGGCGCGATCATTGGCGGACGAGGCCGGACGCGACGTACGAAACGACGATGTGCCGCCGCACATGACGAACTACATGGACAGCTCTGCGAAGCGAAGTCTGTTCCGCGAGCCCGTTGGTGTTCCCGACAGTCTGGACGTGGTTCGCGGTCACCTCCGGCGCGCGGGCGCGCAGCATCCCCTCAACCAGATGTTGTACCTCTACTGCCAGGATTGGCTGGTGGAAGACCTGCTCATGAAGGCCGATCGGATGTCGATGGCGACATCCCTCGAGTTGCGGACGCCGTTTCTGGACTATCGGCTCGTCGAGTGGGCGGCGCGCGCGCCGATTGCCGCGAAGATCGGACCGGACTCGTCGGGCCGCTGGACCACCAAGAGCGTCCTGCGGGACTTCGCGCGCCGGCGTTTACCCGCGGCGATCGTCGCGCGCCCGAAGCGCGGTTTTCCCGTGCCGGTCTATGGCTGGCTCTCAACCTCGCTCAAGCAATTCGCCGAAGACATGGTGCTCGGACCGGCATCGCACCTGCCCGAGTGGTTCAGGCCCGAGCCGTTACGTGAGCTGGTCGGCCGCGGGACGGCGGCCGACGCCGCGGCGCACGACCGGCACCGTTTGTGGCACCTCGTCGTGCTCGAACAGTGGTTTCGGGTCTGGGCGCAGTGACCGAGCGGCGCCTGGTTGCGGTGTCGTGGAGCATGCCTCCCGCGCTGTTCCCGCGGTCGATCCAAGTGGCCCGCCTGCTCAAGGGGTTGCAACGCATTGGCTGGCAGAGCACGGTCGTAACGCTGGCCGAGTACAGTCGCGACCAAGGCGATCCGGTCGATCCGGCGCTCTCCGCGCTTTACTCGCCCTATTACAAGACTGAGCGGGTGGCTGCCAGGGGCACCACGGAAGGAGCGAGGACTGCCTGGCTCAATTGGAAGCTCGGCAACCTGCCGCCGGTGGACGCATCCTGGGCTGTTGACGCCGCTGCCGCCGCACGCCGGGCGGCCAGACGCGATGGCGCCGAGGTGCTCGTGACGTTTGCTCAACCATGGCGCGACCATTTCGTCGGCCTCGCGCTCGGCCGGCCGCGGCTGCCATGGGTCGCTCACTTCAGCGATCCCTGGGTCGACAGTCTGTATTACCGCGACATGCTTGGAGCGGACCGCGACAGGGACGTGCAGTGCGAAGCGGCGGTCATCAAGGCGGCCGACCTCGTCGTCTTCACGAATCAGTACGCCGCTGACCTGGTGATGCGCAAGTACCCCGCGGCCTGGCGGTCGAAGGCGCGCGTCGTCGGTCACGCGGCTGATGAGGATCTGATTCCAATCGCGGATCGGATGCCGCGCTTCCGGCCGGTGGGCAAGGCGCCTCTTCGATTGGCGTACGTCGGGACCTTATTGGCGAGCCGTCGAAGCGCTGATGATCTGCTCGACGCGCTGGCGAGGCTGGACGCCCGGATCGGAATCCGGGGACGTGTGGAGCTGGTGCTGATCGGTTCGGGCTCAGGGGTCGTCGAAGCCAGACAAAAAGTGATCGATCTGGGAGTGGAATCCATTGTCAGCTTCCAGCCGCAGGTGATGTATCTCGAGAGCCTCGCGGCGATGCGCGACAGCGCTGTCCTGGTATTGATCGACGCGCGTGCGCGCACGAACGTGTTCGTGCCGAGCAAGCTGGTGGATTACCTGATGGCGGAGCGGCCCATTCTGGGCATCAGCCCTGCCGTCGGAGGCTCGGCAGATCTCTTGCGATCCAGCGGTTACCCGCTGGTTGAGCCGGGAGATGTCGAGGGGATTGCGGGCGCCATCCAAGTGTTGCTGGACCGGCACGAGTCTGGTGCGCGGCCGCTCACCGCGCCGGCGGACGTGGTGCGGCGCTACAGTCTTGAGACGGTCGCCGCGGCGTTCGCCGCCGTTCTCGAAGAGGCCATCGCCGGGTTTTCGTGGAGCAGGCGATGGCTGTGAGGAAGGGCTTCCACGTGTCGATCTGGCAGAGCCTTCCAGCCGGCCTCCGCCGATGGATTTACCGCACCTACATCCTGATCCGCATCAATCAACCGGACCCGACCACCGAATGGACGTCGGAGCAGGCGTTCAAGGCCCGCCCGTGGTGGATCAAGGTTCTCAGCTTTATCTTCCACAGCATGCGCGTCCTGTACGCGATGGTCACCCTCCAGGGCTATCGCTACAGCGCCAGAAAACTGTGGCCGGACTTGCCGCGGCGGGACCTCGAGGCCATGACGCTGCTGCTGTTGGTGCTGCGGTTTCATTCGTTTCTACTCGCTCGCGTGTGGGCGTATGCGCCTCTCATACGCAGGCTCCGCTCGCCTCGCGCGGTCGCTGGATCGCCGTTGCGGGTCATGCACATCACCAGCAGCTTCGACATCGGCGGCACACAGAGACAGATCAAGAACCTGTGCACGGCGGGCAGTGCCAGACTCGAGCACACCACCACCGAAATATTCCCCGAGATGAATTTTCTTTACCGGCAGACCGTTGGCCTCGAACGCGACCGTTACATTACGGGCGGCCCGCTGAGGCGCGCCATCGGCCGGTGCGCGATGACCTTCGAGACGCGCTCGCCGCAGCTCATCCAGTCGTACAAGCTATACCGCGATTTCGTCGCCTATCGGCCCGACGTCGTCGTCGGCTGGGGCCACGAAATGTGTGTCACGGCCTTTGTCGCCGCATCCGTCGCGCGCGTGCCGCACATCGTGTTCTGCATCAGGACCTTCAATCCGGCCTATGGCTGGGTCGATCAGGAGATGGGACGCCTGCTCGGCGTCGCGCACCGGGGGATGACGCCCCATGTGTCGGCCGTCATCACCAACAGCACGCCCTTGCGCGAGGATCATTCCCGCTGGCTGGGCATCAGCCCAGACGCCATACAGGTCTGCCCGAACGGCATCGAGCCCTTGCCATTGACGGCTGCGGAAATTCTGGAGCGCCGGCGGATGGTGCGGCAGCAACTGGACATCGCCGACGACGTGTTCGTGATGATCAACGTCGGACGCTTCTCCGTGGAGAAGGGGCAGATGTCGATCGTGGCCATTAACCAACGCCTGATGCGTGACTACGAGGGCCGGCTGCTGTGGCTGCTGTGCGGCGACGGCGTCACACTCGAAACGGCGCGAGCGGCGGCGGCAGATATGCCCAACATCCGGTTCCTCGGCCGCACCACCGCCGTGAACGATCATCTCTGCGCGAGCGACGCGTTCGTCATGCCATCGGATTTCGAGGGCATGCCGAACGCCATGATGGAAGCCATGGCCTGCGGCCTGCCGTGCATCTCGACCGACCGATCCGGCGCCATCGATGTGGCGCGGCACGGCCAGGAAGCGCTGTTCTACCCGGTGGGCGACCTGGAGTTGATGGAGCGGCATGTGCGGCATCTGCTTGACGACCGCGAAGAGGCCCGCGCGATGGGCGTGCGGGCGCGGGCGCGATTGAGCGAGTTCTCCACCGAACGGTGCGTGACTCGATTTGAAGAGATCGTGGAGAGCGCAACGCTCGGCCGCGACGAAACGCAGGCGGCCGTGCCGGCGTTCGGGGGAGCCCAATCACGATGAGCGACGTCGAAACGAAACGCACAAAATACAGCGAGACCGAGGAAGAGGCGCTGCGCTTTGGCTTCGGGGCCAACTGGGCGGATTACCTCGAGAAGCATTATTCCGAGGAACGCCTCGGCATTGCGCAGCGGCACCTCCTGGGCTTCTTGAAGCTCGACGACCTGAAGGGGAAATCGTGCCTCGACATCGGATGCGGGAGCGGATTGCATTCGCTGTCGGCGTGGCGCGCCGGCGCGAGGCCCTTGTTCAGCTTCGACTACGACCCCAAGTCGGTGACGACGACGCGATTGCTGCGCCAGCTCGCGGGCGACCCGGCCGAGTGGCAGGTCGTGCAAGGGTCGGTTCTCGACGACGCGTTCATGAACACCGTGCCGAAAGCCGACATCGTCTATGGCTGGGGCGTGCTGCATCACACCGGACAGATGTGGAAGGCCGTTCAGAATGCCGGTTCCCGTCTGCACGACAACAGCCTCTTCTACATCGCCCTGTATGCAACCGATGCGTTCACGGACCCGACGCCGGAGTACTGGCTGGGCGTGAAGCGCGAATACAACCGCGCCCCGTATGTGAAGAAGCGCTGGATGGATTGGAAATACGCGTGGAACCATTCCATCCGCGGCAACCTGAAAGCCCGGAAGAATCCGCTCACCTGCATCCGCGCGCACAAGAAATCCCGCGGGATGTCCTACTGGCACGATATTCGTGACTGGCTGGGCGGCTACCCGATGGAATTTGCGGGAAATAAGGAGACGGAGATCTTCTGTCGCGATCGGTTGGACCTTTCCCTCATCAACATCAAGGCCGGTGAGGCCAACACCGAGTTCCTGTTTTGCCGGCGTGGATTGGAATCGCAGTGGTCGGGACTTCAGGCGGCGGAACCGCTCGTCGCGCTTCCCGGACCGTTTGCGCCAGTCGGCGGGTTTGCATGGCGCGCCACCGTCGCCGGCGGCGCATCCGCACTCGGTGAGGCCGGGCGGCTGATGCTGTACGAGAACGGCAGCCCGGTCGGGTGGCCGAAGGCGGGGATCGATTTCATCCAGGCGTGGGGCCGGGGCCGTTACACCGTCGACGGCGACTCCGTCGTGTTTTCCGCGACAGACAATACCGATCCCAACGTGACAGCGGCCCGCTACCACTACCGTCGCAATTTCATCTAGCCGAACAGATGTGTGGAATTTTTGGACTGATTGATCTCGAACGCGAGATCACGCCTGAGAAGACCGCGATTGTCGAGAAGGGAACAGCCCTGTTGAAACACCGCGGACCCGACGGCAGCGCCGTGCTCACGACAGGGCAGGTCTGCCTCGGCCACCGCCGCCTGTCGATTGTCGACGTCGCAGGCGGCATGCAGCCGATGTGGAGCACCGACCGCCGCGGGGTGATTGCCTACAACGGCGAGGTCTACAACTTCGAGGCGATCGAGCGCGAGATGCTGGGCAAGGGCCGCACCTTCTCCACGCGCAGCGACACCGAAGGCGTGCTCAACGCCTACCTGACCTGGGGCGCCGACGCGGTCTGCCGCCTGCGCGGCATGTTTGCGTTTGCCGCCGTCGACTTCGAGCGCCAGGAAGTGCTGCTGGCGCGCGATCGCCTCGGCAAGAAGCCGTTGTTCTATACAGTGAAGGACGGCGCGCTGGTCTGGTCGAGCGAGCTGGAGCCGCTGTATCAGACGGTGGGGCCGTTCGAGATGGAGGTCGAATCGCTCGACGCGTACCTGGCGTGGCAGTACGTGCCCGCGCCGCGGACCATTTACAAGGGCGTCCGCAGCCTGCCCCCCGGACATCTGATCACCGTCGATCTGAAGACCCGCAGGATCGACTAGCGCCGGTATTGGGAGCTTCACTTCCACGAAGACCGATCGCTCTCGCTCGACGAGTGGGGCGAGCGGCTCGACGCGGCGATCCGTGACGCGGTGAAAGTGCGCTTCATGAGCGACGTACCGTTTGGCGCGTTCCTGAGTGGCGGCATCGATTCGAGCCTCGTCGTCGCTTACATGGCTGAGCTGATGGAGCAGTCGGTCAAGACCTTCACGATCGGCTTCAACGAGGCTGACTTCTCTGAAACTGCGTACGCACAGCAGGTCGCCGACCTCAACAAGACCGAGCATCACATGGAGTTCGTCGAGGCGGACTCGATCGGCCTGCTGCCGCTGCTGGCGCGCCACTATGGCCAGCCCTTTGCCGACTCGTCGGCCATTCCGACCTATTACTTGTCGCGAATGGCAAGCCGTCACGTCAAGATGGCGCTCAGCGGCGACGGCGGCGATGAAAAGTTCGCGGGTTACAACAGCTATGAGTACATCGAGACCGAGCTGAAGAAAGCCGGGAAGATGCGCCGCGGCGACGGCGCGCGCGACTGGTTCCGCGCGCTCGCCGACGTGTTCTATCGCAACCTGCACCGCCGTCTCGACCACAGCCGGCTGGTGGATGAGGCCTACGAGCTGCACTGCGTGACCGCGCGGCACTTCGCGCCGATCGAACGCCGGCAGCTGCTGCTGCCGCAGTATCACGGCGCCATTTGCGACCATGACGCCAGGCGCCGCTCGCTGCTCGATGTCGACGGCGCCCCTATCGTCACGCGGCTTCAGCATCTCGATCTGATGGCGTACTTGCCGTACGACATCCTAACCAAGGTCGACATCGCGGCCATGGCCAACTCGCTCGAAGTGCGCGTACCGCTGCTGGATCATGAGGTGGTCGAGCTGGCCGCCACGATTCCGTCCGAGTACAAGCTCAAGCCGCTGGCCGATGGCAGCTACGACAAGAAACACCTGTTGAAGCGCCTGGCCAAGAAGCGGTATCCCGCCGCGCTCATCGACCGGCCGAAGATGGGGTTCGGAGTGCCGATCGGCGCCTGGATGGCGGGCAAGCTTCGCCCGCAAGTTGAGGAGCGGTTGCTCAGCTCCGCCGTGCTGCCCAGATTCTTCGACATGCCTGCGATTGAGGCGCTGTGGAAACGGCACCTTGCGCAACAGGATTCGACGCCGAAGATCTGGAACCTGCTCTTCCTCGAAGAGTGGATGCGTCAGCACGGAGCCGCGCTGTGAAGATCGTGGTGACCGGCGCCACCGGCCTTGTCGGATGGACGCTGATTCCATTGCTGCACGATCGGCATGAAGTCTGGGCGGTCGGTCGAGACCGCGCGGGGGCGCGTTTGAGTGCGCCCAACGTCCACTGGATTGCCGCCAATCTCGCTGCACCAGAACTGCCGCGCGAGTTGCCGGCAACCGCGGATGTCGTCGTGCACCTCGCGCAGTCGCCGCACTACCGCGACTTTCCCTCACAAGCGCTCGACATCTTCAACGTCAATGTCGCGTCGACCGCGCGGCTGCTCGACTGGAGCCGCACGGCCGGCGTCCGCCAATTCATTCTCGCCTCGACCGGCGCCGTCGCAAGCGCCGGTGCGCCGGCTTTCTATTACGTGGCGTCCAAGCAGAGTGCCGAGCTGCTCGCGACCAGTTATGAAACGTGTTTCGGCGTCCTGATCGTCCGCTTCTTCTTCGTCTACGGGCACGGCCAAAGGGCGTCGATGCTCGTGCCTCGTTTGATCGACATCATCCGCACGGACGGCAGCGTCTCACTCGCCGGCGCCGCCGGGCCTCGGCTCAATCCGGTCCATGTTGACGATGCGGCGCAGGCGTTGATGCGGGCTATGGAGCTCGCCACGACCGGACGGATTAATGTGGCGGGCCCGGACGTGTTGACGATTCGCGCAATGAGCGACTGCATCGCGGCGAGAGCAGGCTGGACGCCGCGCTTTGAGAGCGATGCAGCGCAGACGGCGCAGGATCTGGTCGGCGACATCTCGCGCATGAGCGAACTGCTCGGCCCGCCGCGGGTGTCGTTTGCCGACGGTATCGATCGCATGATGAGCGCCATGGAACGGGAAGGCGCGGAGTGATCCTGGTCGCGAAGGTGATATCGAGGCTGCGGCGCGCGTGGTACGGCGCCGGCTACACACGCGAGCACTGGAGCCGCGCAGAGCGCATCGCGTACCTGGAAAGCGTGGTCGAGTACCTCACCTGGCAGACGCGTAATCAGGCCGCGCTGCTCCGGCATCTGGCGGCGCCGATGGTCGACGACCTGCCGGCGGTGCGGCGGACCAAAGAGAGCTTCGATTTTCAATGGGCCGAGATTCCTACCGGCCGTCACATGCTCGATCACCCGGCGTTTCGCGCCGAGGCGACTGATTATGTCAGCCAGTTCACCGGCCTTCCGCCCGAATGGTTCCGTGGCAAGCGCGTGGTCGACGTGGGCTGCGGCATGGGCCGCTATTCGTGGGCGTTGTGCGCGCTCGGCGCCGATGTGCTGTCGATGGACCAGTCGGACCACGGCCTGCGGCACACCGCGGACGCGTGCCGCGAGTTTCCGTCGCACCAGACGTTAGAGATCGATCTGCTCAAGCCGCTGCCGGTTTTCGAACAGGCGGACCTGGTGTGGAGCTTCGGCGTGCTGCATCACACCAACACCTACAAGGCGTTCCGCAACGTCGCGCCGCTGGTCAAGCCGGGGGGCTACCTGTACTTGATGATCTACGGCAGCCGCGGCTCGGCGAGCGCGGCGACTTTGCGGAGATCGCCGAATGGAGGAGTGGCGTCACCGCACCGCGAACCTGGATCTGCGCGGCAAGCTGAAAGCCATTCGCACAACATGGCGGCCGGTGGCTTCCAAGTGACTGGCGACGAATACGTGCACGGCTACTTCGATGCGATCGCGCCGCCAATCAACGACCTCCACACGTTCCAAGAGATCGAGGGGTGGCTGATCGAGGCCGGCTTCGTCGACATCAAACGCACCGTGCCGTCGAGAAATATTCACGTCATCGGCCGCAAGGGTGGCACCCCATAAAGGGGTGCCCTACGGGCCGGGTTTGAAATCGCTGAGACACTTGTTCTATCCCGCGTGCCTGGCCTTGTTGTGGCCGTTCAACCAACTATTGGCCCGGATCATGACCGGCCGCTTCGTGCCCGGATCGGTGCTGCACGTTTCGTACATGGGCCACATCGCGTACCAAAGCATGCGTATTCTACGCGAACACGGGGTGCGCGCCGATTACCTCGCGGTGGGTCACAGCCCGGTGTGGTCGCTGTCGGACTTTCAAATTCGCGGCAGCGGCTTCGCGTTGTTCACGCCGCTCCGCGAATTCTGGATCGTCTGGACCGTGGTGGCGCGCTACGAGATCGTCCACGCGCATTTCATGGTCACGGCCACGCGCAGCGGTTGGGAGGTGCCCCTCTTGAAGCGGATGGGCCGTAAGCTCGTCGCGCACTTCCGCGGCTGCGAGATCCGCGACCGTGCCACGAACATGGCGATGCACTCGGCGGTCAACATCTGTCAGGAGTGCGACTACGACCCCTATCCCTGTCAGGCCGCCCACAACATCCTGCGCCGGAATCTGGCGGCAGCGCACGCGGACGCCACGCTCGTCACCACCCGACTTGAAGGATTTTGCGCCCACCGCCGAACACATGCCGTTCTTCGCCCAGACGATTGCGGAATCCTCGGCGCACAGCTGGGATGCCCGGGCCCGCCCCTTCGTCATCGTCCACGCGACGAATCACCCCGGCATCGAGGGCACCGCGCACATTCTCGCGGCGATCGAACGGCTGCGCGCCAGAGGCTTTCGCATCGACTTCAAGTTCTTCACGGCGGCCCGGCACCAGGAGGTGCTCGACGCGCTGCAGACCGCAGACCTTGCGATTGGCAAACTGAAGATGGGCTACTACGCCAACGCCCAGATCGAAAGCATGGCCACCGGCGTCCCAACGATGACGTGGGTTCGCGACGGGTTCATGACGCCCCAACTGCAGGCGTCGGGTTTCATCTTCACGTCACTCGATACCTTCGAATCCACGATCGAGTATTACGTGACCAACCCTCAGGCACTGGCCGAAAAACGCGCAGCGGCGCGAGCGAGCATTCTTGCGCTGCACGATAATGCCGCGATCAGCCGGCGCTACGCGGAGGTCTACGCGCGGGTCATTGCCGCGGACTCGAGTTCCGGTGGATAAGCCGAGGCTGCGTGTCCTGCATGTCGGCAACGTCGCCAACAACGCCTACCTCAACGCCAAGCTGTTGAGTTCGGTCGGGCTTGATTGTGACGTCCTGGCCTATGCGCATTACCACATCATGGGCTGCCCCGAATGGGAGGAGAGCGAGTTCACGGCCAGCCGGCCGATTGATGAATCGCGTCCGGACTGGGGGGATGTCGATCTGCATGGCTTTGTACGCCCGCGCTGGTTTGCGCAGGGACCGCTACTCGATGCGGTCGCGTATCTCGAGGCTCGGCGCACGGGATCGCCGACAGCGGGGCTTCGATGGACCTGGCTCGAATTCAGGCGTCAGCTGATTACGTCGCGGCGATGGCAATGGCTTCGCGCCATCCGCGCGCGCGTGGCGCCGCCGGCGACCGCCGCGATCGCCCCGGCGCCCGCGGCGGATCCCGCCGCTGATCTGGAGCGTTACAGCCGGATCAGAGGCTGGAACCGGTCGGCCGTGACGCGATTGTTCCGGCGCTACGATGTTATCCACGCGTACGGTGCTGAACCCGTGCTCGCCATGGCGGCCGGCGTGCATCCGTACCTGGCATTCGAACACGGCACCCTGCGTTCATTGCCGTTCGAGAATTCGCTCGAGGGCCGGCTGACGGCGCTGGCGTATCAGTCGGCCGACATGGTCATCATCACCAATGCCGACAACCGGGTCGCCGCGGAGCGGCTACGACTGCCGCGCTATCGCTTTGTGCCGCACCCGGTGAACGAAACGCCCGCGGCTGAGCGTCGCGTGGACGAACTCCGGCGGGATCTGAGGTCGAGACTCGCCGCGGATTTCATCGTGTTCCACCCCAGCCGTCACCACTGGGAGCCCGCGCGCAATCCGCATCTCGAGAAGGGCAACGATCGATTGATCGAAGGCCTGGCCCGGTTCTTCCGGGTTCGGCCCCGTGCGGCTGCGGTGTTCGTGAAGTGGGGCGCCACAGTGCAGGCGTCCCGAGCCTTGCTCGCCGAGCACCTGTCCTATCTCTTCGCGCATGATCACGAGCGGCGGGAGCTCGGACGCCGCGCACAGGAACGGATGCGCGAATTCTCATCGGCGCAAGCGGCGGCAACATTCGACGCCCGGCTCGCCTCGTTGCCGGAGCGCGCGCCGTGACCGCCCTCTGGCGCGATCGCGTGCGAATGGGTCTTCTTTTCCGAGTATGGAGCAGGCTAATGGCTGATACAGAGGCGCCGGGCGCAGCGAAACGACATCCGGACGGGCGCGAGATGGCTGAGGAGTTCGACCCCGCCCGGTACGATCAAGGGACGCGCATGAAGTTCCTCGAAGCCAAGGTGGCGTACCTGCTCGATGAGGTCAGCGGCCTGCGGACGCTCGTCCGTCACCTCGTCTCCGAACGAGCCGAGCACATGCCTGTCGCCGGCCAGACGCGTGCCAGCTTCAATTACCAGTGGAAGAGCCTGCCCGAAGGGCATGCGATGCTGAGCAACGCGGAGTTTCGGGAGCGCGTGCCGAAACAGATGTGCGAATTTGCCGACCTGCCGCCGGAATGGTTCCGCGGCAAAAAGGTGATGGATGCCGGGTGCGGCCAGGGCCGCTGGACGTACGGGCTCGGCAAGCTCGGTGTGGAAAAGTGTGTGTCGTTCGACATCTCGGAGGCGGGCGTGGCACGGACCACCAAGATTGCCAGGGAATTCGGCGACCGCATGGAGGTTCACCGCAAGAACATTCTGGAGCCGCTCGGGTTTCCCGCCGACTTTGACCTGGTGTGGTGTTTCGGCGTGCTGCACCACACGGGTAAGACCTACGTCGGCTTCCAGAATCTGGTGCAGTGCGTCAAGCCTGGCGGGTATCTCTTCGTGATGATCTACGGCGAGCCGCGCCCCGGCTACCCGGCCGATTATGGCTACTACCACGAGATGTTCGAGATGCGGTCGCGGCTGCGCAACCTTCCGTTCGAGGAGAAGGTGGCGGCGATCGAGGGCCGCTACGGCAAAGAGCTTCTTCACGGCTACTTCGACGCCATCTCGCCCGACATCAACGATCTCTACAGATGGGACGAGCTGGTGAGCTGGTTCGTCGCCGCCGGATTCACCGACATCAAGCGCACCGACCCTGGCACGAATCATCATATTGTCGCGCGCCGCAAGGAATAGATGAGCGCGCTCGTCACTGGCGCGTCAGGGTTGATCGGCCGTCACCTGGTGAACGCCCTTGCGCGCCGCGAAGACGTCTGGGCAAGCTCGCGCACGGTCACCGGACACCCGTCGATCGAAGGCGTACGTTCCGTGGCGTGGAACCTGCGCCAGCCCGATCCGCCCGCCGTTTTGCCGGACCAGGTCGACACGGTCTTTCACCTCGCCCAGTCGGGGGGCTACCGCGATTTTCCTGAACAGGCCGCCGATGTCTTCGACGTCAACGTCGCGTCAACCGCCAGACTGCTCGACTGGAGCCGACACCACGGCGTCACGCGATTTGTCCTGGCGTCGTCCGGGGGCGTCGAGAGCCAGCGCGGCTTCTACCTGGCCTCCAAGCGGAGCGCCGAATTGCTGGCCGCCAGCTATGAAAGTATCTTCACCGTCATCATCATTCGATTCTTCTTCGTCTACGGCCGCGGGCAGCGGCCGACGATGCTGATTCCGCGGCTGGTCGATCACGTGCGGAATGGCCGCCCGGTGGTGCTCGACGGCGTTGACGGCATGCGCCTGAACCCGGTTCACGTCAGCGACGCGGTGGCCGCGCTCGAGCGTGTGACGGCGCTCGACGCCAGCGCGACCCTGGACCTGGCCGGGCCCGACATCCTCACGATTCGTGACCTCTGCGAGATCATCGGATCGCAGGTCGGGCGCTCGCCTGTTTTCACCGCGGGCCGCGAGGCGCCGCGCGATTTGATCGGTGATATCCGGCAGATGTCGGCGCGTCTGTGCGCGCCCGTCGTGCCGTTCACGAAGGGTGTGCAGGACTTCTGTCACGCCGGCGCGGACGCCTTAAAGCCGTGACCGACAAGCTGTAACGCCCGTCAGCCAATGCTGCTCGTCATGGATTGAAGCTTGTCGCGGACGTTTGGTACTGAGCCCGCGCGTGGCAGCGCTGCCGTCGCGGCGCGGCGCCGGCCATGACCCCGCCGCGCCAGCGATGGCGCGCCGCTGCCTGGCGGGCCCACGACCACCTGCGGAACTGGGCGTGGTCCCACGCGCATGGGCTGCGCCGATGGCGCGCCGGATCATGGCGTGGCGCCGTTCCGGCCAGGGTGTTTCACGTCACGACCAGCTTCGACCTTGGCGGCACGCAGACGCAGATCAAGCACTTGTGCACGGCCACGACTGGCCGGTACGAGCACCATGCCGCCGAAATGTTTCCGGAGTTGAATTATCTGTTTCGCCAGGGCGTGGCGGTCGCCCCCGCTCGTTATGTCACCGGCGGACCACTGAAGAGGCTGATCGGACGTCTGATCGTCAATCGTAATCGCCGGGGCTTTCACCTGGTTCAAATCGCCAAGCTGGTTCGCGACTTCCGCATCGAGCGGCCGGGCGTCGTCGTGGGATGGGGACACGAGATGTGTGTGACCACGTTCGTTGCGGCGGCGATCGCGCGGGTCCCTCGCATCGTCTTCTGCATCCGCACCGTCAACCCGGCCTTTGGCTGGGTCGAGCCCACATTTGCGGCGCTATTACTGAAGGCTTTCAGACGGATGACTCCGTTAGTGAACAAGACCGTCGTCAACAGCACCTTCCTCCGGGATGACCATGGACGATGGGTGGGGATGGACCTCGGCGAGATCGCCGTCTGCGCCAACGGCATTGCCACTCAGACGTTGCCTGCGGAACGGCGTCAGGAGGCGAGGACCCGCGTCCGCGCGCAATACGGCATTGCCGCCGATGCGGTTGTGATCACCAACGTGGGACGGTTCTATCCAGAGAAGGGACAATTGTCCCTCGTCAAAGCCAACGGGCTGCTCCTGCAGCGGCCTCTGGCAAAGCCGGTGGTGTGGATCCTTTGCGGCGACGGGCCGACGCTGCCCGGCGTGCAGGCCGCGGCCACTGATCAGGGCATGAGCAACATGATCTTCACGGGCCGTACCGCCGCGGTTCAGGACATCCTGGCCGCCAGCGACATCTTCGTGATGCCGTCGGATTTCGAAGGGATGCCGAACGCGCTGATGGAGGCGATGGCCGCAACACTGCCATGCGTATCCACGACCCGATCGGGCGCGCGCGACGTCGCTCGCGACGGGATCGACGCGTTGTACTACGAGCCGGGCGACGCGGGTGCCCTCGCCAGGCATCTCGAGGGTCTGATCGTCGACCCCGCCACGGCTCGAGCGCTTGCGGCATCCGCGGCTGCTCGCGTTGCTGAATTCAGCGTCCCGCGATTTGTGGGGACCTTCGAGGCGATTCTGGACGAGGTCACGTCCACGCCCGGGCGGGACACGTAATGTGCGGAATTTTCGGCTCGATCGCTCTCGGCGGTCCCGTCAGCCCGGACCAGGTCCTCGGAGTGGAGCGCGGCACGGACCTGTTGAAGCACCGGGGACCCGATGGCGCTGCAGTCGTCACCCACGGTCAGGTGTGCTTCGGACATCGTCGCCTGTCCATCGTCGATCTTCAGACCGGCTCGCAGCCGATGTGGAGCGCCGACCATCGAGGGTTGATCGCGTACAACGGCGAGGTCTACAACTTCGAGGCCCTCGAGCGCGATCTGGCCGCGGCAGGACGGCGTTTTGTGACGCGAAGCGACACCGAAGCGGTGCTGAACGCCTATCTGGCCTGGGGGCCCGGCGGGGTCTCGCGCCTGCGTGGCATGTTCGCCTTTGCGGCGGTTGACTTCGATCGCAAGACCGCGCTCCTGGCGCGGGATCGTTTGGGCAAGAAGCCGCTCTTTTATACCGTCCGCAACGGCCTGCTCACATGGTCGAGTGAGCTCGAGCCGCTCTACCGGACCGTCGGCCCCTTCGAGATGGATCTCGATGCGCTCGACGACTATCTCGCGTGGCAATACGTGCCGGCGCCGCGGACCATCTATCGCGATGTCCGATGCCTGCCGCCCGGCCACTACGCATCGATCGACCTCACCACCGGGAAAATCGACGAGCATCGCTACTGGCGCCTCGAGTTCAGCGAGGATCGTTCGTGCTCCGCGGAGGAGTGGGGGGAGCGGCTTGACGCGGCCATCCGCGACGCCGTCAAGGTCCGATTCATGAGCGATGTTCCCTTCGGCGCCTTTCTCAGCGGGGGGATCGACTCGAGCCTCGTCGTCGGCTACATGGCCGAGCTGATGCAGGAACCGGTCAAGACGTTCACGATCGGGTTCAACGAGGCCGATTTTTCGGAGATGCAGTACGCGGAGCAGGTCGCCCGGATCAACGGCACCGAACATCATGTCGAGACGGTCGAGGCCGAGTCGCTGGCACTGCTGCCGCTGCTCGTGCAGCACTATGGCCAGCCGTTCGCCGACTCGTCGGCCATCCCCACCTACTACGTCTCGCGCATGGCCGCGCGTCACGTCAAGATGGTGCTCAGCGGCGACGGCGGCGACGAAAACTTCGCCGGCTACAACAGCTATGAGTACGTCGTGAACCGGCTTCGAGGTGCGGCTTCGCCGTCGAGCGCGAGAGGAAAGCACAACTGGTTCCGCGACCTCGCCGCGATCACCTATCACCGGCTGCGCCGGGCCAGCCGTCTCGACGAGGTGTACCAGCACCATGCCGTCACGGCGCAACACTTTCCGCCGGCAGAGCGGCGTCACCTGCTTCGTGCGCCGTATCGCAACAGGGTCCGCGACGTCGATGCGACGCGCCGCGCGCTGCTGGACCTCGAAGGCGCCCCGATCGTGACGCGCCTTCAGCACCTCGACTTCATGGCGTACCTGCCGTTCGACATCCTGACCAAGGTCGACGTCGCGGCCATGGCGAATTCGCTCGAAGTCCGGGTGCCGCTCCTCGATCACCATGTCGTGGAGCTCGCGGCGACGATGCCCTCGGAGCTCAAATTGAAGCCGACCGCCAATGGCTTTGACAAGAAGCACATTCTGAAGAACCTCGCAAAACGCCGCTATCCTGCTGCGCTGATCGACCGTCCGAAAATGGGCTTTGGCGTGCCAATTGGTGACTGGATGGCCGACAAGTTACGCGACCAGGTCGAGAGGCGCCTTCGCGACTCGAAGACCTTGCCGCGGTTCTTCGACATGCCTGCGGTCGAGACGCTCTGGCGGCGTCACGTCAGCAAGCGCGACGGCACGGCCAAGATCTGGAACCTGCTGTTTCTCGAGGAGTGGCTGAGCACACACGTCGACGCGCTTCCCGATCCGCCGCATGACGCCTGATGCACTGGCTTAAGTCGCTGGTTCCGGCGGGGGCGAAGCGGATCCTCCTGGCCATCGAAGCCATCGGCTACCGGACGACCCTGGCCGCGCTCGTGCCGATCAATTCCGCGCTGGCCCGGGTCTTGGCGGGGCGGGTCCGCCCGGGCACGGTCCTGCACGTCTCGGCGATGGTGCACGTGCCCTACTACATGGTGCGCATCCTCCGCGAGCACGGCGTCAAGGCGGACTACCTGGCGGTGGGGCCGAGCCCGTGGTGGGACCAGGCCGATTATCACTTTCGTCCGACCCGGTGGCCGCTGGCCTCGGTCCTCAAGGAAATGTGGTGGGTCTGGAAGGTCGTAAGCCGGTACCAGATCGTGCATTCGCATTTCATGGTCACGGTGACACGCACGGGATGGGAGTGGCCGCTGCTGCGCCGGATGGGCCGGCACATCGTGGTGCACTACCGCGGCTGCGAGATCCGAAACCGCGAGAGCAATCAGCAACTTCATCCCGACATGAACATCTGTCAGGAATGCGATTACGATCCGCGGCCGTGCGCGACCCCGCTCAATGAGCATCGGCGCCGGCTGGCAGCCGAGTACGGCAGCGCATTTCTCGTCACCACGCCGGACATGAAAGACTTCGCGCCCGAGGCGAGGCACATCCCGTTCTTCGTGATGCAGCCGGAGCGGGTTGCCGCGCCATCGATCGCGCGCGCCGCGCGGGCGTTCAAGATCGTCCACGCCACCAATCACCCGGGCATCGAGGGGAGCCGGCACATCCGCCGGGCGGTCGAATCGCTTCGCGCCAAAGGGTACGACATTACGTACGTCGAGCTCACCGGGGTGACGCACGAGCGCGTGATGCAGGAACTGACCGACGCCGATCTGAGCATCGGCAAGCTGAAGATGGGGTACTATGCCAACCTCCAGATCGAAAGCATGGCGGCGGGCGTTCCGACCATCACTCACGTCCGGCCGGAGTTCATCACCGGCGAATTGCGGGACTCTGGATTCATCTTTGCCACCCTCGAAACGTTAGAGCAGGTTCTGGAACACTATCTTTCCAATCCGGTTGCGTTACAGGAAAAGCGCGCGCTGGCGCGGCAAAGCATCCTCGCCCTGCACGACCAGGCCGCCATCGCTCGCCAGTACATCGACCTCTATGCCGGTCTGCTTTCCGGCGGGACCTCCCCGGGCCGATGAGCGGCGCCTGGGGCCGGTCGGCGCTGCGTTCCGTCCGCGACTGGATCGCCGGCGTTGGCGAGCTGCACCGGCTGTCTCGGTCTCGCGAGCAGAACGAATACCTGCAGCGCGAGGTCTGCCGGCTCAATGCGGCAATGCGGCGCGCAGCCTGGCAGGCGCGACGGCGCAGCGGCCTGGCCACACAAACCAAGGCGAGCTTCGATTTTCAATGGGAGCACATGCCGGCGGGGCGAGCGCTGCCGGATGACGCCGTCTTCATGCAGGGACTGGCGCCGCACATTGCACAGCTGACCGGACTTCCGGCCGACTGGTTCCGCGGCAAGCGCATCGTCGACGTCGGTTGTGGCACGGGCCGCTACAGTTACGGCCTGTTGAAGATGGGCGCCACCGTCACCTCGTGCGATCACAGCGAAGCCGCGCTGCGGCGGACCGGGGAGCTGTGCCATGAATTCGGCGCCCGCTCGACGCTCAAACGTGTGGATCTTCTCGAATGGGACGAACCGGGCGACTTCGACCTCGCCTTCAGCTTCGGTGTCGTGCACCACACCGGCAATACCTATCTCGCAATGGAGAACGTGTGCCGCAAAGTCCGGCCGGGCGGCAAGGTCTTCTTTATGATTTACGGCGTGCCGCGCACGCTCGCGGAGCTTCGAGAGATCAATCAGTACGAGCACATTGCCGAAGAAATCCACGATCTGTCGCTGCCGCAGCGGAAAGCCTGGCTGGAACGGCGGTTTGGCGCGCAGCTCGCCCACGGTTGGTTCGACGCCACCTCGCCGCGAATCAACGATCGGCTGACAGTGGAAGAAATCCGCGACCTGCTCGTTGAGCTTGGTTTTGGCGGGATCACCCGGACGATGAATACGCAGAACCATCACGTCATCGCCGATCGCTTGGCGCAGTGAGCGGCCCGACCGGCCCAGCCCCAGCGAGGCCGCTGCGCGTCGCGCTGGTCATGGTGGCTGTCGGCGACCTCAGCGGTTCCGGCGGCACCGAACGCCAGTTTGCCGACCTGTTCCGGTTTCTCCACGGCCGCCATCCGGGACAGGTCGCCCTGATCTCGGCGCGCGCATCGGTCGGTCGTTTGCGCGCGGCCGGCCGCTTGCCAGCCGATAGCGGTGTGATCGCGCTGCCGCTCGGCGCGCAGCCGGCGCGCGGGTGGGCCGGGATCGCCTGGATGACGCTGCGGCTTCTGTGGACGACCCTGGGCCGCGGTTTTGATGTCGTCCATCTCTGCCAGCCGACGCCGATCTATGTGCCGTACGCGGCGATCCTCACGTCTCTGCCCAAGACGCTCCGTCCACGGCTGGTCATGACCGTCGTCGACTGCACGCTCGCGCATAATCTGGTTGCGGAGCCCGCCGCCGATCGTTACGAGCGGCAGGTGGTCGACGCGCACAGGTGGTATTCCAGGTGGACCCGCCTTGACGGCGTCTACTCGTGGTATCGCGCGTTTGTCGCAGTCGCCGCCGCACAACGCCTGTTCCCCGTCACGACGGTCATGATGGCGGCCCGCTACTGCTTCACCGATACCGCGCGGTTCACGCCTGCGCCGGTGAAGGAAAACCTCGTCGTCCACGTCGGGCGCCTGTCGGTTCAGAAACGCCCGCTGCTGTTTGTCGATGCCGTGGCGAGCTTGCGCGAGCGCTATCCTGACCTCGCTGCCGCCTGGCGATTCGAGATGTTCGGCGGCGGGCCGCTCGAAGCTGGCGTCCGGCAGCGGATCGCCGGTCACCGGCTCGACGACATCCTGACGCTGTCGCGCACGTTGGACATGTCCCCGATTCTGGCGCGGAGCCGGGTGTTTGTGTCGACGCAGGCCTTCGAGAACTTCACGTCCCTGGCGATGCTCGAGGCGATGGCCGCCGCCAACGCCATCATCGCGGAAGACCTCGGCCAGACCAATGAGTTCGTCCATCACGGCTCGAATGGCCTGCTCGTCCGGGGCTCGTCGCCCGAAGCCTATGCCGATGCGATCGCCGCCTGCATTCGCGACGTCGAGTCCGCCGATCGCATGGGACTAGCGAGCCGCGACCTGGCGACCTCGGTCCACACGATCGAGCATTTTGCGGACGACCTTACCTCGTTCTGGCACGATGTGCTCGCTGGCAGGGTTGGTGCTGAGTCGTGACGCAGATCCAGCAGCGCGAGTGGCGCGACCAGTGGGCGCTGTTCGAAGATGAAGAGCGGTTTCTGTTCGAGGAGTGGATCGCGCCCCGGACCCTCGAGGACTTCCGCGGCAGGACCGTTCTCGAGTGCGGCTGCGGCGGCGGCCAGCATACGGGCTTTGTCGCGGCGGTTGCCGCGCAGGTCACGGCTGTCGATCTGAATTCCATTGACGTGGCGCGGGCGCGTAACGCCGGCCGCACGAACATCCGCTATCTCGAGTCCGACCTTGCCGCACTCGATCTCGCCGAACGCTTCGACGTGGTCTTCTGCATCGGCGTGATCCACCACACCGACGATCCGGACCGCACTTTCGACGCGATCTACCGGCACTGCAAGCCTGGCGGCCTGGTGATTGTCTGGACCTACAGCGCCGAAGGAAACGCGCCAGTGCGCTTCATCGTCGAGCCGTTGCGCGCCGTGTTTCTGAGCCGGCTGCCGCGGATGATGGCCCGGAGTGGACCATCGCCGCATGAGTGAGCTGGCAACGGCCGGACGGCCGCGCCGCGTCCTGATGGTGACCGGCGCGTACTATCCGGAAATCAGCAGCAGCGGCGTGCAGTGCCGCGACATGGCGCGCCTGCTGGCCGGGCGCGCCGAGGTGCACGTGCTCACGACGGCGGCCGACCCGCGCCTGCCTCGGCACGACTCGGTCGATGGCGTCCCGGTGACGAGGATCAGGGTCGATGTCAGGAGCGCCGTGTCGAAGGTGCGCGCCTTCCGGCGAATGTTCCTCGACCTGTTCCGCATGGTGCGGTGCTGCGATCTCGTCCACCTGCACGGCTATTCGAGCAAGAACGTGCTCGTCACCGCAATGGCCAAGCTGTTTCACAAGCCGATCGTGCTCAGTCTTCACACCGCCGGGTTCGACGAGCCCGAGTCGATCGAGCGGCAGGGCCGTCTGGCGCTATGGGCATTCATGTCTGCGGACTTGTACCTGAGCGTCAGCCGCGGCCTGGTGGACAGCTACCTGGCCTATGGGATGGCGCCCGAGCGTGTTCTCGAGGTGCCGAATGGCATCGACCTGGTCCGGTTTGCGCCGGCGGGCCGCACCGCGCGCAGCGCACTGCGCCATCGCCTGGGCCTGCCCGATGGCCGGCCCCTCGTGGTGTTCGTCGGGTTCTTCTCCTCCGATAAGCAACCGCGCGTGCTGTTCGACGCGTGGCTGCAGCTCTATCGGCAGAGCCGCATCGAGACCACGCTGGTGTTCGTGGGCGCCACCAAGTCGTCGTACTTCGAGGTCGACGATCAGATCGTGGAGGGCATGCGCGACGCCGCCGCCGCGGCGGGCGTCCAGGATCGGCTCCTGTTCACCGGCGCGACCCACAACGTCGAAGATTATTTCCGGGCCGCCGACCTGTTCGTGCTGCCGTCGAAGCGTGAAGGCCTGCCGGTGGCGCTGCTCGAGGCCATGGCGTGCGGCCTGCCGTGCATCGCGTCCCGGTTGCGCGGCTCGACTGAGACGATCATCCAGGATCACGTCAACGGCCTCCTGGTTGCGCCTGGCGACGCCGTCGCCCTTGCCGAGGCGATGGCGTCGGTCCTGAACAACGCTCGCCTTGCCAACACGTTGTCGGTGGCCGCCCGCGCCACCGTGGTGCGGCGGTTTGCCAACGCCGACATTGCGGACCGCTGGCTGGACGCATACGATCTGGTAGCCGGCTTCCATTCACGAGCGTGATCACCACCCCCTCGACCAACGGCAAGAACGGCATCGCGACGCCGCCGGCGTCGCCGCTCGATCGTCGCCACGACGTGCTGTGCATTTCCTCGATCGACTGGGACTTCATCTGGCAGGGGCACCAGGAAATCATGTCGACGCTGGCGGCGCAGGGCCACCGCGTCTTGTTCCTCGAGAACACGGGCGTGCGCTCGCCCAAGTTCAGCGACTTGCCACGGCTGCGCCAGCGCCTCCGAAACTTTTGGAAAGGCACGGGCGGCTTCCGTGAAGAGCGCCCCAACCTGTTCGTGTTCTCGCCGATCGTGCTGCCGCTGCCGTACTCGCGGATCGCGCGCTGGCTCAATCGGGTGTGGCTGGTGCATTCGATCAGGCGCTGGATGCGCGCGGTCGGCTTCGCCAGGCCGGTCGTCTGGACGTTCCTGCCGACGCCGCTCGCCCACGAGCTGATCGGGCATCTCGATCCCGCGCTCACCATTTACTACTGCATCGACGATCTGGCCTCGAGCTCGCCGGAGGCGCGCCGCATCACCTCGAGCGAAGTGGCGATGTTCCAGAAGGCCGATCTCGTCTTTGTGACCTCCGAAAAACTTCGCGAGCGCGCGGCCCAGGCGTCATCGCACGTGTACTTTTTTCCGTTCGGCGTGCGGTTCCATTCGTTCGAAGAAGCGCGCCTGGCGCCACGCGAAGCACCGGCCGACATCGCTCAACTCGAGCGCCCCATCGTCGGCTATGTCGGCGGCATGCACCAGTGGATCGATCAGGATCTGGTCGTGGATGTCGCGAGGCGCCTGCCTCATGTGACCTTCGCGTTCGTCGGTCCCGAGCAGTGCGACGTGTCGCGCCTGCAGGCCTGCGCCAACGTCACCTTGCTCGGCGGCAAGGCGCATTCGAGCCTGCCGGGCTACATTCGCGAGTTCGACGTCGGCATCGTGCCGTATCGGCTGAGTGACTACACGAGCAACGTGTATCCCACAAAGCTCAACGAGTACCTGTCGATGGGTATTCCCGTGGTGGCGACCGATTTGCTCGAGATTCGGCGTTTCAATGCCGACCATGGCGACGTGGTGGCGATTGCACCCAGCGCCGAAGCCTTCGCCGCGGCCATCGAGCGGACCCTGACCGCGCCGCAGGCAGGCCATGTGGCGCGCCGCATTGAGGTGGCGAAGACCAACAGCTGGCAGTCCCGCATTGCGAAGATGTCCGCGCTGATCGACGAGGCCGCGGGGAACCGGTCGCGCGCGGAAGGGCGTTGGGAGCTGCGCTTGAAGCGTGCGTACAGGCTGGCCCGCCGCCGTACGGCTGCCATCGTCGCCGCGCTTGCGGTGACCTACATGGTGCTGTTTCAGACGCCCATCGCGTGGGAGCTGGCCGATCCGCTGGAGATCAGCGAGCCGCCGCAACCCGCCGACGTCATCGTCGTGTTCGCCGGCGGCGTGGGCGAGTCGGGGCAGGCGGGTGGAGGCTACCAGGAACGCGTGAAGCGGGCCGTCGATCTGTATCGCGACGGCTACGCGCCGAGGATGATCTTCTCCTCTGGCTTCGTGTTTGCCTTCGAGGAAGCCGAGGTGATGCGCGGCCTGGCCATGGCCAACGGCGTTCCGCCCGAAGCCATCCTGCTCGAGACCAACGCGACCAATACCTACGAGAACGTCGCCCTCTGCAACAAGATCCTCTTGGCGAACGGCTGGAAGCGCATTCTGCTGGTCAGCTCGCCGTACCACATGCGGCGGGCGGTGATGACGTGGCGGCGCAGCGCGCCCGGAATCCAGGTGACCGCGACGCCGGTGGCCGTGAGCCAGTTCTACATTCGAGACGGCGCCCCGTCGTTCGAACAGCTCCGGGGCTTGCTGCAGGAGTACGCCGCGATCGCGCTGTACTGGTGGCGCGGCTGGGCGTAATGGCGTCAACGGTCCGCAAGATTCTCGTGCTCGCGCTGCCATCGATCCTGCTCGCCGGACTGGCGTCCTTCGCCCTGATCGAAGCGTCGGTGCGGTTCAGTTGGGACGACAAGCGGGGCACTCCGGGCTTCTACCTGAGCGATCCGGTGCGCGGTCAACGGCTGGCCGCCGGCTACCGCGGGTGGTTCGCCGGCGTGCCGGTGCGGACCAACGCGCTCGGCTTCCGCGACGACCGCGAGTACGCCCTCGAAAAACAGGCCGGCACCTTCCGCATTCTGGTGCTCGGCGACTCGGTCACGTTTGGGCATGGCACCTTGCAGGAGACCACCTATCCCTTCCTGCTCGAGCAGCGCCTCAAGGCATGGCGCCCGGACGTTCGCTGGGAAGTCTGGAACCTCGGGGTTCCCGGCTACAACACCGGGCAGGAGCTCGAATACCTTCGCGAGGTTGGCGAACGATACCGGCCGGACCTGGTCATCGTCGGTTTTTATCCGAACGATTTCACCAACAACGAAGTCAACGCGCACCCCTCGGTCGTGCGGCGCGCGCTCAGCGCAGCGCAACGGACCGTGCAGCGGCGTTTGTATTCGTACGAGCTCTACAAGCGGGCGTTTCTCACGGCGCGGTGGCGGCTGCTGACCAATGCCGACGATCGGCGGCGGATGGAGCATTTGTCCGGCGAGCAAGCGCTGCTCGGCCGGCTCGACACCGTCGCCCAGCAGGAGCAGCAGCAGCTCACCGATGCGGACTACTTCGACGATCAACAGGTCCGCGCCTTTGTCTGCCCCGGTGAGTCGAGCCAGACCGACCCGACCGGCGCGCGCGAGATGCGCGCGGCGATCCAGGATCCGTCCTCGTCGATGGCGCCGTGGGTGGCCGCGGTTCGTGGCTTCCAGCAGCTCAATCGCGAAGGCAAGTATCGGGTGATGTTCTTCATCAACATGGCGCCGAAGACCTGCGCGGGCGACGACCGGTTCTACGACGCCGGGTCGCTCGATGACGACAACCTGTTGCTGGAGGTTCTGGGCGCGGGTGCGCTCGTGGCCAGCAGCACGCGCGCGTTCCTGCACCATCGCCCTTCGCAAATGCCCGCCGCCGCCGGCCACTCGTTTGGGAATGCGAACAAGGTGAAGGCCGACGTACTCTTCGAATTCCTGAGTTCCCGGGTGTTGCCGCCCCTCCTGCCGGTCACGATCGCGTCATAGCATGTGCGGGATCTGCGGCGAATTGAGATTCGAGGGCCACGGCCCCGTATCGGAGCGGGCGCTCGACAGGATGACGGCCACCATTCAGCATCGCGGGCCCGACCACGCCGCGACGTATCTGTCGCCGGGCGCTCACGCCGGGCTCGGATTCCGCCGCCTCAGCATCATCGACCTCCGCTCCGCCGCCAATCAGCCGATTGGCAACGAGGACGAGTCGATCCAACTCGTGTTCAACGGCGAGATCTACAACTTCAAGGATCTCCGAAAGGGGCTGGTGGCCAACGGCCACCGGTTCCGATCGAACGCCGACTCCGAAGTGATCGTGCATTTGTACGAGGAACTCGGGGATCGGGCGATCGACGAGCTGGACGGCATGTTCGCTCTGTCGATCTGGGACGAGCGGAAGGGTCAATTAGTACTGGCCCGCGATCGTGCTGGCAAGAAGCCGTTGTTCTATTGGCGCGATCCGAGTCGCGTCGTGTTCGGATCGGAAATGAAAGCGATCCTCGCCCATCCCGATCTGTCCGTGGAGATCGATGAGGCAGCGGTTCCGTACTACTTCCTGTACGGCTACGTGCCACACCCGCGGACGATCTACAGGAACATCCACCAGGTCGAGCCGGGCACGGTGGCGAGCTTCGATCGAGATGGCCGCGAAGCATCGCGCCGCTACTGGCAATTGACGTTCCCGGACGCCGAGACGCAGCAACACGCCGAACCGATTCGTGCGGTGGCGGCCAGGCGGGTACGGGAGCTGGTGACGGCAGCGGTCGAGCGGCGCCTCATGAGCGACGTGCCCCTGGGCGCGTTCCTCAGCGGTGGCATCGACTCCACCATCATCGTCGGCATCATGAGCCGCTTGATGCGCGAGCCGGTGCGGACGTTCAGCATCGGGTTCGACGGCGACCCAATGTTCGATGAAACCGGCGTCGCCCGCGAAACCGCCCGCGTGTTCGGCACCGACCACACGGAGTTTCGGGTCAAGCCGTCGGCGATCGATCTGCTCGACACGCTGATCTACCACCATGACGGCCCGTTCGGGGATTCGTCCGCCATCCCGACGTACCTGGTCTCGAAGCTGACCCGCGAACATGTCACCGTCGCCCTCACCGGCGACGGTGGCGACGAAGTCTTTGCGGGATATCTGCGATTTGGCGCCGCGGTCGCCGCCGAGCGCCTGCCGGCATGGGCCGGCCGCGCCGCCGGTGCGGCGCTTTCGATGCTGCCCAATCCCGGCAACGAACGGCATCCGGTGGCGCGCGGCCGCCGCTTCGTCAGGTTCATGAACCTGCCGCTCCAGGATCGCCTGGCCGCGTGGGCGGGCGTATTCTATGACGACCTGGAAGCCGTCCTCGATCCGTCGTTCGCCAGCCGCATCGATCCGATCGATCGCGGCCGCCATGTGCGACACCTCAAAGGGGTCGACGGGGCATCGCCCTTGAGCCGGTTGCTCGCGGCCAATTTCCACAGCTACCTGCATGACGACCTGCTGGTTAAAGCGGATCGGATGTCGATGGCCAATTCGCTCGAGGCGCGCGCGCCCTTCCTGGATCGCGCGCTCATGGAATACGTG
>JAUSDY010000103.1 GCA_030650395.1 Acidobacteriota bacterium | reverse complement strand
TACGTCCCGCTCGCCACCAGCCGGGCCGAGCATCCGAGCCAGCCTGCCGTGGTCGCGTTGCCTGTGCCGAGACCATACGGCAAACGCGACATCACACAGGGCGCCCTGGCGGAATCTCAACCCGGCGCGATCGCCGAGTTCGTCCGCTGGCTGCTCTCGCCGGAATGCTCGTGGACCGTAGAGGCGGGTAGGGCTGGTGAGGCGGGTATGGCTGGTGGGGACAAACACGCTGGTGGGGACAAACCTTTCTTGTCCACCGAAGCGCCGAGCGCGAAGGCGGAAGGTTTGTCCAAAGATCGCCGAAAGATCGCCGCCAGCGACGTCTGTCTGTTATTCCGCCGCTTCCTGCATTTCGGAGACGACGTGACGCGTGATTACGTCGAGGCCCTGGAGGCACGAGGCGTGCCGCATCTGTTGGTCGGCGGCAAGACCTTTCACGAGCGCGAAGAAGTCGATGCGATTCGAGCCGCGCTCACCGCGATCGAATGGCCTGAAGACGAGCTCTCCGTTTACGCCACGCTGCACGGCCCGCTGTTCGCGATCGGCGAAGAGGAGCTGCTCGAATACCACGCGCGCGCGAAGGTGTTTCACCCGTACCGCGTGCCCGACAACCTGCCCGATCACCTCAAGCCGGCCGCCCAGGCGCTCGGCACGCTTCGCGAGCTTCATGCCGCGCGCAATCACAGGCCCGTGGCCGACACGCTCGGCCGCATCGTCGCCGTGACCCGCGCGCACGCCGGCTTCATCCTGTGGCGCGGCGGCGAGCAGGTGCTCGCCAACGTGCTGCACATCGCCGACCTCGCGCGGCGCTACGAGATGGAAGGCGGGCTGTCGTTCCGCGGCTTCGTCGACACGCTGCACGACGCGTCGGGCCGCGCCGACTCGCCCGAAGCGCCGATTCTCGAAGAGGGCAGCGAAGGCGTGCGCTTGATGACGGTGCACAAGGCCAAAGGCCTCGAGTTCCCGGTCGTGATCCTTGCCGACATCGGCTGCAAGCTGAGCCAGGACGACGCGTCGCGCTATCTCGATTCGACCCGCGGCCTCTGCGCGATTCGCATCGGCGGATGGTCGCCGGTTGACCTGCTCGAGCACAACGACGAAGAGGCCAAGCGCGATGAAGCCGAAGGCGTGCGGCTGGCGTACGTGGCCGCCACCCGCGCGCGCGATCTGCTCGTCGTGCCGGCCGTCGGCGACGGTCCCCACGACAAGGGCTGGGTGCGCCCGCTCAACCGCGCGCTCTACCCGCCGAAAGAACAACGGCAATCGCCGTCTTCGGCGCGAGGCGTGCCGTTGTTCAAGGGCAAAGACACGGTAATCCCGGAGGCGAGGCCCGACGGCCAGCAACCCGACGCGTCGACCGTACGGCCTGGTGCGTACGAGTTCACCGATCCGGAATCACAGGACAACTACACCGTGGTGTGGTGGGATCCGCTGCTGCTCGAAACGCGGGCCGAGGATCCGCGCGGCCTGCGGCGGGAAGAGTTGATCTCGAAAGATGCCCGGCCCGAAGACGTCGCCGCCGATCGGTCGCGCTACGACACGTGGCGCCGGCGCCGCGCCGAGTGGCAGGCGGCGGGCGCGGTGCCGTCGATGACGGTGATCACGGCGACGCAGGTGCCGCAGATGAATACACCAGGGCCGCAGATGACGCAGATGACACAGATCTCAAATACAAATGCTCAGATCACGGTCGAAGACGGCTCTCTCCAATCGCCGCGTCCTTCCGGTAAACGCTTCGGCTCGCTTGTGCACGCCCTGCTCGCGTCGGTTCCGCTGGACGCGACCCGCGAACAAGTCAACGAGCTGGCGACGCTGCACACCCGCCTGCTCGCTGCGACTGACGAAGAATGCGGCGCCGCGAGCACCATCGTGCATCACGTGCTGAAGCATCCGCGGCTGGCCGCCGCGCGTGAGGCCGAAGCCGGCGGCCGCCGGGTCTGGCGCGAAGCCCCGGTAACGATGCGTCTGGATGCGGCAACCGCCGGGCTGACGCTGGTCGACGGCCAGATCGACCTCGCCTACGAAACCGGCGAGGCTTGGGTCGTCGTCGACTTCAAGACCGACGTGGAGATGGCGTCCGCCGAGGACGCCTACCGCCGGCAGGTCGCGATCTATGTCGACGCCGTGGCCAGGGCCACTGGCAGGCCCGCAATGGGAGTATTGCTCCGGGTGTAGACGGGCGGGCCGGATACTGATTGACGGGGCGACAACGCTTGACGGGGCGGCACTCCTTGACGGGACGGCACTCCTTGACGGGGAGGCACATCTTGACGGACGTCTAATCCAGAGAATCGTGCAGTCGTTCCAACATCAAGGCGATTCGGGGACAAAGATTCACGACCTTGAGGCAGCGTTCGCGCTTTAGGAAAACATTTCGGAAACACACTTCAAGTTGAGTTTCGAGCTCACCAAGCGAGCCCATCGCGATTGAGACGTGGTTTTGGTATGCACCACGCCGACGCTTTCGCCGCCATCCTTCTGCAATATTTGATGGAACAGAGATAGCCGCGCGTCGCATTTGACGCCGCAAGTCGAACTCGACGCGCGGAATATCATTTGTGCTCGCAATAACCAGGTCGACAAGGTCCATTGCGAGATGCCATACCTCGAGATCACGAAATGAGACAATTTTATCCACCCCGTTAAGAGTTGCCGCCCTGTCTAGAGGTGTCGTCCCGTCAAGAGTTATCGCCCCGTCAAGCAGTGTCGCCCCGTCAAGAAGTGCCTTCCCGTCTGTGTCAGTATTCGCCCATGAAGCGAGCGTGTGTTTTCTGTGGCTCGTCCGTCGGAGCCAAGGCGGTCTACGCTGAATCCGCGAGGGAGATGGGCCGGTTGATTGCTTCGAAAGGCATCGGCCTCGTCTACGGCGGCGGCAATGTCGGCCTGATGGGCGTGATCGCTGATGCCGCGCTCGAAGCGGGCGGGGAAGTGATCGGCGTGATTCCACGCGCGCTCGCCGATCGCGAAATCGCCCACACCGGCCTCACCACGCTCCACGTCGTCGACTCGATGCACACTCGCAAGGCGATGATGGCGGAGCTGTCTGACGCGTTCATCGCGATGCCCGGCGGCGTCGGCACCTTCGAGGAATTCTTCGAGGCGATCACCTGGACGCAGTTGGGGCTGCACCGCAAGCCGTGCGGCTTGCTCAATGTCGACGGGTTCTACACACCACTCGAGCGCTTCATCGATCAAGCCGTGACCGAAGGATTCATCAGGCCTGTCCACCGCACGGCCATCGTGGTCGACGACGACCCGAACCGCCTGCTCGGGACGTTGTCGACGATCGATCTGCCGGATGTTCCGAAGTGGATCCGCCCTGACGAAACGTAATGGCCTATTGGCGATCCAGGATGTCGCGGACCTCGGAGACCTTTCGCGCCATTGCAAAGCTCCAGGTACCCAAAGATCCGTCCGCGTTTAGGGCCGCGACCCACCGTTCGGCCGCGTGCGCTTTGACGTCCGCAAGTTCATCGAACCCTTTCGTTTCAAGGATTAGGTGAGTGTTTGTGCCTAACCGTACGATGAAGTCCGGTTCAAGTCAACCCGCGCGAGCTGACCTGGTCCCGTCAGCGAAGGACGACCGGAGTTAGTGGGGAGCGATGCCTTCATCTCAACTTCGGGCGGGATCTTGAGCGGGTCGAGAAACAGCGGAGCGACGGTATCCCAATTCACCGTCACGCGGTTTCGGATCGCCTGGCGATATCCCTCGACGCGGGGGAACTGAATCTCGAAGCGTGCCCGTCCCGGAAGCGCATAGACATGATGCCGCGTCGACTGTTCCGCTGGAGCGGCCGTGGCGTTGGCCTTGAACGGCACGACTTGAAACGGCACGCCAAACACCTTGGCGACCTCTTCGGTCATCAATCCGTTGTCGCGAACTTCGTAGTTTGAACGCCTGAGGCCGCGGCCCACCACTTGTTCGCACAACAGTTGCGACATGAACGGGCGAAGCCCGACGATGTGCGTGACCGTGTTGCAGTCCCAGCCTTCGGTCAGCATGCCCACCGACACGATGCACCGAACGTCCCGGCCCGGCGGATGGAGGCCGGCGTGCCGGTTTGCGGCCAGCTCCTCAAATCCCTCGGGATAGATCGGTCGTCCTTGACGATCAACCGGCCATGCCGTCTTACCAACCGTATCCAACGTGAAGCGCATCCACTGTGACTCATCCGACTTGGCATGTCCCGTGTCGGTCTCGTGTACGACTTTTGAGTCGACCCGGATCGTGTTCAGCCGCTCGGCCGTGTTCACGAACTCCGTGATGTAGTGCTTGGGAATACCGGTCGGCGGTGCGTTGTTGCCGAGCCACTCGTACACGGCCTTGGCGATGGCCGTGTTCTTACACACCACGATAAACACCGGTGGCCGCGGATCGCCACTGTGCGTGTTCTCCCACTCGCGCCGGACCTCGTCCCAGAGACCGGCGAGCATCGCGACGGGGGTATTCGCATACTTGAGAATCGCCTCGGGCTTTGGCGATCCTTTCTTGCCGCCACGCTCGGCCGGCGTGAGCTTGGGCAGAATCCATCGCCAGACATTGAAGTAGCCGGGGACCTCCGCGCCGCTCGTATCGCGGACCGCCAGTTGTGGAATCTTCACCAAGCCGGACTCGATTGCGTCTGTCAGTGAAAAATCGCTCACGACCCATGGGAACGGCCGGTTACTATCCTGACCCACGCGGCCCAGAAAATACGGCGTCGCGGACAGATCGATGCAGGTGTTGATGCCCTTCAATTTATGAATGCGGTCGAGGCCTTCCACCCAGACGGTCGCCTCCTTATAGAAATCCTCCGCGTCGTCCGCATCGCCGTACAAGTCCACTTCGTCGGGATCAGGCTCCTCTTTTCGGATCCGGTAAGCATGGTGGGCCTCGTCGTTGAACACCAGGATGTTCTGCTTTCCTCCGACGCCTTCGCGTTCCAGGACCCGCTTCACTAACGCCGTGTCGCTTTCAACGTAACGTTCGGCCGCGACATAAACACGACTGAGGTTCCCGTCCTTGTCTTCCTCACGTTCGAGCACGGTCAGCATTCCGCCGTTGACCTGCCGCTCGAACTCGTCGTGGGTCAGATAGCGCCTGCCGCGCGCCGTAGTGGTCTTGGCTCCAATCGTGATGAATTCGCGCGTGCGCTGCCGAACGCCCGCCTTCACCACCTTCGAAGAAACGCCGCCTGCTTGAATGCCTTGCGGTTCGAACACGTGCCAGTTGGTGACGAGCACGCGGCCCTGCCCGAGGTCCTTCATCAGGTCCTGGTGAACGAGGTCGCGGGTCCGATAGAGACTGGCATCACCGAGACGTGGATCGATTTCCGCCAACCGGCTACGAATCGTCACGTTCGGGCACACCACAAGCACGACATCGGAATATCGCGCGTTGCCGCGGTCGTGGACCTTGTTCAGGATGCTCCACGCCGACAGCAATCCCATCACCGTCGTCTTGCCGGAACCCGTGGCCATCTTGCAGGCGTAACGGCGGAATGCTTTGTAGCCAAGATCGGCTTTCTGGCGGTCGCTTGGCTCGTCGGCCGGAATGTCGATGCCCTGGAGGTAGTCGCGCCGCGCTTCGGTGAGAAACACGATGGTTTCAACCGCCTCCAGCTGCGCGAAGAACAGCCGGTGCTGCCGGCCGTCGCGGCGCCAATAGTTGAGCAGCTCGAGCGTCGTCCGCGTCGAGCCGGGGTAGCCATCGGTTCGCCATTGCGCGAGCCGTTCGCGGACGAGGTTCACCAACGGAAGCGCCACGGCCACGCCCGCGGCCTCACCCTCCTCGCCTCTCGATGGCTCCCGGTAGAAGTAGCTGGCCGGGCGCCGTTTGGGCCGCTTTTCGGGATCGCGGCCCTCTTCGAGATGCCAATGAAAAGCCGGCTCCTCGTAAGGAGAGCAGATAATGGGCTCGGGGACCTCGAACTGGGCGTTCATTGGAAGGGGGCTGAGGACGACGGTATAATGATCTTCTGGATGGCTGGCACGCATGGGTGCAGTGCCACCCATCCGCGTCGTAGATGGCGTACTCGGTCGCCGGTTTCGCAGTGCAAGCGTTCGCGGATCTGCCGATACAGTAACCGAGGCTTCTTATGGCCCTGTCCCCGTTTTCGCTCGAACTCGATTCGCTGCCGTTGTTCTTTCGGTACCGCGACGTCATCTTCGGCCGCGGCTTCGCCGCGACGATTGAAACGACGGGACGGGCGCTGTGTGTACGTGAGGACGATGAGTTCGTCATGGCCGGAGTCGAGCCCGGCGGCATGGCCGCGAGCGGCGCGACACGGGAACTCGCACAGTACGCGTTCCGCAAGATGTTCACGACCATCCTGTTCGACATCGCCGCGGAAGAGGAGACGTTCGACGCGTTCAAGACTGCCGTCGAGCGCTTCGTGCATCAAACCTCGCCGTCGGTCATCGACGAATGGAATCGCGCTGTAGCGGCGTCGCGCCAGGCGGTCGGGGCTGATGTCAACGTGCCGAGACAGCCCGCCGACATGCCGGCGAGCGTTGCGATTGTCCACACTGAGCTGGCGCCGGCCCAGAATATTCTCAGCGAACCCGAACACCTCGTCGCCGCCTAGGCATTCGTCATGGCGGCCGCCGGCATCTGGTGGTCGCACATCCGAAAGATGCTGGATGCGTGTGCGCCGGGCTGGTCGGAAAAACTCAAGCTGCATCATCGCTGGATCAACTACGACGGCCGTTCCTGGATCGAATTTCCCAAGGGTCCGGGAACCGGCGGCCGTGACTACCAGGTGGCCGCGTGGCAAGTCCGACGGATGGTCGAGGCCCTCAACATCCGCATGAAGTGTGCGAAGAAGCATTTGCCCGCGCTCGGTCCGATCAAAGAAACCGATTCCTGATTTCACGGCAGCTTCTGCACGACCAGTAATTCGTTGCCGCGGTCGTCAATCACCTTGACGGCAATTTGCGCGTGGCCGCCCGCTTCGAACGGCGCGCTCTTCGTGCCGGACAGGTGTTCCCAAACGCTGTCGTCGTAATCACCCTTCAGCGCTTTTCGCAAATCGTTCCAGGCGCCGGTGCGGGGAAAGAACGCCTGCGAGACGTGGAACGACAGCTGGTTGTAGTCGACATCGAGGAACCACGCCGGCACGTCGTTTCCAGAACGATGATCCGGTTCCATCGAGATGGGGGTCGAACGTGTCGAGACCGAGCAGCTCAACCTGAAACCGTGAGGGGCCGCCCTTTTTCTCGGGTGGCAGCGTATGGACCTTGATGTCCGGCAGGCCGCAGACGCTGAAGATCTGGCTGGATCTCATGTTCTTCAGCAGGTCGCCCATCATCAGGTCCGGCGTTGCCTGCACGTAGGTTGCGGGCACGAGCCCCATCGCCGCCGCGCTGTCGATCAGCGTCCGCGCATGCGGCTGAATCGCAAAGCCAATAACGTAGAGATGCGTGTAGCCTTTAAGGTGCGCCTCGCTCAGCGCGCCGTGAACGAGCTTCTCGCTGATGGCGCCGTTCTCTGGACCAAACACGAACGCGACGGGCTTGTCGCTGCCGTTGAGGCTGAGCGCCTCCGCCGACAGCGAAAGCGATCTCGCCGGCGGTCGAACATTACCGACCGTGACCGTCTTGCCGCCGCCGACGTGCAGGACAGGCGAACGCCGCAGGACCTCAATCATGCGTTCGACAAACGACCCGTACTCCTGCGCTTGCTCGCTTCCCGAATCCTCTTCGCCATCGCCTTCCCAGTCCACCGGAGTCGGGATGGTCGCCTCGAAAGCGAATGGCCCAGTGATTCGAACGATCTTGCCGTCAATCTCAGGCCTGTCGACAAGTACCTCTTCTTCGGGTGGTTCGTCGTTTGCGATACTTCCTAGGGTTACATGAGGAACGATCCCCCCGGCCTCCTCGCCCTTCTTGTTTTGTCTTCTCTTGTATACGAATCCGCCGGCTGGACCCCGAGCCGAATCCGTCAATTCGAAATAATCGTAGGTCGCTGTCAGGAGGCGTTGTCGAGCGAGCGCGAGAGGAACCCGAGAGGTGTCAATCATGATCCACCGGCGACCCCATCGTTCTGCGACAAGCGCGGTCGTTCCGCTTCCACAAGTTGGGTCGATTACTAGGTCGCCCGGGTCTGTAGTCATGAGAATGCACCTCTGAACCACTTTTGTCAGAGTCTGCACGGCGTAGATCTTGGCGTCAACAAATCCGGCCTGAGTTGAATCCGTCCAAATGTTGGAAATCGGCTGGACAGGAAAATCGTTAGAAAAACGAACGTACCGAATCTGATTCGCTGAGTCTTCAATTCGGCGCGCAGCAGCAAGCTTATGCATGCCCATTGAGGTCGTCTTCCAGTGCGACCTGGCTCCCGGATGAAACGATCTGCCATTGAATTCGAAATTAACCGTCCCGGAAGGTGTTGAACCCTGGGAAGTTAGATTGTCGAGCGTGTAGAGTCGCGCGTTGTCCGGGAGCGGCACGTCACCCTGTCTCTCTTCTGTTGTCAGCGGCCGCCGCGTTTTATCGGGAAGCTCGATCTGATTAAAGGCCCATCCGCCCGATGCTTTGGCTTCTTTGTAGTCGGGGCCTTCTTCTTACGGAAGTTTGCCTGCGTCCCGACGTCGGGACGCATGGCTGCCTGCTGATCCGGATGGAGGTATGGCGTGGCGGTCTTCGAAACCTTCAAAACCTTCCGAGCCTTCGGAGCCTTCGCTTTCGCCAAAGTGCCCCGGATTGTATCCCACGAGCGAAGCGAGTCCCAGGAGGGCCGAAGGCCCGACTCCTACGACGGCGCGCAGCGCCGAGCCTACGCGCGACGAAGTCGCGCGCCCTTATCCCGCGAACTTGTAGCCGAGGCCGTGCACGGTGAGGATGAACTGCGGCACGCGCGGATTGGGCTCGAGCTTCTGGCGCAGCCAGGCCACGTGCACGTCAACCGTGCGCGTCGACGGCATCGAACTGTAACCCCACACTTCCTGCAGCAGCTCATCGCGAGACACCGTGGCGCCGCGGTGCTCGATGAAGTACTTCAGCAACTGGAATTCCTTCGCCGACAGGTCCAGCGCTACGCCCTTGAGTTTCACTTCAGCCTTGCGCACATCGACTGTGATGTCGCCGAACTGGTAGCGCTCCAGGGACACGCCCGATGCGCTGGACGGCGCGCGACGCAGAAGCGCCTCGATGCGCGCCAGCAGCTCGATCGTTTCAAACGGCTTGGTAAGGTAATCGTCCGCGCCCAATTTCAGGCCGACGACGCGATCGACAACCTGGCTGCGGGCGGTGAGCATGAGGATCGGTGTCTGGACCCCCTGCTGGCGGATCGTCTTCGCCACGTCGAATCCGTCGCGCCCCGGCAACATCACGTCGAGCACGATCACGTCGAAGGGCTCACCGGTGGCGCGCGTGACCGCGAGGTTGCCGTCGCCGGCGGTTTCCACCGTGTAGCCTTCGGCCGTCAGGCGATCGAAGAGCGCCAGCTGCAGGCCTGGCTCGTCTTCGACCAGCAGCAGTCGTTTATCTGGCAAGGCTGAGCGCCGCGCCGGTTTCGACCACCGGCGGATCGGGCACGCCCGGCAGCGTGATCGTGAAGGTGCTGCCCTCGCCGGGTTCGCTCGTAACGGTAACGCGGCCGCCGTGCGCTTCCGCGATGCGCTGCACCAGGTTCAACCCCAGGCCGCTGCCCTTGATCTGCCGGCTGACCGCTTCGCGCCCGCGGTAGAACGGCTCGAAGATGTGGCGGCGATCGTCGGCGTCGATGCCGAGCCCGCGATCTTCCACGGTGAAGATGACGTTGTTGTGCGCTGATCCCTGATCCCCGGTCCCCGATCCGCGCGCCGTGACGCGAACCCAGTGCGCGTCACCACCGTACTTGACGGCATTGCTGATCAGATTCTGTAACGCCGAACGAAGCGCGGTGGCATCGCCTTGCACGAAGGGCAAATCGTCGCCGACGAGGCTTTCGACCTTGACGCCGGCCGCCTCGATCTCGACGCGGCAGTTGGCGATCGAATCGTTGACGAGATCCGCGGGATCGACCCGCACCGGCGCGGCAGCGGCGCGCCCGGCCGCGATGCCCGCCAGTTGCAGCACACGCTCGACGGTTTCGGCCAGCCGGCGCGCTTCGGTTTGAATGGTTTCGCCGTACTTGCGGACGCGCTGTGGATCGCCGACCACGCCGTCGGCGAGGTTGCCGGCGGCGGCGCCAATCACCGACACGGGCGTGCGCAGCTCGTGCGACACCGCCGCGACAAACTCCATTTGCTGCCGCGCGAGCTCTTGCGCGCGACGCGACGACACGATGATCAGGCCGACCGCCATCGTGAGCAGCAGCAGGATGCCCGAGCTCAGAATCAGGTTGCGCTTGCGCACCGCCGCAACCGCGGCCTCGAGCGACCCCGCTCGATGCTGGGCGACGAGCGCCCATCGGCCATCGAAAGGCGTCATCGGACCGCTCCGGGTGATCATGCGGCCGCCGTTTCGGTCTTCGCGCTCGATGACCGAGACCACAACATTGTTCTGTCGAGGAACCTCAGCTCGTGCGCGCTCGCCCGGGACAGGGGGTGGCGGTGGTAGCGGAGGCACTCCTGTTACGGGACCGCGCTCTCGTGGTCCGGAACCCCGCGCGAAGATGAACATTTGATCCGGCCGCGGCGCCATGAAGTGCTGCGTGACGTCGGGGCTGGACACAATCGACGTCGCGATGCCCGGCTCCGATTCCCACACCACCCTCGCCGGATCGTTGCGATCGACCACGGCCACGCGGTAATCGACCTGCTCGTCGTCACCATGAAAGTGCCGCGCGGTGAGCGACGCGAGCAGCGTGTCGCGCATCACCACTGGATCGAGCCTCACGAGAGTAAAACCAAGAATGGTGATCTTCGGCGAGCCCCGGCGCCCTTCGGGCAGCTCGACCAGCGTGACCGGCGCGATCAACGTGTCGTCGTCGCCGAGCGAGAGCGCGATCGTGCCTTCGCGGCGGCCCCGGTCCCCGCCCGCCGGACCGGAGGGGGCGCTGGTGCGGACTTGAAATCCGATGAAATGCGAGGCCAGCGATTCGCGGACCTTCGCGAGGTCGGGCGTCCACTCCGCAGCGTCGAACGCAATCGCCTGGTTGTTCCATCGGCGGATCCGGAGGCGCTCGACGGGAACCGATCCCGCCGCTTCAAACGTCGGCAACTCGGTTCCTGGCAGTGTGTCGACGAGCAGCACGTCGCGGACCAGCCGCGGCTCGCTGGCGCCGGCCGTCCACGCCGAGTACTTCTGCGCGTAGCTGGCCCAGTTCTCATCGCGGATCGTCTGGCCGTCGACCTGCAGGCTGACGAGCGCCCGCGACAACTCGGTGTCGAACTCCACCGCGAATTGCGCAGCGGCGGTGCGCAGTGTTCGCTGCATCCGCTCGCGTTCGGCCTCGCTCAACTGGCCGAGCCACTGGTATTGCATGTAGGCGAGCGCCGGCACGAGCAACAGCACGAGGCCGGCGAGCACCGTGACCGCCGACACACGCCGTGGGGAGAAGCCGGTGCGTGGGGACAAACCGGTGCGTGGGGACAAACCTTTCTTGCCCACCGACTTGTCCGCCGTAGCCCGAGCGAAGGCGGAAGCGCTCGGCGCGAAGGCGGGAGGTTTGTCCATTCCCCAGTTCATGAACGAAAGTCTAACACGCAGAAATTGCGATAAATCCTGCAAAATCAACGATTTAACATCCTTAACAACCTCTTTGCTCAGCCTTAACGTCTGATGAGAGGCCACCACCGTAATATGCAAAGAGACCAGTAAGTGACCCGCCGGGAGGGCAAGGTAGCTTGCCCGCCGAAGCGAGGGCGCGAAGGCGGGTCGGGAGAGTTCTCCTTGTCGGGAGCGCACTTCTTGTCGGGATCACGAAGCACGAGCTGACAGCCAAAGGCTTACAGCTAATCAAGGAGCAGAGAATGCGCGCACTACTGATAACCGCCGCCGCCGTCATGTTGGCGTCAACCGTTCAAGTCGATCGCATCTCGATGTCGCCGCTGCAGGCGCAGGATCGCGTGGCCGGCGTCATCGCTGCCGCGCGCAAGGCGCTCGGCGGAGAAGAAAAGGTCGCGGCCCTCAAGGGTCTCACCGCCGAAGGGCCGTTCCGCCGATCGATGGGTGGGCGCGACATGGAAGGCACGTCGACCCTCACGATCGTGCGCCCCGACAAGATGCGCCGAGTCGAAGAGATGGCGATGGGTGGCATGGTCGGCGGGCCGATGATCGAGCGCACCTCGGTGCTCGCCGGCCACACCGCATGGGACGACACCGCCAATCGCGGCGGCATGGGCGGCGGCATGCAGATCGTGATGCGCGGGCCCGGCGATGCGCCCCCGCCCGGAGGCGGCCCCGGGCCAACGCCCGAGCAACTGAATGAAGTGCGGGTCCGTCGCATGCGCGTGCAGCTCCAGCGCTTGATGGCCGCGCTCGTCGTCGAAGGACCGCAGACGTGGGTCGACGCCGGCGTCGCCGAGTCTCCCGATGGCAAGGCCGACATTCTCGAAGCCAAGGAAGACACCGGCCGCACGCTGCGCCTCTTCATCGATCAGGCCACGCACCTGCCGGTGATGGTGCAGTACCAGGATCCGAAGCCGATGATCATGATGCAGGGCGGCGCCGTGCGTGGTCCTGGTGGTCCTGGGGGGCCGCCGCCGATGACGGCGGAGGAACGAGAGAAGCGCCTCGAAGAGATGCGCCGCACCCCGCCGCAGATGGGAACCTACGCGATGCATCTCGGCGATTACAAGAAGGTCGACGGCGTGATGCTGCCGCACAAGATCGACATCTCGCTCGACGGCGAGCCGAACGAAGAGTGGACGGTCGAGAAGTACAAGGTCAATCCGACCATCAAAGCCGACACTTGGGAGAAGAAGTGAGCTCTCAAGTTGAAAGTTGAAAGTTGAAAGTTTGAAGTTTCAGTTTTAAGTTTCAGTTGAAAGTTACGGATATGTCAGCACTCAGAACACTCGTAATAGCACTGGCGCTGGTGGCCGCGGTCACGTCGACCGCGGCGGCGCAGGTGGTCCAGGGCACCGGCGCGGGTTCGACCCTGCGCGTCACCGTGCTCGACCAGACCGAGGCGGCGCTCATCATCGCGCAGGTCACGTTGGTCGACTCGAAGGGTGTCGAGCAGACCATGCCGGTCGACGAGCGGGGTGTGGCCGAGTTCACCGCACTCAACCCCGGCTCCTATCAGGTGAAGGCGAGCGCCGAGAGCTTCCGTACCCTCACGACGCCGTACAACGTTCGCCAGGGACGCAACCAGACGACGCTGCGGCTGGCCCTTGCCACCATCGAGCAGACGGTGATCGTCGAGGATCAGAGCGCCGCCGATCGGCGCGACAACGGTTTCACCCAGACCTTGACGCAAGACGAGATCGACGCGCTGCCGGACGATCCCGACGAGATGGCGGAGGAGCTTGCGCGCATAGCCGGACCCGGCGCGCAGATCTTCGTCGACGGCTTCCGCGGCGGCCGCTTGCCGCCGAAGGATCAGATCCAGCAGATCCGCTTCCACACCAACTCGTTCTCGGCGGAGTATCACGAAGCCGGCATGATCCGCGTGGAAGTGATCACCAAGCCCGGCATGGGCGGCTGGCGCGGCAACACCAATTTCGGCTTCCGCGACGAATCGCTCAACTCGAAGCAGGCCTTCGCCAACGAGAAGGGCCCCGAGCAGATGCGCCGCTACATGGTGAACTTCCAGGGCCCGATCGCCAAGGGCAAGACCGGACTGTCGCTGACCTTCGACGGCAACAGCGCCTACGACTCCCGCACTATCGTCGCCGACGCGCCGGCGGGCCAGGTCAACGCCTTGGCCGTGGCGCCGACCGATGCGATGAATTTCAGCGCTCGGGTCGAGCACCTGCTCGGCGGCAGCAGCCAGCTGCGCATGGAGTACGCGCGGCGGCAGAACGAGCGCAGCAACATCGGCGTCGGCGACTTCGACTTGCCCGAGCGTGCTTACGCCACCGACAACAGCACCGACACGTTCCGGCTCCGCAACACGCGCGTGATCGGCAAGAAGGTGTTCAGCGAGTTGTTGTTCGAGTTCAACGACACGACCAACGCGACCAGGCCGGGATCGATCCTGCCGACCATCCGCGTGAACGACGCCTTCACCGCCGGCGGTGCCGGCCAGTCGGGCGATCGCAACGCGCGCGAAATCCAGATCGCGCAGAACTTCGACTTCACTCTGGGCAGGAAGCACTCATTCCGCGCCGGCGTGCTGCTCGAGTCGGGCTGGTGGAACAGCACGCAGCGCTCGAATGCGAACGGCACCTATACGTTCACGAGCCTCGACGCGTATCCCGGCACGCCCGCCACCTACACGATTCGTGTCGGCGATCCGCTGGTCAATTACTCGCAGACCAAGGCTGGCTGGTTCCTTCAGGACGACTTCCGTCCCTCGCGCACGCTGCAGCTCAGTTTCGGGCTTCGCCAGGAGATTCAGACGCACGTCGACTCGAAGTGGAACCTCGCGCCGCGCGCCGCGTTCACGTGGAACGCCACCAAGAAGACGACGATGCGCGGCGGCTACGGGATTTTCTACGACTGGTACGAATCGAACCTCTACGAGCAGACGATTCGCGTCGACGGCAACCACCAGGTCGACCAGGTGATTCAGAACCCCGGCTTCCCGGTCGCCGAGGGCGGCGGCACACGGCTGCCGGCGAGCGTGATCCGGTCGGCGTCGCTCGGCCAGCCGATCATCCAGCAGGCCTCGTTCGGCCTCGAGCGTCCGCTGGCGCCGTGGGCCGACTTCCGAGCCGACTACATGTGGACTCGTGGCTCGAACATGCTGCGCTCGATCAACGTCAACGCGCCCGCGCACCTCGACGGCGTGCGTCCGAATCTGCTCGTCGGCAACATCACCGAGGTTCAGTCGAGCGGCAAGCGCGCGTCGGATCGCGTGGCCGTTGCGCTCAACGCGCGTTACATTCCCAGGCGCATTCTCGGGATGGTGATGTACCAATTCGGCGGCACCCGCAACTATGCCGATGGCCCGACGGCGCTGCCGTCCGACAGCAACAACCCCAATCAGGATTGGGGTCCGTCGGCGCAGGATGTGCGGCACCGGATCTTCTTCAACTTCAATGCGCCGCTCGGCCGCGGCATTCGGGCCGGCCTCAACGTGCAGGGCTCATCGGCGCTGCCTTACAACATCACGACCGGCTTCGACGCCAACGGCGACACGGTGTTCAACGATCGTCCCGCCGGCGTCGAGCGCAACAGCGCGCGTGGCGCGGCGCAGTGGAACTCGGGCCTGCGGCTGAACAAGTCGATCGGCCTCGGCGGTTTGCGCGCCGGCGCCCCCGGCATGCCGGGAATGCCTCCGCCACCTCCGCCGCCCCCCGGCGGTGCGGCCGCTCAGCGTGGTCCCGGCGGCCCTGGCGGTGGCGGCGGCGACGGTCCGCAGATGGTGGTGATGGAAGGCGGCGGCAACCAGCGCTATCGCCTGGACCTCTACGTGAACTTTCAGAACCTGTTCAACAAGGTCAACTACAACGCCTTCGTCGGCAACCAGTTGTCGCGGTACTTCGGCGCCGCGACGTCGGCGGGCGCTCCGCGCCGCATAGAGATCGGCGCCTCTCTCGGATTCTGACCCTTCGACTCGCTCCGCTCGCTCAGGGCAGGCGGGAAAGCAATACCTGAAGGGAAAGCACTTCTTGACGGGATCGCACTCCTTGACGGGAAGGTGATTCTTGACGGGAAGGCACTATCTGACGTCCGGGCCAGCCGCCGCGGCACTCACGCCGCGAGAACGGGAGCGAGATCTGCTTGACTGGCCGGCTGGTGCCCGAGTTCCCGAAGAACGGCATTCAGCGCCGCGAGCGTGACCATCGTCGGCGTGGTCATCTCAATCCCGATGGCTTGGCCTTCGGTCGTGAAATCGATAACCAACCCAGGCTCGACCCGCCGGGTCCGCGCGCTCTTCTGATGCGCCTCCCGTGGGAGATAGTAGTACGCCGCGATCGGTCGGCCATGCCGAAACGTGACTTCAAGGTAGGGTTCTTTTATGACGCCTCATCGACAGGATACGCGGTAATGACCACGAGGAGTTGACGCATGTCGTCCGGCTCGACGATCACTTCCCAAGGCCGCCCTCCGTGTTGGGTATCGATTACGAATCGTCCTTCAAGAATGTCGGGCCGCTGACCGCCCGCGTATTCGAGCATACGCCGCAGATCGACTTCGTTGAAGGGCGTCGTCGACTACTCGGTAGTACACGTAGTACCGAATTCGAGAAAGTGTGACCCGCCGCACTCCTGACAAGATGGCTCGGCGCGCTCGTGTGCCCATGGCGGGTTGCACGCAAAGCAGACCAAGGATGCGGTCAAGATCTTCAAGAACCGCTCCGGGGGCAGTGGGCCTGTTCTCGGCCCACCACGCCACTGCAGCCCCAATCTGCATCCGAGCGTCGTCCGTGATCTCGATTCGCAGCGGTGTGTTCACGCGGAGCGGCGCAACTGCTCCCGCAATTGTTCCCAAGAGACGACCTGACCCCGGTCGGCCTGGGCGATCGCCTCAAGGAGCGCGCGCTCCTCCTCAGGGGAAACATCGAAGGTCTCGTCATCTTCTCTCGCGACAACAGTGACCACCGACCCTTCGGGCAAAGGTTCGCCCTCAAGAACGACTTTACCCCCTACGACTCTTCCAGTTGCGACTTTCATGGCTAAATTCTACCTCTCAGCGAGCGCGCTTGCCTGGTGCCGCCGAACGATTCGGAATTTGGCGGATTCTCGCACAATTGGCGCAAGCGAATACTCCCTGCAATCCGCAGGGCCTGCTTGTAGACGAGGATTACGTTGCTGAAGCGTTAGCTTCCGCCACGAAAGAAGGAACGATCGAAAGTCATCCTGATCGAATCGGCTGGACCGGGTAGCAGATAGAGAGTCCGCTTGAGTGCGGTAGGTCTTACTCACAGCGACGCGAAAGTGCTTGCGGCGCTCAGCCGCGAGCCGCGCGTGATCGCTTCTTCGGCTTGGATTTCGGTCGAGCGCGGCTCGTCGGCTGCAGCGCCTGGTTAGCCAGCGAGTGCTGAGCGGCACTCCGTCGAGGACGGCGAGCCGGAACACCATTGAGCAGACCGTCCGCACTAAGATCTTCGTCGACATCGGGCCAATGCACGCCGTGGCCATCTCCGATGAGCTGCCAGTTCGCGCGCTGAGCCGGTGTCGCGTCTGAGAGCCGCCACGACCACGCGAGGGGCACGCTAATGACGCGACCGTCGACAAGATGCGCGGTGATCGTCTCGTCGGTTACGACGATGTGCCCAATGCGACTTTCAACGCTGACCGCAGTGTTCATGCCAAGCCCCAATGATAGAGGATTCGTTCTCAGTAATCAGATGGCGGATCTCGTTGAGTTCACGCGCGCTGAAGCCCTGATTCCATGCCAGCGCGATCGGCGTCAACCAGAACTTGCATTGTTGTCGATCTCGCCGAACATGGACGTGTATTGGTTCGTTGCAGTCGAAACTGTAGAAGAAGAACCAATACGGCCCTGGAATGCCGACAATCTTTGGCATTCAATTCGACTCCACCGCCTGATGATCGCAGGGTTTCGTCGATCTGCCAAGTCCGGCTAACAGTCTATGGAGTAGACCGGAACAGAGCACACGCGGCCTATCAGGACAGCCGCCTTCGTTTCGATCACTCGCATGTCGAAGAGGGCGGGATGATAGCACGGCAGTAACAAGCGTCGGCACCTGACGGGATAGCACTACCTGACGGGATCGCACTGCCTGACGGGATCGAACTACTTGGCGGGATCTTGCTTAGCGAGATCCCGTCAGGTATCACCCTCCCGTCAAGAGGTTCGATCCCGTCCCGCCTTCGCGCTTGCGCTTCGGCGGGCAGGCAAGAAGTGCCCTCCCGTCATATTCTGTAAGAGTGAGTACCCCGGCAGTCATCGTCGTCGGCGCCGGCATCATCGGATGCACCGTCGCCCACGAGCTTGCGGCGGCAGGGGCGCGCGTTCAGGTCATCGATGCGCGCCGGCCCGGACAGGGCGCGACGCGGGCCTCGGCCGGCATTCTCGCGCCCTACATCGAAGGCCACGGTCTGTCGGCGCTTCGAACGTTCGGCGGCCGCAGCCTCGGCCTCTTCGATGCCTTCATCGATCGCGCGCGGCGCGACAGCGGCCAGGACGTCATCTATCAACGTAACGGCACCTTCGAGCTGGCATTCAGTGATGCCGACGTCGATCGCCTGAGCGCGCTGTCGGCGGCGCTCTGGAAAGAAGGCGTCGAAGCCCGGTGGGTGCCGCCGCAGGCCTTCGGGGATCACGAGCCGCTCGTGAACGCTGACGCAAAGGGCGCGCTCTTGATCACGCCGCATGGATTTGTCGGCGTCACGTCCCTCACGCTCGCATCCGCCGCGGCCGCCGAGCGCCTGGGTGCCCGGTTCAAGGTCGAAACCGGCGCCATCCGGATTCATCACATTCCGGCCGGCAGGGTCGGCGTCGACACCATGTCGTCGAGCTGGGACGCCGACCGCGTGGTGCTGTGCGCGGGCAGCTGGTCGTCGCAGATCACGGTCGAAGGCGCGGACCCCATCCCGGTGAAACCAGTTCGCGGCCAGCTGATTCAGTTGAAGACGACGGCGGGTGCGATCCACCACGTGGTGTGGGGACCCGATGGGTATTTAGTGCCGTGGCCCGACGGATCGGTGCTGGTCGGATCCACGGTTGAAGATGTCGGATTCGACGAGAACTACACCGAAGAGGGCGTGACCAAGCTGCGAAACGCCGCAGCCGGGCTGGTCCCCTCGCTGGCTGATGCGCCGATGATGGAAGTGCGCACCGGCCTTCGGCCGCGCGGCCCCGACGACCTGCCGATACTCGGACCGTCGATGGCCGTGCCCGGCCTCATCTACGCGACCGCCCACTACAGGAACGGCGTGATGCTCGCGCCGCTGACCGCCCAGCTCGTCACAGACCTCGTGTTCGATCGCGGCGCCGACCCGGCGCTCCGCGATCTGTCGCCAACCCGGCATGGCCACCTCTAGGCGCGGCAGACCGTCGAAGCGGCGTATCATCGGCTGAGATTGAATCTAATTCGGGAGCAGCAACCGCCATGGCCGTACTGAAACGCGCTGACGTGACCGAGAAGCTGAAAAGCCTCGACGGCTGGACGCTGAGCGGCGACACCATCCGCAAGGAATTCGTCTTCCAGGATTTTCCCGAAGCCGTGCTGTTCGTGAGCGCGCTGGTGCCCGGCGCCGAAGACGCCGACCATCACCCCGACATCGAGATCCATTACAAGAAGGTCGTCCTCGTCTACTCGACGCACTCCGAAGGCGGCATCACCGAGAAAGACATCGACGGCGCGGCGATGGCTGATATGGTGGCCGACAGCCTTCCGCACCTCGAAGAATTCGGCGACGGGTAAACCGATCATGACGGGAGGACAACTCTTGTCGGGAACGCAATCCTTGACGGGACGGCAATCCGTGACGGGAAGTTATTTCTTGTCGAGGGTGCAGGTGCGCATTTTGCCGACAAGAGGTTTCCTCCCGACAAGAGGTTTCCTCCCGACAGGAATTACCCTCCCGACAAGAGGTGTCCTCCCGTCATGAAACTGAAAAAGCTGTACAGCTCGCGGGAAGTGGCGCAGCTCACGGGGCTGACGGCGCGGCAGCTGCAGTGGTGGGCGCAGAAGAAATTCTTTCCGGCGACCGTCGCATCGCACAAGACCGAGGCCGGCGGCTTCACCGAGCGGCGCTATTCGCCGATCGAGCTGCTCGAGCTGATGGTGCTGGCCGACCTGCGGCGCAAGGGATTCACCGTCTCGCGGATTCGAAAGCTGCTGCACGTCCTCAAGACGCGATTCAAGACGCGTCTCTACGACGCCATCGAGGGCGGCGGCTCGATCACGCTCTTCATCGACGGCGAGAACATTTACGCCCGCGCCGAAAGCGGCGAGCTCTTCAACCTGCTGGACGATGCCGCGCAGCCGCTGTTGATGCTGGGCGAAGACATCAAGCTGCGCCAGCTCATCGCGCGCGAACGACCGGCACGTCGACGCGCGAAGGGTACTGCGGCGTCCGGTAAATCCGGTGCGTCGCGGCCTTGAAGTCGCTTTCCTTCGCCTGAAAAATATTCGGCACGAACGTCTGCGGGTTGCGGTCGATGATCGGGAACCACGTGCTCTGCACCTGCACCATGATGCGGTGGCCCTTCTTGAAGGTGTAGTTCTGCGTGTGCAGGCTCCACGTGTACTCGAGCACGGCGTTCGGCTCGATCGCGGCGGGCTTCTCGAAGCTGGTGCGGTAGCGACCGCGGAACACCTCGTTCGACACCATCAGCTGGAACCCGGCGAGCTCCCAGTTCGACGGGTGATCTTCGGGATAGACGTCGATCAGTTTCACGATCCAATCGGCATCGCTGCCGGTCGTTGACGCAAACAGGTGGGCCATGACCTCGCCCGCGATGGTGACGTCGGCATCCAGTGGCGGGGTTTCCCAGCTGAGCACGTCGGCGCGGTCGTCAACGAAGCGCTGATCTTCCACCAGCCACGTCGACCACTTCGAGCCGCCGGGGAAGTAGGTCGGCTGGATGGGACGGTGACGATACGGCACCGGATGCGCCGGATCCGATACGAACTCGTCGAAGGCCGAACCTGAAGGTTCGGCCCCACCCTGTGGCGACAAGCCTTTAGGTTTGTCGATCACGAGAGTCTCACCGGGTCCAAGATACAGGCCCCGGGTTTCGGTCCGTGCGGTCGGCGGCCATTGATTCCACCGGCGCCATTCGTTCGTGCCCGCCTCGAACGTAAGCGCCTGCGCGAAGTTGCCCGTGCCCTTGTCCTTCAGGAAGTACGCGAAGAACGGCGCCTGCACTTGCTCGCGAAAGTACTCGGCGGTGTTGCTGCCGAACGGGATCGCGCCGAGCGCGTTGCCGGCGCCGCCCGACCAGCCACCGTGGCGCCACGGACCGACCACCAGGTAGTTCATGCCCTTGGTGTCGAAGCGTTCCAAGGCGTCGTAGATGCGCACGGGCCCGTAGAAATCCTCCTGGTCCCACCATCCCGCCACGTTCAGCGTTGGCACCTTGACGCTCGTCAAGTGGGGGATCATCGTCTGGCGCTTCCAGAACTCGTCGTAGTCCGGGTGTGCGACGTAATCGTTCCAGGTCGGGATCTTGCCGTGCAGATACTTGGAGTTCACGTTGGCCAGCGAACCGAGATTCAAGTACCAGTCGAACGTGTCGTAGCGATCGAACTTGAACTGCTGGACGTCCTTGCCGCTCTCCATCATCGCGGCGTACTCGAAGCCGTAGCTGAGGCGGAACGCGCCGTTATGGTGGAAGTCGTCGCCCATCCACATGTCGGCGGGGGAGGCCTGCGGCGAGATCGCCTTGAGCGCCGGATGCGGCTCGATCGCGCCCATGATCGTGGTCCAGCCGTCGTACGACACGCCGAGCATGCCGACGCGGCCGTTGTTGTTGCGGATGTTTTTCAGCAGCCAGTCGATCGAATCGTAGGTGTCGGTCCCTTCGTCGATGGCCCCTGTGTTGACAGCGCCGCTTGGACCGCCGAAGCCCTTGGGCGGAGGCGTCCGGGCTGGGCGCTGCATCATGAACTGGCCCTCGGAACCGAACTTGCCGCGAATATCCTGGAACACGAAGATGTAGCCGTCGGCTTCGAGTGCCTTGAAGTAGGCGTTGAAATTCCCGGCCGACCCTTCGATGCCGTACGGCGTGCGCTTGAAGATAATCGGCAGCAGCTCGCTGCCTGAGCCTGCCGCGCCGGAGCCTTGGCGAAGGCGGGGCACGAATACCTTGGTGTGCAGCCGGGTGCCATCGCGCGTCGGGATCATCACGTCGCTGACCTCGAACCGGTCGGCGGCGCTCCCTGGCTGCTGCACCTGTGCGGGCGCAACACCCAGGACCAGAAAGGAGATGGCGAAGGAAAGGACGGTAAAGGCGCCTACCCGTTTCATGGGTGGAAGCGTATAACTGAAGGGCGCGTGGGGACAAACCTTTAGGTTTGTCCTCCTAGATCTTCGCCTTCAGCATCGGGAAGATCTTCTCGAGATCGTCCGCGGGGCGGGGAATAACGTGCACGCCGACGAGCTCGCCGACGCGGCGGGCGGCCGCGGCGCCGGCATCTGTGGCGGCCTTCACCGAGCCGACATCGCCACGGACGATGGCGGTGACCAGGCCGGCGTCGACCTTTTGCCAGCCGACAAACACTACGTTGGCGGTCTTCACCATCGCATCGGCGGCCTCGATTAGACCCACGAACCCGCGGGTTTCGACCATGCCGATCGCTTCGCCGCCGTCGGTCTTCGGTGCCATGCACGCATTCTACACTTCTTGCCGCTAACGGGCCGGCACTCCTTGTCGGGAGGCACTCTTGCTTGCCCGCCATAGCGCGCAAGCGCGACGGCGGGTCGGGGAGGGCAATGCTTGTCGGGAAGGCACTTGTTATCAATGGCTCTCGCGAAGCGCCGGTGGCGGTCGCGCGGAGAGGCGCCTCCCGGCGTTCGCTCTCGTCTCGGCGGTCAAATCTCCCTCGGCACATCAAGCGCTTGGGCTATGGGCGCCAAAACCGCAACTCGCCGCATGTGGCCTCCGGTCGATTTGACGACGGGTTGCTTGTCCTCGCCTCGCTCGAACGCTCACGCCGCGAGGCACCTCGCCGCGCGCCCGCGACCACGCCAGGGTCGCGTGACAAGCGGTAGCTGGGCTCGGGGAGCCTCGCGGTCCCGGATCGCTGCGTCCCCGTTTCACGAATCAGGCCCAGACACAGCGCATCCGGCGTTAAGCGGTTGGTTGCTGGCCCGGCCCGCCTTAGCCTTCAGCAGAGGCGGGTTCGAGTCCAGCCGGAGGAGCCAAATCCCTACAAGTTCGACTAGGTCGTGTCTAGACTAGGTTGTCGGATTGTGACGTGACCTGTGACGTGACGGTTGGGACTCGTCATCCTTCGCGTCCGGACGGAACAGAGATTACCAAGGTTGATGCTGGTGAGAGGTCAAAGCTTAAAGAGCGCATCAAGTCACTCGACCAAGCAGGAGATATTGTTGTGAAATGGGGCGGAAAGGCAATTAGCGCAGCTCCACGTAATCGAGTTACTCAAGAAACTTGGAGATGCTGGGTAGGTCGCCGAAGTGCTGCCAATCTGTTCCCACAACCAAAGGCAACGTCACGCAACCATCAGCAGTTTGAGCCAACGCATAAGCTCTGAGCAGTAGATCACTCACCCAGCCTGAAGACAGCAAAAAACAACATCCGCCAGCTGAGTGCATTGGTCCCGATTTCAGCCTGTTAGCCGGAGGGTTTTCTGTCAGGCCATGAGATTAGACCCCTTGCAGTGATCTCAAGTGGTTCGGGTCTCGCGCCGTTCAGAAGCCACGCCTGATCGACGGGATTCGACACGACGCACGAATGGTTGGGAACGATCCGCACGCGATCGCGGGGCTCGATGTCCGTCGAGCGGCTGAGGGCGCCGACGCGAGGACATGCCTCCCGGCGTTCGCCCTCCTTTGCCGGACAAGTCTCACTCGCCGCATTGGCCGCCCACGCTATGGACATCTGAACCCGCAACTCGCCAGCGCAGGCTCCGTTCGATTTGTCGCGTGCCACTTGTCTCGGCTCATCGGACGCTCACGCCGGCAGGCATGTCCCCGCGTCCGCACCCGAGCGCCGGCGAGCGGCGTCGAGCGAATCGCCGCAGCTGCCGCGCGGAGGGTGACCTCCAGGTGTGAGCGTGCGAGCGAGGCGAGACAAGGATTGCTGTTCAAATCGACCGGAGGCCACACGGGGCGAGCTCCACCCGCCGAGACGAGCGCGAACGCCTGGAGGTTACCCTCCGCGCGGCAACCCCACCCGTGCTCAATGGACTTAGGTAATTTGGCCCCGTGCGGCAATCTCGAGAGGTTCGATTCGGTCTCCCTCCAATAGCCAGGCTTGATCTACCAGATTCGAAACCACGCACGAGTGGTTGGGAATGATTCGAACTTGATCACCGGGCTCCAGATCGGTCGTGCCATTGAGCGCGCGAACAGTCGCATGTTCCTCGGATAAGCGTTCGATCAAGAGATTGTCGTCGGGCACGGGCACCCCGTTTCCCGACAAGGAGTGCCCTCCCGACAAGGATTGCCCTCCCGACGTGAGTTGCCCTCCCGACCCCCGAAGTACTATCCCGTAACCCGGGGCCGGTGTGAAACCGCGGGCCCCGTCATTAGTCAGGGTCTTGCTTCCTGAATCGAAGATGACACGGTCCTTCGCCGGCTTGCTGACGACCGTCGCCAGCACGGTGAGGGCGCAGTCGTCGAGGGCGGCGGCGCCGAGCGCCACCTGCGTGCGATCGAAGTAGACGTAATTGCCGGGCCGGAACTCGGTGAAGCCGTCTTGCTGCAGCGAGAATCGCGCCGGCGGCGTCGCGCCTGCGCTCACTTCCTCGACCGGCACACCGGCGTCGCGGCACCGGCCTACGAGGTCACGAAGCCGCGCCGCCTCGTTGTCCGCCATGCCGTGAAGTTCGGCTTCTGAGTGCGCGTGATACGTGTGCCCGGCGTGCGAAAGCAAACCGCGGAAGTTGAGGCCAGGCAGGGCGGCTATCGCGCGGACCATCTCGACCGAGTCGCGCGCGAACGGGTCGATGCCGCAGCGGTGGAAGCCGACGTCAACCTTGACCAGCACGTCCACCTTCTTGCCGGCCCGCGTCATCGCGTCGGACCACTGCTTCGCCACGACCGGATGATCGACGATGAACGACAGCCGCGTGCGCCCGAGAAGCGCGATCACGCGATCGGCGTTAGAGGGATTGATCGGATAGGGCAGCCGGATGTCGGCGATGCTGGCGTCGGCAAAGACTTCCGCTTCGCCCAGCTTCGCGCAGCAGATGCCGACGGCGCCGCGGTCGATCTGCCACCGGGCGACGACCGGGCTCTTGTGCGTCTTGCTGTGCGGACGCAGGCGGACGCCGCGCGCGTCGGCGGCCGCCTGCATCCGATCGAGATTGCGAATCGCGCGCGCCTTGTCGATCAGGACAGCGGGGGTCCGAAGCGAATGGATCGTCAAGCCCCCAAGCCCTCAAGCCCTCAAAGGAACCGAGTTACTGCGGCGACTTCTTCTTCGCGGCCTCGCGCTCCTGCGCGCGGGCGCCGCTCATCACCCCTTCGAGCCCGTAGTTGGCTTCGTGGCACGCGTATTCGTAAACCATCTCGCCCGGCGGCATCGCGTTGAACACCAGCTCGCCCGTGAACGGCGCCGTGAACGTCGTCGGATCCTCGACCGTGAACCGGTAGAGCAGCGTGTTCGCGTCTTTGCGCGTGATCCGCTCGGTCACCTTGAGGTTTTCCCACGAGTTGCGGAAGCCGTGGTTGGGGTGGAAGTTGGTGGTCTCGATCACGAGCGTGTCGCCTTCCCACCGGCCGATCGAGTCGCCAAACCATTTCCGGAGCCCGAAAGGCGGATGCGTGCCGCCCATGCGCACGACCCGCGCATCGTGGACCATCTCGGTGAGGATCGTCACCGTGTCCTTGCTCTGCACGATGCTGTAGCTGTTGTTGTAGAAGTAGTTCGGCAGCATCGGCGGCCCGGCGTTGCTGCCGAACGAGGTGATGCACCGCTCGGCGAGCGGGCGCAGCTCGGGATGATCGAACTCGCTGCCCTGCGTCTTGCGGATCTCGGCGGCCTTCGCCATGCGCGCGCGTGCCTCCTCCGTGTACCCCGGTATGCGGCCGGTTGGCGGATCGATGATGATCGAGCTGCGCGGCTGGCCGTCGATGCGCAGCACGCGATCGCCGGGATCGACCCAGAACGAGTTATAGCCGCCCACCGCGCCGCCGCCGGCCCGCCAGAGGAGCTCGAGGTAGGTCGGTTCAGCATTGGGGCTCTTGCGGACTTCACCGCCGACTGGTGGCGCGCCACGATTCGGATCGCTCGGCGCCTCGCGCGCTTCGAGCGCCGCCGCCGTGTTGTTCTCATCCAGCCGCGCCGCCTCTTCCGTGATCACCAGCGGTGTATTCGGACGCCGCTCGAGCATCGTGATCGTCGCGTTGGTCCAGTTGCCCTGCAGATCAGGACGGCCATCCGCCATGCGCGGAACGCTAGCCGGCTTGGCTGTGGGCTTGCCAGTCGGCTGAATAGTGGGCTTTTGCGGCGCTTGGGCACCCGCAACAGCCAGTCCCAGGAGGACGGCGGTCAGTGTAAGGCCGGCGATTCTCATTTGATCGGCTCCTTGCGCAGATGACCGTACATTAACTCGGTCACGAATTCGACGCACTTGAACTGGCCGAGCTGCGCGTTGCGCTCCACCCGGCGATAGAGCGGCATGCTCATTTTCCACGGCCGCGTGAACGTCACCGGGTCGGTGATGGTGGCTTCGTAGTTGATGTGATTGGCGTCGGTCATCGTGTAACGCTCGGTGACCTTCATCTGCTCGGAGTGATGATTGCCGGCGCGATCGAACCAGGATTGATCGTTGAAGCCCGAGGTCTCGACCACGAAGACGTCGCCCTCCCATCGTCCGTGCGAAATGCCCATCCAGCTATCGATGGCGGGCGGGCCGGGGTCCTTCAGGTAGATGTGACGCACCGCGCCGGCGTACTCGTGGGCCATGAAGACCGCGGCATTGCTCTGGATGATCTGAAACGGGAACGGCATGTAGGTGGCGCGCGGCACGCCGGGGAGGTAGCACTTGATCTCCGGATCGCGCGTCAGCCAGTTCTCCTGGTTCTCTAACTTCTTTTTGAGCGCTTCGGGCTTGTACGGCAGCTCGTCGCCCTCGACGACGCCGGCGCCGCTCGGGACCGAACCGACGGCGCCCAGCGCGAGGACTTCCTTGGCCGGGACCGGGACGATGGGCCCCGGTCGCATCGCCAGCGCGGCTTTGGCCGTGTGCGCTTGAATGTCCCAGTTGGCGGTGTTGACCGCCTGCCAGAGGCCGTTCAGATCCGGCTTGCCATTCAGGCGCGGAACATTCGTCGTGCGAGATTGACTACTGACGTCCTGGCCCGAGACCAACGCCACTACGGCTGCGGCCACGCCGGCCACGACCGAGGCTTGCAGAACTGACACCCAGCGCATGTGAGAAACCCCCTGCTGGGCGAATTATTTCACATCCTCACAGGAGATCAGGAGGTCAGGATCTCCTGGTCTCCTGTTTGAGTCTTCTGGTCTCTTGTTAGGCAATGACCCCGGGGAATCTGGGCGTGGTGTAGCCGGGGAACACACGGGCGGCGACGCTCCGATCCGCCCCGAGATGTTTGACGACCACCTCACTGAAGACGTCGCGAAAATCGGTGGTGACCGCGAGGTCGCGTCCTTCATAGCGTTGATCGAGGGCGAGCCCTGGCCACTTGCCGTAGACTTCACGGCCCTTGACCCCGCCGCCGATCACGAACATCGCGTTGCCGTGGCCATGGTCGGTGCCGCGGCTGCCGTTTTCCGCCACCGCCCTCCCAAACTCCGACATCGTCAGGATCACGGTGTCGGCCATGCGCTCGCCGAGATCCTGCGCGAGCGCGGCGACGCCGCGTGAGAAATCGTCGAGCCGATTGGCGATCTGGCCGGTGGCCGCACCCTCGTTGACGTGATGGTCCCACTGCGTGCTTTCCGCAAAGGCGATCTCGAGGCCGACGTCCGCCTTGGCCAGCCGGGCGATCTCCTGCAGGGCCTGTCCAAACGGCGAGCGCGGATACACGGCGCCGTTGGCGGGCCGATACGTGCCCTTCGTTTTCTGGTTCAACGTTCGCATCGCGTCGAAGGTCTCTCCGGCGGTGCCATGCAGCGTCTTGTCTTTGGCCGCCGCGTAGATTTCCTCGAACGACGCCTTCGCTCCCATGTCGCTGACATTGAAGTCGTCGGTATTGCCGACAGCCAGCGCCGGCGCAACGCCTTGCAGCGCTCGCGGCATAGTCTTCGTGAGCGCCACGGCCTGTAGAGGAGAATCATGTAGAGGCGGGTCTTCAGACTCGCCTGCGCGCTCGTGTCGCACTTGCAGGTACCGATTGAGCCAGCCGTCTTTCGTACTCTTCACGCCGGGCGTCGCCGACTCCATGTAGTCCTGCGCGTCGAAGTGCGACCTTGTGGTGTCGTGCGAGCCGCACGCATGGACGATCGCCAGCTCGCCGCGATCCCACAACGGCTTGAACGACGCCATGCGCGGGTGCAGGCCGAAGAAGCCGTTGAGATCGATCGCACCGTCACTGCCGCCCGGCCGTGCAATCGCGATGCTGGGCCGCGCGCGGTAGTAATCCGCCTCACCGAACGGCACCACCATGTTGAGGCCGTCCACCGCCCCGCGCTGGAACACGGAGATGAAGAGCTTCTTGCGCGTGCCCGCCGCCGCCGCCGTGCGCGCCAGGAACGACGGCGCAAACCCCACCGTGACCATCGCCATCGCGCCGCTTTTCAGAAATACTCTTCGCGACGTCATACGAACCTCCGTAAAGAGAACCGCCGTGAGGAACCCTCGTGAGGAACCCTGGTAAGGAACCTCTGTGAGGAACTACCGTCGCTGAAATTCCGGCGATCCGATTTCGAGCGCGAGATCGTCTTTCGCGCGCGGCAACGACACCCCACGCACTTCGTTCTTGCCGAGCGCCACCGCGAAATTCATCCGGCTCACCAGCGCCCCCGCCGACACCCACGTCGACGCCGTGTCGTCGTAGCCCGTCGGCGGCTGGCAGAAGTAGAGCGGCATGCCCATCTCGCGCAGCTCGCGCGCAAGGGGCAACGCGTTGCGAACCTCGGCACCGGTCGAACGGAGCGCGCTCGCCACGAACTCGAGCGGTGTCTTGACCTTGGCCCGATACGCCTCGGGCGCGAAGAACTCCGGTGATGTGACGATGGTGCGCACCACTTCGCGAAGGTCGCCCTTGGTTGCTGTGAATCGCGCGGCCGCACGCTGCACGAGCTCCTGTGGAGGTGCGTCACTGACGAAGCGCGTCGCCAGCTTGAGCGCGATGTAACGCGCGGTCGACGGATGTGCCGCCAGGATGTCAAGCACCTGCTCGCCGTCTTCGATGCCGCCGCCCGCTTTTATCGTGTGCCCCAGCACAGTCTTGGCGCCACGATCGTGCAGAGCGGAAACGAACATCAAGCCCGAGCCTTGACGCGGACGAATCGTCCACCCGGTAAACGATCTAGCGACGTGAATCACATCGACCTGCGTGTATCCACCGTCCACGCCCAGGGTGTGAAGTTCGAGTAGTTCTCGTGCGTAATTTTCGTTTAGTCCTCGTGCTCGCGACTGCGGCCTTTCGATCTGTGTTATCGGCGTCATCTGTGGCCCTGGTGATCGTCGTTGTCGCGTCATCTGCGGCTCCGAAGATGGGCTGTCAGCGGTACTCATCCAGTTATCCAGGTAGAACAGCATCGCTGGACTCTTTGCCGTGGCGCCGAGGAGGTCGCGGAAGTTGCCGAGCACGTACGAACGGATCGCCTCTCGCTCGTACTCGGTGAGATAGTTGCGCGTCGCGCCCTTGCCGGCGAAGACGTTGAAGTGGTTGAACCAGAAATCGACGAGCACTTCTTCGAGCTGCCGTTCGCTATAGACGGCGCGCAGCAGCTTGGCCTCCTCGATGTCGGAGATGACCTGGCGGTCTTTGCGAAGAACTTCGCTCGTCTGTCGGGCTCCGGGCTCCGGGCGCCGGGCTCCGCCGGGCGCCATCTCCGGGTTCGCGCCTCCTGGCTCCCGGTTGCCGGCAAGTTGGCGCTGCCGGCGTTCGACCATCGCCGGCCCGGAGTATTCCTGCTGAATCGTCTTCGAATCGAGCTTCAGCGTCGCGAGCCGTTCGAGCCGCGATGCCAGTGCCGCATCGGCGACGCGTGCGGGCGCGAGCTGCTCGTCGATCCAGCGTTGCAGGCCGATGGCCCGCACCCGCTCGACGTCACCCGGCCGCGCGCCGAAAGTGAGGCGGTTGAGCGCATGCGCCACGGACTGATCGGTGGCGGGGACCGAGACCGGCGCCTTGGCGGCGGTCCGTCCGCTGCCGGCCAGCAGCATCACAAATGAAACGACGGCGATAGAGCGGGTCCACATGGGTTAACCTCTTACCTGTCCTGTTCGACCCGGTTGCCGCCCCGATCGTTTAACCCATGCCATTTCAAGTAGTGCCGGCGACCGGCGCCGTCCTCCAACAGGTCCTCGACGACACCTTTTCCCTGTGGAACGACGGCCTGTCGCGCGACAACTACGGAAAAGCGTGGGCCGCGCAGCTCAAGACTCCGTGGGGCTCGACCCACCTCGACCGCGTTGCCCTCGTCGATGGCCCGCACGTCGTGTCGAGCGCCAAGCGCTACGACCTCTCCCTTCGCCTTGATGGCCGCAATCGCCGGTGCCTCGGCATCGGCGCGGTGTTCACTGCCCCCGCCTATCGCGGCCGGGGAGGGGGGCGCGAGCTGCTGACACGCATGCTCGAAGCGGCGGTCGCCGAAGGGCAGGAGTTTGCAATGCTGTTCTCGGAAATCGCGCCGGCCTTCTACGAGCGGCTCGACTTCGTGCCGGTGCCGCTGGCCGAGTGGACGATCGAAGTGGATCAGAAGCGCGGCGGCGCCCCGGCAATGCTGGTCAGGAGCGGCGACGACCGCGACCTCCACAACATCGTCGAGATGAGCGCCAAGCGCGCCGAGGGCGCGAGGCTCGCGCTCGATCGCAGTGAAGACTTCGTCAAGTTCGGCATTTCCAGGAAACGGCTGTTGTCAGGATTCTCGCCGGCCGCCACGCGGGACACTGAGTTTCTCGTCGTGGAAGAGGGCCATCAGGCGGTGGCGTACTTGGTCTGCACCTCGATCGACGGCCGATGGATCATCGAGGAGGCCGGCGATCGCGATCCAGCCGGCGCGCGCCTCGGCGCGATGCTGCAAGTAATGCTCGCGCGCACTCCAGGGGAGCGCCTACCCGAGATCCGCGCCTGGTGGCCGCACGCGCTGGTGCCGCCGCAACTGCGCGTCGCGGCGTCGACATCGACGCAGGAAGTCCTGATGATCCGCCCGCTGAAGGACCGGATGCTGCCGCTCCCGCCGCTCGCTGCTGAGGAAGTCGTGTATTGGCACGCGGACTATTTCTAGAAGAAGCCACGAAGAGGTCACGAAGGCTGGCGGGGCGCGAACATGCCTGAGCGATCGGCGGCCAAGTAATCACGGATGCACTTCCGGGAACAAAACACGCCGGCGTCTTCCAGATGGACGCTGTGCGTCAGGCCCTCGGTGTCAGCCGGCATGACGTGGTCCTTACGAAGTGACCAGATGTCGTACTTCTGGTTCTTCGGAAAAGCCTCGCCGCAGTGTTTGCATTGCATGCTTGTTACCTCATGGGCGCGCGGACAGTTTAACGTCCACCGCCTTGGTTTCGCCGTCTCCGAGTGAAAATTTCGCGCCCAGCTCTTTGATGGTGGCGAGAAAATCCGGGTCGCTGGCCTGGCCGTCTTCGAGGCCCTGCACCGCCACCACGAGGTAGTCGCTGCCGGCCGGGAGCGCCGGCATCTGATACTTGCCGTCCTGGTCAGGACGCGCCGCCTTGATGAAGCGCGATTGATACGTCCACAGCGTCTCATCTGCCGGGAACACCACCACGGTGGCATCGAGCACGGGATTGCCTTTGGCGTCGCTCACGAGGCCCGACAGCGCGCTCACTCTCTTCGTGAGCATCACCTGCAGGCCCGCGACTGCCTGCCCCGGCGGGAACTCCATCGGCACGTCGGTAATGTCTTGTCCGTTGAGGGATACGGACTTGAGCGTCCAACCCGGGGGCGCGTTCGTGCGGATCAAGCGCGCATCCGTCAGGTTGGCCAGCTCGAACGTCCAGTCGGTGCCGACCCGGGCGTTGCCGCCGGCCGCGGGGCCGCCGCCGAACGACATCGCGTCAACGTTGGTGATGCGGGCCGCAATCTGGAGCTGCTGTGCGCGGAAGTCGAACGGCTCGCCGGTATCGCTCACGACGGTGCCGGTGGCGCGCCCGCCCGGTGCCGTGATCATCAAGATGCCGGCGACGTCTTCGTTGCCGACCACCAGATCCATCTTCGCGAGCTCGCCCTCGCCGCGCATGCCGGTGCGCGCTTGTGCCTGATAGCGGCCAGGCGGCACGTTCGACAGACGGAAGACGCCGGTCTGATCGGTGCGGGCGCCGCTGACGCCCTGCGTCATCGCCCGCCCGCCGGCGCTACTCGCCGGCAGCAGCATCACCATCCCGCCGGCGGCCGGCGCGCCGTCGGAGCTCATCACCTGTCCAGAGATACGCACCAGTCGCGTCGCGATCAATCCAAACGACACGGTGGTGTTTTCCTGCGAGACGGCAAGGGTGATCCGCGATGCCTCGGCCATGTTCGACGTGCCGGGGTAGTAGGTACCGGCGTATCCCGAGGGTTCGCCGCCCATCGGATCGGTGACCTCACCGTCGGTGCTCCGCAGCGTGGCGCTGACGTAGTACTCGCCGGGCGGCAGGCCGAACAGCCGGTACTGGCCCTGGTCGTCGGTGGTATCGCGCGAGCTGGCGTTGCCCACCGGCATGATCCGCCGCGCGCCCGCGGAATAGCCGTACCTGAATGCGACCACCGTCGCGCTGGCGACGGGCTCGCCGAACTCGTCGGTGATGCGCCCGCCGAGCACGCTGCCGCGCGGGAGGGCAATCACCAGCTTGTCGAGGGTTTGACTGTCGGCCAGCTCGATCGGCGTGCCCGATTCAGAGGGGCGGCGCTGGCCGTATTGCAGCGAGACGAAGCCGCCCTTGCTCGCCGTCATCGTGTAACGGCCGCCGACCAGCTCCTTGATCTCGAATCGTCCTTGCGCGTCGGTGGTGGCAATGCGGCTGTCGCGTGCCTGTGCCGAAATCACGCGAACCTGCGCGCGGCGAATCGGCGAGCCGCTATCGGCCGCCACGATCTGACCCCGCATGATCGCCGTGCCACGCGGCGGCTCGGGCCGTGCGGCTTGGGCGCGCGCCGGCCGTTGACCCTGTCCGGGACCGACGCCCTGTCCGCGCCCCGCACCCGGCGGAGCAACCTGGGCGAACGCGGTGGTCGCGCACACGCCGGCGAGCACGATGGCGAGTAGTTGGAGCCTCACAACTACAGCATACGAGCACTGACCGCCCGTCTGCTTACCTTGGTGCTAAGGAACGAGGGTTGAGAGTTTGACGTCAACGGACTTGGTTTCGCCCTCGTTGAGCGTGAATGGCTTCGCCTCTTCCTTGGCGCGCGCCAGGAACTCGGGGTCTCCGCCCTGGCCCGACTCGAGGTTCTGGACGGCGATCACCAGGTAATCTTCGCCCGGCGGCAGCGACTTGATGTTGTAGCGGCCCTGCGTGTCGGGACGGAGCGTCCGCACGTAGCGTGACTGCGCTCTCCACTTATCCCGATTCGCCGGGAAGATCACGACCGACGCGTCGAGCACCGGCTTGCCGCGCTCATCGGTGACGAGTCCCGACAGGTCCGTTATCTTCTGCGTGAACACCACCTGCAGGCCTTCGATGTTCCGGCCCGGCACGAATTCCATTCCCTCGTCTGTGATGTCTTCACCGTCGAAGCGCACGGCCTTGAGTGACCAGCCCGGGGCTCCCATCATCCCTCCGCGGATGATCCGGCGATCGAACAGCGACGTCAGCTCGAACGAGAAGTCGTCGTTGACACGCGGTGGGCCGCCCATGCTGGGCGACATCACCGTCGGATCGACTGAGCCGGCAAACAACTGGATTTGCTCCGGACGGACCGGCAACGGCTCGCCGGTATCGCTCATCACCACGCCGCGCGCCGTGCCCCCGACGGCGGTCGAGACGATCACGTTGTCGATGTCTTCGGTACCGACCGTGACTGGCAGCGCCGCAAACTCGTCGGTCGGGGTGGGCATGCCCATCGGACGAATATTAAGGAGGTAGCGACCTGCCGCCACGTTGGGAATCTGAAATGCCCCGTCGGCGCCGACCATGGCATTGCCCATCGTCATGAACATTCCAGACATCGTTTCGGCGGGCATCAGCATCACCGTCGCGCGCGTCGCCGGCTCACCGCGGGAGTTCAACGCCCGCCCGCTGATGCGCGCCAGGCGCGAGACCATCAATGAGAAGATGACGCCCGATACTTCCTGTCCCGCTTTCGGAGACACCCGCTGCGCTTCCGCGAGGTTCGGTGTGCCCGGAAAGTACGTCGGTGCGTAGCCATCGGCTTGCGTGTTGTTGATCTCGGGGCCCAATATCATCATGTTGCGATACGTCGCGCTGACGTAGTAATCGCCAGGCGGCAGACCATACAGGCGGAACCCGCCCTGGTCGTCGGTGCGATCGTTGCCGCCTTCGCTGCCGGCGCCGATCAGCCGGCGCGAACCGGCCATGAAGCCGTAGCGCATCGCCGCGACCTGCACGCCCGCCATCGGGTCGCCGGTGTCGTCGAGAATGCGGCCCGCGATCACGCCTCCTCGCGCCAGCGTGAAATTCAGCTTGTCCGCGGCCATGCCGTCAGTAATCTCGATCGGCGTGCCTGGTTCGCCCGGACGACGCTGGCCGTATTGGCTGCTGATGAAACCGGTCTTGGTTGCGCTGATCGAGTAGCGCCCGCCGGGCAGGTCCTTGATCTCATATCGGCCTTCCGCATCGGTGCCGGTCACGCCGCCGCCGCGCCCGTCCATCGACATCGCCCGAACCTGCGCGCGCCGGATCGGCGTGCCTGAGCCTGCGGCGAGCACCTGCCCGCGAAGGACCGCGGTTCCTTTTGGCGCGAGCTCACCGGGGCGCAGCGGCCGCGCCGGCGTTCGGGACGGCGGTCCGGGCGCGGGTTGGCCGGGCTGCGCGGTTTGCCCTGGTGTGGATGGTTGCGGCGACTGGCCCGCGGCGATCGAGCCAACGCCGATGACGAGAGTGAAGGCGAGGACGCCGAAAACGCGCATATGGTCCTCCGACTCTAAACTTGAAACCTAACACTGAACTTCAAACTGAAACTTTGAACTATTAACTTTCAACTTTCAACTTTCAACTTTCAACTCAGCTCGCGAGCAACAACGCGCGCGGCATTAGCCCCCGAGCCTCCCGTAAGCCCGGTTCCGGGATGCGACCCCGAGCTGCACAGAAACAGGCCGCGTATCGGCGTGGCGTACTGTCCAAATCCCAGAAGCGGGCGCATGGTGAAGAACTGATCGAGCGACAGCTCGCCATGAAAAATCTGCCCGCCGGTCAGCCCCCACCCGCGTTCGAAGTCGAGTGGCGTCAGCACTTCGCTGGCGACGATCAGGGCCTTCAACCCGGGGGCGTATTGTTCGAGCGCCGCAACCACGGTTTTGCCGAGTGCATCGCGCTCGCGGTCCCAATCCGATTCGCGTAGTTGGTACGGCGCGAATTGCGCGTACGCCGACAGCACATGCGCGCCCTTCGGCGACATCGTCGGATCGTTGAGGGAGGGAATCGTGAATTCGATCCACGGCTGCGGCGAGTACCGCCCGTACTTCGCGTGATCGAACGCGCGCTCGAGGTAATCGAGGTCGGGCCCGATCCGCACGCGCGCGCCAAGCATCTCGCGCGTGGCGCCCGTGAAATCGGGCAGCGCCGATAACGCGAGGTTGACCTTCGCGAGGGTGCCACGCGATCGGTAGTGCGTGAGCCGCCAGAGAAACTCGGGCGGCAGGTAATCGGCATCGCACAAGGTCAGGAATGTCCGTCTCGGATCAACCCCCGACACCACAGCGCGTGACTCGATGCGATCGCCATTTGCGAGGGTGACGCCCGTGACCCGATCGCTCGTCACGTCGACCCGGGTCACCGCGGCACCGGTGCGGATCTCGACGCCGAAGCGGATCGCTGCTCGTGTCAGCGCGCGGGCCAGCGCCGCTGGACCGCCCTCGACCGTGTGCCCGCCAGGCCAGGCCAGCGATCGGTTGGCGGCAGCCAGCAGCATCTGCAAGCCGCTGCCCGCCGACCATGGGCCGAGCATAGCGCCGAAAATACCGTCGGCCGCCAGCATGGCACGCAGCAATTCCGTGTCGACCGATTCGCTGACGAGGTCGGCCACCGCCATCGGGCCCCACCGAAGCAGCCGGAATTGATCCGCCTTCGGCAAACCGCGGAAGGCCCTCAGCGTGCGCATCAACGCCCACGCGTCGCGCGTGCCGGGGTGGTCGACCGACGGCGGCGCCGACATGAACAGCGTGCCGATCAGGCCGCCGAGCCGCGACACCGATTGTTGGAACGCCGGCCATGCGGCCGCATCCTTCGGCGACCATTGCCGCAGCCCCTCGACGGTCTTGCCGCCGTCGTTCCACAGCACCAGCCCGCGGCCGTCCGGCGACAAGGCGCTGACATCGATCGCCTGGTCGCGGAACGTGAGGCCATGGCGATACAGCTGC
>JAUSDY010000035.1 GCA_030650395.1 Acidobacteriota bacterium | reverse complement strand
CTACTTCAACGACGGCCAGAGCGACGACAGCTGGGACGCGGTGTGGGATGTCGAAGTCGAGAAAGACGCCGACGGCTGGCGCGCGGAGTTCCGCATCCCGTTCTCGCAGCTGCGCTTCAACAACACCACCGGTGGCCCGGTTGGCTTCGCCGGCGGTGGGAATACCAGCCGGGCTCGGCGCTGTTCGTGGTGTTCCAGCAGGGCAAGTCCGACGGCCGCGAGCACGGCGACTTCCAGTTCAGGCGCGACCTCGGGGGGGTCTTCTCGGCTCCTTCGCACAATGTGTTTCTCGTCAAGTTCTCGTACTGGCTCAATATGTAGGCCAGCGCAGCGCATGCCGAGAGACATCGGCCCTCGCTGAGGCGCGCGTGGCTGGCCCTGCACCAGACGCGGGGACGTGTCTGCTGGCGTGAGCGTCCGACTGAGCCGATCCAGAAATGCTCGACAAATCGAGCGGAGCCCACGCCCGGCGAGTTGTGTTCTTGGCGTCCATAGCCCAAGAGTTTGATCCGGCGAGTGAGATTTGTCCGGCGAAGGAGGGCGAACGCCGGCAGGCACGTCCCCGCGTCGGCACAGTCGGTGTGCTGCGCCTCTCCGGCGGATCGATGCCTTCCCGACTATGATCAGGTCATGGGCGTCGGCAAGAACCTGCGGGACTTTTTCCATGGCGCTGCGTACGGCCAGTACGAGCGTGAGCTGCGCCGGCAGGCCGGCGAGCTGAACGACCTGTTCCTGTTGCTCTGCTACATGGAAATCGTCGGCCTCCCAAATCCGGCGACGCTCTACCTCCTCGACGTCTATCCCTACCTGCTCGAACAATTCCACGTGTGGCACCGGCGGATGGGGATGGACCGTTCACCCCTCGGCACGTTGCCGTGCTGCTGACGACGGTGCGAAGAGACCTCTCCCGGGTGAGCGTTCGAGCGAGGCGAACACAATCATCCCGTCGTCAAATCGACCGGAGGCTATGCTGGCGAGTTGCGCTTTTGGCGTCCATAGCTACAGTGCCTAATGTGCCGAGGGAGATTTGACCGCCGAGCGAGAGCGAACGCGGGAGAGGTCTCTTCGCACGCAGTCAGGGCGGAGCTGACGTGAACCCCCTGCATGCCCTCTTCGGCAAGCGCGTCGTCTTTTTTGGCGGCAAGGGCGGTGTCGGCAAGACCACCTGCGCGGCGGCGATGGCGCTGGCGGCCAGCCGCGCCGGAAAGCGCGTGTTGCTGGTCTCGACCGATCCGGCGCACTCGACCGCCGACATCTTCGAACAACCGATCGGCCCTGAGATCGTCCCCCTGCTTCCGAACCTGCACGGGCTGGAGATCGACGGCGCGTTCGAATCACAACGCTACGTGTCCAAGGTCAAGGACCAGATCAGGGACCTCTTCGGCCACCACATCGTCACCGAAGCCAACAAGCAGATCGACCTGGCGGCCAGCATGCCCGGTGCCGAAGAGATGGCGCTGTTCGATCGCATCGGCGCGCTGATCCGCGGCGAAGACTCGCGCTTCGACCTGATCGTGTTCGATACGGCGCCGACGGGACACACGCTGCGGTTGATCCGCATGCCCGAGTTGATGGAGGCGTGGATCCGCGCGCTGTCGCGCTCGCGACGCGCGATGCTCGGCATCGAGCAGGACGACAAGACCGACCCCGTGATGATTTCGCTGGCCGATCGGCTCGAGTCGCTCCGCGAGTTCCGCGCGCAGCTGCTCAGCCCGCGCGCGAGCGCCTTCGTGCTGGTGCTGGTGGCCGAGCGGCTGCCGATTGAAGAGACCGCCCGCGCGATCGATCAGTTGCAGGAGGCCGGGGTGACGATCGGCGGGCTGGTCGTCAACCGGGTGCTGCCGGTGTCGA
>JAUSDY010000080.1 GCA_030650395.1 Acidobacteriota bacterium | reverse complement strand
CACGTGGACCAAGGGCCCCGAGAAGCTCCAACGCATCATCGCGGCCACGAAAGCCTATCAGGCGGCGCATCCCCCCAAGCGGAAGCGGCGCCGTCGGCCCGCGAATACTACAAAGCACTAATCGGACGATGTACTAGTCCGGAACGAGCATTCGGATCACACCGTCCTGCCTCGACGTGATGAAGAGCTCGCCGTCGCCGCTGCGGCTGATGTGCAGGTCGGCGCGGGCCATGGTCGCGCCCATCGTCTGCTCCGTGAGCTCTCGCAACGTCACGTAGATGCGGCCGCCACCCGCACCCCGCACGTAGAGTTGGATCTCCTCGACGGGCGCCACCGTCTGGGGAATGCCGTCATCGGCCTTCTTCAGCGCGGCCAGGTCGGCCGCGAACAGGCGTCCCCGCACGATGTCGCCGAAGACGAACTTGCCGCGGAGCGCGGCGATGAGCCCGTAGTACGCGAACCCGCCGCTCACGGCCTGTCCGTCGTTGTGGTCGTACATGACTACCGGATAGGTGAAGCCGTCCTTTTGGCGCCCGTCCATGACGTCCGCCGGCAGCGGGAACAACTGGTTGAGGGCGCCGCCGGGCCTCGTCATGCCGTTTTCCCAGAACCCCTCCCGCTTCATCCAGCCGTAGTTCTCGCCGTTACGGACGATGTTGATCTCCTCGATGTGGTTCATCCCGATGTCCGCCGCGAACATGGTGCCGTCGGTCGGGTCCCATGACAGGCGGTGGGCGTTGCGGAAGCCGTAGGCGTAGATCTCGCCCAGCGTCTTCGGGTCGCCGTCCGCGGCGAATTTGTTGGTCGACGGAATCGTGTAGTCCCCGAGTCCCTTCACGCCGCCCGTGACCGAGGGACTGCGGGGATCGAGGCGCAGGATGGCGCCGATGACCGAGTCGAGGCGCTGCGTCTGGCCGGGATTGCCCGCGTGCGGTCCGCCGCCGTTGCTGAACCCGAGGTCGCTGCCGCTCGTGTACAGCAGGCTATAGTCGGTCGCACCGGGCTTCGCCGTCGGGTTGAACTCGACCGCACCGAACGGGTGGGTGAGGTTGTTGACGACGTGGGCGACGCGCAGCAGCTCGCGCCTCGTGCCCTCGAACGTGTTGGCCGCCGGGTTGGTCGCGCGCCACTCCGTGATGACGTTGTGGTAGGTCACATCCGCCGGCGTGAATCCCGGCGGGATGAAGTTGGGCGTCGCGGGGTTGCCCGCGGCCCGCTCGCTGTGCACCGTGTAGAGCAAGCCGTTGCGCGCGAAGTCCGGGTGGAAGACGAATCCGATGAACCCGCTCTCGAGCCGGTTGTAGACGGCGAACGGAAAGGAGGCGGCGACGTCGGCATACACCGACGGCTGGTTGTTGCGGTCGAGCAGATACAGCAGGCCGCGTGAGTCGTTGGCGAAGCGGCGGCCGTCCGGAAGGTCGCGGACGTAACTGATCCGCGCCCAGCCGGCCGGCGACACGTCCTGATCGGCCGGACGCAGACCACGGGTCTCCGGGAGGCGCACGACATCCCGGATCTCGACCATCAGGCCGCGTTTCTGGATCGGCGCCGGAATCGGGTTGGCGATCTGCCCGTGCATCGCGCGAGCGGTCCCGAGCGCGAGAAGCATGACGATGACGAGCGGCATCTGTTTGCGCATGAACTCCCCCAAATGCTGGTTACTCCACCCTGGCCTTCAGCTCCTCGAACGCAGTGCGTGGGTAGTGCCGGATTATAGGGCAGCGGCACGTTCCGACGGTTAGCGTCTCTACGCACGCGGTCACAAAGGAGGACTCGGCCGATAGGAAAAGGCAGGAGCACGACATCAGAAGAAGAATGTCCTCCTGATCTCCTAGCCTCCTGTTAAGGGGCTCGAGCGAGAGGTTACTGAATCGGCGCGAGTCGCGTGAGCTCGGAGAACCAGTTCAGCACGACGTTCAGATATGCGACACCCGATTCACGCTTCACCATGAGGAAGCGCTGTCCGTCGGCGCTGACGTCGTAGTTTGTCAGGGCGATGGTGCCGCCGTACGAGTAGCGCTGCTCGAAGAGGACCCGCGGCGTCGCAAGTTTCACGTCGGGCGTCGTCGAGACCGAGACCGCCATCATCTTGTTCCCGTTACGATAGAACAGCTCTTTACCAGTGTGATTCCAGAGTGGAGAGGTTCCGCCGTCAGTTGACACCTGCCATCGGCTGTCGGGACCGGGATAGCGACGGAGATACACCTGAAACTGGCCCGACTCGCTGGACACGTAGGCCATCCAACCGCCGTCTGGAGAAAACTGCGGGCCACCCTCGAAGGCTGGACCCGTGACGAGCGCACGCGGCGTGGAATCGCCGGCGAGCGAGAGCACGTAAACGTCGGCGGGGCCGTCCGTGGTTCGGCGTGCCGTCGCCAGCGTTGCGCCGTCCGGTGAGACTGCGCTGGGGAAATCGCCGGATGTCGTCCCGGCAATCGTCCGTGAACGGCCGCTCCCATCCGTTTCGATTGAGCGCAACCCGGTGGGCGTTCGAAAGACAATCTGCTTTCCGTCCGGCGTCCACACGGGATAGGAGGCGGCCTGTTGAGACGTCAGCCTCGTGAACGTCGAACGAAGCGTATCCTGAATCCAGAGGTCGCTCCCGACGCCGACGACGATGCGACGGTTGTCGGCCGATAGGTGCGGGCTCAGATATGCGCGCGGAACATCGGTCAAGGATTGCTCGATGCCTTGACGCGAGACCCACACCAGCCGCCCTGATGCTACGCCCGCGCGTTGGTAAACCAGTGAGCCCGCGCTCGACAGCTCGGCGAGCGGCGCGCCTGAGGAGTCTTGTTCGACCGCCGCGGTCACCTCAATCGGCTGACCGGTCATGGTCAGCCGGGCCGCGTCGAACGGCACCGCGTACAACCCACCGTCGCGGTAAAACACGAGATGTCCGCTGGACGTGTGACGCGGGAACCTCGCGCCCTCGATCAGCACCTGCCTCTTGCCGGTGTCGACCGCGACGGCTTCGACGCGCGCGCGCTGGACGCCGCTGCTCGGTACCGACGTGAACAGGATCGTCTTGCCGTCATTCACCACCGCCGGCCACGCGTGCAGGCTTTCGCCGGCCGCCAGGGTTGTGAGCTGCGTTGGCTTTCCGCCCGCGGATGGAACTTGCCACAGGCCATCGTTGCGGGTAAACGTCACGCGACCATCGGAGCCCCACGTGCCACCGCTTCTGTTCAGGGCATAGGGGGCTAAGAGCGTGACCTGCAGGTCTCGCAGCGACACCTTGTGGACACCGAAGTCCGTGACGAATCCCACTGCGTCGCCTGCCGGAGAGAAAAAACACGAGAGCGCGTTCTCACTGCCGCGGATTGCGACCGCGTCGAGCCGACCCAGGTCGCGCACGTAGACGTGCCGCAGACCGTTGAGGTTGCCCACGAACGCCACGTGGGTGCCATCCGGAGAGAAAGCCATTGCCTGGCTCGATCCCTGGTAGACCTCGACACCCGGGGGCAGGCTCATCTCGAACTGGGCGAGTGGCCGCTCGCTTCGATCCGGCTCGTAGGTTCGGAGCCGGAGGCCGAGACCGAGCGCGAGGATCGCACACGCCGCTGCCGCCGCCCACGGGATCATGCGGACGATTCGCGCGCGCGCCGATCGTCGATGCCCGGTGGACACGCCCCGAGGCTCGGCCATCGCCTCGTCGATCTCGATGCGGGCATCGGCCAGGTGATGGAGCCGCTCGGCCGTCGGCTTCTTCAGGCACCGGCGCAGCAAGCGCCTGATCGGTTCGGGCGTTGCCGCGGGCAGAGCGTGCCAGTCCGGCTCCTGACTCAGAATCGCCGCAATCGCGTCGGAGGTCGAATCGGCGTGTGCGAAGCAGCGCCGACCCGCGAGCATCTCGAAGAGCACGCAGCCGAACGACCAGACATCCGTGCGGCGGTCGACCGGATGGCCTCGTGCCTGCTCCGGGCTCATGTAGGCCGCGGTGCCCAGGATCACGCCGGCGCTGGCCATCATCGCCGGGGAGGTGATCGTCGGCGCCGGCTCGCCGCCGGCCTCGACCGTCGTGCTTCGCGATCGGCAGCGCTTCGTCGAGCGTGATCGCGCCACGCGCGATCCGCTGGGACAGATCGTCGCCTTCGACCAGCTCCATCACGAGCGCGCGGACGCCGCCATATTCTTCGAGACCGTGAATCTGCGCGATGTTCGGATGGTTCAGCGACGCGAGGGTCCGGGCTTCGCGCGTGAAACGCGCCAACCGGTCGGCGTTGCCTGCGAACAACTCGGGTAGCACCTTGATCGCGACGTCGCGGCCGAGTGTGGCATCGCGCGCCCGGTAGACTTCGCCCATGCCGCCCGCGCCCAAAAGAGCGATGATCTCGTAGGCGCCGAGCCGTGTGCCGGCAGCCAATGCCATGCGGATGGCCGGATTATAGGGCAGGGCGAGGGCTGCTCCGCGCACAAACACCGAAGTGACTCTTTCTGCACAGTTCGCGAATCGTGCGAGCGTGTATGCTGGCGCTTTATGACCTGGCTCGGCTGGCTCGGTGTTGTCGTCCTGATCGTCGCGGTCGCCGCGGTCACCGGCATCAAGCCCAAGGGCACGCGCCACGTTGCCCGCACCAGCTTGATGACCGGCGCCCGTCTCGCGCTGCTGGTCATCGTCATCATCGTCGCCTATCTCGCATACCGGGCACGATCCGGCGGTTAGTCGTCCACGTATTCACGCAGTCACAGGGAGGACGGAATGGCGGTCAATATCCAGAAGAACATGGGCATGTTGGTTCTCGCGATCTGGCTGATTCTCTATGGGCTCATGGGCGTGGTCGCCTTCGCGCTGCCGGCCCCGATCATGTCAGTGCTGGCATTGCTTGCCGGCATTTTGATTCTCGTCGGCCGGTAATACCAAACAGAAGATCAGAAGAGCAAACAGGAGGCCAGAAGATCAGGAGAAGAATATTCTCCTGAACTCCTGTTCTCCTGTGAAGGGATTCGGATGAAGGGATTGTTCGCGCTCGCGTTGATCTTCGTGTCTTCAGTGGCGGGAGGGGCGCGGCAGGCAAAGCCGACGCTCGATTCTCTCGCCTGGATTGCGGGCGCGTGGGCCGGCAGCGCCGGCGGCGTCGAGATGGAAGAGCATTGGACGGCGCCCAAGGGCAACTCGATGATCGGCTTGCATCGCGACGTCGCCAAGGGCCGCACCGTGGGCTTCGAGTTCCTGCGGATCGAACAGCAGGCCGACCGCATCGTCTATTTGTCGATGCCAAACGGCAGATCGCCGGCGACGCCGTTCCCGCTGAAAGAAGTCAGCGGCACGCGCGTCGTATTCGAAAATCCGACGCACGACTTTCCACAGCGGATCATCTACTGCAAGGACGGCGCCGACTTGCGCGCGCGAATCGAAGGGACGAAAAAAGGGAAGGCGGGGAGCGAAGAGTGGCGATGGAGTCCCGCCGGACTGAAATAAACACCCCGATGCCCACCGCACATCTCGTGAGCCCTTGATCTTGGTGATGTCTTGATCTCTCTGCTGATCTATTGAAGTTTCGAGCTCTTGATCGATCTCTTGGATCGAAAGCTGCGATCAACCGCTCGAGCGATCGCAAGATCAACAACTCGATCAAAAGATCACCAGCTCAAAAGCCCAACAGATCTTCCTACTTCATCAGCGCCGAGAAGATCCCTTGCAACAAGTCCGTGTGATCGGCGAGCAGCTCGAACAGCTCCTCGCGATCGACACGGAGCGCCATTCCAGGTGCGGTGACGATGATGGTGGCGTTGACCGGCGAGCCGCCGAGCGTCTCGTACATCCCGATCACATCGCCGGCCGTTGCGATCCCGGGCTGTCCGTCTCCGGTTTCCACCCGTAACGATCCCGAGAGCACGATCAGGATGGCCGGCTCGCCGCCCTTCGCCAGCGGCTCCTTGTCCATCTGCAACGGCACCGGGCGCGCGATCGCCGACAGGCGCCACAACTGGGCGGCGGTCGCATGCGCGAGCAGCGGGCTGGATTGCAACAACAGCAGTCGATCCACCGGCTTCAGTCCTTCGCTGCCGGAGCCCGGAGCCCGGAGCCCGACACCGACTATTTCCTTTAGCTCCGCCGGCAAGTTGGCGTGCATCAGCGTGTGCCCGGCGTCGAGGTGGCGCCGCTGGATTAGCATGTGGAAGATCCCCTCGGCAAGCTCGACGTTCTCCGACAGCAGCCCGAGGAACTCGTCGGTCGACAGCGACAGCGCGATCACGCGGTCGCGCGCGGTGATGGTCGCCCGCATCGGCGCGCCTTCGAGCACTTCTTCAACTGCGAGCGGCGCGGGCGCGATCACATCGTGCGATCCATCCGCGTCCTCCGACAGCACGCGGCCGTCGAGCAGGAACTGCAGAGACGTGGGCGTGGCGCCGCGGCTGTAAAGCGTGCGGCCCGCCTCGTGCCGGACCTGGCGCCCCAGCCGCGCCAGCCTGAACAGCTCGTTGACCTGCGTGAACTCGAATACCGGCAGGCGCCGGAGGCGATCGGCCAGCTCCACCGACGGCAGCGGCTCCTGCCACAGCGCGAAGCGCTTGTCCGGCGGCATGCGGTGCGCCGCCAGCGCCCACGACGCGGCCTCGAACACGTGTTGGTCCCGCACATCGCGGTTCGCCAGCACGTGCTCCAGGTCGTCGGCCAGCGACCATAAGCCGCGCTCTTCTACCAGCAACACCGCTGCCGCGGCAATCGACTCGTCCTCGTCGTGCAGGAGTTGTGCGAGCGTGTCTTCGACGTCGCGCACGCGGGTGCGGTAGATCACGTTGCCCTTGCGGATGCGCTCGTCGAGCGGCATCTCATCGACCAGCAGCATCACGCGCTTGCGGGCGTCGCCCTTCAGCAGGTTGTCCAGGTACTCGATCGCCCTCGCGCGGATTCTCGCGTCGCCATCGTTCAGCGTGTGCCGCACCGCGGCGATGTCGGATGGCGTCTTGATCAGGCCGAGCAACTGGAACGTGCGGCCGAGGCGGCGGCTGTACTTCTCGCTCAGCGAGCGCGCCAGCAGCGACGAGCTGTCGAGCCCGCCCGCCACGAACAGGTTGTAGTGCAGCGTGAGGGCGTTGAAGGCGCCCCCGGCTTCGGCGTGAAGGTGGCGCGTGACGGCCGCGGGATCGATCGCGATCTCCGGATGGGTCTTGCGGATCCGCTCGAGTGCCGACACCGCCTTGAACTTCAGGAACCCGTCCGTGGAATCGAGCGCAACGAGCAGCGCGGCCACCGACGAGGGGAAGGGCAGCAGGGCGAGCGTCGACGGAACGTGGCGGCGAACCCAGACGTCTTCCTCGCTGTCTTGCATGAAATAGGCAAGCGGCGCGACCACCGGCTCGCCATAGCCGACCAGCACCTGGCGTGCGGCCGATTTGAGCCGCCGGTTCCGAAGCAGCGAGACCAGGGGCGGCACGAACAGGAAATCGTCCGCGCCCAGCGTGCCGGCGCTGTCGATCGCCGCGCGGGCCACGTCGGCGTTGGCGTCGTACATCAACGGCACCAGCAGGGGGCGGAAGCGCGGGTTGGGGATGTCGCCGAGCGCACGCGCCACCTGCAGCCGCCACGGCATGCCCTGTTCGCGCGCGTCATCGGAGAAACGCTTGAGCATGTCCTCCGCCGCGTCGGCATCCGCGCCTTCCGTGCTCGAGGAAAGTGCCGCCGCAGCGACAATCGCGAGCGCCGGATCGCTGCTCTGCAGGAACGGCCGCATCACGTCGGCCGCTGCTTGTCCCCGGAGCGCGGCCAGTGCGCGGACGGCCGCAATGCGAACCGCTGCGTCCGGATCTTTCAGCGCCCGCTGCACGCCCGGCAGCCATCGCTCCGTCAGCTCGGTGCCGGAGGTTTCGGCGACGCGTAGCGCCCGCGCGCGGATCTCCGCCGACTCGTGTGACAACAGCAGCGGCGTCACGAGCTGACGCTTGTCCATCGAGTCGAGCAGTTCGATCGCATAGAGCACGCGGCGCGGTTCGTGGTGCGCCAGCTCGCTCACCAGCGTCTCGATCGAGGTCGGGTCGAGGTTCTTGAACCGCAGCTCCGCCGGCGCCACGTCCTGCTGCTCGATGCTGCGGCGGAACGAGCGGAGATATTCCCTGCGCGCCAGGTTGGCCGTCAGCACCCACAAGCCGACCATCGCGAGGCTGGCGTAACTCAGTTTCTGCCAGTCCCAGCCCAGGCCCCAGTCCTTGATCAGGACGAGGATCATCAGCGCGCCCATACCCTTGGCCAGCCGATCCATCGTGACGTCGATGAACGGCTTGGCGCGGTACTTCAGCTCGGACGGCAGCGGCAGAAACAGTACCTCGCGCGAGGTCTTGTCTACGGTGTAGCGCAGCGAGGTGTCGAGAATGCGCGCCAGGCTTGGCGCCCACAACGCGCGGTTGAACAGCATGATCCCCGCGGTTGTGCCCAGGCTGATCGGCAATATCAGCAGCGCGAAGCCGATGCCGAGCACGCGGTGAATGCGGCTGGTCAGTCCAACCTGAATCACGAAGCCGATCAGCGAGAGGTAGACCGTGACCTGGGCCAGGAAGCCGGCGATGGCGTCGGAGTTGGCCGCGCCCTTGGCCTCGGCTGCCGCCATGTTCAACTGCTGTTCGATGATCGCGGCGCCGATGGCGGCAAACGCAATCACCATTGCGATCACCTGCAAATGCTTCGAGGAACGGAGCAACTGGATCGCCTCGCCGCCGCCCACGCCCTTTTCTTCGCCCGTCGTCGCCGCGTCGCTCGTACCGGCCGACCGTTCCCGCTTCAGGATGAACATCACGATCGCCAGCGAGACGCTCATCACCGCCGCGCTCACCAGCAGCATGTTCTTCGCGCCGATCGACTCGACGAGAAACACGGTGATCGCCGCGCCGCTGGCGCCGCCCAGGCTGGCGCCGCCGCCGATGAAGCCGAACAGCCGCTTGGCCTGGCGCGGGTCGTAGACGTCGTTGGCCAGCGTCCAGAACTGGCTGATCAGCAGCACCGCGAGGATCAGCCCCAGCACGTAGAACGCCACCGACACCCAGTCTGCGCCGACCGTCGTGAACAAAAACCAGAACAACACGAGCAGGCCGGCCATGCCCGCCTGCGTCACCGGAATCGTCCACCGCCGCGGCACGACACGCATCGCCTTGGTGTAGGCCTGCATGATGAAGCCGATCAGCACGCCCGCGCCGAACTGCACGTACGGCAGGTTGTCGGCGCCGAGGCCCGCGATGAACTGCGAACGCGTGATCGGCTTGACGATGTTGTAGCTGGTCATCGCCAGGAAGGCGTACAAGAACATCAACAGCGCGGTGGTGGCTTCGCCTCCGCGAAGCTGTACGATCGGTCTCAGTATCCGGCTTAACAAGAGTGAGGGAATCTTATCCTAAGGTAAACTCCAGTCGCCCCCGATGCTGAGTCTTGCTGAACGCGCGCTCGGCCTTACGGGCCCGGAACTGCGGCGGGCCTTCCCCCTCTTCGGCTACCTCTTTCTGACCATGGCGAGCAGCGTCGCCAGCAAGGCGGCGCGCGACGCCCTCTTCCTCGATCGCTACCGCGCTGTCGATCTGCCATACGTCGACATCGCGATCGCCGCCCTCGTCGGCGTCGTCGCGGGCCTCTACATCCGCATCGGCCACCGCACCAACCTCCGCAACCTGCTGGTCGGCAACCTGCTGTTCTTTGCGAGCAACGCGCTGCTGTTCTGGTGGTGGGCGGCCGTCTCGGTCCTCGAGTCGAACCTCCTCTTTATCGTCCTCTACGTGTGGGTCGGGGTGTTCTCGGTGCTCGCGCCGTCGCAGGTGTGGACGCTCGCCAATTACGTGATGACCACGCGCGAAGCGAAGCGCGCGTTCGGGTTCATCGGCAGCGGCGCCATTCTCGGCTGGATCGTCGGCGGTTTTGCCACCCGCACCGCCGTGTCGCGCTTCGGAACCGAGAGCATGCTGGGTTTCGTCGCGGTCTCGTTACTGGGATGTTCGGTGCTCGTCGTCTACATCTGGCGCCATCGGCCCTCGTATCTCGGCGACGGGCAGCCGGCGACCGGCAGCGATCGACAGACCGGCGGGTTGTGGACGAGCCTCGGGCTGGTTCGCGAATCGCCGTACCTGCGCGCCATCGCGTGGCTGGTGCTGATTTCCGCGGTCGCCACGACGGTGGCGGGCTGGCAGTTCAAAGCGATCGCCAAAGCCGCGATTCCCGGCACCGACGATCTGGCGATGTTCTTCGGCACCTTCAACATGATCGCCGGGCTGGTGTCACTGGTGCTGCAACTGGTACTGACCGGGCGCGTGCTGCGCACCGCCGGCGTCGGCACGGCGCTCTTCATCGTGCCGACCGCGATGATGATGGGGCAGGTCGGCATCATCATTCTCGGCACGCTCGTGGCAGCGGCGATGCTCAAGGCGAGCGACCAGGTGCTGCGCTATTCGATCGACAAAGCGACGGTGGAGCTGTTGTACCTGCCGGTACCCGCGGCTCATACTTTCCGCGTCAAGTCATTCATCGACACCGTCGTCTACCGGGTCGGTGATGCTCTCGGAGGGCTACTGGTGCTGGCGTTTGCCGCCGCGCTCGGCTGGTCGCCGCGCGAGATGGCGTGGATCGGAATCGTGTTGGTCGCCGCCTGGATCGGCGTCGCGTATGTCGCGCGCCGCCAGTACGTCGAGAACCTGCGCGACAGCATCCACCAGCATCGCGTCGATTTCGAGCGCGCCTCGCTGCCGGTGATAGATCGCGACGCGTCGCGGCTGATCTCGTCGCGATTGAAGGGCAGTACTCGCGAGATCGCGTATGCGCTCAGCCTGTTCGAGATGGCCCACGACCGCAAGGTGCATCCCGCCGTCCGCGGCCTGCTGCATCACGAGCAGCCGGAGATTCGACGACAGGCGATTTCGCTCCTGACCCGAGCTGGTGATGCGTCCGTCAAGGCCGAGGTCGAAAAGTTGTTGCGCGATCCGAGCCTCGACGTCCGCACCGAGGCATTGTTGTACCTGACGGCGTTCGACCAGGTCGATCCGCTCGAGCGCATCGAACAGCTCGGCGACTTCGACGACTTCTCGATTCGCGCGGCTCTGGTGGCATTCCTGGCGCGGCCCGGCCGGACGCAGAACGTCGAAGCCGCGAAGCTGCTGCTCTCCAAGATGGTTGAAGAGCCGGGCGAGGAAGGCCGGCGCACCCGGCTCGAGGCCGCCAAGCTGATCGAGATGCTGCCCGACCTGTTCGATCGGGAGCTGAGGACCCTTCTGGAAGACGACGACGTGGAGGTGGCGCGAGCGGCGATTGCGGCGGCGGGCCGGCTGAAGAAGCGCGTGCTGATCGATCGGCTGATCGAGCGGCTGCGCGAGCCCGACCTCGTCGACGCGGCCACCGCGGCCCTCGCCCAGTTCGGCGATCGCATCGTCGGCACGCTGCGCGATTACCTGACCGACAGCCAGATGCCGACCGAGGTGCGGCGGGAAATCCCGAAGGTGCTGCAGGCGATCGGCACGCCCGCGGCGCAAGTGGTGCTGACCGAAAGCGTGCTCGATCGGGACGTCGTGCTTCGCTATCACACCATAGCGGCGCTCAATAAGCTCGGGCAGGCGCACCCGGAGCGCTCGGCCGATCGCAAGCTGATCGAGATGGTGCTGGGCGCCGAGATCATGGGTCACTATCGTTCGTATCAGGTGCTGGCCACGCTGGGCACGTCGCTGGAAGACACGGCGGACCCGATTGCGCACGGACTGAACGAATCGATGGAGAAGGAGGCGGAGCGGATCTTCCGTCTGCTGAAAATCCTGTATCCCGAGTACGACATGCACAGCGCGCACGTCGGCCTGCAGTCCGCGGATCCGGTGGTGCACGACAACGCCGTGGAGTTTCTCGACTCCGTGCTCCCGCCAGAAGTTCGCGCGCTGATTGTGCCGCTGTTCGATCGGCAGGTGCCGGTCGCGGATCGGATCGCCACCGCCAACCGCCTGCTCGGCACGGCGCTGACCGACCGCGAGGAAGCGATCGAGGTGATGGCGATCAGCGAAGACCCATGGCTGCGCTCGTGCGCCGCCTACGCGATGGGCGAGATGCGGCTGACGCGGTTTGCGGCGAAGCTGGATGAGTGGGCGAACGACAGTGATCCGCTGTTGCGCGCCACGGCGATCGACGCCCGAGAGAAACTCCGCCACGCCGCCGCCTCAACCGCCGGCGTCGACGCATTGTAGGGGTCAGACCCCTCCGCACTCCTTGGTCGGGGTCAGACCCCGGGTCCGATCGCCTCAGCCGCAGGCGAATCGGGCCACTTCGGCACCGGCCTTGCGACATAACCCGCATGTGCAAGCCGGCCCTGGAACAGCGCCGTCTGCGACGCCGCGAACTGCAACCGCACCACCACTCTGAGGACGATGTAGAGCTGGCCGACCGCGAACGCCAGCAGATTGCTGCTCCCGCCTGGCGCCACCAGGAAATAAAGACCGATCACCAGCAGGAACAACAGCGTGTCGAGCGCGTAGAGGCCAAGCGTGGCGGGGTTGCGGATGACAAACCGCGCGCCCGCGCTCAAGGCGCCGATCATGCTGCGCCGATCTTCCACCACCGCGCGAATCTTGGCGTAGTCGAACACCACGTTCGCGAACAGCACCGGAACGGCGAAGATCACATACAGCGCCACTCGATAAAAGAATGCCGTTCGCTCGACCGTAAGGTTGGTAGTCAGCCGCGGATAGACCGCATCGAAGAGCCAGGTGTGGAACGAGACGAACAGCACCCAGTAGACGGCCGCCGCGATGATCCCCAGACGCAGGAAGCGGACAAAATAGACGCCGCATGCGGCAAAGAACGCGCCTGCGCCGAGCGCGCGATCGCGCGCCAGCCGATCCAGCACGCCTCCCACCAGGAACATCGCCACGACGATCTGCGACGCCACCACCGAGGCGATCACGATCGACAAACTCTGTGAGTCGGCAACGCCGCTCAGGTTCTTCAGAACCGCCGCGAACCCGAGAATGGCCGGCACGAAGGTCTGTCCCACACCGGTGGCCTGCGCCAGGAACTCATTCCACCAGTCGTTGTTCACACCCTCCGCCGCCGCCTTGGCCGCCATGCTGGAACCGAGGTGCTCGCTGATCTGGCCGTGCAGCGCAACCGCCAGCGGCAGCGCCAGCAACACCGTCGACATCCACAGGCCCGCAACCAGCCACGGCGCTCGTTGCACCCTCCGCAAACCGTCAACAAAAGCAGAACCTATCTGCACCTTTCAGAACCTTTCAGAACCCTTCCGAACCTTTCTGAACCTCACACAAAGAATGCGTAAGTCATGAGCAGGTCCTGCAGCCAGACCATCCAGCGCAGCGACCACTTCGTCGCCGCAGCCTCGGTGGCCGGCTCCATCTCGCGGCTGTTATTCGTGTAGTTGGTGTCGAGCAACAGCACGCGTTCAGGATCGACTTGCACCGACACGGCCTTCACCGGTTTGTCGTAGCTGAACACCTGCCACCGCGCCAAGCCGTCCCAGTTCTCGCGGACCTGTTCGCCGTTACTGAACGTGGTCAGCACATCCACTGGAAACTGACCGGCCTCGAGCCGCCGCGCCACCACCGTCGTTCGAAACATGCCCTCGACCTTCTTTTCCTGGAACGTCGGGCCGGTGGGGGAATCCATCAAGCCGCGTGACTCGACCGGCTCGCTGTCGAACCGCTCGATCGCGTAATCGAAGCGGTTGGAGCTGTGATAAACGCGATCGAAAAACCACGTGTAGTCCTGCTGCGTGACCTCATTCACGACCGCGAAGAAATCCTCGGGTTGCGGATGCCTGAACCGCCAGCGATCGAAGAACGTCGCCATGACCCGCCGCATCGTGTCCCAGCCAAGCCGCCGCTCGAGCGTGTGCAGCATCAGCGCGGCCTTATGGTACGACTGCGCCTGGTGCGTGCCGGGCCACAGCAGCCGCGTCGGCGACGACAGCGCATCACGATCCCCCGATCGCCGATAGCTGTTCATCCAGTTGAGATCAGTGGCGCGCTTGAGCTCGATGTCGTCGAACCGCCACGGGATGAAATCGCCGAAAAACCGCTGCACGAGATGAAAGGGCGGGAACGCCTCCGCCTGCACGCGGGCGTCCGAGTACTCGTTCAACCCTTCATCCAGCCAGGCGTGCTCGACCTCGTTGTTCGCCACCATCCCGTACCAAAACTGGTGGCCGGCTTCGTGAATCACAACGTACTCCGGCTCGTTTCCACCGCGCGGCGCCAGCCAGCGCGTGCCGCCCGTAAAGAGCGTCGGATATTCCATGCCGCCAGACTCGCTCTGAAACGGCGGGTCGACGATCGTAATGTGACCGTAGGTGTAGCGGCCGAACCACTCGCCGTAATAGCGCAGCGCGGCGGCGGTGCCGGCGAAATGGCGATCGGCCTGCCCGGCGTGCTCAGGCTGCAGCAGCAGCCGCATCTCCACCGGCGGCAAGCCGGCATGCTCGAACCGTTCGGTGCGCTCGATGAAATCCGGGCTCGTCGTCCACGCGAAATCGTGCACGTCGTCTTGCACGTATCGGTGCGTCGCCTTTCCTGACCCGGCATCGGTCTGCGATTGCTGGACGCCGGTGGCGCCCACCACCCATCCCGACGGCACGGTCATGCGCACGTCGTAGCGGCCGAAATCGGAATAGAACTCGCTGTTGGCGAAGAACTGGTGCGCCAGCCACCCGCCAGGCTCGAACACGCCGAGCTTGGGGAACCACTGCGATACGAAAAAGTAGTTGCCGATCGCGCCGGTGCGATCGAAGTTCTTCGGAAACTTTCCCTTCCAGGTCACGCGCAGGCGAAGCGTCTCACCCGGTTGAATGGGCGTGGCCAACTGCGCCAGCGCCAGCGATCGATCCTCCTGATTCTGATCGCTCGGCGAGATCGCGCGGAATGTCGGCTTCAGGTCAACCGACGGCGCGCCATCAGGTCCGACAATCTGGATGCCTGTGACGTCGGTGTAACCGAAATCATCGGCCGCCCACTTGGCGACCGGATTGTCGCCCGCCAGCTGCCGCTGCTTCATCCAGGTCGACTCGCTGTTTCGGAACGCGTTCCAATAGAGATGCAGCCGCAGCGAATAGGCGGCGACCGCCCCGGTGTTGCGCCAGGTGATGATCTCGCTCCCGGTCAGCATGCGCGTGCCCGGATCGAGCGTGACGTCGATGTCGTAGTTGGCGTTGCGCTCCGACTGCAGCGCGGTCACGGACGAGGGAGGCGCGGTGGCCGCGGGCGGCGGTGCCGTCTGGCCGTCTGGTGCACCGGACCCCGCCAGCACCAGAATCACGGCGCACCCGGCCAGCATCTGTCCGCGGAGTCGCTTTCTGTCTGTCACCAACGCCCATCGTAACTCGTTTGATGCGATCCAGGACTTGAGGGCTTGAGGACTAGAGGGCTTGGGCGACTTGCCCCGCCGTAGCCTTGGCGAAGGCGGGTATAATCAAAGGCTCCTATGGCGATTCGAGTGTTGTTGTACGGGCTTGGCCCGATCGGCGCGGCCGTGGCACGCCAGGTGGCGTCGCGCAAGGGCTTTCAGATTGTCGGCGCGGTCGACATCGATCGCAACAAGATCGGCCGCGATCTTGGCGAGGTGATTGGCCTCGAGAAAAAACTTAAGGTGCGCGTCACCAACGACGCGATCGGCGCAATCAAAGACGGCAAGCCTGACGTGGCCGTGCTGTGCACCAGCTCGTCGCTCAAGAAAGTGATGCCGCAGATCCAGACGGTGCTCTCGAAGAAGGTCGCGATCGTGTCGACCACCGAGGAGCTGTCATATCCCGTCGGCAAGAACCGCACGCTGGCGAAGAAGATCGACGCCCTCGCCAAGAAGGCCAAGGTCGCCGTCGTCGGCACCGGCGTCAATCCCGGCTTCGCGATGGACGCGCTGCCGATCATGCTGACCGGCATTTGCGAGCGCGTCGACAGCATCCGCGTCGATCGCATCCAGGACGCGCGCACCCGCCGCCTGCCGTTCCAGCAGAAGATCGGCGCCGGCCTCACCAGGGAACAGTTCGCGCAGAAGGTGAAAGACGGCAGCGTCCGCCACGTCGGCCTGGCCGAGAGCGTGACGATGATCGCCGACGCGATGGGCTGGAAACTGGACAAGATCACCGACGAGATCCAGCCAAAGATCGCCGACAAGGCGGTTGAAAGCGAGCTGCTCGCGGTCGACCCCGGCTACGTGTGCGGGATCATCCAGGACGGCATCGGCTACAGCAAGGGCAAGCCGGTGGTGACGCTCCACATGGAAGCGTACCTGGGCGCGCCCGAGTCGTACGACGCCGTCACGGTCGAGGGCAATCCCAACATCAAGCAGAAGATCACGGGCGGCCTGCACGGCGATATCGCGACGGCGTCGATCACCGTGAACTCGATTCCGAAGATCCTGCGCGTCGCGCCGGGGCTGCGGACGATGGCGGATATGCCGATCCCCAGCTGGTTCGGCGGCAAGTAGAAGCGGGGTCTGACCCCGAGCAAGAAGTTCAGAGGGGTCTGACCCCAACGCAGAGATCCAAATGCGTGTGTCTCGCTTATTCGCTTTCGCCGGCGTTGTATACGCCACGGGCTTCTCCGTCGCAGTCGCCCAGCGTACCGGCGCCTTCGCCGAATCGCTCAATCACCCGGCGATCCTCTACAGCACCACCGCCGCGAACACCGTCGTCGACGAGCTGAATCGAAAGCTCGCCGATGGATCCGCCGCACTGACCTTCGACGAGCAGAGCGGCTACCTGAAGTCGGTGCTCGATCTGCTGAAGGTCCCGGTCGAATCACAGCTCCTGGTGTATTCGCCGACCAGCCAGCAGGCGGAGAAGATCAACCCGCAAAACCCGCGCGCCATTTATTTCAACGACAACGTCTCGGTGGGATACGTGCGCGGCGGCGGCATCCTCGAAATCGTCGCGCAGGATGCGCGGCTCGGCTCGGTGTTCTACGTCGTTCACCAGCAGGCGGGCGCCGCGCGCAATCTCGGGCGCGAGCAGCAATGCCTGCGCTGTCATCTTTCCTGGGACACGCTCGGCGTGCCCGGCATGAGCGTGCTCAGCACCTTCCCGCGCAAGACCAAGGACGATTACGCCAACGGCTTCTTCGTCGATCACTACCGGCCGATCGCGCAGCGCTGGGGCGGGTGGTACGTGACCGGCAAGCGTGTGCCCGCTAAGCACATGGGCAACTTTCCGCTGTTCATGCCGAAGCCGGCCCTCACGCCGCCGCCGGCGCGCGTGTCGATGGCAGGGCAGATCGATCTCACCAGCTACTTGACGCCCTACAGCGACATCGTGGCGTTGATGGTGCTCGAGCACCAGGTGCACGCTGCCAATCTGATGACGCGCGCCAATTGGGAAGCGCGCCTCAACCAGCCGGCGCGTGTCACGGAAGCCGTCGAGACGCTTGTCGACTACCTGCTGTTTGTGGACGAAGCACCGATTCCCGCCGGCGGCATCGAAGGGTCATCCGGCTTCGCGGAGAAGTTCCAGGCGACGGGCCCGCGCGATTCGAAAGGGCGATCGCTGCGCGATTTCGATCTGAACACGCGGCTGATGAATTACCCGTTGAGCTACATGATCTACTCGCAAGGCTTTGCGGCGCTCCCGCCGGCCGCGAAGGAGATGGCGATGGATCGGATCAAGCGCGTGCTGTCGGGCGAGATCACCGGCCCGAACTACGCGCGTCTCACGCCCGCGATTCGGCAGGCGACTACGGAGATTCTCAAAGAGACGATGTAGGGCTGCGCGCATTGCGTTTCGCCGGGCGTCGGACTACAGTCCCCCGGAGGCTTCCATGATCAGGCTGCGCGCTATCATCCTCGCTTCGGCTCTCGGCTGCGTTCTCGCGCCTGTGCTCCCGGGCCTCGCCCAACAACCGGCCCAGGACTTCGTGCTGGCGCTGACGGGCGATTCCATCATCACCCGCCGGCTCTCGGTCTATTCCGAGCCGGCGTTCACGCGCATCATCGAGCTGATTCGCGGCGCCGACGCCGCGTTCACGAATCTCGAGATGCTCTTTCACGATTACGAGCCTTACGCCTCGGCCGCCAGCGGGGGCACCTACATGCGGGCCGAGCCGGCGCTCATCAAGGACATCGTATGGGCCGGTTTCGACATGGTGGGCCGAGCCAATAATCACAGCGGCGACTACGGCGTGCTGGGCATGAACCTGACGACGAAGTATGTCGCGGACGCGGGTGTCGTGCAGGCGGGGGTCGGCCAGAGTCTTTCAGCGGCTCGTGAAGCGGCGTTCCTCGAGACGCCCAAAGGGCGCGTCGCCCTGATCTCCGTGGCATCCACGTTTCCCGACAGTTCGCGGGCGGGTCGCACGCGCGGGGACATGCCGGCGCGGCCTGGTTTGAATCCGCTTCGCTTCACGACGACCACGACGGTGACGCCGGCGCGGCTGGCCACACTTCGCGAGATCGCCTCGGAAGTCAGCGGCCGTCCTGCGCAGGGTGCGGGCGACTCGCTGACGTTCATGGGGACCCGCTTCGTGGCAGGCCCCACGCCGGGTGTTCGCACCGAACCGCTGAAGGTCGACCTCGACGAGATCGCGGCGGTCGTCAAGAACGCGTCCGGGCTCGCCGACTACACCGTGGTGAGCATCCACGCGCACGAGGGCGGACGCGAACGCACCCTGCCGGCTGATTTCCTCGTGACGTTTGCGCGTGCGATGGTCGACGCCGGCGCGGACATGTTCGTCGGGCACGGCCCCCACGTACTGCGCGGCGTGGAGATCTACAAGGGCAAGCCGATTCTCTACAGCCTGGGCGATTTCATCTTTCAGAACGAGACGCTGCTGCGACTGCCCAGCGAGAACTACGAGTCCTTCGATCTCGGCGCCACCGCGCACGTCAACGACTTCAACGATGCACGCTACAACTTCGACAAGAGCGGATTCCCTGCCGATCGCCTGATCTGGGAAGCTGCCGTCGCCGTGCCGCGGTTTCGCGGCGAACAACTGACCGAGCTGGCGCTGCATCCGATTACGCTCGGATTTGGCAGGTCGCGCAGCGTTCGCGGGCGTCCCATGTTCGCGGAAGGCGAATTGGGTCAGAAGATTCTGGACGATCTCGTCAGGCTCTCAGCCCCGATGGGGACGAAGATCACGATCCGCAACGGCGTGGGGTACGTGAGCTTGGGAGCGACGTCGAACCAGCAGTAGCTCGCAAGGCGAAGCGTGATCCGATGATTTCGGCCCTTGGGTCGATGAGAAGGGAACGTCATATGTCTCTGGTGTTCAGGCGCGTTGCTCGTCGCACCCGGATGGCTCAAGCGGTGGGCCTCGTTCTGGCGGCGTGGCTTGCGGTAGCCGGCCCGGTCACGGCACAAAACCTCAGTTCGTCAAGTATCGATGGCGTGATCACCGACCAATCTGGCGCCGCACTGCCCGGGGTCACGGTGACCGCGACCAGTTCGGCATTGCAGGTTGCGCAGCTGACGACCCTGTCCGATGGACAGGGTCTCTACCGCTTCCTCGATCTGCCTCGTGGCACCTACCAACTTCGGTTCGAACTCCCCGGGTTCGAACTCCTGGTTCGTCAGGGCCTGACGCTGAATGCGGGCTTCGCGGCTCGCGTCAACGTCTCGTTGAAGGTCGGATCGCTCAACGAGACGGTCACGGTCAGCGGCGCGAGTCCGGTCGTCGACCTCTCGTCAACCGGTGGTGGTCAGAACGTCTCCACCGACCTCCTCTCGTTCGCGCTGCCCGGTCTCAAGCAGATGGCCGACATCATCCAGATGTCGCCCGGGCTGACGGCGACTGATGGCTACAAACCCGGCGCCATTGGGCTCAATGCGCGGATTCGTTTCAATACCTATGGGATCAACAGCGGCAATACCAACGTCACCGTGATGGTGGATGGCTTCAAGATCATCGCGAACTCCATTCCGGACCTGGCGAACACCGAAGAAGTGGACGTCAAGACCTACGGCAACGGCGCCGAGGTCAAAGAGGCCGGCGCATTGATCAACATGATCACCAAATCCGGCGGCAACCAGTTTCATGGCCGCTTCAGCGAGGCCTACATGCGCCAGCCGGGCGGAAACATCAGCCCGGAGCTCGAGGCCCGAGGCCTGAGGATCGGCACCTCGCTCCAGTATTTCAACGACGCGAGCGCCGATCTTGGCGGCCGCATCGTGCGCGACAAGCTGTGGTTCTACGGGTCCTATCGCGACCGCCGCAACGAGACGACGAGGCCAGGGCTGGTGACGGACCCCGGACCCGACGGGGTCTATCTCACGGGCGACGAGCCGGCGGCGTTCCCGACATCGACACTGGCCAATCCGACCATCAAGGGGCAGTACCAGATGACCACCAAGTTCCAATTCGTGGCCGACTACGCCCGCGAGGTCACCAACAGCGACGCCGACTCACAGAACACGCCGTTTGGCGCGCAGCCGACCAACGCGCCCGACTTCTCGCACCTGGCGTTTGAAGCGACGCAGGTGTTCAAGTGGGTGCCGACCCGCTGGAAGACCGAGATGAAAGGCACCCCGACCGACAAGCTGTTTTTCGATCTGCAGTTTGGCCGCTCGACCTACCTTCTGAACTATTCGCAGCAGCCGTCGTGCGGCACGACGCCCGGCACCTACAACCGGAACACGTTGATGATCACCGGGTGCGGGATCCAGCGTGAAAGCGATTTCACCATGTGGGTCGCGGATGGCAGCGCCACCTACCTGCCGACGAGTTTCCTCGGCGGCAATCACGAGTTCAAGCTGGGATACCAGGTGTCGCGCCGCGACATCACCGGCAACGCCAACGTCACCGGCAGCGGCAACTACCATCTGATGTACGACACGGTGAACGGCGTTCCGAATCAGCCGGTGCAGTTCGAGACGACCAACGCGCCGGTTGAACCGGACAACTGGGACAACGTCTACTCGGCCTACTTCACGGACCAGTGGCGCGTGGGGCAGCGGCTGACCTTCAACCTCGGCCTGCGCTACGACTACCAACACTCGTTCGTGCCCGAACAAGAGCGCCCCGCGGGGCCCTTTGCTGCGGCAGCCACATTCCCTCGCGTGGAAGTGGGCAAGTGGAATCGCCTCGCGCCTCGTGCGGCTCTCGCGTGGGATCTCACCGGCGGCGGCAAGACCGTCGTCAAGGCCACATACGGCAAGTTCAACACCGAGGCGGCGATCTCGTCGAACTACAACCAGTACACGACCTTCCAGACGGTGTATCGGTGGACCGATCCGAATCGCAACGGCCGCTACGATCCGGGCGAGGTCAACCTCGACACGAATGCGCCGGCGCCGGACTTCATCAGCACCACCAGTGCGGCGAACAACAAAGTGAACGAGGACCTGAGGTTGTCGCATATCAACGAGGTCACGGCGTCGATCGAGCACGAGCTCGCGCCCAACCTCGCGGTGCGCGGCCTCTACGTCTTGAAGCAGGTGGGCAGCAACTACAACACCATCAACGTGCTGCGGCCCTATAGCGCATTCAACATCCCCATCACGCGTCGCGATCCGGGTTCCGATGGCGTGCTCGGCACGGCGGATGACGGCGGCATGGTCACCATCCACGACTACGACGCCGCGTATCGCGGCAGCAACTTCGTCGGCAACCAGGAAGTGGACCGGCCCGCGGGCCGGAGCGATTACTACAGCTCATACGAGGGCTCGGTCACGCGCCGCATGACCAGCAGCTGGTCGATGTTGGCCGCGTATACCGCGACCAAATATCACCGCTGGATCGTCGGCATTCCGCAGAGTCCGAACGACGAGTTCTTTCCGCTCGACGAGGCGTGGCGCTGGGCGTTCAAGCTGAACGGCAACTACAAGTTCCCGTACGATATTTCCGTTGGCGGCATCGTCGAGGTCCGCAACGGCAATCTCGGCCAGCGCACCTACGTCTTCCGGGCAACCGATGCCAGCGGCCCGCCGCTCCGGCAGCTCGCGTCGGCGACGATTCGGCTCGAGCCGTTTGGTTCGCAGAAGGAAGGCAAGCAGACGACGTTCAATGTGCGTGCGTCGAAAATGCTCGATTTGCCGAAGGGCCGGTTGAATCTGAGTTTCGACGTGCTCAACGTCACCAACACCAACGCGATCACGGCCGTGACCTACGTGTCGGGACCGAGCTTTGGGAGGGTCACGGACATCCTGCCGCCGCGCACGCTGCGCGTGGGCGTGACGTACGACTTCTAAAGGCAATTCCATGGTCCTCGCATCGAATTCGTCTGCGGCACTACAGCCGGCGGACCGAGAAGAGCTACGGTCGTACGAAAGCTTTGTGACGCCTACATTGGTACGAAGCGCACGGCATCGGGAAGCGAGACTTCAAGATCAAGTTGTACTTTGACCAATCATGAAACGAGTGACCAGAAGGTTTGCGCTGTGCCTGGAGAATCACGGGAACGAAGCCTCACTCATTCGAGGCAAGGTGTACCGAATTCTGCCCGATGCGCAGGCCGCCAAGGACGAACTGATTCGCGTCATCGACGAAAGCGGCGAAGACTACCTGTTTGCCAGGCAGCAGTTCGCGTTCGTCAATCTTCCTCAGGCCGTTAAACGGCGGATGCTCGCGATTGAAAGAGCCAGCTGACAACCAATTGAGCCGACGACTATCAGCAGAAACGTGGCGATGCCGAGCTTGCGAATGAAATCTGGGGCGAAGACGCTGGTTAGACGAATCTTTCCACGCTACGGCAGCCGCCCGTACTTCTTCATCGCCGCCAGCATGCGGTCCACCGGCATCGCGTAGATCCGCAGATCGTTGGCGCCGGTCATCGTCTCGGCCGCCAGCAGGGCGTTGGTGATTGCGGCCTCCGTCGCCTGAGCGGTGGCCTGGAACAGCGGCGTGATCCGATCGTTCGGCAGCATCTTCACGTCGGTCACCGGCTGATCGTTGAACCACGCTCGTGCGTTTGCGGTAGAGAAGGCGACGAAGATATCGCCCGACCCGTTACCGCCAAACCCGCCCTGACGGCCGACTCCGATCGACACCCGCGTGGCGATGCGCTTCAGTTGATGCGGCAAGAGCGGCGCGTCGGTCGCGACGACGACGATGATCGATCCCTGTTCCAGTGCTTCGTCGGCTGCGCCGGGAGGTCGCGGCTCATCGCAGCGGCGGCGCCCCGAATCCGCCGGCACCGGCGCGGTGTTGGCGATGCATCCGGTGAGGTCGGTAATCTCCTCGCCCACCGGAACGCCGGCGATGCGCAGGTCGCGGCGCAATCCGTAGTTGCACTGCACCAGCACGCCCACTGTGTAGCCGCCCTGTTCCGCTGGAAGCTTGCGTGACGCCGTGCCGATGCCGCCCTTGAAGCCGTGGCACACCATGCCGGTGCCGCCGCCGACCGCGCCCTCTTTCGGCAGGCCGCTCCCGGCGCCGTCGAGCGCGGCCAGCACATGCTCCGCCTTCACGTGGAAGCCGTTGATGTCGTTCAACCCGCCGTCGTACGTCTCGGCGACGACCGGCAACCACCACGGCTGCAGTGCGTTCTTCTTCGAGACTTCCCACTGGATGATCGCGTCACGCACCACGCCCACGCTGTGCGTGTTGGTGATCGCCACCGGTCCTTCGAGCAGCCCGCTCTCCTGGATCCACGTCGTCCCCGTCATCTCGCCGTTGCCGTTGAGCGTGAACCAGGCGGCAAACACCGGATCGGCGTTGGCCTTGCCGCGCGGGTGTATCACGGTCACGCCGGTGCGGACGGGTCCCTTGCCGACGACCAGCGCGCCGCTCCCCGAGATCAACGTGGTGTGTCCGACCTCGACGCCGGCCACGTCGGTGATGGCGTCGAGCGTGCCCGGCGTGCCCCCGATCGGCAGCTCGAGGTCGCGTTCCCGTGGCTTCTGCGCGTGCAGCGCGACGGGGATAACCAGGAAGGCGGCCAGCAGAATGATCGATGCGCGCATGTGCGGGGTCCTCATGGTGATGCGGTCTGGCGTACTTTAGCGTAAGCTCAGCCCGCATGAAATTCCTGGCGGTAGGCCTCTTCATGGCGGTCACGCTCCTGCCCTCGAGCGTAGTGGCTCAGTCCCAGCGCGCCGGCCGTCCCAACATCATCTACATCATGACCGACGACCACGCGGCGCACGCCATCGGCGCGTACGGGTCGCGCGTCAACCAGACGCCGCACCTCGATCGCCTGGCTCGCGAAGGCGCGCTGCTGACGAGCGTCTTTGCCACCAACGCGATCTGCACGCCGAGCCGCGCCGCGATTCTGACCGGCCAGTACTCGCACCTCAACGGCGTGACGATGTTCAACCGGTTCGACAGCTCGCGCATGACGGTCGCGCGGCTGCTGCAGCAGGGCGGCTACCACACCGGGATGGTTGGCAAGTGGCACCTTGGCAGCGATCCCGTCGGCTTCCACCGTTGGGAGATCCTGCCCGGCCAGGGCGCGTACCGGGATCCCGTGTTCTACACGGCGACCGGGGAGAAGACCTATACCGGCCGGTATGCGACCGACGTCATCACGGACCTGGCGCTCGAATTCATCGAGAACCGTCCGCGCGACAAGCCGTTTTTCCTGATGATGCATCACAAGGCTCCTCACCGCCCATGGGAGCCGAGCGAATCTCACGCCGCCCACTTCGCCACCCAACGGATTCCAGAGCCGGTCACGTTCTGGGATTCGTACGCGACCCGCACGGATGCGCTGCACGAGAACCAACAGCGCGTCGCGGCCGATCTGACCAACCGCGACTTGAAACTGACGCCGCCGCCGGGCCTCGACGCGCAGGACCTCGCGAAATGGCTCGTACTCAAACCGGATGCTGTGACGATTGTCCGCGACGGGAAGAGCGTGACCCTCACGGGCGATTCGCTCGTCCGGTGGAAGTATCAACGTTACATGCAACGATCCGTATGAGCTCCACAACCTGTACGGCGAGCCCGGGCAGGACGCGCTGACGGCATCCCTGAAACAGGAGCTCGCAAGGGTGAAGCGGGAGGTACGAGACGACGATCAGCTTGCCGATGCGCAATTGCCAAATGGGGTCGACGGCGCGGTGGCAAGACTGAGGGGAAAGTAGCCGCTCTCGTTCAAGGTCGCCGGTAGATCTGCGGCGTTTGGTTGGGTCCCGGGCCAAACAGCACCGTGCCGTCCTCACGCGCATCCATGCCGTGGACGCCGGTGGCATCCACATAGCCAAGCAGCTTGCCGCTCTGCCGATCGACCTTGATCAGCCAGCCCGGTGACAGATTCGGATCGGTGCGCGGCTGCGTGGCAAGCCACACGGCCCCGGGCGACAGCGCCAGCGAAAATGTCTTGCCGTAATCCGGCCACTGTCCGAGGAACTTTCCCTCGAGATCGAACCGCTGAACGCGGCCGTTCTCGCGATCGGCAACGTAGACGATGCCGCCCTCGTCCACGACGATCGAGTGGGGCAACTGGAACTGTCCGGGTCCGCTACCGGCCGTGCCCCACTCGCGCACCTTGCGGCCGTCCGCGGTGTACTCGAGGATGCGGGCGTTGGCGTAACCGTCGGCGATGAACAGCCGTCCGTTGGGCCCGAACGCAATGTCGGTCGTGCCGCAGAAATTGTTCCGGCACGGCGTGGGTTGGCCGCCGACGGAAATTTCCATCAGCTTCTTCCCCTCGGGCGTGAACTTGATCACCATCGAGCTGGCCGCGTCAGTGGTCCACACGCTGCCTTGCGGGTCGACGCGAATCGCGTGCGGCATCACAAACATGCCTTTGCCCCACGATCGCACCACGCGGCCATTGGCATTGATCGCGACGACCGGGTCCGCCTTGTCGCCACGCTGCAGCAGCCAGATCAGGCCTTCGCGATCCATCGCGACCCACGAGACCATTCCCATCGCCCAACCGTCGGTTGGCGGCGTGACCTTGATGTCGCTGCGCTCCAGAGGAAGACGGGGCGCTGCTGCCACGAGGGCTTTGAGCTCCGCCGTCTCCACCCCACCACGCAAAGTCCGCGTGGCGGGGGCCCCGGTCTGGGCCGGCGACGGCGCCTGGCTTTGCGCGTAAAGGGCGAGCGGCATGGCGATCAACAACGGCAGGAACCTGATCATGGAGAAGACTCTAACCCGAACGCCGCCCGTTCGACTCGGGCGCGAACCTTCGGTTCGCGTCGCTCGCTCAGGGCAGGCCGCGCGGGTTTACACTAACCGCCATGAAGGACCACAACGCGGCGCGGCTCGTCATGCTTGCGCTGGTGGCGCTGCTCGGTGCGCCGCTCGCGGCGCAATCACCTCCGGCACCGCCGGCGAACGCCGAACGCGACGAGCAGACCGTGCGCGCCTGGGTGCAACGTTGGAACGCGCTCGGCGGCGACAATGCGAAGGCGATCGACGAGCTGCTGGCACTCTACGCGCCTGACGCTCTCCACATTACCGGCCCGTTGCCGCACCAGCGCGGTACCGCCACGTATCGCGGCCATGACGGTATTCGCGTGCTCGCCTCGCGCATCGCCGCGAGTCAGCAGGGGATGACGTATCGCATCGAGACGGAAACCGCGAACGAAGAGACGGCCGAGCTGCTGCACGTCGCGGCGGGTCCGTGGAAAGGTCCCGCGATCGCGATCCAGATCGTCGCCGCCTACACCGACCGTGACCCTTCGACTGCGCTCAGGGCAGGCCCTTCGACTGCGCTCAGGGCAGGCCCCTCGACTGCGCTCGGGACAAGCGGCCCTTCGACTACGCTCAGGACAGGCGGCAAGCGGTGGGTGGTGCCGGGCGCCGCCTTTTTCCAGCTGGTCGACGGCAAGATCCGGCGCGTGCGGATCTATTTCGCCGATGCCGAAAAAGCCGAAGTCGAGCCTCAGCCGAAGCGGCGTCCACCCGGCGACTAGGAAGGCAAAAGGCAGAAGGCAGAAGGCAGAAAGACGGGGTAAACTGTCAGCAATTCAGGGAGGCTCGAGCATGGCAGTGTCGCTCAGCGCGCGCCGGTCGTCAGTCTTGTTGGCCGCCGCATTCTCGTGCTACTCGCTCAGCCTGATCGCGGCGGGGCCCTTCGACTCGACGGACCTCGCGAGCGAGCTCCATCTCACTCAGGACAGGCAGCAAGCCGCGCCGCCGGTCACACCCACAGCCCACGATCAGATCGAAGCGGCGCACACCGGCATGCGGCCATCCACCGCCGACGCCGCGCGTGACGCGGCCCGCCTGACTGACGCCATCGCGAAGCCGGCACGCGCGGTCAAGTCATCACCGCTACCGCGCCGCAACTTCATCGACACGATCATTTTCGATCGCATCAAGAAAGACGGCATCCCTCACGCAGGACTCGCCACCGACGAGGAATTCGTGCGCCGCGCCTACATGGACGCGATCGGGCTGCCGCCCACCGCCGACCAGGTGCGGAGCTTCATCGCCGACAAATCGAAAGATAAGCGCGATCGCCTGATCGACACGCTGATTGCGAACGACGGCTTCGCCGAGCAGTGGGCGTGGTACTGGGGCGACCTGCTGCGCATGTCGAACGAGGCCGGCCCGGGCGCCGCGTCGTTCCACTACTGGCTGAAAGAGCAGCTGCGCGTCGACCGGCCTTACGACCTGCTCGTGCACGACGTGCTGACCCCGTCGGCCAAGGTGCACGCCACCCTGCCGTCGCTGGCGATGATCGGCCGCAGCAACCAGTTGAAGAGCCGCATGGTCGAGAGCGCGGACGACTACCGCATTTCCAACCGGCTCGACCACCTCGACGCGCTGACGATCGACGTCAGCCGCGTCTTCCTCGGCGTCAACACGTCGTGCGTGTCGTGCCACGACGGCCGGAACCATCTCGAGCCGATCAACGGCTACCTGACCGAGCGCACCCGCAAGGAGTTCTTCCAGATGTCCGCGTTCTTCGGCAAGACGCGGTTGATCGGCAACTGGAACGACAAGTCGAAGAACGTCGATCGCGACCTGCAGGTCGACGACCTCGCCAAGGGCTACGACGCCGGCGACGATGCGCCGTTCCTGACGCTGGCGGAGAGCCAGTTCCCCCGGGCGAGGGGCGTGCACGAGCCGGCGTTCATGCTGACCGGCGAGAAGCCGCGGCCGGGGCACGACCCCCGCGCCGAGCTCGCGCGCATGATCACCACCCATCCGCAGTTTGCCCGCGCGACGGTCAACCTGCTGTGGGGCCGTCTCATGACGGTCGGCTTCGTCGAGCCGTACGATTCGTTCGACTTGTCGCGGTTGACCGGCAAGGACCCGCAACCGACCAACACCGAATTGCTCGAAGCGCTCGCGGCTGATTTCCGCGCCAGCGGCTTCCGGCTGCAGCACTCCATCAAGACCATCATGAAGTCGAACGCGTATCAGTTGTCCGCGCGGTTCCCCGGCGAGTGGAACGACCGCTACCTCAGTTACTACCCGCGGCACTACGCGCGCGTGATGACGGGCCCCGAGGTGATCGACGCGCTCGCCACCGTGACGAAAGTACCGATGCGGTTCAACCAGTCGGGCGAGACCGTCGGCCTCGTGAAACACCTCACCGCGCCGACCGACATCGGCCGCGGCGGCGAGGGCCAGCCGGTTGACGCCTTGATGCAGAGTTTTTTCCAGAGCAACCGCCGCACGCCGCCGCAAGCCGGCAACCGCCCGTCGACCTTGCAGGCGCTGTTGCTGATGCGATCCACCGTCGTGAACGATCGCGTGCGCATGGATGCCAAAGGCCAGGTCGCCGAGCTTGTGAACTCCCCGCGCACCGATGCGGAGCTGGTCGACGAGATCTACCTGAGCACGCTGGCGCGCCGGCCGAGCGATGCCGAGGCGCAAGTGGCGCGCGCGGCGATCGCGAAGAACCGCGCCGGCGGTACCGAGAACCTGCTGTGGGCGCTCATCAACAGTCCCGAGTTCCTTGTCATTCAATAAGGCTGCCATCCAATGAACGTCAACGACCTTCTTCCGTCGCGGCGCGACGTGCTGCAGTGGGGCGGCGTGGCCCTGGCCGGCACCTGCGTTGACGGCCTGGTGTGGCCGCTCGACATCCGCGCCAACGGCATCTCCAACCCGCGCGGCACCGCGCGCAACTGCATCTTCATCGAGCTTGGCGGCGCCATCAGCCCGATGGACTGCTGGGACTTCAAGGAAACGCACTGGACGCCGAAGGACCTCGACGTCACCGAGGTCTCGAAGGATCTCTATATTTCCCGCACGCTGTTCCCGCAGCTGTCGACCCAGATGCATCGCGTCGCGCTGGTGCGGTCGCTGCAGGCGCCCGAGCTGATCCACTTCAACGGCCAGTACCACACGCAGACCGGCCGATCGCTGAACCCCGCGGTGGCCCGCGAGATTCCGGCGTTCGGATCGGTGATCGCCTACGAGCTGGCGTCGAAGCGCCGGCCGAGCGACAGCTTCCCGACTTACATCAGCACCAGCCTGACGAAGGCGCGCGCCGGCTCGATCGGCGCCGGGTTCCTGCCGACGTGGGCGACCGGACTGGATCTCGATCCCAGCACCGTGTTCGAGGCGTTCGGCGGCAACGTCGAGGGCGTGAATCAGGTGCTCGAGGAACGCTGGAAGCTGCTGTCGGCGCTGGCCAAGGTCAACGAGGGCCAGCGCAAGGCGCTCGGGCAGCGCTCGTCGGATTACCAGACGTTCTATGACGAAGCGCATCGGTTGCTCACCGACGCGCGGTGGCCAGGCGTGTTCAAGGCCACGGAAGAAGAGAAGCAGCGCTACGGCACCGACGAGTTCGGCCTCGGCTGCATCCTGGCGCGCAATCTTTTGAAGACCGACGCGGGCACGCGGTTCGTCTACGTCTACGACGGCGATCGCTGGGACCATCACGCCGGCATCTTCGATCGCAGCGCCGAGTGGAACCATTACCGCACCGGCGTGCGGCTCGATAAGGCGCTCGTCAGCCTGATGGACGACCTGGCCGCGACGGCCGGTCACGAGGCGGGCAAGTCGCTGCTCGACGAAACGCTGATCGTCGCGCAGAGCGAGTTCGGCCGCACACCGGGCATGAATCCCGTGGCCGGACGCGATCACTACAAAGGCGCCTACACCGGCCTCTACGCCGGCGGCGGCGTGATCGGCGGCCGCGTGATCGGCAAGACCGACAAGGACGGCAGCACCTGCCTCGACGCGGGCTGGCCCTACAAGCGGCAGCCCTTCATGGACAACACGGTCGCCTCGATCTACTCCGCGCTCGGCATCGACTGGCGCAAGTCGGTGAAGAACACGCCGTCGGGCCGCGAGTACGTCTACGTCGATCGCGTCAACCTCGGCGGCGCCTCGATGATGGTAGACGACGAGATCGCGCCGCTGTTCGAGTGAGCGCGCGCTAGTTGTGGGGACAAACCTTTAGGTTTGTCCGGAGCGTCCGATGCCTATTGCCTCCCGTTGGCTGTTCTTCCTGTGTGCAGGTCTGATCGCCGTCGCGCCCGCTGCGCCTTTGGGCCAGCCGGGAGCGGATGCGCCCGCGGGAATGGCGCCTGTTCCCGAGGGCGCCTTCTGGATGGGCCGTACGCGGCTGTGGCTCATCGACGAGATCGGCTGGCAGGTGCGCGATCGCAGCGACGATCGCCCCGTACATCGCGTCGACCTTCCCGCCTTCTTCATCGACACGCACGAAGTGACCAACGCCGCCTACGCCGCGCTGGTCGCGGCGAAAGGCGCGGAGCCGCCGTGGCACTGGGGCGGGCGCGTACCGCCTGCGGGTAAAGAGCGTCTGCCCGTCTACAACGTCAGTTGGCACGAAGCGGTAAAGTACTGCGAGGCTCAGGGTAAGCGCCTGCCGACCGAAGCGGAATGGGAGAAGGCGGCGCGCGGCGGCGCCGAGGATCTCGATTACTCGTGGGGCAACGACTACGCCGGCGCGCCGGAGGGCGAAGGCGGCCGGCCAATCAAGCGCGCGCATAGCGCGTCGGCAACAGGTCCACTACCAGTGGGCTCGCTTGCGCCCAACCAGTACGGCCTCTACGACATGTCAGGCAATATGTGGGAGTGGGTCGCGGATTGGTACGACCTCTATTACTACAGCGTGAGCCCGACGGAAAACCCGAAGGGTCCCGAGCGCGCTCTGTATAAAGTGATTCGCGGCGGTGGCTGGGCCGACTCCGAATCGCGCTACGGCACGGTCTATTTCCGCAACTTCACCCTGCCCGAGACCAGCCAGCCCACGGTCGGTTTTCGCTGCGCCCGCTCCGACACAACGAAGTAGTGCACGAGACTGCAAGCATCATTGTTTCGCCACCGGCGCGATGCGGCGCAGTTCGTCGAAGAAGTTGAAGAGGAAGACGACCTTGTCCTGCTTCGCTCCCACCTGCGTCTGTGCGGTGAGCGCGAACCGCTCACCGTCTGGGTGCAGGTCGAACATCCGGTTTAGCCCACGTACCACGAAACGCCCGTCGGACCACGGCTGCGGTTTCTCGGCGCGGAACGAGTCGGCCTCCACCGTGAACGCTGCGACCATGATTTGTCCGTTGGTTGTGCCATAGAACAGCTCGTGTTTGGTACGCGACCACATCGGAGAAAAGCCGCCGCCGATCGAGATCTGCCACTTGCCGACCCCGCCCGGGCCCGAGAACGGCCGCACGTACACTTCATTGCGTCCTGATTCGTTCGACTGATACGCGAGCCATCGCCCGTCCGGCGAGAACATCGGCTCGCTCTCGGCGAAGGGCGTGTTCAAGAACACGCTGGGCTTTCCGGGCTTCCAGCCAGACGCGTCGTCTCCCTCCAACGGCAGGATCATCAAGTCCCAGCTCGTTTGCGTGGTCTGCTCATCGAACGCCAGAAACTTGCCGCTCGGATGCCACGAGGCGGGACGCTGATGGTTCCTGCTCTCCGTGAGGCGCTGCGCGTCACCTGTCCCATCGGCCCGCTGCCAATACAGGTTCAGCGTCGGATCCGCGCGCTGTGATGCGAACACGATCCGGCGGCCATCGGGGGTCCACACCGGCCTCACGATGGCCGTGTCAAACGTCAGGCGAGTGAGCGTGTCGCGCGCCCACTCGTACACCCAGATGTCGGATTGTCCCTCAAAGAATTGCAGGGCGAGCCGGCGGCCGTCGGAAGCGAAACGTGGATTGAACCAAGTCTCGGGCGTGGCGCGCAGCAGCGTCGTTTTCCCCTCGTGATCCATCCAGTGGATCGGTAGTCCGGCGCTGGTGCTCTGCCCAGGCAGGTACACCAGCGTGCCGCTGGCCGACACGGCGCGCCTCCCGTGCTCGCGTTCGACATCACGCCGTCGAGCGCGGGCACGGGCTGACCCGTCACCGCCAGACGGTCGAGATCGAATGGCGCGGCAAAGAGCGTCCCGTCGTTGATGTAGACCAGATGACCGCTCGGCAGATAGCGGCCGTGATAGCCCCCGCGCTGGACGACCTTCCGCGCGCCGCTTGGCAGCGCCTGCACCACGAGGTTCGCGTCGTTGTAGACGCCGATGGTGCCGCTGCTCGTGAAGAGTACCGCCTTGCCACCCGGCAGCACCTGGGGCCAACGCTGGGTGACCTCGCCCTCGGCGAGCGACGTCACCGGTGCGGGCGTTCCTCCGGCCGAGGACATCCGGAACAAGCCCATGCCCGACCCGCTATCGGGCGTGAACACGATGGTGCCGTCCTCGCCCCACGCGCCGCCGCGGCCGGTCGGCGCGTCGCCCAGCGTGACGGCGGCGCCTCCCGTGACCGAGATCTTCTTCAGTTGGCCGCCGGCAAAGAATCCGATCCACTGTCCGTCCGGCGAAAAGAACGGACTTTCGGCGTCGTCGGTCCCCGACAAGGGCGTGGCCTGTAGTTGGGTGAGTCGTCGCACGTAGAGCTGGGGACTTCCACTCGCGCCTTTCTGCGCCACGAACGTGACGACGGCGCCGTCGGGTGAGAGGGTAATGGCGGTCCCAAAAATCGAGCTTGCCAGCAGGGCGTCCGCGCCCAACTCCGCGCTCAAACGCAGCGGCGCCGGTGGCGGCACGTTTCGCCACGGCACCCAGAGCGCCAGCACGAGCGTCAATCCGGCCGCGAGCGCGCCGGCCACGACCCATGGCAACGCGCGGTGCCAACGCGGCGGGTGGCGCGCAATCGCGGCGCCGCCGAATTCGTCAGGCGCGCCGCTCAGCAGATCCTCGATCTGGACACGCGCATCGCCGATCGCCTGCAGCCGACGCTTCGGATCTTTCTCCAGGCACCGGTGGAGGAGCCGTCGAAGACCCGGCGGCACGGTGGTGGGGAGCGCACTCCAATTCGGGACCGTCTTCAGCACCGAGGCGAGCGTATCGGACATCGTCTCTGCGCTGAAGAGCCGGTCGCCCGTCAACAGCTCGAACACGACGACGCCAAAGGCCCAGATGTCGGTGCGGTGGTCCACCAGCTTGCCGCGTGCCTGCTCGGGGCTCATATAGGCGGCCGTGCCGAGAATCATGCCCACGCCTGTCATCATCGCGGGCGACGTGATCGTCGGCGAGTTGAATGCGGGTTCCCCACCCGCCTGACCCGCCCCACCCGCCCTATCCAGCGCCTTGGCCAGTCCGAAATCCAGCACCTTCACCGTGCCATCGGGACGCACCTTGATATTGGCGGGTTTGAGATCGCGATGAATGACGCCCTGCTCATGAGCGGCCTCGAGGGCTTCCGCAATCTGACGTGCAATCGGCAACGCCTCATCCATCGGGAGCGGCCCGCGCGCGATCCGTCGGGACAGATCCTCGCCTTCGACGAGTTCCATCACGAGCGCGCGCGTGTGGCCCGCGGCGCGAGACCGTCCTCGATACCGTAGATCGCGGCGATGTGCGGATGATTGAGCGAGGCGAGCGTCTTCGCCTCGCGCTCGAAGCGGGCGAGGCGCTCGGGGTCGAGCGCGAAGGCCTCAGGCAGGATCTTGATCGCGACATCGAGATCGAGCCGCGTATCGCGGGCACGATAGACCTCGCCCATGCCGCCGGCGCCAAGCGAGCTTACGATTTCGTACGAACCGATTCTCGAGCCGGGGGATAGCGCCATGCGGTGGCGGGATTATACAGAGTCCGGCGGAACTAGCTAACGGTTGCGGAAGCGTTCTCGATCTTCCGGATTTCTCTCGCGCGGGTCGTGACGATGCGCTGGCCGTCGTGGAGGAACTCCATGCAGAAGCCGCATCCCACCCAGCCGACCTTGAGGAAGCTGCCGCCGAGCGTGCTGCCGGCGAGGTGCGCTTCGGTCCAGACCGGGAAGAACGCGCCGCCGAGCACCAGCACACGGCCGTCACCGAGCATCGTTAGTTTATAAAGAGAGTTGCGCGTCCGTACTTCGAGCTGCCCGATCGCAGCCAGCGACGACAGGTAGACGCCGTCCGACTCGATCGCGGCCGCGGCGAACCCTTGCAGGGTCGGCGCGGCCTTGCGCGCTGTTGCGGGAACGATGCCCGACAGGGTCGTGTCGCTCATCGCTCACCCATGGTAATTGGCCATATACAAGGCTACACCTTCTGGCGTCGTTTTCAATGAGTTCTGTGAGGTAGACTCACCCCGCCCACCAAGCAAAACTATGACGATCGGTCCCGGATCCCGGCTCGGCCAGTACGAAATCGTCGCCCCGCTCGGCGCGGGTGGGATGGGAGAAGTGTTCCGTGCGCGGGACACCAAGCTGGGACGCGAGGTCGCCCTCAAGCTGGTGCTCGAAGTGTTCCTGGGCGATCACGATCGGCTCGCCAGGTTCGAGCGCGAGGCGCGGACGCTGGCCTCCCTGAATCATCCGGGCATTGCGACGCTGCACGGCCTCGAACAGGCCACGCCGGCCGGCTCGGCTGCGCCGGTCCATTTCCTGGTGATGGAGCTGGTCGAGGGCGAGACGCTCGCGGAGCGGATCGCGCGCCGGCTCACGCTGGACGAGGCCGTGAACATCGCGCGCCAGATTGCCGAGGCGCTCGAAGCGGCGCATGAAAAGGGCATCATCCATCGCGACCTCAAGCCGGCCAACGTGAAGATCACGCCGGAGGACAAGGTCAAGGTCCTCGACTTCGGGCTCGCCAAGGCGATGGGCGAAGCCGCCGGCGGCTCCGGCAAAGAGAGCGTGCTCAACTCCCCGACAATGAGCGCGATGGCGACGGCGCAAGGCGTGATCCTTGGCACCGCGGCCTACATGGCGCCCGAGCAGGCGAGGGGCGCGCAGGCGGATCACCGCAGCGACATTTTTTCGTTCGGCATCGTGCTCTACGAGATGCTGACGGGCCGGCATCCGTTTCCGGGTGAGACGGTGTCGGACGTTCTTGCTGCCGTGCTGGTGCGCGAGCCCGATCTTTCGGCACTGCCGCAGGATCTGTCGCCGCGGCTCACCGATCTGGTGCGCCGCTGTCTCGAGAAACAGCCGCGGCGGCGCTGGCAGGCGATCGGCGACGTGCGGCATGAGCTCGAGGTCATCGCGGCACAGCCGCGCGCTGTCGCGACACCCGCACCGCAGGCGAGTGCTGCGTCGGCGCCGCGTCCAATGTGGCAACGCGCGATGCCGGCGGCGCTCGCCGCATTGATCGCCAGCGCGATCACCGCCGGCGTGCTGTGGACCATGCGTCCCGCGATCACGCCCGCTGTGATTACGCGTTTTCCCCTCGCGCTGAGCGACAATCAGACGTTTAATCTCGGGCGGCCGGCGATTGCAGTGTCGCCGGATGGCAGACGGATCGCCTACATCGCCAATTCCCAGGTGTATGTGCGCTCGCTGTCCGAGCACGACGCGAGCCCGGTCAAGGCCACCTCCCAGGGTGGAGCCCTCCTCGGCAGCATCGTCTTCTCGCCCGATGGCCGCTCGATCGCCTACTGGCAAGCCGGACAGATCAAGACCGTGGAGATCGCAGGGGGCGCGCCGGTGACGGTCTGTGCCACAGAGAGCCCGGGGGGTATTTCCTGGAGCGGCGACAGCCTGCTGTTCGGGGCAACGAAAGGGGTGATGCGCGTACCGGCCAGCGGCGGGCAGCCGGAGGTGATCGTGCCGCTCGAGAACCAGGAGATTGCGTTCCGCCCGCAGATGCTTCCCGACGCCAACGCGGTGCTCTTTACGCTCGCCCCTGCTGGGAGCGGCGAGCAGTGGGAGAAGGCCAAGACGGTGGTGCAGTCGCTCGAGACCGGCACGCGCACCATTCTCGTCGAGGGTGCCAGCGACGCCCGATACGTGCCGAGCGGCCTTGGCTCGCCGAAGCGCGGCGAGCGCGGAGGCGGCCACCTCGTCTACGCAGTCTCTGGAGTCGTCTTCGCCCGTGCCTTCGACGTGTCGCGCCTGGCCGTCACCGGCGCGGTCTCGGTCGTCGAGGGTGTTCGCCGTGGCAGTGGCAATGTGGGCGGTGGCACGGCGCAGTTCAGCGTCTCCGACACGGGAACCCTTGCGTACATTCCCGGCCCGGCGGCCGGGACAGGCGCCACGAACCTGAAGATCGGGCTGTTCGACCGGTCGGGCGTTGCCGAGTTGTTGAACGTGCCGCAGGGGCCCTACTCGGAGCCTCGCATGTCGCCCGATGGACGCGCCATTGTGTTTGGCCGGGACGACGGCCGCGACGTCAGCATCTGGTTCTACGAGCTATCGGGTGGCGGATCGGCGCGCCGGCTGACGTTTGGCGGCCGGGATCGATACCCGGTGTGGACGGCAGACAGTCAGCGCGTGGTGTTTCAGTCGGATCGCGAAGGCGACCTGGCGCTGTTCTGGCAAGCCGCCGACGGCACGGGCACGGCGGAGCGGCTGACCAGGCCCGAGAAGAGCGTCGCGCACGTCGCGCAATCGTCGTCGCCCGACGGCGCGGTGCTGCTGGTCGATCGGGTCGAGACTGGCAAGACGACGTTGCTGGTCCTGTCGCTCAAGGGGCGAACGCTGGCGCCGTTCGGTGGCGTCGAGTCGATCTTGTCCACCGGCGCGATCTTCTCACCCGACGGCCGGTGGGTGGCCTACTCGGCACGGCCGCCGAATACGGGCGGGTCGAGCCTGTTCGTGCAACCATTCCCGGCGACTGGCGCGAAATCGCAGGTCTCGGGAAGTGCCGAGTCCGGCCATCATCAGATGTGGTCGTCCGATGGCAAGGAGCTGTTCTACAACCCGGGCCCCGGCCCGCCGCTGACCGGCGTCAGCGTGTCCACGACACGCGGATTTGCTTTTGGCGCGGCGCCCGGAGTCACTAAAGCGTTCACGGTCCTCTCGCCCACCCAACAGCGACCGTACGACGCGGCCCGCGACGGCAAACGATTCCTGGGGTTGATCTCCGCCGATCAGCCGAGCGCCCTCACCGGCAGCGACATCCAGATCGTCCTCAACTGGTTCGAAGAGCTGCGCGCGCGTGCGCCGGTGAAGTGATCACAAGGCAGAAGGCAGAAGGCAGAAGGCAGAAGGCAGAAGGCAGAAGGCAGAAGGCAGAAGGCAGAAGGCAGAAGGCAGAAGGCAGAAATGATTAGCAGACGCGATTTCGTCAAGGCCGCTTCGGCGTCAATGGCAGCGGCGTCGCCCATCGGGGCGCTCGCGCAGTCCGCTCCCGCTCCGGCGCAGTCGCCGCAGATCCTCGTCAAGCGGACCGTGCGCCCGGTGGTGATCTCCGATTATTCCGGATTCGAGTTCAAGAACGGCGGCGCCGAGAACGCCGTGCAGCGCGCGTTCCGCCTGATCACCGAAGGCAAGGACGTGCTCGACGCGTTGATCGCCGGCGTCAACATTCCCGAGTTGGATCCGCTCGAGACCGGCATCGGCTACGGCGCGCTGCCCAACGCCGACGGCGTGATCCAGCTCGACGCCTCGTGCATGCACGGGCCGCTGAAGCGCGCCGGCGCGGTCGCCTGCATCGAGGGCGTGCGGACGCCGTCGCTCGTCGCAAGAGCGGTGATGGATCACACCGACCACCACCTGCTGAGCGGCGCCGGGGCGCAGCAGTTCGCGCGCGCGATGGGCTTCACGATTGAGGCCGACCTCAACACCGACAACTCGCGCCGGTTGTGGCGCGAATGGAAGCGCCGCGTCGACCCCGAGCACTGGCTCGATCCGAACAGCAAGCAACGCCAGCCGAAGCCGAAGCACGAGAAGGATCCGGGACTCGAGGCGCGCGGCCTCGCCGCCGGCCGCTCGATGGTGCGCGACGGGCTGATCCGCGAGGGCAGCTTCTGGGGCACCATCAACTGCGACGCGATCGGCCCGAACGGCGACATCTGCGGTGTCACCACCACCAGCGGCCTGGCGTGGAAGATCCCGGGCCGCACCGGCGACTCGCCGATCCTCGGCGCCGGTTTGTATGTCGACAACGAGGTCGGCGCGGCGGGCTCGACCGGGCGCGGCGAGGCCAACCTCTATAACCTGTCGTCGTTCCTGATCGTCGAGTCGATGCGACGGGGCATGGCGCCGAAAGACGCCGGCATGGAAGCGCTCAAGCGCATTCGCGCCAACACCATCGAAGCGCGGCTCCTCAACAACAGCGGCAACCCCAACTTCAACATCCGCTTCTTCGTGCTCGACAAGTCCGGCAACTATGCCGGGGTGGCGATGTACCGGGCGGGGGAAACGAAGTATGCGGTGTGCACCGAGAACGGCGCGCAAACACTCGATCTCGAACCGTTGTTGCCCGGCGGGCCTGAGGCGTAAGGTCGCCGGTCACCACACCACCTCCGCGCCGTACTTGCGGAAGACGCGGTCGCGCGTCACGATCGGGCAGCCTTCCGCGATCGCCTGAGCCGCCAGCAGGCGATCGAACGGATCGCGATGGTGCCACGGCAAGGTCTCGACCTTCGCGGCGTGGGCCCACGAGACCGCGAGCATGCGGTAGCCCTGGGCGATCTTCCTCGTCATGTAGGTCTCAACCGGGTCGGGCAGGCGCAGGCGGCCCAGGCTGGCCTTGATCGCCATTTCCCACACCGTCGCCGCGCTCACCAGCAGCTCCGCATCGTCCGCCTCGATGGCGCGCCGGGCCGTTTGACTCAGCCGGCGATCGCCGGCCTGGAACCACAGCAGCGCGTGAGTGTCGAGCAGCAGCCTCACCGGTACGCTTTCATGTCATCGAGCGGCGCCTCAAAATCCTCGCGCATGGTGATGCGGCCTTTGTCTTCGCCGAAGGTCGGGCGCCCGGCCCCGTCCGCGACCGGCCGCAGCTCGGCCACGGGCTTACCGCGTTTCGTGATGCGGTAGACGTGGCCGCGACTCACCTTCTCCAGGAGCTCCGACAGCCGGGTCTTGGCCTCGAAGGCGCCGATGTCTTCGCTGTCCATACAACTAGTTTATCATACTGGTTGACAGGGCGAACGCTGCCTCGCTGGTGACTTGAGCCCAATTCTCGACCCATAATCGGCGCACCCAGGGAGGGCCGCCTCATGACGCTCGATCCTCGCCGCCGCCAAATGTTCACATCACTGCGGTGTGCCGCCGGCGCCGCGATCCTGCTCGCCACGACCGTCCAGGCCCAGGGCCTCGGCGCGCTCGAGCGCGAGATCGGCCGGCTGAGCGGCATCGCCGGCGGAAAGCTCGGCGTCGGGATCATTCACCTGGAAACCGGGCGCGAGCTGCACGTCAACGCCGACCAGCCGTTCCCGATGGCGAGCACGTTCAAGGTGCCGGTCGCCGTGCAGCTGCTGCGGCTGGTGGATCAAGGCCGGGTTCGGCTCGACTCGATGATCACGATCCGGCCGCAGGATCTGCACCCGGGCAGCGGCACGCTGTCGGGCCTGTTCGACGACCCCGGCGTGTCGTTATCACTGCGCAACCTGCTCGAGCTGATGCTGCTCATCAGCGACAACAGCGCCACCGACCTCGTGCTGACCGCCGCTGGCGGCGGTCCCGCGGTGAACGCGCGTCTCGCCGAGCTTGCGGTGAAGGGCATCTCGGTCGACCGGCCCACGATTCTGCTGATTGCCGACGCGATCGGCATTCGCAGCCTGCCGCCCGAATTCGAATGGAGCCGCGCCGGGTTTCAGAAGCTCTCCGCCGCCGTGACCGAGGCCGAGCGCGACGCCGCGCGAAAGGGGTTTCTCGCCGACCGCCGCGACACGGCAACGCCGCGCGGCATGGCGCAGCTGCTCGCGAAGATCTGGAAAGGCGAGACGCTCTCGAAGACCAGCACCGAGCTGCTGATCGACATCATGTTCAGGTGCGAGACCGGCGCGCTGCGGATCAAGGGGATGCTGCCGCCGGGCACGCGCGTCGCCCACAAGACCGGCTCGCTCGACCTCGGCATCGCTAATGACGTCGGCATCGTCGAGCTGCCGGACGGGGCCGGCCACGTCGCGCTCGCGGTATTCCAGAAGGAAGCGACGAAAGGCGTCGAGGATCAGGAACGGACGATCGCCCAGATCGCTCGGGCGGTGTACGACTACTTCCTGCTGGTGCGGTAGCGATGAGCTGCCCCGCGACATGGCAGCGGCGTTGCGTCTCCCAGTAACACGGCTGTGCGCCTCACACATGAGGCGCCGCGCATCCAATGGAGCGACAAATGGCTGACCACGATCGTCCGGACGACTCGCACGCCCGGAAACACGACCCGAATTCCGTTGCTGAAGAAGTTTCGGCCACGGGCCAGCGCGCCAAGGGCGCCATCAAGGAAGCCGTCGGCGACGCCATCGACGACGAGGAGATGGAAAACAAAGGCAATCGTGAGAACGCCGCGGGCAAAGATCGGCAGCAGAAGAACGACGCTGTCTAAGCGTAAAGGGGGTCTGACCCCGCGCAGGTCTTTTCCAGAAGGGGTCTGACCCCCGCGCGGCTAGCTGGACAACGGCGTGGCAGCTCTGCCACGTCGTTGTTCGTACGCATCCTTAGTCACCGTCCAGATTAGCTCGAGCTCGCCGTTGCGATCGGCCAGCTCGATCACAGTAGCGCCCAGCTTACGCATCGCGCCGACGCCGCGCGCGTTGCGCTGCAGCGTGCGCCCCATCAGCGTCGTCACGTCCCACTTCTCGAACAGAAACTCCAGGTAGATTTCCGTCGCGGTCACGAACACGCCGGTGCCCCACAACTGCGGTGCGATTGCAAAGCCGATCTCGGCGTGGCCGTCGGTTTCGAGCCGCAGCGCCATGAACAGGCCTGACACGTCGCCGTTGCCGGTGAGCAGGGTGTAGCAGGCGCCCCGCCGCTCGCTGCGGCGCGAATGGCTGAGGGCGATCCAGCGATTGAATTCGTCGACGTTGGCCGGGGGCGGCGACAGGTGCGCCGACACGTCGGGGCGCGCGAACAGCTCGACCAGCGCCGCCGAGTCGCACGGGTGCACTTCACGCAGGCACACGTCGCCCTGCGTCAGCACCGGGAGATTGTCGACACACGTGGCCTGGCTCATTCCGTGTTCAAGCGGCTCCGCAAAAAGGCTCGTTGGGGGGCGCGGAGCCGAACAGGCTGAACAGTACCCGCCGTTCGTCCCGGGGTCAAGCGGTCTGCCGGCTTGCCGTGCAAGTGGCGCCAGCCAGTGGCAACCTTTCGATTGTGCCCGAGTACGGCAACCTCACCTCATCGACCTGGCTGCGCGGCATTCAGCCGGTCGACGCTAACGGCGTCGCGCGTTTCACCACCGTCTACCCGGGCTGGTACGCGGGCCGCGCCACCCACATCCACCTCGCTAAGTGGTCGCGACAAATGGTCCGTCCTTGAGCCTGAAGGCTATCGGACCCAGCACAACGTTGCTGCACCGGGCGATGCGCCTAGAGGAAACGCAGTATCGGTTGTACGTGGGCGTGCGAGAACGCCTGGCGACGTACGAGTTCGATACGGAAGCGATTACCGAATTGCAGGAGATGACGCGAATGGCGTCCCTGGCGCTAGTCGACCACGACGCGCCTCAATCCCCGGACGAGAACGCCCTGATCGCCACAGTGGCTGAGGCGATCGTCAAGGAAGTTCCAGAACCTTCCCAGGTGGTCACTGGTACGGTCGTTCGTCGCGTTCGACAGAGTGGTCTCGCTTAGTCCGAGAACAACATTCGTCGACCGAATCCAGCAAGACGCGTTGCGACCCGCCCAGCGTCCGAATCGTCCGCAACTGCCCGTCGCGAATGCGGTAGTAGACGGTGCGGCGAGAGACCCGCAGTATCTCGGCGGCGCGTTCGATGCTTATGCTCCGTCCCACCTGCGGCGGCAAATCGTGCCCATTGAATTTGGCCCTGTGGATATCCATTCAAGGCTCATTGGCAAGGGTGATGCCTGAATGGCGTCGAGCCGACGCACTCGAGGGAATGTACGGAATCTCGCCAGAAACCGTGCAAACCGAGCTTGAGCCCGTTGGTGCGAGATCGCCGCCGAGCGCCGGCCGGCCGCGTGAACTGAGAAGCCACTACTCGTAACTTGTTTAGAGGGGGTAGTTACTACTCAACAGATCTGGAGGGCGCGTCAGAGGTCGAACCGCTGCCGCTTCAAATAGAGCCCCTTGCGCGACAGGCCGAGCATCTTCGCGGCTTCCACGCCGTTACCCTCGCACATGGCCAAGGCGCGCTTGATCAGCGCGCGCTCCAGGTGTTCCGCGGCCGCTGCCATTGGTTGATCAATTCGCACCACCACCTCGGTGGGTCGCAGCTGGCGCTGATCGGCGGGGATGGTGCGGCGGCTGGTGGCGATCTCCGTCGAGAGGTGCTCGGGCATCAGCACGGCGCCGGGCTCGGCGAGCGCGACCATCCGTCGGAGCTCGTTGGAAAGCTGGCGGACGTTGCCCGGCCATTTGTGCAGGACCAGATACTCCAATGTTTCTTCGGCGACGCGCATCAGCGGTTTTTGGAATTCGAGACAATGCCGCTCGAGAAAGTACTCCACCAGCGCCGGGATTTCCTCGCGCCGTTCGCGCAGCGGCGGCACGCGCAGGGGGATCACGTTCAGCCGGTAGTAGAGATCCTCGCGGAACCGGCCCTCCGTCACCAGCTGATCGAGGTTGGCGTTGGTGGCGGCGACCACACGGACGTCGACCAGGTGTGGGCGCGATTCGCCCAGCGGAAGTATCTCACCAGACTCGAGGAAGCGCAGCAGCTTCGGCTGCGCCTCCGGGCTCATCTCGCCGATCTCGTCGAGGAACAGCGTGCCGCCGGCCGCCGCTCGGATCAAGCCGGGAAAATCATCGTGCGCCCCGGTGAACGCACCGCGCTTGTAGCCGAACAACTGGCTGTCGATCATGTCCTTCGGGACCGTCGTGCAGTTGAACGGCAGGAAGGTGCGGTCGTGACGGGCTGAGGCCTGGTGCAGGGCGCGCGCGAACAGTTCCTTACCCACGCCGGTCTCGCCGGTGATCAGCACGGTGATGTTTGAGGCGGCGACGCGCCGGATCGTCTTGATCAGATCGAGCATCTTCTCGCTCGAGCACACCAAGCCGAGCTGTTGTTCGGGCGTGTGCTCGGGCCACAGCGCGGCCTGCTCGCGTTCCTGGTAGCGGGCGCGTGCCAACGCGAGCGACGTCTGCACCAGATGTTCGACGGCGAGGAGAGTCGCTCTGGCTGTGGCGGACGGCCGGGGCACCGCGATGATCACGTAGTCGCGATCGCGATGGTGGCCGATGTTGATGCGGACCGCGTCCGGGTGGGCTGCAATCTCCAGCCCCGGCCCCGACGCCGAAAGTGAGGCCAACTCAGCGCGGGAGCCGTCGGGCCGCGTTTCAACGATGGTCGCCTGTAGAACGGCATCGGTGTCGGCGATGAGCGACAGCGTTTCGGTGGCCAGCAGTTGCGGGTGGGCCGCGAGGTCGACGAGAGCGGCGATGCGTTCGGCCATGGAAGCCGCTGGTGGGCGCAGGTCCGGCGGTCGCCAGCTGCGCGAGCCTTCTGTGGCGGCGAGTGGCAGGAGCCCCGCGTCCGAGGCGCTCAGCATCGGCCGCCCGTCTGTTGAAATGATGGTTTCGAGAGCGTCGCGCTGAACCTCCGCGTGCGCTGTGAGATTGCCGACGCTCTGGAGAATGCGCCCGGCGCGCTCGAAGTGGCCGAGGGCCGCGGCGTGGTCGTCCTGCGCTGCGAGGCGTCCCGCTACGCGCGAAGCCTCGGCAACGATCTCGAGGGGCGGGTCGGGATTTGAGTTGACGGCTTCAGCCATCAATCTCGCGCCCTGCGCCGGCTTGCCGCAACGGCCGAGCCCTTCGGCGGCGAGCAGCTTCATGCGTTCGAGGAGGTTGGGGTCAGCCATGCGCTCGATCCGCGGGAGCGACTCCATGGCGAGGGCAAGGCCCGCATTGGTCTGGCCGGTCCGGTACAGCCACTTCACGCGGGTTTCGAGGTACCAGAGTCCGTAGTAGGAGTCGCGAACGGCGGGCTGTTTTATCAGTTCTGAAATGGCTTCGGCTTGTAGCCGTGCCTCCTGGTCGCGATCTGTTGACATCAGGAGGTACATCAAGGTATCTCGCTGAACGATTCCGGTTCTGCCCTTCAGAAGGGTATCCTCTAGAGTTTCTTGTAGCAGCACGATGGCTTCGTCGAAACGCGAGTGTGCAGAAAGCAGATGCCCCAAGTTGTTGCTTGCGGCAGCCTTGGCGGATTGGCTTCCCGTCTCTTCAGCAAGCGAACGAAGTTGGAACGCGAGTTCCAGAGCGTCGGATAAATTGGATTCGTAACCGGCCAGGCCGAGCTCGGCCCCCATTACTTCAGCCTGTAGCCCCCTGTTAGCAACCATGGCCGACAGGGACTTTGCGGCTCGAAGATGATGGTGCGCTCGTGGATATAGCCCAAGTTTGGCCGCGAGCTCCGTCAGGACTATTTGAAACTCCAGGGAAACCGCTTGATCGGCAAGCTGATAGGTCTTGCGACGCACGACGCCCAGATTCGTTGTGGCCTGATACCCTCCATGGTGGCGCACCTGATTTCGAAGCAGCCGAACTCGCAGCACACATTCCGACTTGAGGTGACCGCCCGATTCCGCCAGTTCAATACCGCGCGTGTAGTGCTCGAGACCCTTGGAGTACAGAAGTTTTCGAAAACTGCAGGTTCCCAGCACGTCACGCAGGCGGCAACGCTGTGGCACGCTTAGCGTTGGAAGCGACAGCAGCTTCTCCGCCAGTTGGAGAGCCGAGTCGACGCTGTCCGTTATCGAGAGGAGCTCTGCCCGGAGGATCTGCTCATCGGTCAGGAGTTCCCGGCGCGAGCTCAGGCGATCGAGGGCAACGACGGCCCTCTTGTATTGACCAATTTCAAAAAGAGCATGCGGGTCGTCAGGAGCCAGCATAGAGCGACGAACGACAGCATACACGCTGGGCCCACGCGTCGTAATGAGGGTTGCACGCAACAAACACCGCAGGATGGTCGAACTGATGAATTGACGGGTTTGCGGGAGGCGCTTCGCTTCGACGGGCAGCCCTATTCGAGCCGCGGGTGAGGCATTGTCGCCTCAATGAACGCTTGGGCGCCTACCAGAACGTTCGATCGCAACGCTGGTCAATGCCGACGACAATAGCTCCCGAAGGGGAGTTTCGTTGAACTTGCGGCAGATACTCTCCAGGTAGTCGATCTCACCGCTCTCAAACGGCTGACTCTGGCTCCGAACCACAAGCAGCACCCCCGCAATTTCAGCTGCGAAGTGAATCGGAAGCGCCGCGCAGATTAGGCTCGCCGTTCCAACTGCCGTAGGCATTTCTAATCGCGCATCGGTATTGAGGATCGCGCGTCCGTTGGCGGCGACCCAGCCCGTGACTTTCGAGCCAATTGGAAGAGTAATGCCGATCAAGCTATCAGCGTTCTGGCCGAGAGCATCGATGATGACCAGTTCATCTCTGGACTTGTCTTTGAGATAGGCGACCGACAAGACACACGAGGTTTCTTTGTTGACTGCGGTCAAAACCGTCCTCACAGCCTGACGCAGCTCGAGCTTTGTCACCACGCTAAGCGCAGAGGCGATCGCTTTTGCGGAACCCGCTTCTGCCGCGTGGCTAGGCGGCAGTATCGGCCTGAGGAAGCCCTCGAGGCTATTGGGGGTCGCTGCTCCATCGCCGATTGCCTCCGACAGTTCGTCCTTCGTCGCAATGAACCTATCGACAATCAGCGGATCGTACATGATGGCGCGACGCTTCATCAGGATCTCGACCGCTTCATGATCCGCCAAGCGGGGTCGGTACGGCCGGTCCGAGGTAAGAGCGTCGAAGCAATCGACTACGGCTAGAATCCTCGCTCCCAACGGAATGTCCGTGCCGCGAAGGCCGTCGGGGTAACCGGTGCCGTCCCAGCTTTCGTGATGATGCCGGACGATAGGCACCACTGGGTACGGGAACTTGATGGACGACAGGATGTTTGCTCCGACGCTGGCGTGCAGCTTCATCTTGTCGAACTCACCGGCTGTCAGGCCACTGGGCTTGTTGAGGATGTGCTCGGGAACCGCAATCTTGCCCATGTCGTGCAGCAAGGCAGCGGCTTCCAGCGCCTTCAGCTGAAGCGGATCCTGGATCCCTAGTTTTCTAGCCAACCCGATGGCGAATTTTTGGACTCGTCGGATGTGGCCGTGGGTAACCTGATCCTTCGCGTCAATGGCCGTTGCCAACGTTTCAATTGTCGACAGGTACAGGCGATTGACTTCATCCACGTGCACTACGGCGTCTTCTACTCGACCAAGAGCCGTCTTGTACGTCAGATAGGAGATGACGAGGAGCGGGACGATGATACTGAGGGCCATGAAGTCCACGGACCTCGTGTACGACACGAGTAGCGCTGCTACGGAAGCCCCGCCGAAGTAGTTGATCGAGAGCCACGGAAAGAGCTTGCGCCAGATCGTGAATGCGCTTTCATTTCGCTCTGTAGCCAGAGCCACTGCGACCAGACCGCTGTTCACAAGAAAGTAGACCGATGTCATGGCTACAAGCGGCCAGAGCAAGTCCGGGACGCGTGTTGGGGCTATCGATAGTGGGGCAATGCCGGCCGTGGCGTAAAAGATGTGAGCCGCAGCCCAAATGGAGAGAGAGCCTGACGATAAATTGAACAGGATTCTCAGCGGCTCTCTTGCTCGCCGCCGCGAACTCAAGGCTGCTACGAGAGTATCCAGCGCGACCGTGAGGGTTCCCGCGCACGTTCCAAACAGCAGTACAGATGTGAAAACGAAGGTCTCGGACACCGAGATGCGGGCCTGGAACGACGGAACTCGGACGGTGAAAGACCCGCTGAGTAGTGTTAAACCTGCGAGGACCACCCACTCCCACCCAATCGGGTTGGCCAGCAGTATCGTAATGCAGTGGCCGACGATCAGAAGGCCCGCCGCAGCTACCACGACTACGTACAGCTGGCCTCGCGGTGAGAGATTCATTGGTTTCGGCTTCCAGAATCACTGTAGGCTCGCACACCTACGGCGTTCTACCGCTTATTCGCCCCAAATGATCAATCGGCTCATTGTCATGTCTCCTATAGAGGGTCTATCTAGATAATCTGGCGGGGGGCCCTAGTCGCCCCAGATGAGGATGTCGCCCCAGATCAGGATGTCGGCCAATGTGGTGTCGCCCCAGATAAGGATGTCACCCCAGATCAAGATGTCGTCGGCCGATGTAGTGTCGCCCCAGATGAGGATGTCGCCCCAAATCAGGATCTGAGAAGACGTTCCGTCAGGGTTCGGCACAACCATCGCGAAGCCGGTCAAAAAGCCCTTGTCGCTTGGGTAAAGATTAGGAATCTGATCGATGTCCGCAAGGTCGAGACTGCCGGCGCCCGACGCCAGCAAACCCGCCGAAAGCATGAAATCCGCGCTCGCCTGTAGCGCCAGCTTGACCTGCAACGGCGTCATCGTCGGCTGCCCATCCAGCAGTAATGCGACTGCGCCACTGACTACCGCCGCCGCCATGCTGGTGCCGCTCATTGAGAAGTAGTCGCGCGCGCCGGGGCCGTCGAATAACCGATCCGGGAACTGCGCCATCAGCGCCCCGCCCTCGGCCGCCGTCGATATGATCTTCGAGCCCGGCGCCACCAGGTCCGGCTTGACGATGTGATCCACCAGCGTCGGCCCCTTCGAGCTCCACGGCGCCACTTCGTCGTCACTCGGGTCCACGGTGCCCTGCGTCCGAAGCGCGCCGACCGTGATCGCGTAAGGCGAGATGCCGGGCGAGGTGATGCTGCCGTAAACCTGCTTGCCTTTGAACTCGCCGTAGTTGCCAGCCGAGGCCACCACCACCAGCCCCGCGCGCACGGCGCGCTCGACCGCCTGGCACAGCGGGTCGTCCCGATAGCTCTGCGTCGGCGCCGCGCCCAGCGACAGGTTCAGCACCTTGATGCCGAATGTCGTGCGGTACTGGATGGCGAAGTCGATCGCCGCGATGACATCGCTGACGTAGCCGCTGCCATCCGCGCCGAGCACCTTCAGGTTGATCAGATGCGCCGCCGGCGCCATTCCCGAGTCCGCACCTTCCGCCGAGTTGTTGAAGCCGCGCGCGGCGATGATGCCGGCGATGTGCGTGCCGTGGCCGTAGAGGTCCTGGCCGGTGCCGTTGTCGTCGGTGAAATCGACGTTGGCGACGACGCGGCCCTTGAGCGCCGGATGGTTGGCGATGCCGCTGTCGATGACCGCGACGCCGATGCCGCTGCCGTCCACCGACCCGAGCGATACAACTTCGCCGGCCCACGCCGCATCCGCTCCCGTCAGGCTCGTCGTCACCGCCATCTGCGAGCGCACGATCGAATTGCCCGATACCGCGCCGGCTTCCTCGTCTTCCACCAACGACTCGAACGCGGCCCGCGACGCGGTCAGCAGCGCGCCCGAGCTCAACACTTTCTTCACCACCAGGCCATGACGCTGCGCGAGACGCTCGATGCGTTCGGGCGGGCCCGACACGATCAGGTCAACCGGTGCGGTGGAACCGGAGTCGAGGTGCTTGGCGAGGTCCGACGACAGGCGGGCGCGCGATGGCCCCGCCTCGGCGGCAGCAGCGAGCGAAACCAGCAGGGCCGCGGCAACCATCACGATGCCACGACACATCGATCGATGGGCGCGTCGATTGTCGCGT
>JAUSDY010000072.1 GCA_030650395.1 Acidobacteriota bacterium | reverse complement strand
TGCGCGGGGCTGAAGTCGACAGCGGTGCGCGACCGGGCCTCACGACCGAGGAACGTCAGCGGCTGCAGACCCTGGAGCGCGAGAACCGCGAGCTGCGGCGGGCCAACGAGATCCTCAAGGCGGCGTCGGCTTTTTTCGCGCGGGAGCTCGACCCGCGGCTGCCGAGATGAGCCGGTTCATCGAAGCCCACCGGGAACGCTTCGGGGTCGAGCCGATCTGCCGAGAGCTGCAGGTCGCCCCGTCGACGTACTACGCCGCGCGGTGCCGGCCGCCATCGGCCCGCCAGGTTCGCGACGAGGCACTGAAGGTGAAGCTCCGGCATGTCCACGCGGAGCACTTCGGCGTGTACGGCGCACGCAAGCTCTGGCGCCAACTCCATCGCGAGGGCGTGCCCGCAGCGCGTTGCACCGTCGAGCGACTGATGGGCCAGATCGGGCTGGTCGGGGCGGTGCGGGGCAAGCCTCGGCGCACGACGATCGCCGACGAGACGGTCGCGCGGCCGGCGGACCTCGTGCAACGACACTTCGATGCGGCAACCGCGAACCGGCTGTGGGTGGCCGACCTCACCTACGTGCGCACCTGGTCGGGCTTCGTGTACGTGGCCTTCATCACCGACGTCTACTCGCGCTACATCGTCGGCTGGCAGGTATCACGATCGCTGCGCAGTGACCTCGCGCTCGATGCGCTCGAGCAGGCGCTCTGGTCGCGGGAAGGACCGTTCGACGGGCTCATCCATCACAGCGATCGCGGCGTGCAGTACCTCTCGATCCGCTACACCGAGCGGCTCGCCGAGGCCGGGGTGGTGACGTCGGTGGGGAGCCGCGGCGACTCCTATGACAACGCGATGGCGGAGTCGGTGAACGGGCTCTACAAGACCGAGCTGGTGCGCAAGCAGGGACCGTGGCGCGGCCTGGAGGATCTCGAGTTCGCCACGTTGAAGTGGGTCGACTGGTACAACCACCGTCGCATCTTCAGCACCATCGGCTACGTTCCACCCGCGGAGTACGAAGCCGGCAATAATCATGAGCAGGTCCTGGCGGAGGCCGGGACTCAATAGTCTGAGTCTCCATCAAACCCGGGGCGGTTCACAGTACAGGTCGGCTCACCAGCACGATCCGAGCGCCAACGAACTGTGGTCTTACTTCCAGGCCGTTATCTCTTGGGTGCAGCTGACGTTCACCACGTACCGCAAGGAGATGAAGGGCCTCGGTTGGGGTGACCTGTATAACCAGTTCAAGGACCGTCTGTACGACACCGCCGAGCTGGAAGACG
>JAUSDY010000069.1 GCA_030650395.1 Acidobacteriota bacterium | reverse complement strand
CTTCTCCTTGTCTTGTTCGCCCTCTCTTCCGCGCCCGCGTTCGCGGCGCAAGTGCCGGTGCGGGCGGCCGACGAAGAAGAGCTTTCGATCCAGGCATTTCTCCAGGCCGTCGAAACCGCGATTTCGACCATGGATCGCAATCGGTGGGTCGAGCTGCTCTCACCCGCCGCCGATCGTGATCAGGCCCTCGAGTTCTTCGAGGCCATGGTCCCCCAGGGCATCACCCGCGTCGTCGTCAAAGAGCGCGATCGGACGGCGCTGCAGGGCACGCTGCCGGGCGAAGGGTATCGGCTGGTCGTCGAGGTGTTCCTCGAAACCGGGCCGCGCGGCCGCATTGCGACGTGGCACCTCGACATCCGCCGTCCTCGAGGAGAAGAGATCGGCCGCCAGCCGTGGCGCATCCTCGCCGAAGACCGCCTCGCGTCGATCGAAGGGCTCCATCGTCTGTCGCTGCACACCGAGAAGCAGTTCGCGGCGCGCAACCTCGTGCTGAATTCCGTCGACTTCGAGTTACGGGTCCCGGCCGGCGATGTCTTCGTGGCGGAAACACCGGAGGGCGTGACGGCGCTGGCGATCGTGGGCGACGGCACGCTGCTGTTCCAGCCCGCGCCGAAAGAAGAACGCGGGCAGCTTCGCTTGTTCTCGGGCGGCGAATCGCTCGAAACGCCGTTTACCGCGGCGTTCATCCGCATCAACCCCTTCGAGTTCGAGCGGCGCGTGGCCGGCGGCATGCTGGAGCCGGTGACGCGTGACCCGCGGGCGTTCCGGCGCGGCCTCGGTGTGTTCGACGAAGGCGTGCCGAAGTCGTTCAACCTCGACTTGAGCGACCTGAGCCGTGATGTCTGGTCGCTGCTGCCGCAGCCGGGCGATTTCGTCGCCGAGGTGCGCACGCGCCGTTTCGATCAGCTGACGTATGCGCGATCGAGCGGCGAGGCCGAAGACGTCACGCTCTTCCAGCGCGCCCGCAAACGCAACATCGCCGCCTACGCATCGGAGCAGAAGTTGCTGAGCCGCGGCCGCTTCTTTAACGAAGACACGCTCGTCGACTACGACGTGCTCGACTACGACGTCGATGCGGCGTTCTACCCCGAGCGCGAGTGGATGGACGGCCGCACCCGGATCAAGCTGCGGGTCACCTCGCATGCGCTCGGCGTGCTCACCTTCAAGCTGGCCGAAAGCCTCAGTGTGACGTCGGTCATGAGCGACGAGTTCGGCCGGCTGCTGTTCCTGCGCGTGCGCAACCAGAACAGCGTGCTCGTCAATCTGCCGTCACCCGTGGCGCGCGACTTCCCGATGACGTTGACCATTACGTATTCGGGACGCCTGCCGCGCCAGCGGATCCAGGACGAATCGATACAACGCTCCTCGCAGCCGGACGATGTGCAGCTGATGCCGTCGGAGCCCAAGTGGTTGTTCAGCAACCGCACCTACTGGTATCCGCAAGGCCAGGTCACCGACTACGCAACGGCGCGGATGCGGATCACCGTGCCCGTCGAGTACGGGGTCGTCGCGTCGGGCGTGCTGGAGCCGGATTCGCCGGCGGCGGCGCCGGTGTCGGCGACCGACCTCAAAGCCGGCCCGCGCGCCTCGTTCACCTTCAACGCGCCGCAACCCGTGCGTTATCTCAGCATGGTCGTTTCAAGGATGACGCGCGTCGACTCCGCCACCATCGCCCTCGACATCGTTCCGCCACCGCCGGCCGCGCTCGATCTGCGGGGCGCCGCCACGCTGGCGCAGCAACTCTCGCAGGTGGCAAAGCAGGCGGCGGCCATCCCCGCGGTGGGCGCGCGCAATACCGTTCGTTTGATTGTCGAGGCGAACAAGCGGCAGACAGACAGGGGCCGCGATGCGGTCGAGACCGCGGCCGACATCATTCGTCTCTACTCGGGCTTGCTCGGGGATGTTCCGTTCGACGTCATCACCGTCGCGATGCTGGAGGACGACCTGCCGGGAGGGCACGCGCCCGGGTACTTCACGATGATCAACACGCCGCCGCCGATCACGCCGTTCAACTGGCGTAACGATCCGGCTGCGTTCCAGGGCTTTCCCGAATTCTTCATGGCGCACGAGATGGCGCACCAGTGGTTCGGACAGGCGGTGGGGTGGAAGAACTATCACGAGCAGTGGCTCAGCGAGGGCTTCGCGCAGTACTTTGCCGCGCTCTATGCGCGAGAGCGGCGCGGCGAGGGCACGTTCCGCGACATCCTGAGGCAGTTCCGCCGCTGGGCGATCGAAGACTCGGATCAGGGTCCCGTGTACCTCGGTTACCGGCTCGGGCACATCAAGAACGACACGCGCGTGTTCCGCGCGCTCGTCTACAACAAGGGCGCGGCGGTGCTGCACATGCTGCGAGGCATGGTGGGCGACAGCCATTTCTTCGCGGGCCTGCGGCGCTTCTATGCAGAGAACCGGTTCAAGAAAGCCGGCACCGACGACCTGCGGAAGGCGATGGAGGCCGAGAGCGGCCGCAACCTCGAGCGCTTCTTCGAGCGATGGATCTACGACTCCAACATTCCCCGCCTGCGTTTCAGCTCGGCTGTTGAAGGCCAGGAGCTGGTCGTGCGGTTCGAGCAAGTCGGCGAGATCTTCGACGTGCCCGTCACCGTGACCGTGACCTATGCCGACGGCAAGACCACCGACCACCTCGTGCTCGTCACCGACGCGTCGGTCGAGCGCCGATTGCCGCTGACAGGCGCCGTCCGCTCGATCGAGCCCAACCAGGACGGCGGCGCCGTCGCGATTATCGAAAAACGCTAGTTCCTCACAGCGGTTCCAGACGACGGTTCCGCACGGAGGTTCCACACGACGGTTCAGAAGCTGCGGAGAACCCTCGTGAGGAACCCTCGTGGGGAACCCTCGCGAGGAACCCTCGGGGGGAACCCTTGGGATATCATTCCAAGGTCATGGAAAACGTCACGCTGACCATCGATGGCCGACAGTTGTCCGTCGCCAAGGGCACAGCGGTCCTCACGGCCGCCATCGAAGCCGGCATCCAGGTCCCGTATTACTGCTATCACCCCGGCCTCGCCGTCGATGCGTCGTGCCGCGTCTGTCTGGTCAAGATCGAAAAGATGCCGAAGCTGCAGACGTCGTGCTCGACGCCGGTGGCCGAGGGCATGATCGTGCACACGCAGCACCCCGAAGCGGTCGAAGGCCGCAAAGGCGTGTTCGAGTTCCTGCTGATCAACCATCCGCTCGACTGCCCGGTCTGCGACAAGGGCGGTGAATGCCCGTTGCAGGACTTCTCGTATGCGTTCGGCAACGACGAAAGCCGCATGGACTTCGCGCGGCGCACGTTCGATGGCGAGGGGGTGAAGGCCGATGTCGATTTCGGGCCGACGCTGATGCTCAATCGCAACCGCTGCATTCTGTGCACGCGGTGCATCCGCTTCATGGCCGAAGTCGACGGCGACGCGCAGATCGGCACCATCAATCGCGGCAACGGCAGCGAGATCGCGACCTTCAACGAGCAGGGTGTGCATTCGCTGCTCTCGGGCAACCTGATGGACGTCTGCCCGGTCGGCGCGATCACCACGCGGCAGTACCGATTCCGCTCGCGCCCGTGGGACAACCCGCACGCCGTGGACACCACCTGCACGCTGTGTTCGAAGGGCTGCAGCACGACCGCGTGGCTCAAGGCCAAGCCCGAGTGGGCAAAGGGCGCGCGCCTCGCGCGCATCACGCCGCGCTACAACCCGGCGGTCAACGACTTCTGGATGTGCGACATCGGCCGGTTCCATTACCTGTGGGTCGAGGGCGACGACCGGCTGCGCAAGCCGGCCATTCTCACCAGGGACGGCGTGCAGCAGGTCGCGACGTGGAAGGACGCGCTGATGCGCGTGCGCGATTTGTTGAACGCCGCCGGCCGCAAGGATCCGGCGTCGGTGCGGATGCTCGCCTCGGCCCACGCGGCGCTCGAGGAAATGTTCCTGCTGAGGCGCCTCGCCGAAGATCTGAAGGGCGACGGCGGCGCGTCGCACGTGCACGTCTCCTGGCGGCGCACCGAAAAGCAGCAGCCGAAGAACACCAGGTTCCCGGTGCCCGCCACCGATGCGCCGAACGTGAATGGCGCGCGCGATCTCGGGCTGGCCGTGAACGGCAGCCTCGACACGGAACCGGATCTGTCGAGCCTGCGGATGGCCATCGATCAAGGCCGCGTCGCCGTGCTCTACGTCGTTGACCCCGGCCCCGACGGGTCGATGGGCGACCTTGGCTGGCTCGCCGGCGCCCGGAAGAGCGGGCGGTTACCCGTGCTGATCTATCAAGGCGTGCTGCAAACCGCCCTCGCGAAGCTCGCCGACGTCGTGCTGCCGGGCGCGGCATGGGTCGAGAAAGACGCGATCTACACCAACGACCAGGGGCACGTCCAGGCGGCGTCGAAGGCGATCAGCGCGCCGGGCGAGGCCGTGGAAGACTGGCAGATCCTGACAAGCGTGGCGGCCGCGCTCGGCCTGCCCTACACCTACACGACGTCCGCTCAAGTCCGCGCGGACGTCGCAGCGCTACTGGGGAACAGACCGGAATACGCCACCATCACCGCGCAAGCCTTCAATCGCCCGGTCAGCGCCGAGCACTGGCTGAAGGCGAGCAACCCGATGGAACGGTGGAAGTGGGACACGATGTTCCAGGACCTGCCGCCGGTGAAGGGCCACAACGTCCAGATGGAACAGCAGGCCACATCGACGGTGATTCCGCTGCGGCTCGTAACGGAAGAGATTTCACGGGCATCAGACTGAGTTAAGAGTGCAGAGTTTAGAGTTCAGAACGAAGACGGCCAACTTCGTGAATTGCTCTTAACTCTGCACTCTTAACTCTGAACTCATTATGGAAAACGTATCGCTGTTCGGCGCATTCATTGCGGGGGTCCTGAGCTTCATCTCGCCCTGCGTCCTCCCGCTGATTCCGGGCTACCTGTCGTTCATCTCCGGCGTTTCGCTGGAGGAAATGCGCGGCGGCGCGGTGCCTGCGGGCGGGGCCGTCGCCGTCGACCTGGGCATGACCGCGGCGGCCAAACGCCAGGTCATCATCACGTCCCTGTTCTTCATCCTCGGCTTCTCGCTCGTGTTCGTTTCGCTCGGCGCCTCCGCCACCTTCCTCGGCCAGTTCCTGATGGAGCGGCTCACCATCTTCGGAAAGATCGCCGGCGTGCTGCTGATCGTCTTCGGCCTGCACACGATGGGCGTGTTCAAGATCGGCTGGCTGCTGCAGGAAAAGCGCGTGCAGACCAACAGCAAGCCTTCGACGATGCTCGGCGCGACGGTGGTGGGCATCTCGTTCGCCTTCGGCTGGACGCCCTGCATCGGCCCCATCCTGTCGGCGATCCTGCTCGTCGCGGCGCAGCAGGAATCGGTTGGCCAGGGCATCCTGCTGCTGTCGATTTACTCCCTCGGGCTCGCGATCCCGTTCCTGCTGACGGCGCTTGCCATCAATCAGTTCTTCATCGCGTTCAAGAAGATCCGCCGCTACTACCACGCCATCGAGATCGTCTCAGGCGCCCTCATGATCATCATCGGCGTCCTGATCTTCACCAACCGTTTCACGATCATCGCGCAGTGGCTCACACCTTACCTGCCAGTGCTCTAGTCAGTTGAAAGTTGACAGTTGAAAGTTGGAAGTTTCAGTTTCAAGTTTCAGTTGAAAGTTCAGTTTTGAACCTAAGACTTCAAACTGGAACTCAAAACTGAAACTTCCAACTTCCAACTTTCAACTTTCAACTATCTGTTATTCTGTCCGCGTCCATGAGCAAGTCTGTCCGAATCGGGGTCGTCCTATTTGGATTGCTGGTTACAGCCGGGCTCGGCTTTCGGGCAATGCAAGACGAGCGGATGCTGAGCGATGGCCTCCGCAACGCCGCCGCACTCGAGCGCTCCGCGGAAAACGCCGCCGCCGCGCTGGCTAATCTGCGGGCCAGCCTGCACGCCTACCTCGCCCCCGGCCAGGGGTTGGCCTTCTGGACGACGCGCGCGAACGCCCACATCGACACTCTCCGCGAACAACTGCTCGCGCTCGACACCGCGCTCGCCGACTCAGGCGGATCGCTGGCCGAAGCGCTAGACGGCGTCGATCAACTGACCGCCGCCGAGAAGCGGGCGCGGGCCTACGCCGAGCGCGGCGACTCGTTGCTGGCAGGGGACGTGATCTTCACAGAGGTCCGTGACCTGCTGGCGGCTGCCGAGGAACAAGTTGCGGGCGCACGGCAGTACCTCCGCCGCGGCACCGAGCAACGGCTTGCTGGCGTGAGGTGGGAACAGGCCGCCCTCTCGCTCGGTGCGGTGGCGCTGTGGGTCATCATCGCGCTGGTCATGCTGCCCGTCGTCCCAGCCGCCATCAAAGACCCCAACGAGTGGCGCCAGAATCTGGCCGTGGCGTTGAAGAAATCCGCCTCCGCTCCCGAAGAAACAGGGGAGCTACGGCGAGACCTCGCCGTAGCGGCCTCCGGCCGCGAAGGCGGGCCCGTCGAACCTTTTGTCCCCGTCACGGCCCTCGCAAGCGTCGGCGAGATCTGCTCGGACCTGTCGACGCTCTCGGACGTCGGGGCGCTGTCGGGCGCGCTCGAGCGGGCCGCCGACGTGCTCGGCGCCTCCGGCGTGATCGTGTGGGTGGCGTCGAACGACGGCAGCACGCTGTCGCCGGTGGCCACGCATGGCTTTGACGCGCGCCTGGTCGCGCGCATCGGCATGGTCGCGCGCGACAGCTCGAACCTGACGGCGATGGCATTCCGCGACAACGCCGCGCGGGTCAGCGCCGCCACCGCATCAACACCCTCGGCTGCCGTGGCGGTGGCGATGTGCGGACCGTCGGGCCCGGTCGGCGTGCTGTCGGCCGAGCTTCGCGCCGGGCGCCACGCCGATGACGCGTGCGTCGCGCTGGCGACGATCTTCGCTGCGCAGCTGGCCACGCTGGCCGGCCCGGTCGCAGCCCCCAAAGCCAGCCCGCAAGCGGCGGCACGATGACGCTGTCGGTCATCCTGGCGGAAGACGACCCGGACATTCAGCTCGTCGCGCGCCTCGCCCTTGAACGTGCCGGCTTCATCGTGCGCGTCGTCGGCAACGGGCTGGAAGCGCTGGCCGCCATCCGCGAGAACCCGCCCGACGTGGTGCTGCTCGACTGGATGATGCCTGAGCTCGATGGCCCGGAGACCTGCCGGCAGCTCAAATCGGATCCGGCCACCGCCGGCATCCCGGTGATCTTTCTCACGGCGAAATCGCAGGAGGCGGAGATCCAGCGCGGCCTCAGCCTCGGCGCCGCGGGTTACGTCACCAAGCCGTTTGACGCGCTGCAGCTCGGGCAGCAGGTGAAGGACATCGTCGCCGCAGTCCATCCGTGACCATCCGAACAAAATCGTTCGTCGCGCTCTGGCTGCTGATCGCGTTGGCGGTCGCCAGGATCGCGATTGTCGCCTATTCATATCGAGAAGGCACCCGGCTCGACCTCAATCAACAACGGATGTCGGACGAGATGTCCGAGCTCGGCACGGTGTGGCGTGCCCTCACGGAGATGAAGGACGAACAGCGCGCCTTCGAGTTGACGGGCGCCATGGTCCTGCCAGAGAAACGCGAGCGCGCCCGCCGCACCTACTCCGACGCGATCGACCGGCTATCGAAACTGGCCACGGCTCCCGAACAGGTGGACCTGCTCGCTCGGATCCGCTCCAGCGTCGCGTCGTGGACTGCCACATGGGACACCGCCGCCCCCACCGCCGCTCCACCGTCGATCGCAAGAGGTGAGGTGATCCTCCGCGAGAGCGCGGAGCGCTTCGCGCCAATCGCCGCGCTGCTCGCGGCCTTCGACACGCACGAGCGCGAGTTGTTGCAGCGCGCGATGGCGAAGCGCGGGCTGCTCGATCCCTTGAGGCAGCTCACCGACTCGTCGGAACGCATCGGCCATGGGGACTTTACCGCCGCGCACCAAACGCTCCGGGACGATGAGATCGGCGTGCTGTTCAACTCCTTTGCCGGAATGGCGCAAGCCGTGCAGAGCCGCGAGCGCGAGCTGGCAGCCGCGCTCGCCGACTCACGCGAAATGGCGGCGGTGACGGCCGAATCGCGCCGTCGTGTCGAGGCCGCTCACGCGGATCTGCTGGCCACGATTGAGACCGTGCCGGCCGCGCCCCTGATCTCCAACGCCGACGGCAGCGTCCGGCTGCGCAACAAGGCCGCAACGGACGTCATGGGCATCGAGCCCCAGAACCCGCAGTTGCGTGACAACTACTGGGGGCGGTTCAAGCGGGTCGCGAAAGACGGCAGCCTTATTCCGACCGATCAATGGATCTCGGCTCGCTCGCTTCGCGGTGAAACGGTGCAGAACCAGGAGCTGGAGATTCACCATCCAGACGGCCGGGTCTTTCCGATTCTCGCCAGTGGCGCGCCGCTTCGTAACGAGCTTGGGCACATTGCCGGCGCGGTGGTGGCGTTCCAGGACATCGGGCGGATGCGCGACGTCGATCGCATCAAGGACGAATTCGTCTCGATCGTCAGCCACGAGCTGCGGACACCGCTGACCTCGATCCGCGGATCGGTGCAGCTGGTGCTCGATGTTCCCGGGTCGGTGCCGGACCCGGAACATAAACAGCTCTTGCAGATCGCCTTGAACAACTGCGAGCGCCTGGTCCGCATCATCAACGACATCCTCGACGTCGCGAAGATCGAGTCGGGCAACATTACCCTGCACAAGAAGCCCTGCCAGGTCGCTGAGATCGTGCGCCAGGCGGTGCAGGTCGTCGAGGGTCCTGCCCGCGCCGCGAAAGTGGCGCTGGACGTCAAGATCCCGGCGAGCCTCCGGCCAGTCATGGTCGACCAGGACCGCATCGTCCAGGCGCTTATCAACCTGCTGTCGAACGCGGTCAAGTTCGCTCCGCCGGACACCACCGTTTCGGTAATCGTGATGGGTTCGGATCAGACCATCACCATTTCCGTTGCGGACCAGGGCGAGGGCATTGCTCCGGAGAACCTGAATCGTCTGTTCAGGAAATTCCAGCAGGTCGACAGTTCATCGTCCAGGAAGAAGGGCGGCACGGGACTCGGCCTCGCCATCACGAAAGCCCTCGTCGAACAGCACGGCGGCAAGATCACCGTTGCCAGCGAGCTCACCAAAGGCACGCGGTTCTCGTTCACCCTCCCGGTCGCGACTCCGGAAGAGGCTGCGTCAGTCGCGCCCGTGGCGGCGAACAAAGACGGCTCCGCCCGCCTCACGGTGCGCCGCGTGCTGGTGGTGGACGATGACGATGACTTCCGCGGTGTGATGCGCAAGCAGCTGGCTCATGCCGGCTACGTGGTGCTCGATGCGCGTGACGGCGCCTCGGCGCTGCACGTGGCGCGCACGTCGAAGCCCGATGTGATCACCCTGGACCTGATGATGCCGGGCCTGGACGGGTGGACCTTCATCGAGAAGATCCGCCAGGAAGAGGAACTGGCGCGTATTCCGATTATCGTCGTGTCGGGAGCGCCGGACGCCGAGGTGCCCGGGCGCCTGCCCGCCGACGTCGCCGTGATCCTAAAGGGCGAGGGGCCCGAGCGCCTGCTGCGCGAAATGGGTCAGGCGCTGGGCGGCCGCGGCAGCGCCACCATCCTCGTCGCCGAAGACGACGCCGACCTGCGCGGAGTGCTGACCACGTCGCTGACCCGCAGCGGTCACCGCGTGGTGCAGGCCAGGGACGGCGCCGAGGCACTCGCGGCCATCGAGCGCGAGCACATCGACTTGATGGTGCTCGATTTGTGGATGCCCAACATCGACGGCTTCGAGGTGCTCGAGCGCATCAAGGACATCTCGGGCGCCTCGCAGATCCCCGTCGTCGTCGTGACCGGTAGCGATCGCACCGGCAGCGAGGTGCGGGCGCTGCGCCTCGGGGCCAATGTCTATCTGACCAAGCCCATCGAGGCGTCAGCGCTCACTGAACAAGTGACGCGGCTGCTTACAACTGCAGTTCCGAACGTGGCGACAAACCTTTAGGTTTGTCGATCGGGCAAACCTGAAGGTTTGCCCCTACAACCGATACAATTCCCCAATGGCAAAAAGCGGGGGCGAAAAAGGCGCGATCCTGGAGCGCGCCGAAAAGGAGCGCGTCAAGTTTCTCCGCCTGCAGTTCACCGACATTCTCGGCGTGATCAAGAACGTGGAGGTCCCCGACCGCCAGTTCTCCGACGCCCTCGACGGCAAGATCATGTTCGACGGGTCGTCGATCGAGGGCTTCGTCCGCATCGAAGAGTCGGACATGTACCTGCGCCCCGATCTCTCGACGTTCCAGGTCTTTCCCTGGGTCGATGCCAACGGCGCGCGCGTCGGCCGGCTGATCTGCGACATCGCGAACCCGGACGGCAGCCCGTTTACCGGTTGCCCTCGCACCACGCTGAAGAACGTCATCGCCCTCGCTGCGGAGCGCGGGTTCACGATGATGGCCGGCCCCGAAACCGAGTTCTTTCTCTTCCTGCGCCGCGACGGCCGCGCGACCACCGAAACCCACGACCGCGCCAGCTATTTCGACCTCGCACCGATCGACTTGGGCGAAGACGTCCGTCGGGAGATCGTCGTCGCCCTCGAGCAGATGGGCATTCACGTCGAGGCCGCGCACCACGAGGTGGCGCCGGGACAACACGAGGTCGATTTTCACTATGACGATGTGCTGACGACGGCGGATAACGTGAGCACCTGCCGGTTCATCGTGAAAAACGTGGCGCTGCGTAACAACCTGCACGCGACGTTCATGCCCAAGCCGATCTACGGCGTGAACGGTTCGGGCATGCACACCCATCAGTCGCTCTTCGCGTCCGGCAAGAACGCGTTCTTCGACGCGAGCAACGAGATTCAATTGAGCCAGACCTGCCTGCATTACATCGGCGGGCTGCTGCTGCACGCGAAGGGGTTCTGCGCGATCACCAACCCGCTGGTGAATTCCTACAAGCGCCTGGTGCCCGGTTACGAAGCGCCGACGGCGATTGCATGGTCGGAGAAGAATCGCAGCCCGCTGGTGCGCGTGCCCGCCAGTCGCGGCACCGGGACGCGCATTGAATTGCGGATGCCCGATCCGTCGTGCAATCCGTACCTCGCGCTCGCCGTCATGCTGCGCGCGGGGCTCGACGGCATCGAGAAGGCCATCGATCCCGGCCCGCCCGTGAACAAGAACATCTACAAGATGAGCCACCGCGAGCGCCGCCACCTGCGCATCGACGACCTGCCGGCCAGCCTCAGCGAGGCACTGGATGAGTTCGAAAAGAATACGGTGGTCAGAGAAACACTCGGCGAGCACATCTTCAATCACTTCCTCGAAGCCAAGCGCGAGGAATGGGCTGATTACATCCGCCACGTCTCGCCCTGGGAGGTGGACCGCTACCTCGGCGTGTATTAATCGGGGGACGCTCCTGCGTCCGCCTCCGGTGACAAAGGTAGAGGCGGGTCTTTAGACCCGCCTGTCTTTCGGCGTTTTTCGCCCATTTGCAATGGCATGACCCTTGATATGAGAAGGGGTAGGTCGCGGCGGATCACCGAGGGGCGAACATTCAGGCAGGCGCTGGCATCGCCGCTCCTCGGAGGCAATCTTCACGAGCCGTCCGCGACCGCTTTGAATTCAGGCGGTCGTCCTGAGCGAGAAGCGGCGCGCGTGAGCGCGGCGCTTCGAGTCGAAGGGCGGCCATAAGGGAGAACAGCCATGGTCCGCACACGCAACTTCGTTCTTGGTCTCATCATCGCGGCGGGCGCGTTCAGTGGCGCATGTGCGTCGATGGGCTCACGCTCGATCTCGGAGGTGCAGACCAATCCCGGCAAGTTCGCCGACAAGACGGTCACGGTCGAAGGCGTGGTGACGACCTCGTGGGGCATCCCGATGGTGCCGTTCAAGGTCTATCGCATCAGCGACGGCACGGCTGAGATGCTGGTGATTTCCGACAACAGCCGCCTGCCCGGCAAGAACGCCCGGGTCCGCGTCCGCGGCGAGGTCGAAGAGGTCGCTCTCATCGGCGGCCGCTCGTTCGGTTTGCACATCCGCGAGAAGAGCATCAAGTTCTTGTAAGACAAGGACTTGAGGGCTTCCACCCCAGCGCGGGTGCCGCGCCGGGGGCCCGGCTTGGGGGCTGGAGGGCTTGGGTATTCCAAGCCTCGGCCCTTCAGGCTCGTTCAAGTCCTCAAGTCCTCAAGTCCTCAAGCCCTCAAGCCCTCTTGTGATTTTTAGTACAATGTCAGGGCAGTGGAAGCAATTGAACATCCCTCCCCGCTAGTCGCGATCATCAACAACGTGATCGCCGGCCTGGGGCTTCACGTCGTGGTGCCCGACCACATGGTCTTCGTCGGGCTGATCACGCTCTTCATCCTCTTCATCGGGCTCGCCGTCCGCTCGCAGCTGAGCGTGGATAACCCCGGCAAGCTGCAGATCATCCTCGAAGACACCGTGTCGTTTCTCGTCGGGGTGCTCGAAGACAACATGGGCCCGAAGGGCCGCAAGTACCTGCCGCTGCTCGGCACGCTCTTCGTCTTCATCCTGATCGGCAACCTGATGGGCCAGATCCCGGGGCTGGGATCGCCGACGAGCAACATCAACGTGCCGTTCGCGTGCGCGCTTACGTTGTGGCTCTACTATCACTATCAGGGCGTCAAGGCGCACGGCCCGCTGTCGTACCTCAAGCACTTTGCCGTGATGCCGGGCGTGCCGATCGTGATGGCGCCGATGATCTTCGTCATCGAGATCATCAGCCACCTCTCGCGCGTGCTCTCGCTCACGCTCCGCCTGTTCGGCAACATCTTCGGCGAGCACCTCGTGGTGCTGATCCTTGCCAGCATCGTGCCGTTCATCGCGCCGCTGCCGATTCAGTTCCTGGGATTAATCGTCGGCCCGCTGCAGGCGTTCATCTTCCTGATCCTGGGCGCCATCTACCTGACCGCCGCCACGCACGTCGACGACCACGGCGACGACTTCAGTCCAGAGCACGCGGCTTCACACTAGCCCGCGTTTCGGTAAGTTGAAAGTTGAAAGTTGACAGTTGAAAGTTTCAGTTGAGAGTTTCAGTTGAAGAGTTCGAATGCTCCGACCGCGACAACTGGAAACTGAAACTGTCAACTTTCAACTTTCAACTTTCAACTTTCAACTAACGTCTTCCCGCCTACCGATTAATCTTCACGACCACTACCGTTCGGTCGTCGGACTGTTCGGCATCGCCGCAGAACTGCTGGACTGCTCCGAAGAGCTCACCCACGATCTCTTTGGCGGTCTTCGCGCAGTTCCGCTCGACGACCTCCATCACGCGCGCCGCGCCGAACTCCTTGCCCGCTTCGTCAAACGCCTCTGAAATACCGTCCGAGCACAACACGAACACGTCGCCCGACGCCAGCGGTACCACCACGTTGTCGTACGTCGAGGTGCCAAACGAGCCGAGCGGCACGCCCGGCATGTCGATCTGCGCGGCCTTTCCATCGGTGCAACGAATCGGGTACGGCAGCCCCGAGTTGGCGAAGGTCACCGTCTGCTTCTTGAACTCGAACATCGCGTAGCAGAGCGTGCAGTAGTACTCCTCGAGATTGCGTTCGTGGAGGATGCGGTTCATGCCGGCAAGCACCGACGCCGGCGTGCTGCGCTCTTTCTCGAGCCGGCGGCGGAACGTGCGGCCGCGGATCATCTCGCCGACCGCGGCTGAATAGAGCGCGGCCGGCACGCCCTTGCCCGAAACGTCCCCGACCGCTACGACCAGCGTGTTGGGTTCGGGTGAGAGGAAGTCACAGAGGTCGCCGCCCAGCTCGCGCGCGGGGTCGAAGTGCCACGACACATCCACGCCGCGCAGGCGCTTGGGCAGCTCCTGGGGCAACAGCGCCATCTGCACGCGTTGCGCGAAGCGCAGCTCTTTCTCGAACCGCGCTTCATTCGCGCGAATCGACTCGTAGAGGCGGGCGTTCTCGATCGCGACCGCGGCCTGCGACGCCATCAAAGTCAGCAGCTCGGCGTGCTGCTTGGTGAACGCGCCAACCTCCGGGCTCTCGAGGTCGAATACGCCGATGCAGCGATCCTTGACCAGCAGCGGCACGACCAGCTCGGACCTGACGCCTTCCACGGCGCTGATGTAGCGGGAATCTTTCCGTACGTCCGCCACGAGCACCACCTCTTTGTGGAGCGCGGCATGGCCGACGAGGCCTTCGCCAAGCTTCACCGGTGTATGGGCCGTGGGGTTGTCGCCATACTGAATCGCCACCTTCATCTCGAGCATCTGCGACTCTTCGTTCAGCAGAGCGATGCCGAAGATGTGGTAGTCGATCACCCGCTTCAGCAGGTGGGCCAGGCGTGTCAGCAACTCGTCGAGATCGAGGATCGCGCTCATCTCGCGCCCCACATCGGCCATCGTTTCGAGAGTCGCCGCGTACTCGCGCTCCGACTCGAACAGCCGGGCCGTCACGATCGCTTGCGCGACATGGGCGCCAAACTGCCGGAGGATCCACTCGTCGCGCTCGGTGAAGGCGCCGAGCCTGTCACTCAGCAGGTTGAGCGCGCCGATCACCTTGCCCTTATGGCGCAACGGCACAGCGAGCTGCGACTTCGCGCCCGGCACCACGGCAAGGTAGCGCGGGTCGGCGTCGACATCATTCAACAGGATCGGCCGCTGCTCGGCGATGGCGGTGCCGACGACGCCCTGGCCGACCTGCAGGGTGAAGTGCTTCACGATTTCTTCGGGGTAGCCGACGGCATACGCGATGCTCAGCTCTTCGCGCTCTTCGTGGAGCAGGTACACCGAGAAGACCGTGAACGAGGTCAACCGGGAGATCAGGTTCGGGATCTTCTCGAGCAGGTCACTGAGGTCGAGGACTGACGTGACCTCCCGGCCGAGCTCTGCGAGGATGGCCAGCAGCTCGGCGTCTGAGGCCGAACTGCTGGCGGCGCCATGCGGCGCGGGTTCAGTCATCGCTGTATCAAAAGAATACTCACAGGAGATCAGGAGGTCTTACTTCAAAATACGCTTGGAACTCACGTTACCTGCGGGTGCGCGTTTTGAAAGGGCTTCTCCTGATTTCCTGGTCTCCTGTGAGATTGTCGTCTTGTCGGTCGTACCGAGGGTGTACTTCGTCACCCAGTCGTAGATGCGTTGCAGGCGGTCCTTCTGATGATAGTACTCGGAAATCCCGTGGCCTTCGCGCGGGTAGAACACCAGCTCGGTCGGCTTGCCGCGATCCTTCAGCGCGCGGTACAGCTCCATCGGCTGTCCAATCGGCACGCGCTCGTCGTTCGCCCCGTGCAGGATCAACGTCGGCGTCGTCACCTTGTCGACGTGCGACATCGCCGATCGATCCAGGTAGAGCGGCAGCGTCTCCTTGTTCGGAATGCCGCCGAAGTACGCGATCAGGACGCTGGGGATGTCGTTGGTGCCGTACATGCTCCACATGTTGGTGAGGCCCGCGCCGACCATCGCCGCCTTGAAGCGGTTGGTCTGCGTGATGACCCACGCCGTCATGTAACCGCCGTAGCTCCAGCCGATGTGCGCGAGCTTGTCGGGGTCGGCAATGCCGCGCGCCACGAGCGCGTCCACGCCGGTCATGATGTCCTTGAAGTCGCCGCCGCCCCAGTCGTTGATGTTGGCCTTGAGCGTCTTCTCGCCGTAGTTCGAGCTGCCGCGTGGATTGGGATAGAACACCGCCCAGCCCTTGCCGGCCCACACCTGCCCGCCCTCGAGGCCGCTCAGACGATTGCCGTTGATGAAGGCGCCGGCCGGTCCACCATGCGCCACGACCAGGGTCGGATACTTCCTGCCGGCCTGGAACCCCACCGGCTTGAGAAGCATGCCTTCGATCTCCACGCCGTCGCTGCTCTTCCACGTGATGACTTCGGCCTGGCCCAACGCGAGCTCGGCCAGCTGCGGATTGGTCGTGGTCAGCTTGCGGAAGTTGGCAAATGACGGATCGGTGACATACACCTCCGACGCGGCATCCGGCGCGTCCATCGTCAACGCAATGGTGCGGCCGTCTTTGCTGATCGACATGCCCTGCAGCGTCCGCTTCGAGCTCAACTGCGTGTAGCGTCCCGACGTCAGGTCGTACGCGAACGCTTCGTTGTAGGCGCGCTTGCCGGCAACGAACATCACGCGATTGCCCTCGGCGGTCCACACCGGGCCTCCGGCATCGGTATCGAACGAGGTCGACGACACGTCCTTGATGGCTTTCGACGAGACGTCGTAGAGCACCAGGCGCGACTGCAACACGACGCCTGGTGCCGTGCCGTCGGGGATCGGGCCGCCGGCATAGGGCTCAGACGTCCACGCGATCGACTTGCCATCGGGCGACCACTTCGGCGAAGTATCGCTGCCGAAGTTGGCGCTGATCTTGTCCACCGTCGTGGTGGCAACCCCTTCTTTGGGGTTGCCTATCGTGGCGAGATAGATGTCGCGGCGATTGTCGCGCAGCATCGGCGTCACGCCCGCGCCAAACACGAACCGTTTGCCGTCGGGCGACCATGACGGCGTACCGCCCACGGTGTAATTGCCGCCCTCGGTGATGCGCGTCTGGTTCTTCGTGGCCACATCCACGACCCACACATGCGCGAAGCGGAAGTCGCCTTCGAAGACGCGCTCGTCATCGCGTTTCTTGGCGTTGGCGTCTTCCTCGGCGCTGCGCGGGTCGGTGGAAACGTATGCGATGCGCGAGCCGTCGGGCGACCACGAGTACGACGACACATTCTCTTTGGCGTCGGTCAGCTTCCACGCTTCGCCGCCGTCGGCGTGCATCACGTAGATCTGCGCCTTGACGTCTTCGCCCGCGCCGCGCGACGAAATGAAGCTGATCTGGCTGCCGTCCGGCGACCACTGCGGCTGGCTGTCGCCCTTCTCGCCGAAGGTCACTTGCCGCGCCGGCGAGTTGCCATCCGCAGCGACTTTCCAGATGCGCGTCCGCGACTCCATCCGATCCTTCTCGGCCTCCCATTGACGCACCGTATACAGCACCTGTTTGCCGTCCGGCGAGATCGTCGCGCCGCCCACCGCTTTTACGTTCAGCACGTCGTCAAACGTCGCGCGCCTGCCCTGAGCGACGCCGCCATTGTTGGCGGCGGAGTCGAAGGGTTGAGCGAGGGCCGCGCCAGCGGCGGCGAGGACGAATACGGCAGTCATCAGGGTCTTGCGCATAAAGCCCTCCAAAGGGCGGAGTATAATTCTGAAGTCCGCCCTCTGCACTCTTAACTCTTAACTCTGAACTCTTAACTTCATGGACCTTGCGCTCCCGCTCGACTACACGGCGATCGAGCGGATTTTGCCCCACCGCTACCCATTCCTGCTGGTCGATCGCATTACCGAGTTCGAGCCCGACAAGCGCATCGTCGGCATCAAGAACGTGTCGATGGGTGATCGGTTCCTGTCGCCGCCCGGGCCGGACGGGCGCGCCTCGCTCCCCACCACGGTGCTGACCGAAGCTGTGGCTCAGGTGGGCGCCATTCTCATCCTGGCGAAGCCCGAAAACAAGGACCGCCTGATCTTCTTCATGGGCATCGAGAAGGTCCGCTTTCGCGGCTCAGTGCATCCCGGTGACGTCGTCATCGTCGAAGCCAAGGTCAAGCGCCTGCGCAGCCGCATGGGCGTGCTGCAGGGCCGCGCCACCGTTGACGGCCGCGTCATCGCCCACGGCACGATGACGTTCGCGCTGGGTTCGTAGTGGATCGCCTTCCCCGCCTCGCCGACCTTGCCGTAGACGATGCCGGCTGGGGGTTTTTCCTTTGCACCTACAAGGAAGTTCGCGCCGGCCGCAGCGGCAGCGAGTTCGTCATCCTCAATCTTCAGGACGCGTCGGGCCAGGCGACCGCGAAGATCATGAGCGACGTCGCGCGGTTCAAGTCGGAGTTCGACGCCGGCGACTTCGTCCGCGCAGAAGGCAAAGGCAGCCTTTACAACGGCCAGGTGCAGCTCGTGTTGTCGACGCTTCGCCGCGTCAATCCGGATCAGGATCGGCTGCAAGGCTTTCGCGAGGATCAATGCATCCTGAGCGCGCCGCGTCCGATCGACGAAATGTGGGAGGAGCTGCAGGGGCAGCTTCGCGCGGTGAAGAACGATCACCTGCGGGTGCTGCTGAATCGGATTGTCACCGACAACGAAGCGCAATTGCGAATCTGGCCTGCCGCCCAGAACATTCATCATGCCTATCGCGGCGGTTTTCTCGAGCACATTACGAAGATGGCTGAAGTCGGCCGGCTCGTGGCGCGCGCTTACGGTGCCGACGAGGATCTCGTTTTCACCGGCGTTGTTCTTCATGACATCGGCAAGCTCCAGGAACTTGCGTATGAGGGTGGCGCCGGAAGCTATACGCGGGACGGCAACCTGGTCGGTCACATCGCACTCGGTCTCATCCTGGTGCGGGAAGCGGTGAACGGCATTTCCGGATTCCCAATCGAACTTCGCGCGCAAGTCGAACACTTGATCGCTTCGCACCACGGCACGCGTGAGTACGGATCACCGGTAGAGCCGAAGACAATCGAGGCGTTCATCCTCAATGCCGTCGACGAGCTCGACGCGAAGATCAATCAGGTCCGCCGCGCGATCAACGAAGACCCGTCGTCCGACGAGTTCACCGCCTGGAGCAAACGCCTCGGGCGCGTGCTCTATAAGGGTCAGCTGTAATCCACCGTCTGTGAGCGCCCGTCCGCCGAGAGGCACCGTCCCGAGCTCGCTTTCGTTCGCCGGACAAATGTCACTCAGCGCATTGAACGCTGGAGCGATGGACGTCTAAACCCGCACGGCGCCTGCGTAGCTTCCGCGCCATTTGTCTCTCGGCTCACTCGAACGCTCGCTCGGGCCGGTGCCTCTCGGCGGACGGGGGCATAGCGGAGAGAGGCCGTTCCGGCGTGAGCGTTCGAACGAGGCGACGACAAGAATCAAACTGTCAAATCGACTGGAGCCCACACAGGCGTCTTGCCGTCTTTGGCGCGTCCATCGCTGGGGCGATTAATGTGGCGAAGGAGATTTGACCGCCGAGTGAGAGCGAACGCTGGAACGGCCTCTCTCCGCGTGCTCTGCCGCCTCCGGCACCTCAGCCTGCTTTGCGGCCGACGATCCATGTTCCAACGAGCACGAGGGCGGCGGCGAGGACGATGCGCGGGGAGAGCGGTTCGCCTAACAGCGCTGTTCCCAGCGCGACGGCGATCATCGGATTGATGTACGCGTAGAGCGACACCGTCGATAGCGGCAGGTGCTGGATGGCGTAGATGTACGCGGAGTAGGCGACGAGCGATCCGGCGATGCTCAGGTACGCCATCGCCGCCAGCGTCCGCGGTGTGAAGGTCAATTCACTCCACTGGCCCTGGATCGTCGCCAGCGTCAGCAGCATGATGCCGCTGAACACCATCTGCAGCGCTGTGGATGGAAACGGATCGTCGCCAAGCTCGTGACGCTTCGCGTACGACGTGCCGATCACCCAACCGATGCACGCGATCTGAATGGCGATGACGCCGAGGACGAATGAGCGACCGCCGGCGCCGCCCTGCGTCATCGAGGGCCATACCAGCACCACGATGCCGGCAAATCCGATCGTCAGCCCTGCCAGCGCCCGGCGCGAGAAGCGATCGCCATGAGGCAGCAGCCGCTCGATCAGCGCCGACCAGAACGGTGTGACCGCAATCAGCACCGCGGTCAGCCCGCTCGGCACGTACTGCTGCGCCCACACCACGAAGCCGTTGCCGACAATGTTCATCAGGAAGCCGAGGAGGATGAGCGGACCCCACAGTCGGCGCGCTGGCAGACGCCGGCCGCTCGCCAGCACGATGCCAGACAGCAGAACTCCAGCGGCCATCCAGCGCAGTCCCGCGACCAGGAGCACCGGTACCGTTTCGAGCGCCACGGTGATCGCGAGGTAGGTCGTGCCCCACACCAGGCACACCGTCACGAACGCCAGATACGCCAGCCTCACGGTTCGACGGTCTCTCGCGTCGCCGCATCGTTGGGTGGTGGCGACAAACCCTTAGGTTTGTCGTCCCGCAGCATCTTCTCTCTCGGGATCGCGATCCGCGGATCTTCCTTCACCGTTTCGAGCACGATCGTCGTCCGCGTCGAGATCACGCTCGGCGTCGACGCAATCTGCTGCCGCAGCAACTGCCCAAGGTGTTCGGCGTCGCGCGTGCGCACCTTCAGCAGGTAACAGTCGTCGCCGGCGACGTGATGCACTTCGAGAACTTCAGGAATTCTGCCCAACTCGATCGCCGAGGGCATGTCGGGCCCGTGCTCGGAGGTTCGCACCGCCACAAAAGCCAGCAAGCCGCGATCGACGACGTGGGGGTCGATTAACGCGACGTAATCCCGGATAATGCCCTTCGATTCGAGCTTTCTCAGCCGTTCGAGGACGGCAGACGGCGCCAGACCGACCGCCTTCGAAAGCTCGGCTTGGCTTGTTCTGGCGTTGTACTGAAGAATCGCCAGTATTGAGCCATCTATTTCGTCGATCATTCTTAAATAGTAACTAAATACAGACGTTTATTCAAATGTTGACCTTTTGGAACGAAGCCTCACCGGCGGCTCAAAAGGCCCTTGTAGCAGCCTCCCTGGGCTGGATGCTGGACGCTTTCGACGTGATGCTCTACGCCCTGATTCTCACCGCCGTGGTGAAGGATATGGGCCTGACGCTGGCAGTCGGGGGCCAGCTGGCGTCGCTGACGCTGGCGGCATCGGCGGTGGGCGGCCTGATCTTCGGCGTTCTGGCCGACAAGCTCGGACGCACCCGGGCGCTGTCGCTCAGCATCCTGCTCTATTCGGTGTTCACCTTCGCCTGCGGGCTTGCACAGAACGTCTGGCAGCTCGCGTTGTTTCGGGTGCTGCTTGGCCTTGGCATGGGCGGCGAGTGGGCCAGCGGCGCCGTGCTCGTGAGCGAGACCTGGCCCGAGAAGCATCGCGGCAAGGCGCTGGGCATCATGCAGAGCTGCTGGGCGATCGGCTACGGCACGGCGGCGATCGTCGTCGCCATCGTGCTGCCGCGATACGGCTGGCGCGCCGTGTTCTTCGTCGGCATCTTGCCGGCACTCTTTACACTCTGGATCCGTCGCAGCGTCCAAGAGCCGGAGCTGTGGAAACAGGCCAGAGCCGTTCGGAGGGCCGGGACTTTAGTCCCGGCCACATCCGACCCGCCTTCGCCGGTTGCGATTCCGTGGACCCTCGTCGTCTTTCTAACCCTCATGAACGCAGCGACGATGTTTGCGTGGTGGGGGCTGAACCTCTGGGTGCCGTCCTACCTTTCGCTCCCAACCGCGCAAGGCGGCATCGGCCTCACCACCGAATACATGTCGATGTTCGTCGTCGCCATGCAGGTCGGCATGTGGCTCGGCTACGTCTCGTTCGGCTTCATCAGCGACGCGTTCGGACGAAAGCCCACCTACGTGATGTACCTCGTCGTCGCCGCCGTTCTGGTGTGGGCGTACGGCGCGACGCGGCAGCCGGCACTGCTGCTCGTGCTCGGTCCATTCGTGGCGTTCTTTGGAACGGGATACTTCAGCGGCTTCGGCGCGGTCGCATCCGAGATCTTCCCGACCGCAATCCGCGCCACCGCGCTCGGGGTCACTTATAACAGCGGTCGCCTGCTGAGCGCGGTCGCACCGTTTGCGATCGGCAGCCTCGCGCAATCACGCGGCTTCGGCGTCGCGTTCACGATCACCGCGATCGCGTATTTGATCGCCGCTGTGTTGTGGATTGGAATTCCAGAGACGAAGGGCCGCAAACTCGCCTAGTCCACGTACGTTAACCACGGAAGGACACGTGATCTCAGATCGACGGAGATCCGTGTCCTTCTGTGGTTAACCTACGTCTTACCCGACGCGATTGTCAGCGACAAGCGTGGCGGTTTCAGCAGCGATCCGAACGCAGTTCCGCCCGTCGTCTTTTGCTCTGTAGAGCGCCTGGTCGGCGCGTGCGATCACGGCCTGCACGTTGACCTCGCCGGGCATGGTCTGCGCGATTCCAAAACTCGCCGTGACCGTCAGTGCTTCGCCCGACCACGGTATCGGCCGCTCGGCGATCTCACGCCGCAACGTGTCGGCGACGCGGCGCGCGCCCTGGAGCGGCGTTTCCGGCAGTAACACCAGGAACTCTTCGCCGCCATAGCGGCAGCGCAAGTCGGAGCCGCGCAGCACTTCCTTCATCCGCTTGCCGATCGCGGCCAGAACGGCGTCGCCGCACAGGTGGCCGTGACGGTCGTTCACCTCCTTGAAGTGATCGAGGTCGAACATGATCATCGACACCGGCGTCTGGCTGCGGCGGGCGCGGCGCAGCTCGGCGTCGATGACCTCGAGCGAGTGCGCTCTCGTAAAGCAGCCGGTGAGCGCGTCGCGCACGCTGTTGTCTTTGACGTCGCGAAACAACTGGGCGTTCTTGATCGACACCGCCAGCAGTGTGACAGCCGCGTCGATGATCCGGCGCTTGTCCGCGTGCAACACGCCGCCTTCGGGGCGAATGCCGAGCACGCCCATCGGCGCGCCGCCGGCGGTCAAGGGAAATCCGATCGCCCGCTCGGCCAGCTGGTCCGGGGTCTTGTCGGGCCCGTTGACGAGCAGCTGCTCCGCCATGGCGCTCCACTGCAGTACATCCTCCGCGCCGCGCGTGTCGCCCGACAACGCTTCCCACTGCGTGCCCTGCCGCACCAGCACCCACACGCGGTCGGTGCCCGCCAGTGCCGCCAGGTGCTGGCCGATCGCCGCGCGAATCGAATCGAAATCAAGCGAGCGGCCGAGGCCGGGCGCACGTCATCAAAGTGAGTGAAGGGACTTGGGGCCGGAAATGTGGTCTTGATATTACAGTGTGTAGAGCTGTAATATATGAGACATGAAACATTCCGCTGCGTCTGCCGCCGCGATTCGTGCCCGCCTCACCGCGCA
>JAUSDY010000067.1 GCA_030650395.1 Acidobacteriota bacterium | reverse complement strand
GGCTGACGATTTCATACCGGCCGATATTGGTGGGTTGGTCTGGAGCTGCCACTTGGGTGGATTCTACAACTCCTGAGCCCTTTTCGCGGGTTCTTGCACATTGCGAGGTATGGGAGCTCGAATATTCGGATTTGCAGGATTTCTCGCGTTCTTCGTTGCGTTGCCGCCCATGGCGCTGGCTCAGCAGCCACCCTCAACCGCGCCGGCGCCGGAGTCTTGCTGACACTGTTTGCGATTGCGCTGCAGCTTGATTAGCAGCCGGCCCCGCTACGCGACGAGAGGTTGCTTTGAGCAAAAAGCGTTGGGCCCAGCTCATGAAGCGCCACGTAAGCTCACCGCTTTTTCTCAAATCAACCTCTCGTCGCGTCTCCGCGCCCTCCGGCTGCGTGTCCGGTCGGGTGCGCGGGCGTGACGCGGAGAGGTCTCCAGGCGTTCGCGTCGAGCGAGGCGTCGACAAGGATCGAATGTCAAATCGACCGGGCAATTGTGAGCTGCTTGCTTGATCTGCATGCATTGCCTATAGTCTATGCATGCAGTACACGATTCGCGGAATCCCGCCGGCTGTTGACGACGCCCTGCGCGAACGGGCGCGAACGGCGGGCAAGAGCCTGAACGAGGCAGCGATCGAGGCCCTCGTGGAAGGTACAGGCGTGGCCGGCACGCCGCGAAAGCGGCGGAATCTCGACGATGTCGCCGGGACGTGGAAGGCCGACAAAGCCGTCGAGGCCGCCCTCGAGGCGCAGGACAAGGTGGACGAGGGCCTCTGGGGGTGAGGGTCGCTCTCGACACGAATCGATACGTCGATCTCTGTAAGGGCGTCGTCGAGACGGTGACGGTGCTGGAAGAGGCTGAGTCGATCCTGTTGCCGTTCGTCGTAGTCGGCGAGCTGCGCGCCGGCTTCGCTCACGGGCGAAGACAGGCGGAAAACGACCGCGCCCTGCGGGGCTTCCTGTTGAAGGACGGTGTGCGCGTCCTCTTCGCTGACGACCAGACGACGCATCATTACGCGTCCGTGTTCCGGCAACTTCGGAAACAAGGCACGCCGATTCCAACGAACGACATGTGGCTGGCGGCGCTGGTACTGCAGCACAACCTTGCCCTCCACGCGCGAGACAAACACTTCGATCACCTGCCGCAGCTGGTACGCATCTGAAATGCCCGCCGGCGCAACGTCCGCGCACACGTCCGTGCGGCGATTCGCAGCCGGAGGCGCGTCGACGCGACGAGCCGGGAATCGCCGGGATCAGGGATCGCGTGCCAGGCGGTCGGCATCGACCAGATCCTGCGGCCGGCCGCAAGCCCGCTTGTTGAGTATCAAATGCGCTCGTCCGATCACGTGAATCGGGACCGTGCCGTATGCCGTGTCGACACGAGCGGACCATGCCTCATCGAATTCGACGCCATCAATCGATGTGACGATGTCGATCCGGTTTGGAGGAATGCCAATCTGAATCACCATGCCCGGTTTCGACAGGTCACCGATGCCGACTGCCGACATGGGCGCGCCAAACGTGGTCAGTGCCACGGAAACGGCCGCGGCATTCGGGGGAGCTGGGTCAACCCAGATGTCGAGATCTTTGGTGAATCGCGGTTCGGCGTGGAAGGACACCGCGTAGCCTCCCACCATCAGGTAGCGTGCCTCAGCGTCGTTCAACGCGGAGAACAGATCGCTGAAGTCGGGGTTGACCGGCATCGGGCGTCCTCCACGCAACATATTCGCAAACGAGATCCCAAACCTGAGCCAGGCGCTCCTTGGCGGGAACAGCCGCCCAGTACTCACGATCGAGTTGGTCGGAGTCCTTGAGCGCCGCTGAACGGATGGTGATCGACCGCCTGACCGGCTGGGTCACGATGGCTTCATTCTACCGCGTTGCATCGAAACTACTGTCCCTGGGGCAGGCAGCCGGCGGGCGCGTTAACGCGACGAGAGGTTGATTTGAGAAAAACCGGTGAGCTTACGTGGCGCTTCATGAGCTGGGCCCAACGGTTTTTGCTCAAAGCAACCTCTCGTCGCGTAGCGGGGCCGGCTGCTAACCGGACCGCAGCCGAGCCGTTCGTGTGCGACGATTGTGCTACGCTCTGGCGATGAAGTTTCTCAGCGTACGCGAGCTGCGCAATCGTTCGGGTCGCCTCTGGAAGGCGCTCGAGTCCGACGACTTCGTCGTCACCAACAACGGCAAACCGGTTGGTCTGCTCATCGCTGTTGCGGACGATGACCTCGAAGCCTCGCTCCTGGCGCTGCAGCGGGCTCGCGCCGCTATCGCGGTCACGCGGATGCGGGCGGCGGCGCGCGGGCGGCGAACCAATCGATTGACCGCCCGGCAAGTGGATGCCGTTGTCGGCCGCGTCCGCCGTAGTCGCGGGGCCGTGTGACGATTGTGGTGGACACCAATGTCCTGGTATCCGGTCTGCTCAACCCCCGGGGCGCACCAGGTCGAATCGTAGACTTGATCGTGGCCGGCGACGCCGGCCTGGTCGTTGACGACCGGATTCTGGACGAATACTCAGAGGTACTCGGCCGACCGGAATTCGGCTTCGACGGCAAGGACGTCGACACGCTTCTAGCCGCCGTCGAAGCGACCGCTGTTCACGTGCGGTGTGTCCCGTTAGCGGCCCGGTTGCCGGATCCGGACGACGAACCATTTCTCGAAGCGGCGCTTGCCGCAAAGGCCGACGCGCTCGTGACCGGCAATCTGCGCCATTTTCCAGCGGACCTTCGCTCAGGCGTCGCCGTCTTCGGTCCCGTCGAGTTTCTCGCCCGACTCATCGTGTGAGTCGGACTTCGCGATTGCGCTGCAGCTTGACTAGTCAGGGGTCAGGGATCAGGGATCAGGGGTCAGCGCATCTGGGCCCAACGCTTTTTGCTCAAAGCAACCTCACGTCGCGTAGCGGGGCCGGCTGCTACCTAAACGATCAGCTGAAGTCGTCAGTTCGAAGGTGGGTATCAACGGGCAGGTCGCGGCGGGCGGTCTTGCCGAGCAGCTCTTCGTAGCGCTCGGCGGGAATCGATCCCGTGCCGGGGCGCTTGACCCATAGATTCGTCTTCGTCAGCTTCTCGCCCGCCTTGATCGGCACGATGGTCACGACGGTCGCAAACGCGAAGTCCATCGTCACCTGCTCTTCCTTGACCGGACCCTTGCTGCCGCCGATCTCGAGGTGCAGGATCCTGGCGGCCCCGATCAGCTCGCGGCAACGGATCTCGTCCATCGAGCAGACGATGTCGGGGCCGACGCGGGCCATGGTGTCGGTGAAGTGCCGTTCGACGATCGACGCGCCGAGCGCGATCGCGCCGATGCAGGCGAGGTTGTCGGTGGTGTGATCCGACAGCCCAATTACCGCGCGCGGAAAAGCCGTGCCGAGCTCGACCATCGCCCCCAGGCGCACCAGGTGTGGCGGCGTCGGATATAGATTGGTGGTGTGCAGTAACGCGTACGGGACGCCGCGCTCTTCAAAGATCGCAACCGCCTTGCCGGCGCTTTCGATCGTATTCATCCCGGTGCTGAGGATGATCGGCTTACCGAACGACGCGATGTGTCGCAGCAGCGGGTGGTTGTTGCACTCGCCGGAGCCAATCTTGTACGCCGGCACGTTGATGCGCTCGAGGCGATCGGCCGCCGCGCGCGAGAACGGCGTGCTGATGAAGACCATCCCCGACGCTTCAACGTG
>JAUSDY010000066.1 GCA_030650395.1 Acidobacteriota bacterium | reverse complement strand
CTGTCCAAGGTGCGCTGGCCTTCAGGTAATTGGGACAGCATCACGGAAGGTGTCGTTTGAGCAGACGTCAACCACGCCCTGTTTCCCGCGGAAAACTCGGCGCGCTCAACAGCGACCACGGCTAATTTGGACAGCACTGATAACCAATAGCCAATAACCAATTACCAATTACCAATAACGAATAATAACGAATGATTTGTGATTCCGGCCGAATGATGCGCGGCGTGCCGCTCGCTCTCACTGTGTTCGCGCTCGTCGTCGCGGCCGATCCGGCCGGCGCGCAATCGCGCCCGCGGCCGCGGCCCGCGCCGCAGTCGCGCAGCATTCAGATCGGCGGTTACGGCATGTTCGGTCTCTTCAACTTCACGGCGGTCGAGACGTTCGACGCCGTGCTCGGCAAACCGTCCGGCAACATTTACGGCGGCGGCGGCACGGTCGGCCTGCCGCTTGGCGGCCTGTTCGTCGACATCGGCGCGTGGCGTTTCAAGGAAGTTGGCGAGCGCGTGTTCATCAACAACGGTGAAGTCTTTCACCTTGGCATTCCGGTGACGGTCACGATCACGCCCCTGGAGATCACGGGCGGGTGGAAGTTCCGCCGGCGCAACAGCCGGCTGGTTCCGTACGCGGGCGGCGGCGTCACGATCTACGGCTTTAAAGAAACGTCAACCTTCTCGACGCCCGCGGAAGATCTCGACGAGCGCTTCAACGGGTACCACATCCTGGGCGGCGTCGAATACAAAGTGATGCGGTGGCTCGGGCTCGGCGGTGAGGTGACGTGGACGACCATTCCCGATGCGATCGGCACCGGCGGCGCGTCGAAGGCATTTGGCGAGAATGACCTCGGCGGCACGAGCTTCCGCGCGAAGATCACCGTCGGCCGGTAACGATGCCAGCGACCTCAGGGTCAGCGTGACGCCGTTCGAAAAGAAAGTGCTCACCGTCGTGTCGCGCATTCCTCCGGGCCGCGTGGCGACGTATGGCGACGTCGCCCGGCTGGCGGGCAAGCCGCGCGCGGCGCGCGCGGTCGGCAACATCCTGCGCGAGGCCGACAGGCCGGGCCTGCCCTATCACCGCGTGATCGCCGCCGGCGGCCGCCTGGGGGGCTATACGAGCTTAGCCCTAAAGCGATCCCTGCTCGCTGCGGAGGGCGTCCCAGTGACCCCAGGACGCGTGATGGGGTTCGCCCGCATTCGCTGGCAGGGCAAGTGAAAGTGCGTACGGTGCGTACAGTGCCTAAGGGTGCCTAGAGGGGGTGGTGCTTAGAAAAACGAACCATATGGGTCCGAGGAACGTCTGTTTGGGCGTGGCTACCGGCACTATCGGCACCCTTGGCACCAACCCCTTGGCACCCTCAGGCACCGTACGCACTTTAGGCACCGGCAAGCATCAACCTAGCTTGTGATGGCCCCGTCTAACCTTGTTAGTGACGTGAAAAGCGCCGATCTCGAGCTGGTCGGACGCATCCGCGAAGGCGACGGGTCGGCTTTCGAGGCGTTATACCGCAGGACATCTTCCTGCTGGCCTATCGCAAGCTGGGAAGCTTCCGGGGCGAGTCGTCGCTCGGCACGTGGCTGTATCGGTTGGCGATGAACCACTGCTCGCGCTTAGCACCGTCAGCGGCACCGTGATCGCCTCCGGCCTCAAGGTCCGCGCGCTCGAGGCCAGCACGGTCAGCGGCAACGTCAGGATTTCCGGCGTCCAGATCGAGCGCGTCGAAGCCAGCTGCGTCTCGGGCAACATCGATTTCGATTCGCCGCTCAGCAAGGGCGGCCGCTACGAGTTCACCTCGCATTCAGGCGACGTCCGCATCGCGATCGTCGGCAACACCGGTTTCGAGCTCGACGCCGATACCTTCAGCGGCAGCGTCCGCTCCGACCTGCCGATCACGCTGCGCTCGTTGGGACGCCAGAACCGCGCGGCCGGCCGCGGGCGCGGCACGAGCACCCGCGCCATCCGGGGCTCCTACGGCGACGCCAGCGCCATCCTCGAAGTGCGCAGCCACAGCGGCTCGGTGGTCATTACCAAGAAGTAGCCCTTCGACTCTGCGGAAGCCCGGCTTCGCCGGGCCTCCGCCTCGCTCAGGACAGGCCCCGACCGATCGGCTTGGTCTGGCATAATGAGATCTGAATGGCGGAGTTGGGTGCCGCCAATGTGGAGGATATTCATGAAGGTCAGATGCCTTATCGCCGTCCTTGCTGCCGTGCTCACCGCGGGCGTCGTGTCCGCTCAAACCGGCCAGGTACCCGCTGGAGAGACCGCCCTTGGTTCGGTCCGAATCCCGCGGTCCGTCATGGCCGATGGCAAGGCGTTGAAGGCCGGCACCTACCAGGTCCGCCTCACCTCCCAGGCGGCCATGCCCGCCGTGGCCGGCCAGCAGATGGAGCGCTGGGTCGAGTTCGTGCAGGGCGGCAAGGTCGCCGGACGCGAAGTCGTCAGCATCGTGCCCGCGTCTGAAGTGAAGGATCTGCAGCCGGGTCCCGACGCCCCGCCCTCGCCGCGCGCGGGTTCGAAGGTCGAGATGTTGAAGGGCAACGACTACCTGCGCGTCTGGATCAACCGCGCCGGCGTCAACTACCTCATCCACATGCCTCCCGCTTAGTGAGTTGAAAGTTGAAAGTTGAAAGTTGGAAGTTTCAGTTTTGAGTTCAGGCCACCGGCCTTTCGTCTTGGAACTCTAAACTGAAACTTCGAACTTACAACTGCCAACTTTCAACTTGCCCGGCGCTAGCCGCCAATGGACATCACGTCGAATTGCTCGTGATGCAGGTGGACGTCAGGCTTGACGATGACATCGCGGCGCAGCATGTCCTTGAGGTCCTTGAGCACGCCGCTCTCCTCTTCCTGCAGCGCTCGCGCGATGTCGGGGTTGACACGCAACAGCACGCCGGGTCCGGTGAGGTCCGAACCGACCTTCTTCACTTCCGACAGGATCTCGTAGCACACCGTCGCACTCGACTTGATCGTGCCGGCGCCCGAGCAATACGGGCACGGCTCGGTCAGCACCCGCTCGAGGCTCTGCTTGACGCGCTTGCGCGTCACGATCACCAGGCCGAAGTCCGACACCTGCAGCGCCTTCGACGGCGCGCGGTCCTTGCGCAGCTCCTGCTCGACCGCCTGGAACACCTTCTGGCGGTTCTTCTTCTCTTCCATGTCGATGAAGTCGCAGACGATGATGCCGCCGAGGTCGCGCAGGCGGATCTGGCGGACGATCTCCTTGGCGGCCTCGAGGTTGGTCTTGATGATGGTGTCCTCGAGCCGTCCCGCGGTCTTCTTGCCGACGTAACGCCCGGTGTTGACGTCGATTGCGACCAGCGCCTCGGTCTGGTTGATGACGATCGATCCGCCGGACTTGAGCCACACCTTGCTGCGCAGCGCCTTGTCGAGCTCGGCCTGCACGCCGTACTCCTCGAAGATCGGGAAGTCCTTGTCGTAGAGCGTCACGCGGGGCGCGAGGCCCGGCATGATGCGGCCGATGAACTCGAGCGCGCGCTGATGTTCCTGGGCGTGGTCGATCCGGATAGCCGAGTAATCGTCGGTCAGCAGGTCGCGCAGCAGCTTGGCCACGAGGCTCGGCTCCTGGTAGACCGTGACCGGCGCGCGCTTCTGCTCGCCGCGCTGCCGCATCTCGACCCAGATCTTGTAGAAGTAATTCAGGTCCGACAGGATGTCGTCCTTCGAGCGGCCCGAGGCCGCGGTGCGGATGATCACCCCGCCGCCGAAATGATGCTGCTCGCGGAACTCGCGGACGATGCCGCGCAGGCGCGAGCGCTCGTCGCGGCTGTCGATCTTCCTCGAGATGCCGATGTGGTCGACCGTCGGCATGAACACGAGGAAGCGCCCGGGCAGCGTGACATGACAGGTGAGGCGCGCGCCCTTGGTGCCGAGCGGCTCCTTGGCAACCTGGACGATCACGTCCTGGCCCTCCTTGAGCAGCTCCTCGATCTTCGGCTCGGGCGCGCGCTCCTTGCCTTCCTCGCGCTCGCGGCCGCGGCCCCGCCGATCCGGCGGCGTCCCGGCGGGCGCGGCGGCCTCGCCGTTCACCGCCGCTACCGCCTCGGCCGGCGCGGCCTCGTCATCGTCCTTGTCGTACTCGTCGAGACTGGCGATGACGTCCGAGACGTACAGAAAGCCGTCGCGCTCGAGGCCGATGTCGACAAACGACGACTGCATGCCGGGCAGGACTTTCGAGACCCGGCCCTTGTAAACGTTACCGACGACCCCACGGTTCTGCTCGCGCTCGACGAAGAGCTCGGCGAGCAGGTCGTCCTCGAGGATGGCGACACGTGTTTCGTGGCCGTTCGAGGAGATGATCATCTCCTTGTTCATGCTGATAGCTCCACGCGGGTTGCATCGTCGCTCCTAGTTCGTAAAGCGGCGCATCCGCACGTTGAGGATGAGCCCGAACCCGGCCAGCGTCGCGATCAGGGAGGAGCCGCCGTAACTCATCAGCGGCAGCGTGAGCCCCTTGACCGGCGCCAGACCCGCCGACATGGTGATGTTGTAGATAACCTGGAACGTAAACGACGACAGTACGCCCAGGACGAGATAGGCGCCGAGACGATCCTTGGCCAGCCGGGCCGCATCGAGCGCGCGCAAAATCACGAACAGGTACAACCCGAGCGCGACGAGCACACCGACCAGCCCCTGCTCTTCGGCGAGCACTGAAAAGATGAAGTCGTTGTGCGCGACCGGAAGGAACCGCAACTGGCCCTGCGTGCCCTTCAGGAATCCCTTGCCCCACACCCCGCCGGAGCCGACGGTAATGCGGGCCTGAATCTGCTGATAGCCGGCGCCCCTGGCGTCTTGCGCCGGATCGAGGAAGGTGGAAATGCGCTCGCGCTGATAGTCCTGGAGGGCGAACTTATACCCGATCGGCGCGGCGAGCACCGCGACGAGCGCCATCGCGTAGATGTATTTCATCGGCATGCCGGCGACAAACGCGATCACCAGCAGGATCGGGAGCAGCGTGACCGCCGTGCCGAGGTCGGGTTGGCGGGCGATGATGAGCAGCGGCAGCGCGGTCAGGCCGGCCGCGATCAGCAGATCGTTGTTGGTGACCGCCGGGCGGCGGCTCTCGCCCAGCATCTTCGCGAGCATCAGCGCGAGGGTGGCCTTGGCGAACTCCGAGGGCTGCAGGTTGAAGAAGCCAAGGTCGATCCAGCGCCGCGACCCGCCGCGCACGGAGCCGAAGAACAGCACGCCGATGAGCGCCGCGATCATCGCCAGGTACAGCCAATGCGACTTGTCGGCGAGCGAACGGTAGTCGAACAGCAGGCACACCGCCATCGCAAACAGGCCGAGCCCGAGCGCGTAGACCTGCGTCCAGTAGACGCGGCCGGCGCCGCCGGTGGTGCTGTAGATCATGGCCAGCCCCATCGCGCAGATCGCGAGCACCGCGCCGATCAGCAGCCAGTCGATGTGGAAGTAGAGGCGCCGCTCGAACATGTCAGCGCCCTTCGGCTACCGGCGTCGCGACCACGGCCGCCCTGACGGGCGCGGGCGAGGTCACTGGTGGCGGCGGCAACGGCGGCAGCGGCAGCCCATCGCGCTGCGCGAAGTAGGTCTGGATGATGTGCTTGGCGATCGTGGCGCCGTAGTAGCCGTGTTCGCCGTGCTCGACAAAGATCACGCCGGCCAGCTCGGGTTTGTCCTTGGGCACCATGAATACGAACCAGCCGTGGTCGCGCAGGTCCACCTTTGAGCCACGCGCCCGCTCCTTGCCCTGGAGGGAGATAACCTGCGCGGTCCCGGTCTTGCCCGCGACGTCGCGGCCGGCGATTCTCGCGCGACCCGCGGTGCCGGCGCCGTTAACGGCGAGCCAGAGCCCGTCACGCACCGCCGAGAGCGTCTCGGGCTTCAGCACGAACGGCGCGAACGGCGACGGCTGCTGCTCAACGGGCTGCCAGCCCTTGCCTTCATCCACCGCCGTGACCAGACGTGGCACGACGCGGGTGCCGCCGTTGGCGACGGTCGCCATCATCACCGCCATCGACATCGGCGTCACCGACAACTGGCCCTGGCCGATTGCGACCGAGATCGTTTCGCCGGGATACCAGCGTTCGCCGTTCCGCTTCAGTTTCCATTCCGTCGAGGGCACGATGCTCTCGACTTCGTTAGGCAGATCGATGCCGCTTTTTAGCGCGAGCCCGAGCCGTTCGGACCACTTGTGCATGCGGTCGACGCCGAGCATGTTGCCGACGGTGTAGAAGTAGGTGTTGCACGATTTTTCGATGGCCTCGCGCATTGCCACGTAGCCGTGACCGCCGGCCTTGTGGCACTGGAAGAAGCGGCCGTAGAAGGTGCCGCCGCCCGGGCAGAAGATCTGCCGCTCCGGCGTAATGAGCCCTTCCTCAAGGGCCGCCGTGGCCACGACGATCTTGAACGTGGATCCCGGTGAGTAGCGGCCCTGGATGGCGCGGTTCTGCAGCGGCCGGAGCTTATCGGTGTTGAGCGCATTCCACGTCGCGCGGTCGATGCCGGTGGCAAACGCGTTGGGATCGAACGCCGGCAGGCTGGTGAGAGCGAGCACGTCACCTGTCTTCGGCTCCAGCACGATCGCCGAGCCCCAGTAGCCGTAACCGTGGAACGCGTCTTCCGCGGCCTTCTGCATGGCGTAGTTGATCGACAGCTGCACGCGGCGGCCCTGCACCGGCGGCAGTTCTTCGAGCGAGCGGATTTCGCGGCCGACGCTGTTGACCACCACCCGGCGCGCGCCGTCTTCGCCCATCAGCAGCTTGTTGTAAACGCGCTCGATGCCGAACTGGCCGACGATCGAACCGGTCGTCACGTGATCCGACGCCATTTGATCTTCGCTGGCCTCGCCGACGTAGCCGATCAGGTGCGCGGCCATCGACTGGTCGGGATACCTCCGGGTCGGGACCTCCTGGACGATCACATCCGGCAGCTCGAAGTCGAGCCGTCGCGCCGTGACGGCGGCGACCTGCGCCAGCGTCGCATCAGTCAGGACGACAATCGGACGGTAACTCGGCTCGCGCCGGTTGCGATCGACGATGTCGCGCACCATCTTCTCTTCCACGCCGGTAACTTGCGCCAGCACGCGGATGGTGCGATCGATGTCCTTGGTGTGCTTGCGGACGATCGAGATGTTGAAGGAGTTGCGGTTCTCGACGAGCAGCCGGCCGGTGCGGTCGTAGATGATGCCGCGCGGCGCGCGCAGCGTCAGCGTCCGCTGATGGTTGTTCTCGGCCATCTCCTTGAACTTGGGGTGCTGGACGACCTGGAAGAACCAGAAGCCGCAGACGAGCAGCCCGAACGCCACGGCGATCGACACCTGGAGTACGGTGAGCCGGATGTCGAGGCGGCGGCGATCTTCAGCTATGGCCATTAGGAGTGCAGAGTTACGAGTTGAGAGTTAAGAACATTATCGCTTCAAAAACCGTCCGGCGCGGCGCCGGTCGACGAAACCCGGGATCCACTCCAGCAGCTGAAATCCGACCACGCCGACAAAGCCATTGCCGATGGCCTGGCCGACCACGGCCGGGATCGGGTCCGGGAACTGCCGGAGGTCCAACAACACGTAGAGCCCCATGAAGATAGCGGCGTGCAACGCCGTCGCCATCACGATCAGCACGAACCTCGGCAGTGGCCCATTCAGGATGAACTGCGTGGCCAGCAGCCCCGCCAGAAAGCCGACCATCGTCTTGGCCAGGCCGCCGATGCCGAGAATGGGGTTCGACAGCGCGTCCTGGATCAGGCCCGCGACGGTGCCCGCCAGTAACCCGGTCACGGGCCCGGACTTGAGCGCGATGTAGACGACGACGATCAGGACCAGATCGAGCGCCGCGGTGCCGCGGATCACGAGGCCCGCGAGGGTCGTTTGCAGCGCGAGCGCGACAAAGATGGCCGCCAGCGCGACGGCGCTTCTCACTCGCTACCCTCAGGCAACGTGCGAGACGCCGGCAGCGTCTTCACCACCAGCACTTCTTCCAGGCGCGAGAAGTCCACCGTCGGGCGGACCGTGATCTCGTGATACTGGCCGACGCCGCGGCTGACGTTGTCGATGGTGCCGATGACGAATCCCTTGGGATAGATCCCGTCGATGCCCGACGTCACGACGAGGTCGCCGGTCTTCACATCCGCGGTGTTGGGCACGTACTGCATGCGCAGCGAGCCGTCGCCAAAGCCGATCACGACGCCCTGCACGCGCGTGCGCTCGATCAGCGCGCCGGCGGCGGCGTTCCGGTCGACCAGCAACTGCACCTTGGAGGCGCGGCGCCCAGGCAGGATCACCCGCCCCACGACTCCCGCCGGGGAGATCACCGCCATGTCGGATTGCAGCCCGTGTGACGAGCCCTTGTCGATCGTCACCGTGCGAAACTCGGGGCTCGCCGCTGCGGCAATCACTTCGGCCGCCGTGGTATCGAGGCCCGCGCGTTCGCGCAGCTCGAGCAGCTGGCGCAGGTTGTCGGTGCGCTGGGCCTCGGCCCGCTCCTCCTGGAGCCGGATCTGAAGCGATTGCACTTCCTGCTTGAGCGCGTTGTTTTCGGCCTGCACGTTCTGCAGCCCGATGTAACCGGACCACAGGCCGCGCGTGCCGCCGACCACCGCCATCATGCCGCGCTGCACTTCCGAGAACGAGCCGAAGGTGATCACTTGCAGCAGCGGCAGGCCGGACTTGGTGTTGACCTGCGCCGAGATCAGCACCACGTGGAGCAGAATCGCGGCGCCGAGCAGGACGCCGGGCCGTTGTCTGATGTCGGCGATGGCCATGTCAGCGCATGTCGGGACGCATGTGGGGACAAACCTTTAGGTTTGTCCTCAGTCGATCGCGATTTTGCGGAGCAGATCGAACTCGCCCAGCATCTTGCCGGCGCCGAGCACGACCGACGAGAGCGGGTCTTCGGCGCTTGACACGGGCAGGCCAGTCTCTTCGCGCAGCCGCTTGTCGAGGTTCTTCAGCAGCGAGCCGCCGCCGGTGATGACGATGCCGCGGTCGACGATGTCGGCCGACAGCTCGGGGGGCGTCCGCTCCAGCGCCACCCGCACCGCGTCGACGATCACGTTGACGGTCTCCGACAGCGCCTCGCGGATCTCTTCGTCGTTGATGGTGATGGTCTTCGGCACGCCCTCGATCAAATGCCGCCCCTTAATCTCCATCGTCATCCGCTCTTCGAGGGGATACGCGGAGCCGATCTCCATTTTGATCGCCTCCGAGGTGCGCTCCCCGATCAGCAGGTTGTAGGTCTTCTTGATGTACTGGGTGATCGCCTCATCCATCTCGTTGCCGGCGACGCGCACGGCCTTGCTGTAGACGATGCCCGCCAGCGAGATCACGGCGATGTCGGTGGTGCCGCCGCCGATGTCGACGATCATGCTGCCGGCCGGTTCGGTGATCGGCAGACCCGCGCCGATGGCGGCCGCCATGGCCTCTTCGATCAGGTGGACCTCGCTCGCCTTCGCGCGATACGCCGAGTCCTTGACCGCGCGTTTCTCGACCTGCGTGATCTCCGACGGCACGCCGATGATGATGCGCGGCCGCACCCAGACGTTGCCGTTGTGGGCCTTCTTGATGAAGTACGTCAGCATCTTCTCGGTGATGTCGAAGTCGGCGATCACGCCGTCCTTCATCGGTTTGATGGCGACGATATTGCCGGGCGTGCGGCCAAGCATTTCCTTCGCGCCCGTGCCCACGGCCTCGACCCGGCCGGTCACTTTGTTGACGGCCACCATCGACGGCTCGTTGACCACGATGCCGCGACCCTTCGCGTACACGCAGGTGTTGGCCGTTCCAAGATCGATGGCCAAGTCAGTGGAGAGAAACGACAGGAGCGAACCAAGACCCATTTGTGAAGAACCGTGCATTCCCGCCCGGCCTATTCGGCCTGGGCGATGCGAACCCCGTTTTTGCCCGAATCCTTAACCTGGTACATCGCCATATCGGCCGCACGCACCAACTCTTCAGCGGAGGCCGCCACATCGGGCAACGTGGCCACCCCGACCGACGCCGTGAGCCTGAGGTTCAATCCGTTCCCCGCCAGGAATGGATGCTCCGCCAGGCGTTCACGAACGCGGTCTCCTACCTGTGCGGCACCTTCAGAACCGGTGTCGGGGAGGATGATTGCAAACTCATCGCCACCAAACCGCGCCACCACGTCCGTTTCACGTGCACACCGCCGAATCACCGCCGCCGCTTCCACCAGGGCCCGGCTGCCGGCCAGGTGCCCGTGGTTGTCGTTGATGCCCTTGAACCCATCGAGGTCGAGGAACAGGAGCGACAGAGGACGACCCGAACGCGAGGCCCGCTTGGACTCGCGACGCAGTACCTGGTTCAAGTACCGCGAGTTGTAAAGCTGCGTCAGGTCATCCGTGACCGACAGCGCCTCGGACCGGCGCAAGCGCAACGCGTTGTCGAGCGCCTGTGCCGGGCCCTCGAGCGCTACGCCGAGCAGCTGCCCCACCGCGGGCGTGATGTGCGGTGGCTGCGTCGAGGCGTCCCGCTCCGCGACGACGACGGCGCCAATCGTTTGCCCGCGGCACCGCAGCGGCCACCCGAGTACCGCGCCGGCCGCGCCCGTCGCGCGCGGATCTTTTCGGAGATCCGCGGTCGCCAGCTCGCGTCCGTGGCCCATGACCCAGCGCGCCACACCGATGGCAGCAGGCGTCAATGCCGGCCCCATGCCCCGTGACGACAGGCCCACGACTTGGCCATCAAGATCAGACGCAAACACTCCGCACGCCGGCGCCTTGAACCACTCGTCGGCATACTCCACGACCAGTCCGCCGATGATTTCCGGATCGAGCGTGTCGTGTGCGGCGCGCAGCAGCGCCAGCACCGTCTCAGGCCGTTCGAGTCGGCCTTTGAGCGCGCGCTGGCTGCGACGCAGTCGAGCGGCCAGATCCGGACGGCGAGAACCGCCGTAAGTCATTCAACTGACTGAATATATCACGCGGAAATGGGTTCCGCACGCGGGTTCCTCACGGGGGTTCCCCACGAAGGTTCCCCACGAAGGTTCTCCGCGGCAGTTCTGGAACCCTCGTCTGGAACCCTCGTCTGGAACCCCCGTGGGGAACCCCCGTGAGGAACCTCCATGCTACGATTAAAGTTTCCCAAAGGATTTCGACCGATGACGATGCTGGACCGGATGCGGCGACACAAAGCGTGGCTTAAATGGAGCCTGGCGCTGGTCGTCCTGACCTTCGTGGTCTTTTACATCCCCGACTTCCTGACGACGAGCACCGGCGCCGCGCCAAGCGAAGTGCTCGCCGAAGTCGAGGGCGAGCCGATCACCGTCGGCACGTTCACGCGCCGTTACAACGCGCAGCTGACCAACTATCGCAACGCCTACGGCGGGCAGATGAACGATCAGCTGCTTAAACAGCTCGGCATCGACCGTCAAATCCTGAATCAGCTGGTCGACGAAGAAGCGATGGTCGCGGAGTCGCGCAAGCAGGGCATCAAGGTGAGCGACGTCGAAATTCGCGAGCGCATTCTTGCCCTCCCCGGCTTCCAGGAAAACGGCACGTTCGTCGGCGAGCAGCGCTATCGCCAGATTCTGCAATTTCAGAATCCGCCGCTCACGACGACCGATTTCGAAGCGAGCCTGCGGCGCGCGCTGCAGATCGAAAAACTTCGCACCGCCCTCACCGCGTGGATGTCGGTGAACGATCAGGACGTGGCCGACGAATTCCGGAAGCGCAACGAGAAGATCAAGCTCGACGTGGTGCCGGTCACCGCGGCGGCCTTCAAGAGCCAGGTCAACGTCACCGACGCCGAGCTCGTGCCGTACTTCGAAAAGGCCAAGGACAAGTACCGCATCGGCGAGAAGCGCAAGATCAAGTACGCCCTCCTGAATGTCGACCAGGTGCGCCAGACCATCACCGTGCCCGAGGCCGACATCAACGCCTTCTACCAGCAGAACCTGCCGCAGTACCAGACGCCCGCGCAGGTCCGCGCCAGCCACATCCTGTTCAAGCTCGAAGGCAAGGACGAGAAAGCGGTGCAGGCGCTGGCGGAAGACGTGTTGAAGAAAGCGAAGGCGCCCGGTGCGGATTTCGCGGCCCTCGCCAAGCAGTACTCCGAAGACGACAGCAACAACACCAACGGCGGCGACCTCGATTATTTTGGCCGCGGCCGCATGGTGGCGGAGTTTGATGCGGCGGCCTTCGCGATGAAGACCGGCGAGATCAGCAACCTGGTGAAGACCGCGTTCGGCTTCCACATCATCAAGGTCACCGACAGCAAGCCCGACACGACCCGGGCGCTGGCCGACGTGCGCGCCGAGATCGAAGATCAGTTGAAGTGGCAGAAGGCGCAGGCCGAAGCCGAGCGCATCGCCAAGGCGATCGAGGCCACGACCAAGACACCGGCGGATCTCGAGAAGGCGGCCAAGGAGCGCGGCCTGACGGTCGCCGAGACCGGACTGTTCCTCCCCGACGAGCCGATCGGCGCGCTCGGCCCGCAGCCCGAGATGGCGCAGCGCGTGTTTGCCACCAAGGAAGGCGAAGTGACGCCGGCCCTGCGCGTGGCGGCCGGCTGGGCGTTTGCGATGGTCACCGGCCGTCAGGACGCCTACGTTCCGAAGCTGGAAGAAGTAACAGCCAAAGTCCGCGATGACGTGGCGGCCGAGAAAGCCGCGGAGCTCGCCAAGACGCGCGCCGCCGCCATTGCCGCCGACCTCAAGGCCGCCAAGGATTTCGCAACCGCCGCCAAGAAGGCCGGCCTCGAAGTGAAGACGACGGAGCTCATCGCCCGCGGCGCGGCGATTCCGGACCTCGGGATCAGCGAAGCGATCGACCAGGCGGCGTTCGCGCTGCCGGTGGGCGGGGTCAGCGACGCCATTTCGACACCGACGGGGACCGCGATCGTGCGCGTGGCTGAAAAGGTCGACGTGACCGACGCCGAGATCGCCGCCGGCCGCGATCAGCTGCGCGACGAGCTCGTCAACCAGCGGCGCGACCGGTTCTTCGGCGCCTACATGCAGAAGGCGAAGCAGGGGCTGAAGATCAACATCCGCCAGGACACCCTCGCCCGCATCGTCGGAGGGGTCTGACCCCTTCGCAGCATCATCTGACGAATACGTACGGCATGTGCGCGAGGATCTGGCCCGAGCGGAACAGCCGCGACGGGGCCAGCAGCGCCGCCAGGGCGCGCCGCTCGCGCGGGCCGAGCAGCTGGATGACGGCGTCAGCCGTGTAGGCGTCTTTCATGCGGCCGACCGGAGACTGGAGCTGGTCGGCCAGCACTTCATAAAAACTGCGGTGGGGCGGGTAGACAATCAACTGCACTTCTTCGTCGGCCGGGATGCGCGCGCGCTGCTTCGCCAGCCCGATGGCCGTATACAGCCCGCCGAGTTCATCGACCAGCCCGAGCTCGCGCGCCTGCTCGCCCGTCCAGACCCGGCCCTGCCCCACTTCGTCGATCTTTTCCGGCGTCATGTGCCGGGCGGCGGCGGCGCGCTCGACGAACTGGTCGTACACGGCCTGCATCGACTCCTGGATCTTGGCGCGCTCATCGGCGTTGAATCGCCGGTCTGGCGAATTCATCTCCGCGCGCGTGCCGGTGCTGGTCACTTCGATGTTCGCGCCGATCTTGTCGAGCGAGCCGGTGGTCACGAACTTCCCGGTGTAGACGCCGATCGATCCGGTCAAGGTGCCCGGCTGCGCGACGATGGCGTCGCCGGCGAGGGCGATGTAGTAGCCGCCCGAGGCCGCCAGGTCCGACATCGAAACAATGATCGGTCTGTCCTTGTTGCGCGAGATCGACAGCTCGCGCCAGATCACATCGGAAGCGGTCGACGAGCCGCCGGGACTGTCGACGCGCAGCACGATTGCCTTGACCGCGCGGTTCGCGCGGGCTTCGCGAATGTACTCGACGAGCGAATCGGATCCGACCACCGGGCCATTCAGCGGATCGAAGCCGCTGCCGCCGGAGTTGATCACGCCCACCGCGTTGATCACGGCAATGGTCGACCGCCGGCTGACCCCGGCTGCCGCCCACGACACCGCGGCGTAGTCTTCCGCGTCGATGTAGTCGTCTTCGCCGGCGAGGTCCGGCTCGAGGTCGTCGAGCTCGTCTTCGTACGCCACGTCGTCAATCAACCCGAGCCGCAACGCGTCGTGCGGCTGGAAGGGGCCCTGGTCGATGAGCGCCCGCACCTCGTCTTCGCGCTTCTTGCGGCCGTCAGCGATGCTGCGAACGAGCTGCTGGTATTGGCTGCGGTTGAGCGACTCGCTCATCTCGCGATGCGCCGGCGTGAACGCTTTTTCGAGATACGTATTGACCGCGGTCTTGTAGTCGCCGACGTGCAGGAAATCCGGGTAGGTGCCGATCCAGTCGAACGTGCCGCGCAGGAACACTTCATAACTGGCGATGCCGGTCAGGTCGAGCGACGCCGATGGCAGCAGGTAGACATGATCGGCCACCGAGGCCAGAAAGTATTCGCGGTCACCGGCGTACTCGAGCCAGGCGTGGACGTATTTACCGCTGCGCTTGAAGTCGTCGAGCGCCTCGCGCAGCTCCTGCACCTTCGCCCAGAACGGCGAGTTGAGGCCGCCTGGCTTGAGCAGGATGCCGGTGATGCGCTGGTCGGTCTTGGCCTTTCGGATCAGCTCGACATACGCGCGGATGGTCAGGTCGTCGCCGGCGCCGAACACGATGTCGGGCAGCACTTCCGGAAGGTCGCCGCCGGGCCGCAGCACCAGGGTGGTATGCGCGGCGACGTCGGGTTCGGACCCGACCGCGAAATACAGGACGAGCATCGCCGTCATCGAGACGAGCGTCGCGATCAGCAGGAATCCGAGGACGAACCCGACACCACGTTTCACCCGATCAGTATAGATCCCCCTTCGCCAAGGCTACGGGGGACGAGCCCGCGTGTCGCCAAGGCTAACGGCGGGGCTTACGGGTTGAGCGAGCCGAACAGCACGAGCCGGGCGGCTTCGCGAAGGCCGCGGGCGGTAAACGGCTTCTCGAGGAACGCCGCGCCCTCTTCGAGCTCGACGCGATCCCCGAACAGCATGTCGACGAAGCCGGTTTGGTACAAGACCTTGATGGCTGGAAACCGCTGACGCACGTGGTCGGCCAGCTCGCGACCTTGCATGTCGGGCATGGCGTAATCGGTGACGAGCAGGTCGACGTCGCCGTCGTGATCGCTCAGCTTCTGGATGATCTCGGGGCCGCCGCCCGCCATCAGCAGATGGAAGTTCTCGCGCCGCAGGATCCGCGACAACACGTCCAGCATCATCGGATCGTCGTCAACCACCGCCACCGTCTTCTTGGCGCCGAGCGGTTTCAGCTCGACCTGTGGCGGCTTTGGCCGCGACTCGTCCCGGTTCGGAGATACCAGCGGGTTCGATGACAGCGGAATGTCAGGGATGGGCATCGGCGCGGCGCCGCGCGCGGCGGCATCCGGCAGCGACAGTTCGGTTTCGGGGCTCACGCTCACCCCGGCCGGGGCGGGAGCCGGCGCCACAAACGGCAACGGCGCCGCAGCCGGTGCGGCTGACGCCATCGGTTTGGGCGGAGCAGGCGGCAGATCGACGTGGAAGGCGTGCGGCAATTCACCGTGTCCCACGGCGCCCCACAGCTGGTTGAGCAGCCGTTGCGGCAAGCCGAGATCGACGCCGGCGACGAGCACCTCGGTGCACAGCAATTCCAGCTCGCGGATCCGCCCGAGCAGCTGTTCCTGATCTAGATCTTCGCCCACAAATCTTGATGCCGACCAGACGCGGCCGCCCGATCCGGAGGGGCCGCCGAAAAAGCTTACAGCCATACTATCCCGCTTCCTGTCCCTTCAGATGGCGCACCTTCGCTCGAAAAAGCCTCGAAATACGGACCCGTGCCATGGAACCAGCCCGGCCGCGGCAGTTGTCTTTGGTTATATAGACGGCCATGCCCGTCAGAATTCTCACCAGTTTGCGCAAACAATTTCTGCGGCGGGCCGTCAACCTCCTTGTGTTGGCATGCAGCCGTCCCGATAATCGAGCGGACCCCACCCCCGGCATTTGGCGTGAATTACCAACGGTTGCTCCTCGACCACCTGTCCCTGGTGGATCAAATCGTACGGACGACCGGACGGCGCCGTCATTTGGCCGCAGCGGAGCTCGAGGATTTTTCCAGTTTCGTGCGGCTGCGGCTGATCGAGAACGACTACGCCATTCTTCGCAAGTTCCAAAACCGGAGTAGTTTGTGGACCTACCTCTCGGCCGTGATCGATCGGCTGTCGCTCGATTACTGCGCCGAAAAGTGGGGCCGATGGCGGCCGTCGGCGATGGCCGAGCGGCTCGGCCCGGCTGCGGTCGTGCTCGAGCGGCTGGTCTCGCGCGACGGACACACCCTCGAAGAAGCGCTCGAGATTATTCGCACCAATCACAACCTCGGCATGGCCACGGCTGATTTGCTGAAGATCTGGGGGCAACTGCCCTTACGGGTCTGCACCACCGACGTCGGCGAAGAAGCGGCAGCCGCGGTCCCGTCCTCTGAAGACTCCGAAGAGAATGTCGACGCTGCCGAGTTGCACGAAAACATCGAGCGCGTCGATCGCGCCCTGCAGGCCGCATTCAACCAGTGCTCCGCGCAGGAACGAGTGTTGCTCGCGCTGCGATTCGATCAGGACCTTTCGATGGTCCAGATTGCCAAACTCACGGGCAGTTCGGTGCCGACGCTGCATCGCCGGCTCGAAAAGGCGGTCAAGCTGTTGCGCGCATCGTTGTCGCACCTCGGCCTCGACCGTCACGAGATCATCGAGCTCATCGGGCATCCCTCAATTGCGCTGGCCCCGCTGTTGCGCCAAGAGGTTGAGAAGTTTCTGGGGCCTGTCCGTCTATTCAAGCGAGATGGTTAGTTCACAGACCACCGGCTGCCTGGAACCAGAAGTGCTGGCGGCCTACGTCGATCACGGTCTCAGTCTGGCCGAACGATCCCGCGTGGAAGCCCATCTCGCCTCGTGCCCGCATTGCATTGCAATGGTGGCCGGGGTCGTGCGAACGGTCGAGGCAGTCTCGGCATTCTTGCCCGTAAGCGATGTGGCGGTGGAGACTCCTTCCCGCAGCGATCGCCGACTCGTGGCAGGCATGCTGACCGCCGCGGCTGCCGTGTTTGTCGTGCTGGCAGCGCCCTCGCTCGTGAGGCCGTGGCTGGACCGCGACACGGGGCTCGTGAGTCTTGCTGATTCCGTCGAAGGCGAACGATCGGTCCTTGGTCGGCTGACCGGGGGGTTCCCGCATGCCCCACTGGGTGTGCCATCTGCTGGGGGGCAAGGTGGCCGTGCCGCCGAGGCCGATCGTATCGTCTTGATTGCCGGCAAGATTCGCGAGTCATTCGGCGAACGTGAAACACCGTCGCGCTTGCACGCGCTCGGCGTCGAGCAACTGCTGGCCGGCCGCTACGACGACGCGGCGGCATCGTTACTGGCGGCGGCGCGCGAGCAGCCGAACAATGCGCGCTATGTAAGTGACGTCGCCACTGTGCAGCTCGAGCGCGCCCGCCGCGGTCTGCGGCCGGACGACCTGCCGCGCGCGCTGGCCTCGGCGGATCGCGCGCGTCGTCTGGATCCGACATTGCGCGAAGCCTGGTTCAATCGCGCGTTGGCCGCCACGGCGCTCTCGCTCAACGACCTGGCGAAGCAGGCGTGGACGGAGTATCTCGCGCGCGACAGCGCGTCACCGTGGGCGACCGAGGCGCGTACGCGGCTCGAGCAGTTGTCGAAGCCGTCGGCGGCGGCTGTGTGGGCGAGTGTGGAGCAGCGCCTCCACGGGAACATCACCAGCGTAGTCGCGGACGAAGCCGTGCGGACGCAGATGACCGAGGCCCGCAAGTTCGTCGAGACCGATCTCTTGCCGAAGTGGGCGGCGGCGGTAGACGCAGGCCGCGACGCATCCCGGGAGTTAGAGAACGTCCGCAACATGGCCGATGCGTTCGCTCGCGTCGCCGGAGACAATCTCTATCGCGATGCCGTTGCGGCGATCGATCGCTCGGGCACCGGCGACAAGCTGCACGCGCTCGCTCGCGCTCACTCGGTCTACGCAACCGCAGCGTCGCTCTTCGCAGCAGATCGGTTCGCCGAGGCCGGTCCCGGCATGGCGGCGGCGCGCGCACAACTCAAGGCAGCCGGCAGCGCGTTCGCGATCCGCCCAACGCTCGATCTGGGTGCAATCGCCTACGTGCAGAGCAATTACGTCAACGCGATTATCGGGCTCGAAGAAGTGCATTCGGCGGCGACGGCCAATGGATACGCGTACGTCGGCGGCCGCGCCAAGTGGTTCCTCGGCTTGGTGGCGTTCGCGCAGGGCCGGTTGGCTGATGCGCAGGCGAACTATGAGGATGCGCTCGCAACCTTCGAGCGTATGGGTGACGCCGAACAGGTTGCCGCAGCCCACCCACTCCTGGCATCGCTGTACTTCTATCTCGGTGACAGCGCCGCTGAGTGGCGCCATCGGACCGCCTCGCTTCAAGGCTTGTCGATTTCCAGGTCGGCACGATTCAAATTCGGTTTGCTGGCAACGGCGGCGTTTTCTGTCAGGGCCGAGAGTCCGGAAACGGCCTTGTCGATCTACGAGTTGGCGGTTGCGAACGCACGAGAATCGGGACGCGATGCGGCTGTCGTTGAGGCACTCGCCCAGCGGAGTGTGCCGTTGTTGGCCCTCGGTCGGGCGTCCGAAGCGGAGCGTGACTTAGAGGAGGCCCGCCGGCACCTGCGGAATCTGCCAGACGAATCGCACCGCCGTCTCCTCGAGTTGCCTGTCCTGGCGGCCGAGAGCGATCTCGCTCGGAGCCGGAATCCGGCGGCAGCCGCAGCCGCCGCGACCCGTGCGATTGAAACGAGCGATCAACGCGGCGACCGTACCCGTCTACCGCAGCTCTACTTGAGGCTGGCGAAGGCCAACATCGTCTGGGGCAATCACTCGGACGCCGAGGCTGCGCTGAACAAGGGTATCGAGGCGTTTGACACACAGCGCGCATCACTGGTCGATGAGGGCCGGATTGCGGCCACCGATGAATCCTGGCAACTATTTGAAACATCGGTGCAACTGTCGATCAGGAAGGGCGATTATCCGCGCGCATTCGCCATGGCCGAGCGGGCACGGGCGCGGACGTTGGCAGAGGCCCGGCGTATGCCGGAGCGCTCGCTGGGCGACGTGCAGCGCGCATTGGCCCCTGAACAGGCGGTCGTCGCGCTCAGCCAGTTTGACGATGAATTGGCCGTCTGGGTGATTCGCCACGACAAGACCGATGTGCTGATGCGGCCCATCAGCCGGCTTGACGCGCAGAAGCTCGTGGCCCGTCAACAGGCTGAGATTTGGCATGGCTCCGAAACACCTGTGGCCGGCCGCGATCTTTACAACGAGATTCTTCGACCGATTGGCATTCGACTGCGGGGCGCCTCGAGGCTCGTCATCGTGCCCGATGCCACGTACGAAGATGCCGCATTCGCGGCGCTGTGGGACGGTTCGCGGCAGCGGTTCCTGGTCGAGGACGTCACGTTGAGCCTGGCGCCCAGCGTTGGCGCCCTTGTCACCGCCTTGCAAGCGACTCCGGCAATCGCACGCGCCGGCAGGCCGATGATTATGGGCGGCCCCGATCGAACCGCCGATGCCGATGCGATTGCCGCCCTGTATCCTGAGCCGACCCTCGTGACCGGCTCATCGGCCACGCGAACGCGGTTGTTCTCGGAGGCGCCAGGCCATTCAGTGGTGCACCTCTCGGTCGCGACGGCAAGAAATGCGTCGTACCCGTTACTGTCGCGCGTCCGGCTCGTTGACGAGCGTGGCCGACGCCATTCAGGAGATGTTCTTGGGCACGAGATCGCGGCGCGGTCTATGCCTGACACGAATCTGGTCGTGATCGACGAAGTTGAAGTGACCAGTGCAAATCGAGGCGAGGGCACGTTGAACTTGGCCCGCGCGTTCATGGCTGCCGGCGTTCCCGCCGTCGTCGGAACGTTGCCTGGCGCCGACGAAACGGCCACTCGCGACCTGATGGTCGGCTTCCATCGCCGCCTGGCATCCGGGATGTCAGCGGCGGAAGCGCTCACCGATCTCCAACGCAACGTACTGCAGAGCAACGGCCGTCGACTCGGCGCTTGGAGTGCGTTGGTGCTGTACGGCTCCGATCGATAGCCCCCCAACGTCAGGAGCACGAAATGAATCGTCGCCAGTTCGTCAGTCGAGTTTCGCTCGGCACCGTCGCCGCGTGTACGACCTTCGCTAAACCTTCCCTGGCGGCCGCCGCGGCCGCCGCCAAGCTCAACGTCAGGTTCGTCGGCATGATGACGTTCATCGAACGTGCCGACCACTCGTTCCTGGTGGCCACGCCGGGGCAACACGCCATGAACCACATGACGCACGTGCCCTTCTTGATGGCCCGCGCCGGCAGCGCGGCCGCCAAGGCTCTTGGTATGGTCAAAGCGCCTGGCGTCGTGCCAGGGGCTTTCGATAGTGAGCTCGCCAACACCAACCCCGACGAGTTCGTCTACCGAAATCTCGACAACACCGCGATCGAGGTGATTGCCGGGAACACCGATGCCGTGAAGAACCAAGCCTCCCAGATGGCCCAGCTCCAGAAAATTGCTCCGGGCAAGCGTGTCCGCGGCAATGTCGAGAAGTGGGCCGCCACCACGGTGACCCTCCGCGGCGGGCGGCTGGAGAATTCGGCCGGCCATCCCGACGCGGGCAAGGTCTGGTCGTTCGGCGCCTATTCGCAGCGCCTGACCGATGCGGTCAACTTCCGCTCGGAAGAGTCGACCACCATTCGCCTCACGAGCGGAACGGACGTCAGATCCCTCACGGTCCCGGCCGGCCAGTCCGCCGAGCTGTGGGTGATCTCGGCGGCGACGCCAGACTCTCGCCCCAGCAATCCGACACGGCTGGAACACAGTGAGCTGTTCTTCCAGTTCCTCGTCGACGCCTCGCCGGTTCTTGCGGCGTGCCCGGACGCAACCGGCCGCGAAGTGCCGCCGACCGAGCTGCCGTATGTGCATCCGACCAGTGCGAGCGCGGCAATGGCGGCGGGCGGAAGTACTTATCCACCAATGCTCGAGATGTGCTTTATCGCGTGCATTCTGTTCGGTGGCAGCAAGTAACTAGTTCCCTCGTCGAAGGCCGGGCTACCTGGGCCCGGCCTTCATTTTTTCCCACGCCGCCGTCGCTTCCTGCACCGCGGCTGCGGCCGCCTTCCATGCCTCGAGCAAGACCGGCATGGGCCGGGCATCGGTTGCTTCCACCGCACCAAACAATTGCCCGAGGGGTGCGCTTGCGCGCGTGAGTCGCTGTTCCATCTCCGTCTGCTGCGGCGTCTTTGGCGTCACGGCCCGAATCTCTCTCAGCGCATCCGCGATGCGCCGCATGGCGGCGTCGATCGCGCGCGACGTGTCGTACTGCAGCTTGAGGTCGGCGGCCGTGGCCTTCACTCGCGGATCGATCTTCACTACCAGCGGCTGCGTCACCGACTTTCCATCTACGGTGAGTCGCGCGGTGTAGGTCCCCGGCACTGCCCATGACCCCGCCGGCGTGCGAGGCGTGTTCGCGAGCACCGCGGAGATCGGATAACTGAAGCTCCCCACCGCCGGACGATCGTGGTGCACGTCCCACACGAATCGATGCAACCCGGCGGTGCTCGACAGCGGGCGGTGAGGGCGGATCCAGTAGTCGGGCGTGTTTCGTCCCTCGACGAGCGGCTCGACCGGATCGGCACTCGAGTACCGGCGCACGAGCGCGCCACTCGCATCGAGGATCTCCAGAATCACTGGAGCCCGCGACGCGTTCCGCAGGTAGTAATGCACGATCGCGCCATCAGGCGGATTCTGACCCGCCGGCTCGTCCGGCGGCAGCGGCGTGTCGGTGTTCTTGTTCCACCGGAAGCGCCACGCCTGTTGCGGCGCGAACAAGTGAACATCCTCGGACGTCGTCGCGGCGGCGATCTGCCGGAGCGGCGTAATGTCGTCGAGAATGTAAAACGACCGCCCGTGCGTGCCGATCACCAGATCGTCGTCTTTGATCACCAGGTCGCGCACCGAGGTGGCCGGCAGGTTGTTTCGCAGCGACTGCCAATGCTCGCCGTCGTCGAACGAGACATACACGGTCTGCTCGCCGCCCGCGAACAACAAGCCTCGCCGCTTCGGATCCTCGCGCACCACGTTGATGATGGCGCCGTCGGGGATGCCGGCCGTGATGTGCGACCACGACTTGCCGCCGTCGCGCGTGCGATAGATATGCGGCCGCAGGTCGTCGAGCCGGATGGTGTTGATCGCCGCATACGCGGTGCTGGCATCGAAATGTGATGCGTCCACGATCGACACCTTCGACCAGGGCGTCAGCGCCGGCGGCGTGACGTCTTGCCACGTGCCCCCGCCATCGCGCGTCACGTGAATCAGCCCATCGTCGGTCCCCACCCAGATCGTGCGTTCGTCTGTATAGGACGGCGCGATCGTATAGATCACGCCTCGCTGCGTGGCCTGGGCCTCGGGCAGGCTCGTATAGATGCCGACGTTCTTCGGGATCTGCCACGTCTTGCGCGTCAGGTCGGGGCTGATCTGCTGCCACGACTGCCCACCGTTCAGCGTCTGCCACAACACGTTGGAGGAGAAGTACAACTTGCGTGGATTAACCGGCGAGAACAACACAGGCATGGTCCGGACCACGCGGTACCCGGGGTCGCGGCCGAACTTCGGGCCAACCTGCTGGACCTGCCCGGTTCGTCGATCCCACTTCGAAACCTTGCCGCCGTAGACGATGTCGGGATCCAGCGGGTCGGGCGCGACGTAGCCGTACTCTTCGACGCCAACCGGCGACCATTCGCGGAACGTGATCTGACCGTGATCGCCGCGGCTCTGCACGCACGCGGAGCCGCTCTCCTGCTGGCCGCTGCAGACGCGGTACGGAAACGCGTTGTCGGTGCTGACGTGATAGAACGCCGCGGTCGGCTGGTTGTACCAGCTGCTCCACGACTCGCCGCCGTTCAACGAGATCACCGCACCTTGATCTGATGTCATGGCAAGGATGTCCGGATTGGCCGGGTTGAACCACGCCTTCTGATAGTCGTCGCCGCCCGGCGCCCCGCGAATAGCGGTAAACGTCCGGCCGCCGTCGGTCGACTTCCAGGTCACGATGGTCGGCACGATCACGATGTCGGGATTGGTCGGGTGCACGCGGACGTCGCTCGCGTCGGATGGGCGCGCGAGCACGCGCGGGTCGCTGTTGACGCGCGTCCAGGTTTCGCCCGAGTCATCCGATCGGAACACGCCGGGACTGCGCGCCTCGACGATGGCGAACAACCGCGACGGGCGGCTCGGCGCAATGCCGATGCCGATGCGGCCGATGCGATCGGCGTCCCAGGTCGGCAGGCCCGTTGTGAGCTGGCGCCAGGTCGTCCCACCGTCGCCGGACTTGAAGAGGCCGCTGTTCGGGCCGCTGAAGGCCCCGTTTTCCCAGGGCCCCTGCCGCGCCTGCCACATCGACGCGTACACCACGTTGGGGTTGGATGGATCGAGCAGGACGTCGACGCCGCCGGTGTTCTCATCCTTGTAGAGCACGCGTTCGAAGCTCTTGCCGCCGTCAACCGATCGGAAAATACCGCGCTCGGTGTTGGGCCCGTAGGGATGCCCGAGCGCAGCCACGAACAGGCGATCCGCATTCTTCGGATCGATCACGACCTGCGCGATTTGTTGCGTGTCGCGGAGCCCGAGGTGCGTCCAGGTCTTGCCGGCGTCGGTGGACTTGTAGATGCCATCGCCGGTGGCCAGGTCCGGGCGCTGCTGCGCCTCGCCGGTTCCGACGTAGATCACGTTGGGATTCGAAGGCGCGACCGCCAGCGCGCCGATCGAACCGGTCGGCTGGTCATCGAAAATCGGGATCCAGGTGCGCCCGGCATCGGTGGTCTTCCAGACCCCGCCGTTCACGACGCCGATGTAAAACGTGTGAGGCTGCCCGGGCACGCCGTCGAGCGCCTTGGTCCGGCTGGCACGGTGCGGGCCAATGTTCCGCCACTGCATTTCGCGAAACAAACCCGGATCGAACCCCGCCGGCCCGCCCTGAGCGAGCGCGCGAGGGCTCGCGCTCACGCGCGAGTCGAAGGGCCACGGACCCGACAGGAGAAGAACAACGGCGGCGGCAAGAGCTGCTGTGCGCATGGCGAGAATATAGGATACTTTTTGCCATGCGCACGTTCACAACCTCCCAGCTCGCCACAGTTGCCCTGACCCTCGTCGCCACCGCGTCTGCCACCGCTCAACCGCGCGTGACGCTCGCGGACTACGAGCGGGCCGAGCGCTTCATGACCTACAACACCACGCCGCTGGTGTCGCACGGCGCCGTCAGGCCGAACTGGCTGCCCGGCGATCGCTTCTGGTACCGCAACCCGACCGCGACCGGCAGCGAATTCATCCTGGTAGACGCGGCCGGCGGCACCAAGGCGCCGGCATTCGACCATGCCGCCGTGGCGGCGGCGCTCACGACCGCGCTGGGGCGGCCCATCAACGCGGCCCGGTTTCCGTTCGTGCAGATCACGTTCGACGACAGCCGCCAGCATTTCTCGTTCGACAGCGACGGCAAGCGCTGGACGTGCGACGTGCAGGGCAAGCAATGCGCGAGCGGCGATCGCCGGGCCACGCCGCCCAACAGCGTGGTGTCTCCCGACGGCAAGCTGGCCGCGTTCATTCGCGACTACAACCTGTGGGTGCGAGACCTCGCAGCAGGCACGGACACGCAGCTCACGACCGACGGCGTACAGGACTTTGGCTATGCCACCGACAACGCCGGCTGGATCCGCAGCGATCGGCCGGTCGTGTTGTGGTCGCCCGACTCGAAGAAGGTGGCGACGTTTCAGCAGGACGAGCGCGGTGTCGGCGAGATGTACCTCGTGAACACGACGGCCGGACATCCCACGCTCCAGGCGTGGAAGTACCCGCTACCCGGCGACGCCGTGATCACCACCATTCAGCGCGTGATCGTCGAAGTCGACGGGCCGAAGGTGATCCGGCTGCAGATGCCCGCGGATCAGCACCGCTCGACGATCTGTGACGATGTGAAGTGCGGCGGCGAATGGGTCGACGTGCAGTGGAAGCCGGACGGCAGCGAAGTCGCGTTCGTGTCGAGCTCGCGTAACCATCAGGAGGCGCAGCTGCGGGTGGCCAACGCGGCGACCGGCGCATTCCGCGAAGTGTTGAGCGAAAAGGCCGAGACCTTTTTCGAATCCGGCAACGGCAAGGTCAACTGGCGCTACCTGCCCAAGTCGAACGAGGCCATCTGGTTTTCGCAGAAGGACAACTGGGGCCACCTCTACCTGCACGATTTCCAGACCGGGCAGCTGAAGAATCCGATCACCAGCGGCGACGGCAACGTCACGCAGCTCGAACGAGTCGACGAAGACAACCGCGTCGTCTATTTCGATGGCGTCGGCCGCGAGAAGGGCCGCGATCCGTACTTCCGCCATTTCTATCGGGCCGGCTTCGACGGCAAGGGCGCACAGCTGCTGACGCCCGAAGACGCCGACCACGACGTCTCGCTGTCGCCTTCCGGCCAGTACTTCGTCGATAACTATTCGAAGCCCGACGTCGCGCCGACATCCGTGCTTCGCGACGCCACCGGCCGGGTGGTGCTTCAACTGCAGAAGGCGGACATCAGCCGTCTGCTGGCGACGGGCTGGAAGCCGCCGCTGCCGATCACGGTGAAGGATCGCGGCGGCGTCGGCGATCTCTACGGCCTGCTCTATCGGCCGACCAACTTCGACCCGTCGAGGAAGTATCCGATCGTCAATCGCATCTATCCCGGCCCGCAGACCGGCAGCGTCGGCAGCCGCAGCTTCTCGGCCGCGCGCGCGGATTCGCAGTCGCTCGCCGAGCTCGGCTTCGTGGTCGTGGAAATCGACGGCATGGGCACGCCGTGGCGCTCGAAGCGGTTTCACGCCGCCTACTACGGCGACATGGGCGACAACACGCTGCCCGACCAGGTGGCGGGCATGAAGGAGCTGGCGTCGCGCTACTCGTGGATTGATATCGATCGCGCCGGCATCTATGGACACTCGGGCGGCGGCTACGCCACGGCGGGCGCGATGTTCCACTACCCCGACTTCTTCAAGGTCGGCGTATCACAAGCCGGCAACCACGACAACCGCGTCTACGAAGACGACTGGGCCGAAAAGTGGCAGGGCCTGCTCGAGAAGAAGCCCGATGGCACGACCAACTACGACAGCCAGGCCAACCAGAACTTCGCGAAGAACCTGAAAGGCAAGCTGCTGCTCGCGCATGGCTCGATCGACAACAACGTGCCCTTCTACAGCACGCTGCTCGTCGTCGACGCCCTGATCAAGGCCAACAAGGACTTCGATCTGATCATCTTCCCGAACCGCGGCCACGGCTTCGGAAGCGAGCCGTACATGGTGAGGCGGCGGTGGGATTACTTCGTGAAGCACCTGCTCGGCGCGGAGCCGCCGGCGGGGTTCGAGTTGAAGGGGCCGACGGCGACGCCGGCCCCGACACCCTGAGTCGGCACCGCTGCATCGGCACCCCTAAAGGGGTGCCCTACGAGCGCTGTCATTGCGCCGGGTTCGACTGCCATTTTCCGTTTCGATAGCTCCACGCATGGCCGCCGATCGCTTCGTACTCCACGCCAATGGCATCGCCTGCGCCGCGCTCTCGAATCAGGTGAAGAAACTGGCGGGGGTCAAGAGGCGCGGGCGGTTCCAGCACGAACTTCGTGAACGCGGTGCCGTTGCCGAGAAACGCCAGCAGCTGCACAGCCCGTCCGCCCGGGAGCGCCGGCGCCGGGTATTCGACGAGCACGGCCACGTCGGTCTGTTTGTTACCGTCGAAATCGCCCACGATCAGGTTGGGCGGCCACGACGGCGTGCGCTGGCGGATTTCGCTTTCGACTTCCGGCATGACCGCGGCCAGCTTCCAGCCGGCGTGCGCGGCATCGATCTGGCGCCGCACGTCATCGGGCAGCGCGATGTCCTGCGCGGCAAGCGTCAGGGGAACCACAAGACCGAGTAGAATCGCGCTCACCTGAACCTTCGTCGGCTGGCTTCGTAATGTTCCTATAAGGAGCCTATAGTGTTTGGACCCCTGCGCCGCGTCAAGTTCCTCGTCACCGCGCCGTTCATCCTGCTCATGCTGGTGGTCATCAACCTGATGACCTCGCCGGGCGAGTGGTGGGTCCAGTGGGCTGCCCTCGGCATCGGCATCGCGTGGGTGATCAACCTGTTCAAGTTGATTCGCGACATCGCCGTGCTAGGCGGCCTTGCCGCCTTCGGCGCCTACATCTTCAACCGCAACCGCCAGGGCTAAGGCGGCAGCACGCTCGGGCTGATCCTCGCCTCGCTAATCATCGGCGCTGCTATGATGATGCGCATCGAAACGACCTTCCGGATCCTGGGCTATCCGGGCGTGGCCATGATCCTGTTCATCCTGGCCGCCACCGGAGCGGGTTACCTGGCGGTGCAGATTCTGCTGCACGACCGCGTCCCGAAGCGCAGGTGAGCGCTCGCATCCGGCGTCCCCGCAGCCGACCCGGGCCGTTCCATCGCCGTCCGAGGATCGGCCGGCGCAGTTACCGGCCCGCGCCCGATCCGCGAATGACCCGCCCGAAAGGGCTGACCACATTGTGGACGCGCGTTCGCCGCCTCCTGTGGTCGTGGTGGCTGTGGGCCGCCTATACCGTTTACCTAATCAACATCAGCGAATGGTGGGCCGCGTTCGGCGTCGGGCTCTGGGCCGGCGTGTGTTCGCTCGCGACGCCGATGGAGTCTGCGCCGCAATACGGCCTGGACCACGGCCTCGAGGTCGGCTCGCAGGAATTCATCGACACGATGGAAGGCGCCGCTGGCGTGCCTTTGCTGCCGGGCAACAAGCTCGAATTGCTGAACAACGGTGACTCGTTCTATCCCGCCATGCTGAAGGCGGTTCGCGAGGCCGAGCGCTCGATCACCATCGAGGCCTACATTTACTGGGCCGGCGAGATCGGCATGACGTTCGCGCACGCCCTCGCCGAGCGGGCATCGAAGGGCGTCAAGGTCAAGGTCATGCTCGATGCCGTGGGCTCGGCGAGCATCGGCGACGACATCCTGAAAATCCTCAAGGCCGGCGGCGCCCACGTCGCGTGGTACAACCCGATTCGCTGGAACAAGCTGCGGCGGATCAACAATCGCACGCACCGCAAGTCGCTGATCGTCGATGGCTACATCGGCTTTACCGGCGGCGCCGGCATCGCCGACCAGTGGACCGGCAACGCCCAGGACAAGAAGCACTGGCGTGATCTGCAGGTCCGCGTCGAGGGCCCTGCCGTCCGTCCGCTGCAAACCGGGTTTGCGCAAAACTGGCTCGAATGCACCGGCGAGCTCGTGACCGGGCCCGACTTCTACCCGCATTCCAAGGCCGTCGGCCGGCTTGCGGTGCAGACCATCATGAGCTCCCCTGAGACCGGCGCCTCGACAGCGCGCGTCATGTACGTGCTCGCGATCTCGGCGGCCCGGCACTCGATCGAAATCGCGAATCCCTATTTCGTGCCGGACCACCTGTCGATCGACTTGTTCCGCGATGCCGTCAAGCGCGGCGTGCGCGTGCGCGTCATGGTCGCCGGGACGCCGAACGACACCTTCATGGCGCGGCTGAATAGCCTGCGTCTCTACGGTGCCCTGCTGGAGGCCGGCGTCGAGCTGTCGGAATACAACCGCACGCTGCTGCACCACAAGACCATGGTCGTCGACGGGCTGTGGGCCACGGTGGGCACCACGAATTTCGACAACCGATCCTTCTCCCACAATGAGGAGAACAACGTGTGTGTGTGCGACGCACAGATCGCGCGCGAGCTGAACGACATGTTCGCGAAAGACGCCTTGTTGTGCGATCGGGTCGACCTCGAGACCTGGCGCCGGCGCCCGTTTCTCGGAAAGGTGGCCGAGGCGCTCGCCTCGTTCGTGCAGGACCAGGTCTAGAAAATTTCGCCGAAGAAGCTCCAGAAGAATTCCTGCGCCTTGCCGACGATCGACCGCTGATCCTTCCAGGTCCTGGCGTCGAGCTTCTTCGAGCGGCGCAGGTCGTCCTCGAAGTGGCTGGTCAAAGTCGCGGCCAGCTCCGCGTCCGCCGCGGCGACGGTCAGCTCGTCGTTCACCTCGAACGACCGGTTGCCGAAGTTGGCCGAGCCGATCAGGCTGAAGACCCCGTCGATGATCAAGGCCTTAACGTGCATCATGGTGGGCTGGTACTCGGCGATCTCGAAGCCGGCGTCGAGCAGCTCTTGATATTGATGCCGGATCGAGTGCTTCACCGGCATGGCGTCGGTACCCTCGCTCTCGGCAACGAGCCGCACCCTCACGCCCCGCCGCCGGGCTTCCTCCAGGCTCCAGCGCGAGGACGGATCGAGCGTCACGTACGGCGAGTGAATGTCGATGGTTTTTCTGGCGCCGGCGATGGCGAGCAGATATAGCAGCTTGATGTTGCTGGCGCCGCTGATCGCATTGCTGCGCACCACAATGGACCTGGCGCCGGTCTCCTGGGCTGGCAGCTCGGGGTCAAGGACCGGCGCCGATTCGCCACCTGATTCCAGCCAGTTCTCGTAGAAACTCGCTTCGAGCGCACGCACCGCCGGGCCGACGATCTTGAACTGCGTGTCACGCCAATGCGCCTTGTCTTCCGCATGCCCCAGCCATTGATCGACGATCCCCATGCCGCCGATGAAGCCGACGTCGCCGTCGACGACCAGCACCTTGCGGTGATCCCGGTAGTTGGTTTCTTCGAGTTGCCAGAACCGAACCGGGTTAAACCAGAGGACCTGGACGCCCGCCGCCTCGAGGCGATCCTGAGTCTTCGCGGACAGGGCCGAGCCGATACTGTCGAGCACCACACGAACCGTCACCCCGCGTTTTGCCGCGGCCTCGAGCGCGGCCGCCCATCGCGCGCCAATCTCGCCGTCCTTGACGACATACGACTCAAAGACAATTCGTGATCGCGCCCGCTCGATGGCGTCGAGCATGGCTGGAAAGGCCTCATCGCCGTTGCGGAGCACCGTGTAGGCGTCGCCGATTTCAACCGGCGCACCAAGCAGCGACGCGACATAGTCGGCGAACCCGGGATCCGAGGCTTCGACGGGACTCTTGACGCGGAGAGTTTCCTGGTCCTGCGCGATCCACAGCAGGGCGGCGACGATGCCAAGTGCGAGACTGACCCAAAAGGGCCAGCGGCGGCGCTGCCGGCCTGTCCTGAGCGAGCTAGATGTTTCGCGAGTCGAAGGGCGTGACTCAGCCATGCCGATTTGCGTTGCAACTTCTGAGCCGCTTGTTTGGGTTGTGGTCCGCCTTCGCTAAAGCTACGGCGGACAACCTTCAGTGGCTTGCCAACCGAAGCCGGGAAGGGACTTGCAAGCCGGCGAAGGTTGGTGCGGAAGAGAGGACTCGAACCTCCACCCGGTTGCCCGGACTAGCTCCTGAGGCTAGCGCGTCTGCCAATTCCGCCACTCCCGCACGGAGGGGTATTTCTTCCCGGCAGTAAGCAATCAGTATAACCAGCAACCCACATCGGCGCCAATGGCACGCCAATAGCGCCGTCTGATCGCAGCCAAGCTCAACGTTAGGGCTCAGCGACGAACGCAAACCTTCCTTTCTTAAGGGCGCTTTGCGCCTTGACGACCGCAAGCATGGCTTCGGCGGCATGCGACAGCGTGCCTTCGCGGCGGTGAATCAATCGCAGCTTGCGATCGAACGCGAGCTCGGGAACCTGGACGCGTATGAGCTCCTTATGCGCGAGCTCCCGCTCCACGGTGATCGCCGGCAGCAGCGCGACGCCGTTGCCCATCGCCACAAATTTCTTGATCGCGTCGATGGTCGGCATCTCGACCGGCATGCGCAGCTCGATGCGCCGCTTGCGGAACGTGTCGATCACTTTTTGCCGGTACGGCGACGAGACGTGATGCGCGACAAACGACTCGCTGGCGAGCTCCGCGATCGAAACTTTCGCGCGTCTCGCCAGCGGGTGCGAGGGCGGCACCACGAAGGCGAGCTCGTCGTGATAGACGACGGTCGAGTGCAGCGCCGCCGTGTCGGGCCGGAACGTCACCACGCCGAAGTCGGCGCCGTAGTCGAGTACCTGCGCCGGCACGCGGCTGCCGAGCGCGCGCTGCACCGTGATGTGCACTTCAGGGTAGAGGCGGCGATACTCGTGCAGGATCGGTAACAGATAGAGACACGTCAGCTCGTTGGCCGCCACCCTGAGCCGCCCGGTCCTCAGCTGGCGGACGTCGTCCAGGGCCGCCAGGGTGCGCTGGCGGAGGTTGACCAGCCGCTCGGCATGGTCGGCCAGCACGCGGCCCGCGTCGGTCAGCACGCCCCGGCGGCTCGAGCGGTCGAACAGGGGGCGGCCGATCTCGTCTTCCAGTTTCTTGATCGTCTGGCTGATGGCGGGTTGCGTCCGATAGAGCGCTTTAGCGGCAGCCGAGAAGCTGCCTTCCCTGACCACGGCGAGAAAAGCTTCGAGTTGGAAGAGTTCCACGGGCTTCATACTATAAGCAAAGTTCTACTCTGCCATAGATATTATTACTTTGACTTATTCTGGTCGTGGGCCCGAAACTGGCATGGCTGAGATCCACGATGGCGACCAGATCACGCATCCACGTCTTCGACACCACGCTCCGCGACGGCGAGCAGGCGCCGGGCTTCAGCATGACGCCCGCCGAAAAACTGCACCTGGCGCTGCAGCTGGATCGGCTCGGCGTCGACATCATCGAGGCCGGGTTTCCGATTTCCTCCGACGGCGATTTCGAGGCCGTGCGCGCGATCGCGGGCGCCGTGCGGCGGCCGATCATTGCGGGCCTGGCCCGCGCGATTCCGGCCGACATCGATCGGGCCTGGGCGGCGCTGGCCGGCGCGGCGCGGCCCCGCATCCACGTCTTTCTCGCCACCTCGGACATTCACCTCGAACACAAGCTGCGCATCACGCGCCAGCAGTGCCTCGAGCAGGTTCGGACGTCGGTCGCGCATGCGCGCGCGTATTGCGAGGACGTCGAGTTCTCGGCGGAGGACGCCACCCGCACCGATCTCGCGTTCCTGTGCGAGGTCGCCGTCGCCGCGGTCCGCGCCGGTGCGACGACGATCAACCTGCCCGACACCGTCGGCTACGCGCTGCCCGCAGACATCCAACGGATGTTTACCGAAGTCGGCCGCCAGATCGGTACGCTCGCGATCCTGTCGGCGCATTGCCACAACGATCTCGGCTTGGCGGTCGCCAATTCGATTGCGGCGGTGCAGGCCGGTGCGCGCCAGGTCGAGTGCACCATCAACGGCATCGGCGAGCGCGCCGGCAACGCGTCGCTCGAGGAGTTCGTGATGGCGCTGCAGGTGCGCGCCGATGCGCTGCCCTACGACACCGGCATTCACACGCAGGCGCTGATGCCGACCAGCAGCGCCCTCTCCGCCGTCGTCGGCGTCGCCGTGCCGCCCAACAAGGCGATCGTCGGCGCCAATGCGTTCGCGCACGAGGCCGGCATTCACCAGGACGGCATGCTGAAGCATCAGCTGACCTACGAAATCATGCGGCCCGAAACCGTGGGCGCGCCTGGCACGCGGCTGGTGCTCGGCAAGCATTCCGGCATGCGCGGCCTCGACGCGCGCTGCCGTGCGCTGGGACATCGGCTGCGGCAACCGGAGCTCGAGCGGCTCTACACGAAGGTGACGGCGTTGGCCGACCGCACCAAGACGGTGGACGACGATCAACTGGCCGCCATCATTCGCGAAGAAACCGCGACACCGATCGCGCTCGGCGCAGCGGCGGCCTCTCGCCGTGGCGGCGCGGTCCTGCGATGAAGATCGCCCTGCTGCCTGGCGACGGCATTGGTCCGGAGGTGACGGCGGAAGCCGTCCGGATCCTCAAGAACGTGGCGGAGCATGCCGGGACGCCGATCACCTTTACGACGCACGCCATCGGTGGCGTCGCCATCGACGCCGAAGGCGCCGGCCTGCCAGAGGCCACGCTCGAAGCCTGTCTCGGGGCCGACGCGGTGCTGCTCGGCGCGGTCGGGCATCCGAAGTTCGACGGCCGGCTTCCGTCGGAGCGTCCCGAAGCGGCGCTGCTCGCGCTGCGACAGGCGCTGGGCGGGTTTGCCAACCTGCGGCCGGCGATTTGCTATGCCCCGCTGGCCAAGCGAACCGCTTTTCAACCTGAGCGCGTCCGCGGCGCCAACCTGCTGATCATCCGCGAGCTGCTCGGCGGCCTCTATTACGGCGAGCCGCGCGGGTTCGAGGCCTCGGGCGATACCGCGTTCAACACGCTGATCTATTCGCGTCACGAGATCGATCGGGTGGCGCGGGTGGCGTTCGAGCGCGCGCGCGAGCGCCGCGGCCATGTCGCATCAATCGACAAGGCCAACGTCCTCGAGACCTCGCGTCTGTGGCGCACCGTGGTCTCCGACGTCGCGAAAGAGTATCCGGATATCGCGCTCGAGCACGTCTACGTCGACACCTGCGCGATGCGCCTGGCGACGACGCCGACCAGCTTCGACGTGATGCTCTGCGACAACCTGTTCGGCGACATCCTGAGCGATCAAGCGGCGTCGATCGCCGGCTCGCTCGGCCTGCTGCCGTCGGCGACCCTCGGCGGGACAGTCGATCTCTACGAGCCCGTCCATGGCTCGGCGCCTGATATCGCGGGCAAGGGCTGGGCCAATCCGATCGGCGCGATCGCCAGCGCCGCGATGCTGTTGCGCTTCACGGCGGGCATGGAGAAGGAAGCGGCGGAAATCGATCACGCGATCGAAGACGCGCTCGCGTCCGGCGCCCGCACTCGCGACCTCGCCGGTCCCGGTGAGCGCGTGCTCTCCACTCACGAGATGGGCCACGCCATCGAAGACGCGCTGGCGGAGGTCCGCGATCGGCGGCATTCGTATCATGCCGTCTGATTCCATGGCACCAATGCACCCGAGCACCGGGGCCCGCACCCTGTTCGACAAGGTGTGGGACGCGCATGTCGTTCGCACGCTCGATGACGGCCGTACCCTGCTGTATATCGATCGCCATCTCGTTCACGAGGTGACGTCGCCGCAGGCGTTCGAAGGCCTGCGCCTCACCGGCCGCCCGGTGCGCCGGCCGGACCTGACGTTTGCCACCGTCGATCACAACGTGCCGACGACGGCGCGGCACCTGCCGATCGCCGATCCGCTGGCGCGCGCGCAAGTCGAGGCGATGCGAAGCAACGCCACGGCGTTTGGCGTGCCGCTATTCGACTTCAACAGCGGACGCCAGGGCATCGTCCACGTGATCGGTCCGGAGCTCGGCCTGACGCTGCCGGGCACGACGATCGTTTGCGGCGACAGCCACACCAGCACGCATGGCGCGTTTGGCGCGCTGGCTTTTGGCATCGGCACGTCGGAAGTCGAGCACGTGCTGGCGACGCAGTGCCTGGTGCAGCAGAAGCCGAAGGCGATGCGAGTGACGATGACCGGCACGCTCAGTCCGGGCGTCACCGCGAAGGATGTGGCGCTCGCCATCGTGTCGCGGCTCGGGTTCAGCGGCGGCACCGGCTACGCGCTCGAGATCGCGGGTCCGCTCGTCGCCGGATTCTCGATGGACGAGCGCATGACGCTCTGCAACATGAGCATCGAAGCGGGCGCACGCATGGCGATCGTCGCGCCGGACGACACCACCTTCACGTATCTGAACGGCCGGCTCCATGCCCCGAAGGGCGCCGAGTGGCACGAGGCGGTGGCGCGCTGGTCGGATCTCAAGAGCGACCCGGACGCGCACTTCGATTCTGAAATCACGATCGACGTCACGTCGCTCGCGCCGCTCGTCACCTGGGGCACGCGGCCCGACATGGTGCAGCCGGTGACGGGGAGCGTCCCCTCACCCGCCGGCGCCGCATCGGAAGGCGACGCCAAAGCGATCGAGCGCGCCCTGGCTTATATGGGCCTGATGCCCGGCACGCGCATCGATTCGGTTCCGGTCGATCGGGTCTTCATCGGTTCCTGCACCAACGCGCGGCTTGCCGACCTGCGCGCCGCCGCCGACGTCGCACGCGGACATCACGTGCACGCCAGCGTGCGGGCGATGGTGGTCCCCGGATCGCAGCAAGTGAAGGCCGACGCCGAGCGTGAAGGCCTGGACCGCGTGTTTGCGGATGCGGGCTTCGAATGGCGCGAGCCGGGATGCTCGATGTGCCTGGGGATGAACGACGACGTGCTGGGCGAAGGCGAGCGATGCGCGTCGACGAGCAATCGCAATTTCGAGGGCCGGCAGGGCCGCGGCGGGCGCACCCATCTGGTGAGCCCGGCGATGGCGGCCGCGGCGGCGATCGAAGGCCATTTCACCGACGTGCGCCAGTGGGAGTACCGGTAATGGCCGGACGCGAGCCTTTCCGCGCGCATCGCGGCCGCGTCGCGCCGCTGCGCCGGAACCACGTCGACACCGATCAGATCATTCCGAAGCAGTTTCTCAAGCGGATCGAACGCACCGGGTTCGGCCCGTTCCTGTTTTACGACTGGCGGCGCACGCCCGATGGCGAATTGGATCCGTCGTTCGTCCTGAACCAGGCGAAGTACGCCGGCGCCACTGTTCTGGTGGCGGGACCCAACTTCGGTTGCGGATCGTCGCGCGAGCACGCCGCCTGGTCGCTGGGCGACGCCGGCTTTCGCGTCGTGATCGCGCCGTCGTTCGCGGACATCTTCCGGCTCAACGCGATCGGTAACGGGCTGCTGCCCGTGGTGCTCCCCGAAGCGGCGGTGACGACCATTCTCGATCGCGCGGAAGGCGGAGACGGCTACGCGGTGGAAATCGACCTCGAGCGTCTCGACGTTCGCGACACGCAGGGGCTGACAGAGCCGTTCTCGATGGACGCCGCGTCGCGGCAGCGCCTGCTCGAGGGCAAAGACGAAATCGATCTCATTCTCGCGCACGAGCCGGACATCGCGGCTTTCGAGCGCAGGACACACTTATGAAACAACGCGGCGCTCACATCATCTGGTCGTGCCTGGTCGAGCAAGGGGTCGACACCGTCTTCGGCTATCCGGGCGGGGCGATTCTCCCGGCCTACGACGCGCTACTCGATCACCCGATCCGCCACGTCCTGGTGCGGCACGAGCAGGGCGCCACGCACATGGCCGACGGCTACGCGCGCGCCAGCGGCAAGGTCGGCGTCGCGATCGCCACGTCCGGGCCCGGCGCGACCAACTTGGTCACCGGCATCGCCACGGCGATGATGGATTCGATTCCGATCGTCTGCATCACCGGCCAGGTGGCCGAAGCGATGCTCGGGTCGGACGCGTTCCAGGAAACCGACATCACCGGCATCACGCTGCCGATCACCAAGCACAACTACCTGGTGACGCACGCGGCCGACATTGCGCCGACATTGCGCGAAGCGTTCCGCATCGCGACCTCGGGCCGGCCGGGGCCCGTGCTCGTCGACATCACGAAAAACGCGCAGCAGGAAGAAGCGGAATGGGAACTGCAGCCGGTCACCAGCACCAAGAATTGCCCGGACCGGTGCGCCGCTCCCGACAAGACCGCGCCGATCGCCGATTCGCTCGCTAGCGCCACGGCGCTGCTCGCCGCCGCGAAACGGCCGGTCATTCTCGCCGGCCACGGCATCTTCAAGAGCGGCGCGATGGACGAACTGCGGCAGCTCGCCGAGTTGGCGCAGGTGCCGGTCGCGATGACCCTGCTCGGCATTGGCACGCTGCCGGCCGACCACCCGCTCAACCTCGGCATGATGGGCATGCACGGCGAAGCCTGGGTCAACGATGCGATCCAGGAAGCCGACCTGCTGATCGCGCTCGGCATGCGGTTCGACGATCGCGTCACCGGCAAGCTGGCGTCGTACGCGGTGCACGCCAAGAAGATCCACATCGACATCGACCCGTCGGAGCTGCACAAGAACGTGCGGGCGGATGTGGCGATTGCCGGCGACCTGCGCGCGGTGCTGCAGCAGTGGCTGCCCCAGGTACGATCGGCGCGCCAGGAGGAGTGGTTGCTGCGCATCGGGACGCTGGCGGGCGGCCCGACGGTGCGCGACATCGACGACCTCCCCGACAACGGCCGGCTGTGCGCCGCGCACGTGATCCACGACATCTGGAAGGCCACGGCAGGGCGCGCCATCATCGTCACCGACGTCGGCCAGCACCAGATGTGGGCGGCGCAGTATTACAAGGTCGCCGAAGCGGGCACCTTCATCACCTCGGGCGGCCTTGGCACGATGGGCTTCGGGCTGCCGGCGGCGATCGGCGCCAAGATCGCGTGTCCCGATCGCGAAGTGTGGGCGATCGTCGGCGACGGCGGCTTCCAGATGACCCAGGCGGAGCTGCAGACGATCGTGCAGGAAAACGTCAAGGTCAACGTCGCGATCATCAACAACGGCTACCTCGGCATGGTGCGGCAGTGGCAGCAGTTCTTCCACGATCGCCGCTACTCGGCCACGCCGATGAGCTCACCCGACTACGTCAAGCTGGCCGACGCGCACGGCCTGCCGGGCGTTCGGGTCACGGCGCGGGCCGACATGCATGACGCCTTGCGGCACGCGCGCGCATCGGCCGGCAGCGTGGTGATGGACTTCCGCGTCGAGCAGGAAGACACGGTGTATCCGATGGTCTCGCCCGGCGCGGCGCTGAACGACATGATCCGCCGGCCCGGATCGACGTCGCTGGCCGAAACGGGAGCGGACCTGTGATCACCCCGGCCGAGTCGAAGCCGCGCACCATCGTCGTCCGCTATCAGCACGAAATCGACGCGCTCGATCGCGTGGCGTCGATCCTGCGGCGGCAGCGGGTGCGCGCCGAGGCGTTCACCGCGGTGGCGTCGCAAGACCGCGCCACGGTACAAGCCACGATCATGTTCGACAGCACGGATAAGACCGCGGCGCGCATTGTCGCGCTGCTCGGCCGGCAGGTGGGCGTGCTCGCCGTCGAAGATTGGACCTCAACCGAGGATCCGCTGGACGAGTAACTGGAGGAACGAGGCAGACATGGCGAAGATGATTCACGACTCGGACGTCAACCTCTCGGCGATACTCGGGCGGCGCGTCGCCGTCCTGGGCTACGGATCGCAGGGACACGCGCACGCGCTGAACCTCAAAGACAGCGGCGCCGACGTTCGCGTCGGAGTGCGACCGGGCAGCCGCGGCTGGAAGGCCGCCGAGGCCGCGGGGTTCAAGCCGCTCGCGCCGGCCGACGCGGCGGCGTGGGCCGACGTGATCATGGTGCTCGTGCCGGACCTGGTGCAGCCGGGCCTGTTCAAGTCCGACATCGAACCGAACCTCACACCCGGCAAGATGCTGATGTTCGCGCACGGCTTCGCGATCCGTTTCGGCTGGATCACGCCGCCCGAGGGCGTGGATGTCTCGATGGTCGCGCCGAAGGCGCCGGGCCATCGCGTGCGTGAAGTGTTCAAGGAAGGGGCGGGCGTGCCCGGACTGGTCGCGGTGCATCGCGATGCCACGGGGACGGCGTGGCCCGCGACGCTGGCCTACGCGAAGGCGATCGGCTGCACGCGCGCCGGGGTGATCGAGACGACGTTCTCGGAAGAGACCGAGACCGATCTATTTGGCGAGCAGGCGGTGTTATGCGGCGGCGTCAGCGCGCTGGTCACGGCCGGATTCGAGACGCTGGTCGAGGCCGGGTACCAGCCGGAGATTGCCTACTTCGAGTGCCTGCACGAGCTGAAGCTGATCGTCGACCTGATGTATCGCGGCGGGCTGAACTTCATGCGCTACTCGGTCAGCGACACCGCCGAGCACGGCGATTACACGGGCGGGCCGCGCCTCGTGACCGACGAGACGAAACAGATGATGCGGCAGATGCTCGCGGAGATCCGATCGGGCGCCTATGCCGACAAGCTGGCGCGCGAAACCAAGAGCGGGTGGTTCGCCGCCGAGCGCGAACGGCTGCGCGATCACCAGATCGAGCAGGTCGGCGCGACGCTGCGGGCGAGGATGCCGTTCCTCGAGCCGGCGGCGACGCCTGAGAAGGAACCAGCTCTAGAAATCTGAGATCTGAGATCTGAAATCTGAGATTCTTCAGATCCCGTGACCGTAGCCAGGGTCCTGGCTGAAGCCCGAATCGAACACGTCAACGTACACGGGTACCGGCGTGTGCGTGGGCTCGGCCGCCAGCGGGCGCTGCGACGGCTGGTCAACCATCAGGATCACGGCGCGCACGCCGGCCCCCTGGTTGGCACGCACCGCGTGCTCGACCGCCTGGCACAGCGCCGTCAGTGCCGCGTCGCCGCGGTCGGCCTCCTGCAACCGGCCATCTTTCCAGACTCTCGCGTGACTACTACTGGCTTCCATGGTCTTTTCCCTCTTATCGGCATCCACCTACGCTCGCATTACCGGCCGCCGAGCTACGGTGGATGTCCACCGTAGCGGCCCACCATCTCGAGCCGCGAAGGTGGACAAATGAAAAGGGCCATCACCCCTGCGGGTGATGGCCCTTTGTGATCCTGTTTCTGAAGGGGCTACATCATCCGCTGGTGGCGGCCTGTCCAAGGCTAATAAGGCTAATCAGCAGCCAAAGCCCCAGCGCGGAGCGGCGAGCGGCGACGGCGATGGCCTTCATGTCAGTCAAGCTTATCGGGCGGCTGCTCACCGGTCAAGTCACCCTAGGCCTAGGGCTGAGGGTAGCCGCGGAGGATCTCGCGGACGCGATCGATCGGGAGCGCATCGGCTTTACCGGAGCGGCTGCTGACCGCAGTGGCACGCAGCAGGGAGTTGTACACCGCCTCCTCGGTCGCCTCGAGGGCGGCCTGGAACAATGGTGAGATGCCATCGGCCGGCAGCAGCGTTCGCGACTGGGGCGCGGCGGCGCCGAAGCGCGTGCGCAGCTCCGGCGCGGTCGAGAACGCGATGGCGAAGTCGCCGCTGCCGTTGCTGAATGACGAGCCGGTCCGGGCCAGCCCAAACAGCGCCCGCGCCGCGACGCGCTTCAGCTCGTGCGCATCAATCGGTGCGTCGGTGGCGACGACGATCATGCAGGAGCCGTCGCCGTGGTCTTCCGACAAACCTTCCACCTTCGCGTTTTTCGCTTCGGCGGACAAGGAAGGTTTGTCGCCACCTGGGGTTTGTGGGGACAAACCTTTAGGTTTGTCCATCGCCTGTGAACGCGGCTGATACGCATACCGCCCCAGCAACTTTCCGACTGGCGCACCGCCCATGGTGAGCACGCCGCCAAAGTTCGACTGCACGATCACGCCGAGCGTGTAGCCGCCCTGCGCGGCCGGCAGCTGGCGCGATGCCGTGCCGATGCCGCCCTTCCAGCCGAAAGCCTGCGTGCCGGTGCCAGCGCCGACGCTGCCCTCTTCGACCGGACCGCTCTTCGCCGCTTTGATCGCCGCGAGCACATGCTCCGGCCGCACGTGCTGCCCGCGAATGTCGTTCAGCCCGCCGTCGTTGGTCTCGCCGACGACCGCGTTGACCGATCGCACGTTGCCGTTGCCCGGTTGATCGAGCGTCCAGCGCACGAGACCGTCCATCACCGCGCCAACGCTCAGGGTGTTGGTGAGCGCGATCGGCGTTTCGATCGTGCCCAGCTCCTCGACTTGCGTCGAGCCGGCGAGCTTGCCGAACGCATTGCCGACGAAGACTGCGCCCGGCACTTTGTCCTGAAACACGTTTCCGCCGTGCGGCACCACCACGGTGACACCGGTGCGAATGTGGTCGCCCTGGTTCAACGTCGTGTGACCGACGGTGACGCCGCCGACATCCGTGATGGCGTTGTGCGGGCCCGGCTCGAACACGCCGGGCTTGAGCCCGAGATCCCGAGCTCGTGGCCGCGCCGTCTCTTGCGAAAGCACAACCGTAGTGGCCAACGTCACGAAAACAATCGTCGATCGCACCATAAGCACCTTATGCACGGAAAAGCACCCTACGCACCCTTCGCACTGTACGCACTGTACGCACTTTCGCAAGAGGGTGATACGATTTTGCGTTTCGCATGCGGCAAATCCCGATAGAGGCAATTGTTGAAGCCGCGCGGCATGTCTATCAAGCCGCCGTGCGCACGCCGCTCATCCGCCTCGACCTGCCCTTCGACGCCGCCGGCGCCGCGCCCGACTTGTCCACCGACTTGTCCGCCGACTTGTCCACCGAAGCGCGTTTCGCGAAGGTGGAGGTCTACCTCAAGCTCGAGTCGCTGCAACCGATCGGGTCGTTCAAGATTCGCGGCGCCTGGAACGCGGTGCGCCAGCTATCGCCGAGCCAACTGCGCGAGGGTGTGTGGACCGTCAGCGCCGGCAACGCGGCCCAGGGTGTGGCGTTCGCGGCAAGACGCGCCGGCACGCGCTGCTCGGTGATGGTGATTGAAACCGCGCCCGACACGAAGCTGCGCGCCATCGAAACGCTCGGCGCCACCATCGTGCGCGCGTCGTACGACGAGTGCTGGAAGACCGTGGAGTCGCACGGCTCGCCACGCATGCGCGGCCACTTCATCCATCCCTTTGACGACGATCGGTTCATCGCGGGCAACGGCACCGCGGGGCTCGAAATCCTGGAAGACCTGCCCGACGTCGACGCGGTGGTCGCCGCGCTGGGCGGCGGCGGCCTGCTCGCAGGAGTCGGCACCGTGCTGCGCGCGCGTGCGCCGGGCGTCCGCATCTATGCAGCCGAACCGGAAACGGCGGCGCCGCTGAAGCTCTCGCTTACGAAGGGTGAAGCGTGCCGATTCGACGCGTGGCAGCCGTCATTCGTGGACGGCGCCGGCGGCAAGTCAGTGTTGCCGACGATGTGGCCGCTGTTGAAGGAGATAATCACCGATTCGATCGTGATGCCGCTCGACGAGATTGCGGCGGCCATGCGTCACGCCGCCGATCGCGTGCACGTCATCGCCGAAGGCGCCGCCGGCACCGCCATTGCGGCCGCGCTCAGCGGCCGCTGTGGGCAGGGTAAGATCGTCGCGGTCGTGTCGGGCGGCAACATCGACCTCTCGAAGTTTGCGCACGTTGTCGGAGCCGCTTAAATGTCTGAAGAAAGATTTTCCTCCGCGCCTCCTCTGCCGGACCGCATTCACCGGCTGCACGAGCTGGCGCTCGATTTGTGGTGGAGCTGGGATAGCCGCGCGCGCGAAGTCTTTCGCCGCCTCGATCGTCAGTTGTGGCGCGCCACCGCGCACAACCCCGTTCAAATGCTGCAGCGCATCACGGCCGGGCAGCTTGCCGCCGTGGCGAGCGATCCGGCGTTCTTGCGGGCCTACGACCAGGCGATGTTCGGGCTCGACCAGGCGCGCACCGTCGCGCATCCATGGTGGAAAGAGCGCGAGCCGATGACCAACGGCGGCAGCATCGCGTATTTCTCCGCCGAGTTCGCGCTGCACCAGTCGCTGCCGATTTATGCCGGCGGCCTCGGCGTGCTGGCGGGCGATCACTGCAAGGAAGCCGCCGACCTCGGCGTGCCGCTGGTTGGCATCGGCTTCATGTATCCGCAGGGCTACTTCCTGCAGCGGATGACGAACGACGGTTGGCAGGAGGAGCGCAACCAGCGCATCAGCTGGAACGACGCGCCGATCGAAGCGGCGCTGACCAAGGACGGCAGGCCCTGCATGACGGCGGTGCCGCTCGGCGATCGCACCGTGCTGGCCGCGGTGTGGCGCGTGCGGCTCGGCCGCGTCCGGTTGTTCCTGCTCGACACTGACCTCGCGGAAAACGCGCCGTGGGATCGCGAGCTGTCGGCCCGCTTGTACGGCGGCGATCGCGAGACCCGCATCCAGCAGGAAATCGTGCTCGGCATCGGCGGCGTCCGCGCGCTGCGCGCGCTCGGCATCACGCCGACGGTGTGGCACTTGAACGAGGGGCATGCCGCCTTCGTCGCGCTGCAGCGCATCCGCGAGCTGATCGAGAAGGGCCGCTCGTTCCAGGACGCCCTGACCGAGGTGCGGCAATCGACGGTGTTCACGACGCACACGCCGGTGCCGGCCGGACACGACGCGTTTCCGTTCCACCTGGTCGAGAAGCACCTGGCGGGGTCATGGGGCGAAATCGGGCAGCATCGCCCGGATTTCCTCGCGCTGGGCGAGTACGACAACGGCAGCGGGTCGCAGTTCAACATGACCGCACTCGCGCTTCGCACCGCGGCGCACATCAACGGCGTCAGCGCCCTGCACGGCGAGGTGACGCGATCGATGTGGCGGCCGATGTGGCCCGACACGCCGGCCGATCAGCTGCCGATCCGCAGCATCACCAACGGCGTGCACGTGCCGACCTGGATGTCGGGACACGTGTTCGAGCTGCTGGATCAACACTTCGGTCCGGGCTGGCTCGATCACGTCGACGACGAGGCGATGTGGGAGCGGCTGCTCGACATCCCGGACGCCGAGATCTGGGACATGCGCCAGTCGATGCGATCGGACCTGCACTCGTTCATGCGCGAGCGCCGGCGCCTGCGCTGGATGGCCGAGCAGGTCAGCCCGGCGCGCATTGCCGCCGCCGGCAGCATGCTCGATCCCGAGGTCATCACCATCGGCTACGCGCGCCGCTTCGCGGCGTACAAGCGGCCCGAGCTGCTCTTTCACGACCCCGATCGGCTGGCGCGCATCCTCAATGCCACCGATCGTCCGGTCCAGGTCGTGTTCGCCGGCAAGGCCCACCCGGCCGACGACGCCGGCAAGGAGCTGATCCGCCAGATCGTCGCGTTCTCGTCCGACCCGCAGGTGCGCCACCGGTTCGTGTTCCTCGACGACTACGACATCGCGCTCACCCGCATGCTCCTCCAGGGCGCCGACGTGTGGCTCAACACACCGCGCC
>JAUSDY010000034.1 GCA_030650395.1 Acidobacteriota bacterium | reverse complement strand
CGAGACGCATCAGTTCCGGGTTGGCGTCATTGTTGGCATTGCTCAGATGTTCAAGAAATTTCTCGCCGGCCTTGCCCGCTTGCGGCGCGACCTCGGTCAGCCAGATGGCCGTTTCAGCCGCCTCGATCTGACAGAAGAACGGCCGGACACCGCCGAACTCGTGATGTCGCCAATGGTGGAGGAGCCGTGCGGTCTCTGGCGTCACCTGCCATTGGCTGGCCGGCAGGTGGCGCCAGGTATCGACCTGCCCGCGAACTTCGTTGATGATCGATGTGAGGTCGTACGCTTGCTTCTTGGTCGAAAGGCCTTTGCCCTCGTCGAGGTCCAGCTCCTCCTGACGGCTCCCGCGCCGCTTTTTCGGCTTCGGGATCGGCGTGATGAACTCGGCCCTCCGCCGCCTGTCGATCAGGCGTCCGGTGGGCTGGCCCGTTTCGTTGACCCTGATCCGATTTGGTGGACAGGTTAACTACGCTGTTTGAGTCGCTCTTCGTTCCTCTTCTTCAGAGAAAACCGACGGGTGTGGGCGCGGTGGGAAACGGCGTCCTGTGCCGTTTTCCATGGCGTCCATACCCTCTTCGCGCGCGCGCCGTTCGTACGCCGCCGGACTGATCTGCCCGATCGTCGAATGCCGACGCCGTTGGTTATAGAACACTTCGATGTAGTCGAACAACTCGCGCTTGGCCTCGCTGCAACTGTCGAAGCGATCGGCGAGCTCCGCCTTGATAGTCGAGAAGCAGCTTTCCATCACCGCGTTGTCATGGCAGTTGCCGCGCCGGCTCATGCTGCAGACGATGCCGTGCGCCGCGAGAAGGTCCTGATAATCCTCGCTCGCGTACGTCGAGCCCTGGTCGGAGTGATGGAGCAGTCCGATCTCGGGCCACCGGCGTGTGAGCGCCGCTTCCAGGGCGGCGATCGTCAAATGCCGGTCGTTGACGGCGCTGATGGCCCACCCCACGATGAACCGCGAGAACAGATCCAGGATCACCGCGAGGTACAGCTTGCCGCTGCTGCCGATCACGAACTCGGTCGTGTCGCCGACCCACCGCTGATTCGGCGCGTCCGCCTCGAACTGCCGGTCCAGCAGATTGGCTGCCACGGGTTGGTCGTGATCGCTCATGGTCGTGCGCTTGAAACGCTTGCGGGGCCGCGCGACCAGCCCGTCTTCCTGCATCAATCGCACGACCCGTTTGCGGCTGATGTGCTCGTCCTGCTCGCGCAGATCCTCATGGACGCGCGGGCTGCCGTACCGGTGCTTGCTCTCTTCGAACGACACGCGCACCAGCACTTTCAGCCGGCGATCGTCACGGACGTGCGTCGATTCCGGACGCCGATGCCACGCGTAAAAGCCACTGCGCGTCACGCGCAGACAGCGACAGAGAATCGTGACCGTATGCTCGGCCTTCTTCGCCGCGATGAAGGTAAACCTCATCGGCTCTGCTTCGCGAAGAAGGCCGCCGCTTTTTTCAGGATGTCGCGCTCCTCGGCGAGGATGCGATTGTCTTTGCGGAGCCGGGCCAGCTCCTCACGCTCGGCCGTCGTCAGGCCGGTACGGCCCTTCGTGCGATCGGCCTGCGCGTGTCGGACCCAGTTGGCCAGCGAGGATGGCGTCAGATCCAAGTCGCGCGAGACCGCGCCGATCGTCTTGCCCTCCTCCAACACGAGCCGGACCGCGCCGGCCATGAACTCCTCGGTGAACCGCCGCCGCGCCCGTCGTCCTGTCTTCTTTGATCCCATTCTGGACATCGTATCCGCCTTTCGGAACGTGTCCACGAAACCGGATCAAGCTCAC
>JAUSDY010000059.1 GCA_030650395.1 Acidobacteriota bacterium | reverse complement strand
CACAACGAGCGCTATACCGCACGCGGTGTGCGGTGAACGTCGCGGGAAGCCGTATGCGGGAAATCCGCACGTACGGTTTGACGAGGGGCCGCTGGTCTGCACGTTGTGTACGACAGACTGGGGTCTACTCCACCCGCCGAGACGAGCCGCTCACGCCGGGAGGCCTGTCCGCGCCATTCACCGGCACCCATAAAGGGGTGCCCTACGTTAAGCGCAGGGGTTCGGGGGCAGGTTCGGGCGCCGGTTCAGGCGGGGGGTCTGGGGTTCCGAGCATGATTGCACGCAGCTCGTCGCCTTCCATCACTTCTTTTTCGAGCAGGCGGCGGGTGACGCGTTCGAGGATGTCGCGGCGATCGCGTAAGACGCGGCGGGCCTCGTTCAGCGCGCTGTTGATGATCTGCTTGACCTCGTCGTCGATCATCCGGGCCGTGTCTTCGCTATACAGGCCGCGCTCAGAGGGTATGCCGAGATCGAGGAACCGCCCGCGCCGCGACGTGTCGAAGTTGATCGTGCCGAGCCGCTCGCTCATGCCCCATTCGGTGACCATCGAGCGCGCGATGTCGGTCACGCGTTGCAGGTCGTTCTGGGCGCCCGTGGAAATTTCGCCGATCGCGATTTCTTCAGCGGCGCGGCCGCCCAGCAGGATGGCGAGCTGGGCGAGCAGGTCGCCCTTCTGCATCAGGTACTTGTCTTCGAGCGGCAGCTGCATGGTGTAGCCGAGCGCGCCGAAGCCGCGCGCGACGATCGAGATCTTGTGGACCGGATCCATGTTGGGCAGCACGCTGGCGACGATGGCATGACCCGATTCGTGGTACGCGACGATTTCGCGTTCCTTCGTGCTCATCACGCGCTTTTTCTCGAGGCCGGCAATCAGCCGATCGATCGCCTCGTCAAAGTCGCGCATCTGCACGACCTGGGCGTCGCGGCGGGCCGCGAGCAACGCCGCCTCGTTCACGAGGTTGGCCAGGTCGGCGCCGGCAAAGCCGGCGGTCCGCGCGGCGACCTTGCGCAGGTCGATCGCCGGGTCGAGCTTCACATTGCGAACGTGGATCTTGAGGACCTCTTCGCGGCCCTTCACGTCAGGCTTGTCGACCAGCACCTGCCGATCGAATCGCCCGGGCCGCATCAACGCCGGGTCGAGCACCTCGGGGCGGTTGGTGGCCGCCATGATGATGATGGCCTTGCGCGCGTCGAAGCCGTCCATTTCGGCGAGCAGCTGGTTGAGCGTCTGCTCGCGCTCTTCATGGCCGCCGAACGCGCTTTGCTGGCGGGCCTTCCCGAGCGCGTCGAGCTCGTCGATGAACACGATGCACGGCGCTTTCGCTTCGGCCTGCGCGAACAGATCGCGGACGCGCGCCGCGCCCACGCCGACGAACATCTCGACAAATTCCGAGCCGCTCAGGCTGAAGAAGGGCACCTTGGCTTCGCCGGCGACCGCGCGCGCCAGCAGCGTCTTGCCGGTGCCCGGCGGGCCTACCAGCAACACACCTTTCGGAATGTGGCCGCCCAGGTTGGTGAATTTCTTCGGGGTCTTCAGGAACTCGACGATCTCGCGCAGTTCCTGTGCCGCTTCGTCGACGCCGGCGACATCCTGGAACGTCGTCTTGACGTCGTCTTCGGCGTAGATCTTCGCCTTGCTCCGGGCAAACGACATCACGCCGCCCTCGGCGCCGCCCATGCGCTTGAAGAAGAACGACCACAGCGCAACGAGCAGCAGAAGGGGAACGACCCAGCCGAGCACCTCGGGCAGCCAGCGGCTCACGAGCTCGCCGCTGTATTTCACGCCGGCTTCGTCGAGCTCTTCGACCAGCTTGGGATCTTCAATGCGCGTGGTGGTAAACCCGGCCACGCCTTCTTCCGGTTTCTTGAGCGTGCCGTGAATGATCGTGTCGCCGACAGCGACCTCGGCGACCTGGCCGCCGCGCACCAGTCCCTTGAACTCGCTGTACGAGATCTGTTTTCCCGCGGGAGCCAGGAAGTACGCCTGGCCGATCGCCAGCAGCATTAACGCGCCGAGCACCCACCACAATGCGGCAGGCTTGGTCGCCGACGGGCGTCCCTTCTGAGATCCGCCCGGAGGCACTGAGGAGCTAGGCATTGACCGTCTGGCCTTTCTCGAACTTCAACTCGTCGCGCCCGGCATCGACGGCCACCGTGTCGCCGTCGTGGAACGCGCCGTCAAGCACCTTGAGCGCCAGCGGGTCGAGCAGCCGGCGCTGCAGCGCCCGCTTCAACGGGCGGGCACCGTAGATCGGATCATACCCCTCGCGCACCAGGAAATCCTTCGCCGCATCCGTGAGCTGGATCTTGATCTTGCGATCCTCGAGCCGCCTCAGCAGGCCGCGCAGCTGGATTTCCACGATCTGCCTGATGTGCTGCTGGTCGAGCGCGTGGAAGTAAATGATGTCGTCGATGCGATTGATGAACTCGGGCCGGAAATGCGCGCGCAGCGATTCCTGGTTCTGGATGTTCGAGGTCATCACCACGACGGTATTGGTGAAGTCCACCACCCGGCCCTTGCCGTCGGTGAGCCGGCCATCGTCCAGCAGCTGGAGCAGGACGTTGAGGACCTCGGGATGCGCCTTTTCAATTTCATCGAACAGCACAACAGAGTAGGGGCGGCGGCGGATCGCTTCGGTCAGTTGTCCGGCCTCGTCGTAGCCAACGTAGCCGGGTGGCGCGCCGATCATCCTCGAGACGCTGTGCTTCTCGCCGTATTCCGACATGTCGATGCGGACCATGGCCTGCTCTGAATCGAACATGAACTCGGCCAGCGCGCGGGCGAGCTCGGTCTTGCCGACACCCGTGGGCCCGAGGAAGATGAAGCTGCCGAGCGGCCGATTGGGATCTTGCAGTCCGGCGCGCGCGCGGCGAATCGCGTTGGCGACCGCGCGGATCGCCTCTTCCTGACCGACCACGCGCTGGTGCAGCCGCTCTTCCATCTTGAGCAGCTTTTGCACTTCGCCTTCCATCAACCGGGTGACCGGAATACCGGTCCACTTGCCGACCACGTGCGCGATGTCTTCTTCGTCGACTTCTTCCTTCAGCATGCTCTTGGCTTGCTGCAGCGTCTGCAAGCGCGCTTCCTGCTCCTTGATCTTGGCATCGAGATCCGGCGCGCGCCCGTACTGCAGCTCTGAAGCTTTGGCGTAGTCGCCCGAGCGCTGTGCGCGCTCGACTTCAAGGCGCACCTGTTCGAGCTCTTCCTTCAGCTTGCGGCCGGCCTGGATCGCGTCCTTCTCCTGTTCCCAGTGAGACCTGAGCTCGGTCGATTGCTCCTTGAGGTCCGCCAGCTCCTTCTCGAGTTTTGCCAGCCGCTCTTTCGACGCCTTGTCCCGTTCCTTGCGAAGCGCCTCGCGCTCGATCTCGAGCTGCATGATGCGGCGCTGGATCTCGTCCAGCTCCACGGGCATCGAGTCGATCTCCATTCGCAGCTTTGACGCCGCCTCGTCAATCAGGTCGATCGCCTTGTCGGGCAGGAACCGGTCTGTGATGTAGCGATGCGACATCACCGCCGCCGCGACCAGCGCCGCGTCCTTGAACTTGACGCCGTGATGCACCTCGTAGCGTTCGCGCAACCCGCGCAGGATGCTGATGGTGTCTTCGACCGTGGGCTCGCCGACCATCACGGGCTGGAACCGGCGTTCGAGCGCGGCGTCCTTCTCGATGTACTTGCGATATTCATCGAGCGTGGTCGCGCCGATCGTGTGCAGCTCGCCGCGTGCCAGCATCGGCTTCAACATGTTCGAGGCATCCATCGAGCCTTCGGCCGCGCCGGCGCCCACGACGGTATGAAGCTCGTCGATGAAGAGCACCACCTGCCCCTCGGAATCGACCACTTCCTTGAGCACCGCTTTCAGCCGATCTTCGAACTCGCCGCGGTACTTCGCGCCCGCAATGAGCGACCCCATGTCGAGCGTCACGATGCGCTTGTCTTTGAGGCCTTCCGGCACGTCGCCGCGGATGATGCGCTGGGCAAGGCCTTCGACGATGGCAGTCTTGCCGACGCCGGGTTCGCCGATCAGCACGGGGTTGTTCTTGGTGCGGCGTGACAGGACCTGGATGACGCGGCGGACTTCTTCGTCGCGTCCGATCACCGGGTCGAGCTTGCCCTTGCGGGCCAGCTCCGTGAGGTCGCGGCCGTACTTCTCGAGCGCCTCGTACTTGTTCTCGGGGTTCGGATCGGTGACGCGCTGGCTGCCGCGCACGCCGGCCAGCGCTTCGAGCACGCGCTCGCGCGTGACGCCGCGCTGCTTGAGTTGTTCGATCGTCACCGCGCGGCCGGGCTCGCTCAGAATGCCGAGCAGCAGGTGCTCGGTGCTGACGTACTCGTCCTGCATCCCCTTGGCTTCGGCCTGGGCCGCGTCGAGGACGACGCGCATGCGAGGGGAGAGGTGCGGCTCGGAGCCACCGTGGGCCTGCGGCTGCTTGCCGAGGTGCGCACGCAGCGTCTGGCCAATCGCGCCGGGGTCCACGGACATCTTGCGGAGCACCGTCGGCACGACGCCGCCCTCCTGCTCGACCAGCGCGACGAGCAGGTGCTCGGGCTCGACTTGGGCATGTTTGAATTCGGTTGCCAGCTGCGGTGATGCCACCACCGCCTCTTGCGCCTTTTCAGTGAACTTGTTGAGATTCATGACAGTTCGTTTTGGTTATTCGTAATTGGTTATTCGTTATTTTCCGCTCTTCGCCTTCAACGCTTCGTAATGCTCGCGCTCGTCATCGCTGAGCGTCTTGGGTATCTCGACTTCGACGTTGGCGTAGAGGTCACCGCGCTCGTCGGGTTTTCCAACCGACGGTAGTCCGTGACCGCGCAGTCGAAACCGTTGGCCGCTTTGCGTGCCCGGCGGCAGCTTGAGCCGCAGCGTCTTGGCCTCGGGCGTGACCACGTCGACCTCGCCGCCCAGCACGGCGGTCGGAACGGGCACCCGGGTGCGCGTGTAGACATCCCGGCCTTTGACCTCGAACACCGGATGCGGCTTGAGCTGCACGCGCAGATACAAGTCGCCGCTCGAAGACGATCCGGTACCGCGCCCGCCTTCGCCCGCGACGCGAATTCGCGACCCTTCGGTAACACCGGCGGGAATTCGCACCTCAACGGTGCGCGCGTGCCCATCATGCCGCAGCGACAAGCGCTGCTGGCTGCCGCGGATGGCGTCTTCGAGGTCGAGCTCGAACAGGTGCTCGACGTCCTGCCCCTTGCGCGCCCTCGGCCGCCCGCGGCTGCTCCGGCCACCCGCTGAGGGTTCCTGGCCCATGCCGCCAAAAAACGTCGTGAAGAAATCCGAGAAGGGGCTCTCGCCGCCGCCCCCGCCGAACATCTCGGCCATCTCCTCTTCGCTCATGGTGCGGAAGCCGCCGCCGCCGCCGCCGAAGGGCGATCCGCCCGCGTACGGGTTGCCCGCACCCGGGGGCGCGTTCTGGTACGCGCGCCAGTTGGCGCCCAGCTCGTCGTACTTCTTCCGCTTCGCCGGGTCGCTCAGCACCTCGTTGGCTTCGTTGACTTCCTTGAACTTCGCCTCCGCGGCCTTGTCGCCCGGATTGACGTCAGGGTGGTGCTTGCGGGCCAGCTTCCGGAACGCCTGCTTGATCTCCTTGTCGCTGGCGGTCTTCGAGACGCCGAGCGTCGTGTAGTAGTCCTTGAAATCCACTTACGTCCCTGGCCCGCTTGCAAGTTTGACACCTGATCCGTACACCGCTCGCATCTCCCTAGAATAAGCCCACCCGCGCCTTATGCTGAGAAGACCCTCGTGCCCGAGATCACACTTTCTGACGTCCTCACCATCCTCCTCCTTATTGCACTCGAAGGCGTCCTCAGCGTCGACGCCATGATCTGGAGGTGCTGCAGCCACCACGGCCAGGCGGAGGGCCGCCGCCGCATGTTCAATTGTGCCAAGGTCGTCAGGAACAACGCGATCGCCGCTACGTAGGCCGATCGACAGCAACTCGAAGAGGTGGCTTCGCGCGAGCGTGAACAGGTCGGCGGCAAATGGCGGATAGAGAAACGGATACGATTTCTCGGACCGCCACGGGTTTGCGGTATCGAGCGCGTCGACGTAGGACGCCAAGTCCCAGAAATACCGTGCCGCCTCATTGCCGATGTACGCGCCGGCTTCGACGACGGACATGATCGCGGCAATTCGCCAGGCCGTCGTCTCCGAAACCGCGCTCCTCATCCGCAATGAAGGATATCCGAAAAGAAAATGGCATACGATAGATGGTCGATGTCGTTGCAGGAATTGCTCGCCGGCCTCTCCGTAATCGCCGGCCTCGTGGTCCTCGAAGGGTTGCTCTCGGTCGATAACGTGTTGGGCATTGCCGCGCTGGCCAGGGAACTTCCCGGCGCGCAGCAACGCAAGGCGATCCGTATCGGCCTGTTCCTCGCCTATCTCTTCCGCGTGCTGGCGCTGTTTGTGGCCGGCTGGCTCGCCACCAATACCTGGGTGCGGTGGCTCGGGGCGGGCTACCTCATCTGGCTGATGTCGTCGCACCTCACCAAGGGCCATGCCCATGATGTCGGCGAGGTGCTGGCCGACGCGGACCCGAGCAACGACGCCGCGCCAGTTCAACGCACCGCGCCGAGAACCTTTCGCGTCGTCCTGCTGCAGATCGGCCTGATGGATCTCAGCCTCAGTATCGACAACGTGATTGCCGCGGTCGGCCTGGCGCCGAAGACCCCCTCAGGCGATCCGGTGATGTGGCCGATCTATACAGGCGTGCTGATCGCGATCCTCGCGCTGCAACAGATCGCGCCGCACGCGGTGAACCTGCTCAAGAAGTATCCGATCCTCGAGCCCACCGCCTTTGTGTTGATTGGCTACGTCGGCGGGATCTTGATTGGCGAAGAGGCGTATCACCTGATTACCGGCGCGCCGATCCACCTGCCACCGTACTTCAAGTTCGTCGGCATCCTGGTGATCATCTGGATCGCGCTGTTCTACGAAGCCGATGGCGCGGTTCGCCGGCTCGTCACACCGCTGGTGAAGATGTCGATGCCCGTGATGCGGGGAATCACGCGCGTCGTCGGCATCATCCTGTGGCCGCTCGCCCGTCTGCTGAGGATGTCCTAGAGAACTCACGTGTTCAGGGTACCGCGCGGCCCTAGATTAGCTTGCGCGCCGCGAGCACGGCCTTCACCAGATCCTCAGGGACGTCGGCCGGCAACTCGTCGCTATGTTCGCCGCACGCGATCCTGCCCGCCTTGACGGTGCTCTCGTACTGAATCAGATACGCGTGGCAATTGCGGCAGCGGGTGAGGTGCAGCTCGAAGTGCACCCGGGTTTCCTCGGGCAGCTCGCCGCTCACGTAGTCGATCAGGAATTCAGCCAGCTCCCGGCACTTCATGACGGCACGCTCCTGAAGTGGGGAGCGAGCAGCGTGCGCAGCGCCTGGCGGGCGCGATGCAGGCGAATCTTGGTTGCGTTCACGGTCAGCCCCAGCATCTTGGCGGTTTCCTCGGTATCTAGCCCTTCGATGTCGCGCAGGACGAGAACGGTACGGTAGCCCTCGGGGAGCTCGTCAATGTGCTTGCGGACGAGCTCGCGGGTTTCCGCCCGCTCCATTGCCTTGTCAACCGGCTCTTCCCAGCTCTGAAATCGTTCCTCATGATGGCCATCGTCGAGGTACGCGGGCAGCAGCGTGTCGATGGATTGTTCGGGTTTGCGCTTGCGCGTCCGCAGCTTCATCAGCGCCGCGTTCACGGCGATGCGGTGCAGCCAGGTCGAGAGCTTGGCGTTGCCCTCGAAGCGGTTGAGACTCTTGAAGGCGTTCAGAAACGCGTCCTGCACGACGTCGCGCGCGTCTTCGTCGGAGCCCATGATGCGGCGGGTCACGGCCAGGAGGCGGCCGCCGTAGGTGCGCACGACTTGCTCGAACGCCGATTCCTCGCCCGCGCGCAGCCGCGCGAGCAGGTCCGCCTCGTCGACATCAACAGGTGTCGCGCTGCTCATCGATCGGAGCGTATCATACGGATTCTCGGGGATCAGGGATCGGGGCTCGGGGCTCGGGGCTCGGCGCACCAATGCGCTGATCCCTGATCCCTGATCCCTGGTCCCCGATCCCTGAGTGAGCCACCTCAAATGAAGCCACAGCGCGTTGAAACGTCGACCCCGCCAAATACGCCGGCACTGATCGGGCCCTACAGCCACATCGCGAAGGTCGGCACGTGGATCACCATCGGCGGCACGGCCGGGTTCGATCCGGTCAGCGGCGAGCTGGCGGGCCACGACGCCGCCTCGCAGACGCGGCGCATCCTCGAGTCGTTCGAGATCATGCTCGCCTCGGTCGGCTCGGATCTCGATCACGTCGTCCACGTGAATGTGTTCCTCCGCGACATGCGGGACTTCGAGGCGATGAACCACGCTTACGTCGAAAAGTTCGTCGCGCACCGCCCGGCGCGAACCGTGATCGGTGTGAAAGAGCTACCGCGGCCGGGTATTCTGCTCACGATGAATCTGACGGCCGTGACGAGAGAATGATCGCCAAGCTGTTGGCCGCGTCGATCGTGCTGGCGTCCTTGGTCGGGCCCCTCTCATCGCAGCAGGCGAATTCTCTGGATCCGCGGCTTGCTGAGAGCACCGTGCTTTCGTTCATCGACGTCTTCAACCGGGAATACTTCGACGTTGGCATCTCCAGCCGTGTCGAAGTGGAGTTAAGGAAGGGCCTGGCCGAGGGCCGCTATGCCGCTGCCCGCGCGCCGAACGAACTCACGACCTTACTCAACCGCGACGTGTTTGCCATTGCCCAAGACAAACATGTGGATGTGCGCGCAATTGTGCCGCGCCCGCCCGGAGCGCCATCCGAACGTCGGGACACACCGACCACGGCAGGTTTCAGAAGGACGGAAGTCCTGCCAGGTAATGTCGGGCTGCTCGACCTCGCGTTCTTCCTTCGGCTCGTCGAGCATCGAGATGCGATGACGGCCGCGATGGCGAAGCTGCAGACGACCGATGCGTTGATCCTCGACATGCGCGACAACAGCGGCGGCTCGCCCGACACGGTCGCTCTGTTGATGAGCTACTTGTTCGAGCGGCCGGGAATGCCGCTGTTCGATATCACGCCGCGCCGGGGTGAGCGGCAGATGTATTCGACCACGACCGATCCGATTGCCTATCGGGATGCCTCGCGTCCGGTGGTCGTGCTCACGTCGTCGAAATCGTTCTCCGGAGGGGAGGGGATCGCGTTCCTGCTTCAGGATCACAAGCGCGCGGTGATCATCGGCGAGCCGACCGCCGGCGCGGCCAATCCCGGACGTCCGTACCCCATCAACGATCAGTTCGAGGTCGTCGTGCCGAACGGGCAGCTCCTGAGCGCGATCAGCCGCAAGAACTGGGAGGGCGACGGCGTGATGCCCGACATGCGCGTCGACGCGGCGGACGCGCTCCGGATCGGTCACATGCAGGCGATCCAGGCGTTATTGAAGGCCTCGACTCCAGGCCCGAGGCGCGACGAACTACGTGCGGTGTTGAAATCGCTCGAAGCTGATAAGAAATAACCAAGTGGTTCTCCGTGTTTCAGTGGTTCCGTGTTTCTGTGTGATGTATCTGTCACCACACTTGCGGAGGTTGATGATGCGCGCGCTCGCTAGCATCGGATTTGTTTTGTTCGTCGTCGCGGAACTGTCGGCCCAGGCCGGCACGCGGTTCGTGCCGACGCAGTTCTACAACACGTTTGCCCACTCGCACGCGCCGGCGCTGCGCATCAAGCCCGGCGAGCGCGTGATCACGAAGACGATCGACGCGGGCGGCACGGATTGGGACGGCAAGCAAGTCGCGGCCGGTCCGAACCCGCAGACCGGACCGTTCTTTATCGAAGGCGCCGAGCCCGGTGATGCGATCGTGGTCTCGATCGAGAAGATCGAGACCAATCGCGCCACGGGTTACTCGTCGAGCCTGCTCGCGCCCTATACCGTCGATCCCGCGGCCTTGCTGCAGCGCGGGACGCTCGAGGGCCGCCGGGTGACGTGGACCATCGCCAAGGCCAGGGGAGTGGCGCGGCTCGAAGCGGCCGCCGATATTTCGCCGGCCATCGAGCTGCCGCTGCGGCCCATGCTCGGCTGCCTCGGCGTCGCGCCGGCGCGCAAGGAAGCGATTGCCACCAGCACGCCGGGGGCGTTCGGCGGCAACATGGACTACGCCGGCCTCAACGCCGGGGTGAAGGTCACGCTGCCCGTCAACGAAGTGGGCGCGCTGTTGTTTCTCGGTGACGGCCACGCGCGGCAGGGCGAGGGCGAGGTCGTCGGCACCGGCATCGAGACGTCGATGGATGTCGAGTTCAGCGTTCAGCTCATCAAGAAGAAACCAGTGGGGTGGCCGCGGCTCGAGAACGACACGCACATCATGGTGCTCGGCAGTGCCCGGCCGCTGCTGCAGGCGTTACAACACGCAACCACGGAGATGCAGCGCTGGCTCATCGCTGACTACGGGTTCTCGGAGCGTGCGGCCGCGTCACTGATGGGCCAGGCGCTCGAATACGAGGTGGCCAACGTGGTCGATCCAAACTTCACGATGGTGGCAAAGGTCCGAAAATCGCTGTTGCCGCGCCGATAGGCCCGGTTGGCTTGGCATTGCACTTGCTATCTGCTAGAAGGTCTCCTGCCCCCCGGCAGGCCGGGGCCCCCGCCACGCGGACTTTGCGTGGTGGGGTGGAGGCCTGACAGAGATGATTATGCTTGCCAACGACACGATGGAACCTAAGCCCCTTCAGTCTGCTTCGATCGATACCGCGCTGCGCCGGTTTCGGATCCTCGTCGTCGACGACAACCACGATTCCGCGCTCAGCCTCGCCATGGTGCTCACGATGATGGGTCACGAGACCCGCACCGCGCACGACGGCGAGACGGCGCTCGCCACGGCGGAGAGCTTCCACCCGGACGTGGTGCTGCTCGACATCGGATTGCCGAAGATGAACGGCTACGAGGTGGCCCAGCGCATCCGCGAAAGCGCGTGGGGCACGACGATGTTCCTGATTGCCGTCACCGGCTGGGGCCAGGCGGAAGACCGCGCCCGCTCCGCCGAGGTCGGCCTCAACATGCACATGGTCAAACCGGTCGAGCCGACCGCCCTCCAGGCGGTGCTGGCCGACTTACACCGCAACGGAAACGGCTTCGCTCCCAGCTAACCCCGCCTGCGCCAAGGCTTCCACCTTCGCCAAGGCTACGGCGGACAAGCCGGCGCGGCAGGCCGCCAGCTCGAGCATCGGCCAGCAAGTTCAGCCTTAAAGTACGTAAAATGCTGTCCTGCGATGGGGAGGTCACTTCCCATCGCTCGAGCGATTACGTATGAAAACACTTAGCGTTTCGGCCGCCTGCCTCGTGCTGACCGCGGTCCTGTGCGTCTCTGCGCAGGCCTCGTTGCCGCGCGCGACTCCCGATGCCGTCGGCATGTCCGCCGATCGCCTGCAGAACGCGACCGCTCTCCTCAGGCAGTTCGTCGCCGATCGCAAGATCTCGGGCGCCGTCGCCGGCGTGGCGCGTCGAGCCAAGGTCGTGTATCTCGAGCCGGTCGGCCTGCAGAGTTTCGAGAGCCGCACGCCAATGACGGAGCGTTCGCTCTTCCGCATCTACTCGATGACCAAGGCCGTCACGGCGGTGGCCGTGATGATGCTGCACGAGGAAGGCAAGTTCCAGCTGACCGATCAGGTCTCGAAGTATCTGCTCGAGTTCAAGGACGTCATGGTCCAGGACACGCCCGACGCCCCGAGGCGGCACCCGTCGCGCGCGATCACCATCGAGGACCTGCTGCTGCATACGTCCGGTTTGAGCCATCGGACGTCGGACCTGTACCGCCAACTGCAGGTGCGATCGCGAGCGATCGAGCTGCCGCAGTTCATCACCAACATCACACGTGCGCCGCTGATGGAGGACCCCGGCACCCGCTTCCGCTACAGCGAAGCCACGACCGTGCTCGGGCGGCTGGTTGAAGTCTGGTCGGGACAGAAGTTCGACACGTTTGTGACCGCACGCATCCTGCGGCCGCTCGGCATGTCCGACACATCATTCTGGGTCGAGGCCGAGGCGCGGCCGCGGCTCGTCACCGTCTATCAGTCGGCGCAGGGCGGGCCGCTGGCGCCGTTCGAGATCGAGGAGGTCCCGTTCACCGAGCGTCCCAAACTCTTCGAAGGCGCGGTGGGATTGGTCTCGACCGTGCCGGATTTCTTGCGCTTCAGCCAGATGCTGCTCAATAAGGGTGAGCTCGGCGGCGTGCGGTTGATCAGCGCGAAGACCGCGGGGGCGATGACGAAGAACGGCTTGCCGGCGTCCGTTCTCCAGCAGCGCGGCGGCGCCATGGGCTGGGGCCTCGGCAACGTTGACGTCGTGGTGACACCGAACGCACGCGGCTACCTCACGTCGGCGGGCGAATACGGCTGGGACGGATCGGCCGGGACATTCTTCGCCATCGATCCGGCGCGCGAGACAGTCGTGATATTGATGACGCAAAGCGTGCCGGCAAGCCCCGACGGGCTGCGCCAGAAGTTCAAGGCAGCCGTCCACCAAGCGCTGATCGACTAATGACGATGTAGAGGCGGGTCTTTAGACCCGCCTTTCAAAAAGGAAGTGACTCTTGGTTCGAGCACTGCTCACCGCAATCTGTTTCGCTGCCGCCCTTTCGTACTCGACGGTCGATACCTCGACCCAGGCACCCCTGTCGCGCGCGCCGCGCAACGCCGCCGAGTTCGACACGATGTTCCAGCAGATCAAGAACTGGGGCCGGTGGGGCGCCAACGATCAACTGGGCTCAGCCAATCTGCTCACTGATGCCAAGCGCAAGCAAGCGATCCGCCTGGCGAAAACAGGGCAGTCGGTGTCGCTTTCGCACCAGCTGATGACTGACAAGGCCGACGACAACACCAGCCCCTTCGAGCACACCATGCTGACCGGGTTCAGCATGGACAACTACCGCGTGTCGTATCACGGCTACGCCCATAGCCACATCGACGGGCTCTGCCACATCCTCTACAAGGACCAGACCTACAACGGTTACGCCCGCGCCGACGTCAACACCGACAAGGGCTGCACCAAGCTCGGCATCGACAACCTCAAGCAGGGCGTCATCACGCGCGGCGTGCTGATCGACATCCCGCGCCTTCGCGGCCTGCCGTATCTCGAGCCGGGCACCGCGGTGTATGTCGAGGATCTCGAAGCGTGGGAGAAGAAGGCCGGCGTCAAGATCGGTCCCGGCGATGCCATCCTGCTGCGCACCGGCCGATGGGCGCGGCGCGACAAGGTGGGGCCGTGGGCCGTCGGCCGCAACGCGGCCGGCTTCCATGCGTCGGTGGCGCCGTGGATCAAGGCACGCGGCGTGGCGTTTGTCGGCAGCGACGCGGCCCAGGACGTGGTGCCATCGATGGTCCAGGACATCGCGCTGCCCGTCCACGTGCTGCTGCTCACGGGCCTCGGCATCAACCTGCTCGACAATCAAGATCTCGAAGGCGTGGCAGTAATGGCGGCCAGGCTCAATCGATGGGAATTCATGCTGACCATCGCGCCTCTGGTCGTGACGGGCGGCACCGGATCGCCGGCGAATATTTTGGCGACATTCTGATGACCGCCGACAAACCCAAAAGGTTTGTCGCCACCGGGACTCCCGGGCACGTTACTTGCTCCTTGTCGGGGCATGGCTCGAATCACGTCTGTTTCTGTCGCCACCGCGGCGGTAGTGTGCTCATTACTCGTAAGCGCCGCCCCGATTACGGCCCAGAAACACACCAAGGCCGCGGGCGCTGACATGCTTCCGGCCCAGGTGCTGGTCGATCGCGCGAAGTTCTCGCCTGGAGAAATCGACGGGCGCGGCGGTGCGAACACCAACAAGGCAATCGCGGCCTTTGAGAAGGCGACAGGCACGTCCATCGCCGAGGCCCTGAAAGCCAGCGCGCCGGCCACCGTCGCATACACCATCACCGCCGAAGATGCGGCCGGACCGTTTCTGCCGATTCCGGAAGACATGATGGAGAAGTCGAAATTGAAGCGGCTCGACTACACCTCGGTGCTCGAGGCATTGAGCGAGCGCTTCCACGCCGCACCGGCCCTACTCAAGCGCCTCAATCCATCGGCGCGATTTGCCGCGGGTGAAGAAATCCAGGTGCCGAACGTCGCCGTCGACGCGGTACCCGCAGCGCCGGCCGCTCCTGCGACAGGCCCGGACAAACCTAAAGGTTTGTCCCCACATACGGCGAAGCCGGCCGCGTCGGGCAATGCATCGCCGACGGCCAAGCCGGCTGCGCCCGTCAAGGCCGCGCCGCAGCCCGCGGTCACCGTCACGGTCTCGAAGGCATCGTCCGCGCTCACCGTCACCGACGAGGGAGGCAAGACGATTTTCTATGCGCCGGTCACAACCGGCAGCCAGCATGATCCGCTGCCGATTGGGCAGTGGGCCGTGACCGCCGTCGTCAAGAATCCGACCTTCAACTACAACCCCGATCTGTTCTGGGATGCCGACCCCGCGCACGCCAAGGCGAAGATTCCCGCGGGGCCGAACGGCCCGGTCGGCGTGGTCTGGATCGACATCACGAAAGAGCATTACGGCATTCACGGCACGCCCGAGCCGCGGACCGTCGGCCATACCGCGTCGCACGGCTGCGTGCGCCTCACCAACTGGGATGCCATGACGCTCGCGTCGCTGGTGGCGAAGGGGAGCAAGGTCCTCTTCGTCGAATGAGAATGGAGAAGGGGCGGCCGTCGCGCACGTGGCTGGTCTTTGCGGCGTCCTGCGGGTTTCTCGCGGGCATGCTCGTGATGGCGGCGCTCTTTGCGATCTTTCCCGATCAGACGCGGCCCGCGCTGGCCAACGCCAATCCTATTGCCGCGCCTTTCAAGTCCTCGAGCCCTCCCGCCTTCGCTGAAGCTACGGCGGGCAAGCAAGCCCTCGAGCCCGCGCCGACCGAAGTTCGCCCCACGCCATCGGGCGAGCCTCCGGCGGTTACCGCCCCGGAGGAACCGCAGGCGGTCGCCATCCCGTCAATCGGCGTTGCCCCCGTCGAAGACCTCAGAGGCCGTCATCTCGACTTGCCGGTCAAGGGTGCCGTTCCTGAAGACGTCCATGACATGTTCAACGAAATGCGCGGCGGCACGCGGCGGCACGAGGCGATCGATATGCTGGCGCCGCGCAATACGCCGGTGGTCGCCGTCGAGGCCGGCACGATCGGCCGCCTGTTCTTCAGCCAGGCCGGCGGCATCACCATCTATCAATTCGACCCGACCAACACCTACGTCTATTACTACGCGCACCTCGAACGCTACGCCGATGGGCTGAAGGAAGGCGACAAGGTCAAGCGCGGTCAGCTGCTCGGCTACGTCGGCACCACGGGTAACGCGCCGCGCGATACGCCCCACCTGCACTTTGCGATCTTCAAGATGACGGACGAGAAGCGCTGGTGGGAGGGCACTCCCATCGATCCGTTTCAGGTCTTGAGGTAAGACGCGCGCGCCTCGTCCAGGTTCTCGACAATCCGATCGGCAAACGCTTGCGGCGTCACGACCGTCGCCGCGGCGCCGAACCCCATCACCCACGCTTGCAGTTCCCAGTCGATCACCACGTTCAGCGTGAGACGAATGCGGCCGCCCGGCAGATCCTCGATCCGCTGTGACTGGTGCCACTGGCGCTCGCAAATGTAGGGCGCTTCGACGGCGCTGAATTCGATCACAACCTCTTCCGGCGTTCCGGAAAACGCGCCCAGCGAGTGCGGGAATACATCGGAGGGCGCATCGGCCACGGGGCTGAAGCTTTCTTCGAGCGCCACCGCCAGTTCGACGCGCTGCGCCGCGAACGTCCGCATTTCGCCGTACTCGGGCACGAACGCCTGCAGGTAGAGCCCGCCCTGCGCGTACGCGAGCCGATACGGTTCGACGACGTACTCTTTGATCTTCTGGCTGGAGAACGAGTGATAGCGCATGCGCACCCGGCGGCGGCCGAGGATGGCCGACATCAGCGTGTCCATGAACTTGGCCGAGCCGGCGGCGGCGCGCGGTCGGGAGCCGTGGTCCTTCGCCGCGAGGGCATCCGGGAGGCTTTCGATGAACTTCCAGAGCGCGGCCGGCAGCGCTTCGTAGAGCTTGTCGAACGCCGACGCCAGGCTGTCGTGAAACGGGCTGCCCGTGACCGCCGTCAACACCGTGCGGCTCAGGTAGAGGGCGCAGAGCTCGGACAGCGAGAACCCGGCCGCGGCGACGCCGCGAAACACGTCGCGATTGAGGCTGAACACGGTCTTGCCGTCCCGCTTGCCGGTTTCGATTGGAAAACCAGCCTGGGTCAGAGCGTCAAAGTCGCGCCGGATGGTCCGCTCAGACACACCTTCGCCCGCGACCTCCTGGGCCTCGGCCAGCGTGAGGCCGCGAGCTTTCCCCTCAAGAGCCAGTAAAACGCGCCATTGGCGCACGATTTCGGTATGGCGTTCCATGGGAAGGGCAATTAGGGCATCTGCCAGCGCTCAAGGTTACGGCACGCCGTATGCAAAGACAGGCAGCGGTGTGTAAACGCATGCAGTAGTGATCAGCTGACCTGATCTGTCACGGGCACCAGTTAGGGTGAGGGTATGACAATTCGCATCCGATTTCGCCGACCCGCTCCAGCCGCCAAGAAGGTGTGCCAGCACTGCGAGACCCGCCGCGCGATGTTCCGCCAGCAGGGCATCAGCTCGTGGGATCCGTACTATGCGCTGTGCTACCGCTGCTATCACCGTCATGTCACCCACGTGCCGATGGGACAGCAAGCGCCGGTTGCAGCGGAAGCTGACGGGAATCACCTTCATAGAACACTCGCTCTAAGAAGAGACCTGATGCCGGCGCGGTAAGCTCCGCCGGCGTCGGCTTCTGTGGGGACAAACCTTTAGGTTTGTCCTGGGCATGTGGGGACAAACCTTTCTTGTCCGCCGAAGCGCTGCGCGCGAAGGTGGAAGGTTTGTCCACCCCTAAGAACCGCCCGATGTCCTCGACCGCGAGGCCGCCCTTGCCGATCTCGGCCAGCACGCCGACCATGCGCCGCACCATCTTCCAGATGAAGTGCGAACCCGCCACGCGCACCAGGATCAAATCGCCGTCCTCGCCGATCGCGACGTCTTCGATCAGCACGTCGGTGGATTTTTCCTCCGGGTCGTCATCGCTGAACGACTGAAAGTCGTGCATGCCGGTGAATGCGGCGGCCGCGGCCCGCATCCGCGCCACGTCCAGCGGCTCGCGCACCCACCACACGAACGGTTTGGCAAACGCGCTCCGGCGGCGCGAGATCTGATAGAGGTAGCTGCGCGCCACCGCGGCATGGCGCGCGTGAAAGCGATGCGGCACGCTGTCGACCGAGAGAATGTGGATGTCGGCCGGCAAGCCGTCGTTGACGCCGCGCCTCAGCGTTTCCGCCGGCAGCGCCTTGCGCACATCGAGATGCGCCACCTGGCGAAGTGCGTGCACGCCCGCGTCGGTGCGGCCGGAGCCCTGGAACTCGAAGGTCTTGTCGCGCGTCAGCTCGCCGATGGCCCGTTCGATCTCGCCTTGAACGGTGCGCGCGTTCTTCTGCTTCTGCCAGCCGCTATACCGCGTCCCCGCGTATTCGATGGTGAGCTTGTATCTCGGCACGGAGACCCATGATAATGCGCTCGCGCAGCCCTCTTAACTCTTAACTCTTAACTCTTAACTCTTAACTCTGACCTCTGAACTTCCCATGACACATAAACCCGTGCACGCCGCGAATCTTCCAAAACCCGTCGGGCCTTATTCGCCGGGAATGAACTTCGACCGCTTGATCTTCGTGTCGGGCCAGGGCGCCACCGACCCGGCGACCGGCGAGCTGGCAGGCGCCGATATCGAAACGCAGACCGAGCAGTGCCTGAAGAACGTGCAGGCGATCCTGAAAGCAGGCGGATCCGATCTGCAGCACGTGCTGCGCTGCGGCGTGTTTCTGCTCGACATGAAGGAGTTCACGCAGATGAACGGCGTCTACTCGAGGGTGTTCGGCGATCACCGCCCGGCCCGGACCACCATCCAGGCTGCGGGGCTCCCGGGCGTCGGGTTGCGGGTCGAGATCGACTGCATCGCCTACGTGCCGTAGAATCGACAGATGAAACAGCACAAGCACCTGCTGACCATCCTTGCGTTCGTTATCGCGTTGCCGCTGGCCGGCCACGCGGACGAGGGGTTCTGGCCCTTCAACCGGATTCCCAGGGCCGGCACTGCGTCCTATTGAACTTAGAACTGAAACTGAAAACTTGGAACTTTCAACTTTCAACTTTCAACTAGCGAGCGTGTCCCACCCGCTACCACGCCCGGTCAAGCTCCTCGGCTGGGTCAGCCTGCTGACCGACGCGGCCACTGAAGCGGTCTACCCGCTGCTGCCGGTCTTCGTCACCCAGGTCCTTGGCGCGCCGCCGATCGCGCTCGGTATCGTCGAGGGCGCGGCGGATGCCACCAGCAGCATCCTCAAGGTCTTCGCCGGCCGCTGGTCGGATCGGCTCGGCGCCCGCAAGCCCATCGTCGTCGCCGGCTACGCGCTGTCGTCGCTGGTCCGTCCGTTCATCGCGTTATCCACTTCGTGGGCGCATGTCTTTGCGATCCGCGTGACCGATCGGGTGGGGAAGGGCCTGCGCAGCGCCCCGCGCGACGCGATGCTCGCGGCGCTGGCCCCGCCGGGCGAGCGCGGCCGCGTCTTCGGCTATCACTGGGCCATGGATCACGCCGGCGCCGCCGTGGGTCCGCTGCTGGCGACGGTGTTCCTGTATTTCTCGCCGACCGAATACCGTCTGCTGTTCGGCCTCACCATCATCCCCGGCGCGCTCGCAGTATTGACCTTACTCAAGGTGCCCGAAACAGCCGCACCCTTGGCACCGGCACCATTGGCACCAACCCCGGCACCCCTGGCACCCTTGGCACCCTTGGCACCTTTACCGAGACCACTCAAGAAGTACCTCGTCATCCTCTCGGTTTTTACTTTGGGCAATTCGTCCGACGCGTTCCTGCTACTGCAACTATCGAACGCCGGGGTGCCGTTGATGGGATTAACCGCGCTGTGGAGCGCGCAGCATGCCATCAAAGCGCTGTTGTCGATGAAGGGCGGCATGCTGTCGGATCGCTTCGGCCGCCGCGCGCTCATCACCACCGGCTGGCTGATCTACGCCGCCGTCTACGCCGGCTTTGCCTGGAGCCAGTCGGTGCAGGCGCTGATTGGATGGTTCCTGATCTACAGCGTCTACGCGGCCGCGGTGGAAGGGAGCGAGAAGGCGCTCATCGCCGACCTCACACCAGACACCCAGCGCGCCACCGCATTCGGCTGGCATGCGGCCGTCCAGGGAGTGGGCGCGCTGGCGGCCGGCATTTCGTTCGGCCTGATCTGGCAGTACTTCGGCGCGCCCGCCGCCTTCACGACGGGCGCAGCCCTGGCGCTGGTGGCCGCCGTGCTACTTGCTCTGCTTAATGACATTCATGGCCGTGGTGATCATTGACGCCACGTCCGACAGATTCGAGGGCAGGATGATCGTGTCGGCGCTGTTGATCACCTTGCCGAACTCGGCGATGTACTGCTCGGCCACCTTCAACTGAATGGCCTCGGCGCCGCCGGGCGCGCGCGTCGCTTCGGCGACCCGCTTGATGCCCTCGGCGTTGGCGGTCGCGACGGCGAGAATGGCTGACGCCTGGCCTTCGGCTTCGTTGATCTGCTGCTGGCGCCGCGCTTCCGACGCCTTGATCACCTGCTGCTTTTCGCCTTCCGCCGAGTTGATGGCCGCGTCGCGCTGGCCTTCCGAGGTCAGGATCACCGCGCGCTTTTCGCGCTCGGCGCGCATCTGCTTTTCCATCGCGGCAAGAATGTCGGCCGGCGGCGTGATGCTCTTCACCTCGTAGCGCAGCACCTTCACGCCCCAGGGCTCGGTCGCCTTGTCGAGCTCCGCCACCACCGAGATGTTGATGTTGGTGCGTTCTTCGAACGTCCGATCGAGATCGATCTTGCCAACCTCGCTACGAAGCGTGGTTTGCGCGAGCTGCGAGATCGCAAACATGTAGTCGGTAATTCCGTACGAGGTCCGCTCCGGATTGAGTACCTTGAGATACAGCACGCCGTCGACCTGCACCTGCACGTTGTCGCGCGTGATGCAAATCTGCGCCGGGATGTCGAGCGCCATTTCCTTCAGCGAGTGGCGGTAGCGCACGACGTCGATGAACGGCACCAGGATGTGGAAGCCGGCGTGGAGGACGCCGGCAAAGCGGCCCAGCCGTTCCACCACGAACGCGCTCTGTTGCGGCACCACGATCGCCGTCTTGAACAGGATAATGAGCGTGAGGATCGCGAGCAGAACGATGACAATCAGTCCGCCTTCCATGGGCACTCCTTAAAGGGCTTGCATCATCGCGGAACTAAAGTTCCGCGCTACACCGCTGTGATGTGAGTCTGTAGAGCGGAACTTTAGTTCCGCTATTGCCCGTTGCTATTCCGGCACGACCGCCAGCAATAACCCATCGACCGACGCAACCCGCGCGCGCTGGCCGGGGTCAAGCGTGACCGCGCTGGTATTGCGCGCGCTCCACGACGCGCCCCGCACTTCGACGCGGCCCACCGACCCGGGCGCCAGGCGCTCCTGCACGACGGCGAGCTTGCCGACAAACGAGTCGATGTCGGGCGGCGGCGGCATCTGGAACCGCGCCTGCAGCCGGCCGCGGAAGATCATCAGGAAGGTGACGGTCAGCACCGTGAACAGCAGCCACTGCAGCCACAGGCTGGTGACGAGTCCGAGGGCGGCGAGCACGCCGACCGCCAGCGCGCCGAGGCCGAAGAAGATGATGAAGAAGCCGCTCGGCGTGACCAGTTCGGCCACCACCAACGCGAGACCGCCAGCGAGCCAGAGCCACCACATGACGGGGATTATAAGAGTTTACGGTCTGTTATGATCGTGAGTTCCATGCCCCTGATCCTGGTCACCAATGACGATGGCGTGCAGTCGGACGGCATACACGCCCTCGCCGACGCGATGAAATCCCTCGGAGATGTCGTCATCGTCGGGCCCTTGCAGGAGGCCAGCGCCATCGGGCACGCGCTCACCTTGCGGCGGCCGCTGCGCATCGAACCCATTCGCGACGGCGTCTACGGCGTGGATGGCACGCCGACCGACTGCGTCAACCTCGCCTGCGAGATCATTCTCAAGCGGCTGCCGGACCTCGTCGTGTCGGGCATCAACAAGGGTTGGAACCTCGGCGACGACATCACCTATTCGGGCACCGTGTCTGGCGCGCTCGAAGCGGCGCTGCTCGGGTGCCCGGGCATCGCGGTGTCGCTCAAGCGGACCCACGGCACCTTCGACTTCGGCCCGTCGGCGCAGGCCGCGGCCACGGTCGCGAAGATGGTGCTCGAAAAGGGCATTCCCGCGCGGACGCTGCTGAACATCAACGTGCCGGCCGGCACGCCGAAGGGCATGCGCGTGACGACGCAGGCCAAGCGCAATCACGTCACGCAGATCGACGCGCGCACCGATCCGCGCGGCAATGCGTATTACTGGATCGAAGAAGCGCTCGACGAGTACCAGCCGGACAGCGGCAAGTCCGACTATGAAACGGTGATGGCCGGCTACACGTCGGTGACGCCGCTCCAACCGGACATGACCGCGTATGACGCCATCAAAGCCATCGAAGATCAGTTAGGCTGAGCGCGTGAACGCCCGGCTGGCCGTCTTCGCCATCGCTACCGCGCTGCTGTCGGCGACTCTCCGCGCGCAGACGCCCGCGACGGCTTCCGCCAGGCTCGTCTCGGCGTCCCGCATCAACATTCCCGGCGAGATCGATTCCAGCAACCCGATCGTCTGGGACCTCGTCGACGGCGTGCGCCGCATGTTCGTGGTCACCTCGTGGGGTGGCGTGCCCGTACGTTCGTCGGGTCCCAATCTCGAAGGCCTGCAGCACGGCTCGCCGGTCGCGTTTGCCTCGCATCCCGGTCATGGCGTGTGGATGGAGTCGATCGGCAAGGATGCTGCGGGCGTGTGGTACGGGTACTACCATCACGAGCGTCCGGCGGATGCATGCGGCCGGCCGGATCGGCAGTTGCCGCGCCTCGGGTCCACGCGGTCGTCGGATCACGGGCAGACCTGGGACGACCTCGGCATCGTGATCGACGCGCCGCCGGGAACGGACGCGTGCGATTCCGCAAACCGTTTCGTGCTCGGCGGTGTCGGCGATGTTTCGGTGATGCTCGACGCCGACAGCCAGAATCTCTATCTCTTCTTCAGCCAGTACTCGCGCGATGCCGTGGGACAGGGCGTGGGCGTGGCGCGTCTGGCCTGGGCCGATCGCGACGCGCCGGCGGGGAAGGCCACCATCTGGAATGCCGGTGCGTGGCTGCCGGCTTCAGGGTCGGCCGACACCGGCTGGACCTATCCGGCGGGTACGCCGCTGGTGAAGGCGAGCCGGCCATTTCACGATCGCTCGAGTACGAACGACGTGTTCTGGGGCGCGTCCGTGCATTGGAATACGTATCTCGAGCAATACGTGATGCTGCTCAACCGCGCGAAGGACGATCGGTTTGGACAGGACGGGATCTACGTGTCGTTCTCGCCAACGCTCGACGATCCGCGGCGATGGACGGCGCCCACGAAGATCCTGAACGGCGGTAGCTGGTATCCGCAGGTGGTCGGCGTCGAGCCCGGCACTGGCAGCGATCGCCTCGCCGGCCGTCGCGCGCGCTTCTTCATGACCGGCCGCTCTGAACGAATGATCGAGTTTGAGAAGTGAGAAGGCTTCTCACCTCTGACTTTTCACTTCTGACTTTCTTCGAGCCCCAACGCCCAGCGAATGCCTCCGTTGATGTGGGCGCGGAAGACCGGATCGTTCGACCAGATGTCGTCACGATGTCCAAGTGACGTGTAGAACGATCGCCCCTTGCCGTAGCTGCGCGTCCACGCCTGCGGGTAGTCGCCGCCCTTGACAACCTCGGGCAGGCCGGCAATGTTGGTCTTCTCCGTATCGAGGCTGAGCAGCACGTGCACGCGATCGCGCGAGAAGCCCATCGGGATGTGATTGCCGAACAGCACGTCGATGTTGTCTTTCGGCCGCGCGGGGTCCCAGGGCGCCGTGCCGAAGTGGTAGAACTCGTCGACCAGCGGCCAGCTGCCGCCCAGCATCTTGGTCGCCGGGTGCGCCGGGTCCTCGACTTTCAACACGCCGATCGCGTTCTGCCGGATCGAGCGGCGAAAGTACCCGCCAAGCATCTCGCCGAACTCCGGGTAGTTGTAGAAGGTGAGGGCGGCGCAGTGCGCGCCCACGAAGCCTTTGCCGCCACGCACGAAATCGAGCAGCGCCTTCTTCTGCGCGTCGGTCATCGGCAGGTTGCCGTTGGTCATCAGCATTAAGCCGTCGAAGCCGGCCAGGTATTCGGGCGTGATGAAGCCGAGGTCGATTTTCTCCGCCTCCTGCTTGTAACCTTCGACTGTCGTCACATCGAACCCGCCGGCCTTGCCCAGCTCGATCACCGCCTTCTCGGCGGGTCCCAGGCTGGTGTGCTTGTAGAGTCCCGCGTGGGTGAGAAACAGCAGCTTCTTTCTCGCCGGCTGTTGTTCCGCGCCGAGCGCCCCAACTGCAACTAGTCCCACCAGTCCCACCAGCCCGACCCGCCTCAGAAATGTCATGCCCGAAATACTATGCTTTTTGGCACCCCACGCACCGTCCGCACAGTACGCACCCTGGTTTTTGTCCCAACCAAAAGTGCTTTGGCGGTGTCCAAATAGCCATGTTCGACACTTTTCTTAGTGACGTGAAGCACGCCCTGCGGATGTTCGTCCAGAGCCCGGCGTTCGCGCTGGCAGCCGTGGCCGCCCTCACTCTGGGCATTGCCGTCAATACCGCGATTTTTTCCGTGGTCAACGCCGTCCTGCTGCGGCCGCTGCCGTTCCCCGACTCCGACCGCATCGTCTTTTTCCTGAACGTCTCGCCGCAGGGTTCCGGCCCGGCCGCCTCGCCCGCCAAGTTCCAGCATTACCGCGAGCAGACGCAGGTCGTCGAGGCCGTCTCGGCCATGAACCAGAGCATCGTCAATTACACCGACGGCACCTTCCCCGAGCAGTTGCGGTCGGGGCGCGTCTCGTCGGAGTTCTTCCGCCTCTTCGGCGCACCAACCGTTCTGGGCCGCACCTTCGCGCCGGAGGAAGACAGGCCGGGCGGCGACAAGGTCGTGATCCTGAGCAAGGGCCTGTGGCAAACACGGTTCAACAGCGATCCCGCCGTGGTGGGAAAGGCGATGTCGCTTGGCTCCGCCCCGTTCACGATCATCGGCGTGCTGGGCGACTTCAACCTCTCGGATTTTGGCGCCCAGCAACCGCAAGTGTGGGTACCGTTCCAACTCGATCCGAACACCACTGACCAGGGCCATTACTTTCGCGTCGCCGGCCGCCTGAAGCCCGGCGTTTCGCTCGACCAGGCCAAGGCGCGGCTGCAGGCCTCGACGGCCGACTTCAATGCGAAATTCAAGAACGGCCTTGTGCCTAATCAATCGTTCGGCGTCGATCCGATCGGCGAGGTCATGGTCCGCAACGTCCGCCAGTCGCTGTTCGTGTTGATCGGCGCGGTCGGCTTCGTGCTGCTGATCGCCTGCGCCAACGTTGCCAACCTGTTGCTGGTCCGCGCCACGGGACGCAAGCGCGAGATCGCCATCCGCGCCGCGCTCGGCGGCTCGCGCGGCCGCATCATCAGCCAGGTGCTCACGGAGAGCCTCGTCCTCTCACTGATCGGCGGCGCGCTCGGACTGGCGTTCGGCACGCTGGCGATTCGCGCGTTGCTATCGGTCAACACCGCGGGGCTGCCGAGGATCGGCCAGGACGGCGTGCTCGTCGGCATCGACTGGCGCGTGCTCGCCTTCACCCTCACCGTGTCGCTCGCGACAGGATTGCTCTTTGGGTTGATCCCGGCACTACAAAGCTCGAAGACCGACCTGACATCGACGTTGAAGGAAACGGGCGGGCGCTCAGGCACCGGGTTCCGTCAGAACAAGACCCGCTCGATCCTCGTCGTCACCGAAGTCGCGCTCGCACTGACCTTGCTGATCGGCTCCGCATTGCTGATTCGATCCGCCATTGCATTGGGCCGCGTTGACCCCGGCTTCGATTCCAATAACGTGTTGACGATGAGCATGTCGGCGACGGGGCCGCAGTATGCGGCGTCGCAGGCGGTCGACCTGATGGTCCGCAATGGCACCGATCGCCTGAAGGCGCTTCCTGGTGTGGTGGCGGCAAGCTCGACGTGCTGTGTGCCGCTTCAGGGCGGCTACGGCTTGCCGTTCACGATCGTCGGCCGTCAGCTGACCGACAACAGTCCGTACCATGGCGGCGGGCAGTGGATCAACATCACGCCGGGCTATTTCGACGTCTTCAAGATTCCCGTGAAGCGCGGCCGCGCGTTCACCGATCGCGACGACAGCGTGGCGCCGCCGGTCGTGATCATCAACGAGGCGCTGGCCAACCAGTTCTTCAAGGACAAGGATCCGCTGAACGAGCGGCTGGTGATCGGCCGGGGCGTGATGCGCGAGTTCAACTCCGAGGGCGAGCGCCAGGTCATCGGCGTGGTCGGCGACACGCGCGACGGCGGACTGCAACAGAACCCGGGCCCGGCGATGTACATCCCGCAGGCGCAGGTCCCGGATGCCGCGAACGCGTTGAACATGGGCCTCGGCCCGATGGCGTGGGTGGTGCGCACCGCCGGCGATCCGTACGCGATGAGCGCCGCGATCCAGGAGGAGCTGCGACAGGCCACGGGCCTGCCGGTCGCGAGCGTGCGCTCGATGGCCGACGTCGTGATTCGCTCGACCTCGCGGCAGCGGTTCAACATGTGGCTGATGACGATCTTCGGCGCGTCGGCGCTACTGCTGGCGGCGATTGGTATCTACGGCTTGATGGCGTACTCGGTGGAGCAGCGGACGCAGGAGATCGGCATCCGGCTATCGCTCGGCGCGGATGCCGGCACGGTGCGCGGCATGGTCGTGCGGCAGGGCATGCAACTGGCGCTGGTCGGCGTGGTCGTCGGCCTCGCGACGTCATGGGGTCTGGCGCGGATGATGACGTCGTTCCTGTTCGAGGTGACCGCACGCGATCCGCTGGTGTTCGTCGGCGTGCCCATCGTCCTCACCGTCGTCGCATTCTTCGCCGTCTGGTTACCGGCGCTCCGCGCCGCCCGCGTCGATCCCATGGTTGCCCTTCGTTATGAGTGACGGATCACGGTGTAGCGCGGAACTTTAGTTCCGCGATTGATCGCCTAACGAGCCGAGGCCAGCTGATCACGCATCGCCTGTCATCCCAGAATCGAATGTGCGCCGCTGCTGAGCACCAGAATCACGCCGCCGATCAGCCCCAACACGCTGCGCGTCTTATTCATGGCGTGAAGAATAACTGAAAGCACCGGCACCCTGGCACCGGCACCCTAGGCACGCACCCAAGGCACCCTAGGAACCGTACGCACACTAGGCACTTTGCCAGCCCTTGCGATACACTAGGCGGGCAGTCGGGGCGTGGCTCAGCCTGGTAGAGCGCTCGGTTCGGGACCGAGATGTCGGAGGTTCAAATCCTCTCGCCCCGACCACACATCCACTAAGAGGGCTCGGGAGACCGGGCCTTTTCCATGTACCGCTACGGGGTCGGTTGGCTCAGCGGATCCGGCCAGTCCACATATGCGCGCTCGCGCTCGCGGATGCGGCGATAGCGGCGAAAGACATCCCGGTCTTTTTCGAGCCGCAGCACTGAGCGCCACGTCGTACCTCTGAACGTGTGGGCCAGCATGCGCCGTCCGTTTCGCATCACGAACCACGGATCGTGACGGAACACGGCCGGTATATGACGCACCTTCATCCAGCGTTCCGCTTTCCATCGCATGAATTCGATTTCTTCCGGCTCCAGGTGCGCGCTTCGTGTCACGGCGGTGGTGCCGTCGTACTCTTCGAGCCGCGGATTCACCACCAGCCCGCGCTCCTCGAAATCGCGCGTCATCGGGGTGCCTGGGTACGGCGTTGGGTGCTGAATGTACGGCCAGTCGACGTGCCGTCGCGCAAATTCGAGGTTCGCGGCCACCGATTCCCGCCGGTCGTCGGGATTGCCGACGATCAGTCCGCCCACGACCAGCATGCCGTGACGCTGGAGGATGTTGACGGCGGCCAGCGCACTGTTGACCCGGCCGCCGCCGGCCTGTTGCCGGCTGTTTTTCGCCCGGGCCTTCAGGGGAACACGAGATCGTCCTCGAGCACGTTTTCGATCCCGAGAAACACGTACCTGAAGCCGGCGCGGCGCATCAGGGGCGCCAGCGTCTCGCCGCGGGCGGCGATTGGAGCCGTCATGCCCTGGACGAGATAGTCGATGCGATGCAGGCCGGCCTGGATGATGGCGTGGCAGAGCGCCTCGAATCGCTCGACGTCCAGCGTGATGTTGTCGTCGACCAGAAAGATGCTGCGCGCGCCGCGGGCGTAGGCGTCGGCGATGTCGTCGATGACACGCGCGATCGGGAACCGATGAAAATTGCGTCCCCGCATCTCGATAATCGAGCAGAAGCTGCAGTCGAAGGTGCAGCCGCGCGAGGTTTCCACCACGTCCGCGCGCCGGCCCATCATCGTATAACCGGACAGCACGCGCGCGGCGCGGTTCGGCGGCCGAATGTCGCCGCGATCGAGCCTGGCCACCTCGCGATGCGCCGTCTTGCTGAACCGGTCGCCGTCCCGATACCAGAGGCCGGCAATCGCCGCGAGCGGCTGCTGTTGCTCGAGGGCGCGGACCAGTTCGCGAAACGTCACGTCGCCCTCGCCGCGGACGATCGCATCGACGCCAAGGTCGGGATGCGTCCAGGCGTCTGGCGCCAGGCTCGGGTCGTAGCCGCCGACGACCACGCGGACATCAGGCTTCAGCGATCGGATGAGCGCGATGACCCGCCGCGCCGTCGCGCGTTGAAACGTCATCACGGACAGGCCGACGAGATCCGGGTTGTGCTGTTCGATCAACCGTTCGACGGCACGCCGGACCGACGATTGCACCAGGACGAGATCGGCGATGGCGACCTGATGATGGGGATCGAGATTGCCGGCGAGCGAGGCGAGGGCGCCGTTCGGCATTCGCACAGCGATAGCCGGGGTGTGCTCGAACGAATCCGGCATCGACAGGAGCAGAATACGCATCCCGCAGCCGAACATAACACCGTCAGTCGCCTGAGTCGACCCTCAACATCATCGGAGAGCCATCCTCACTTCGCCCTCTTCCTCTGTGACCCGGTACACCGCGATGTCCTTCGTGGCCGGACCCGCCTTGACTTTGCCGGTGGCCACGTCGAACTGCGAGCCGTGCCAGAGGCACTGAACCGTGCCACATAGCATGACGCCGCCGGCCAGCGATCCGCCGCGGTGACTGCACCTGTCGTCGAATGCGACGTAGCCCTGCTCCGTCCGTGCCAGCACAATGCGCTTGTTGCCAACCCGCAGGAGCTTCATCTGGTCCACCTGCAGTTCATCGCGTTTGGCGACGGTGACAGCCTGATCGGCCCGCGCCTCGATGGTCTGCTCGCGCCATTTGCCGGCCTGCGCGTAGCGATGATCGATACCAATCAAGTTGCGCGTCACCAACGTGCCTCCCATGTATCCGCCGGCGCCGAGTAATCCGAGGCCGATCACCTCGAGCCCGAGCACCGTCACATCGGGTCGCAGGCTTGGGCCGCCGCGCAGCCAGGACGCCACGCCGAACAGCGCCACCACCGTCAGCATCACGAGCAGATGCTTGGTCGCGCGGTCTTTCGCCGAACTGTCTGGCGGCACGGTATAGAGATAGTCAATCAAACCGGGGACCGCGGCCACCAACGCGCTCGCGATTCCGGCCAGACCCAAGTGACCTCCCGTCGTCCACCACGACGGGAGGTCTCGAAGCGACCCGCTGGCGTCGAACAGCACGGCGCCAGTCAGAAACGCGATCGGAAACGGAATCAGCATGGGATGTAGGGGATGTCCCATCACGACGGCTCGACTCTTCATGCGTTCGCCTCCTCGCGCGTGCGATCGATCACAGCGACTTGAGATACTCCACGAGGTCGCTCTGCTGCTCGGCCGTGAGTCCAAGCTTGCGGACGCGGTTGTAATGCGTCACGACGTCGGCCAGAGTTGCGGCGCTGCCATCGTGGAAGTAGGGCGCATGCTGCCAGAGACCGCGCAACGGCGTCGTGCGATACGCCTTGTTCGCGGTACGCGCCGCATACGCGCCATCCATGCCGGTCTCGGCTGGCGGGTGCAGCTTCCCATCATTGTTATCGGTGCCCGATCCGCCCACGTGGCAGCTGGCGCACGTCCGATCGAACACGGTTCGTCCGCGCTGCGCGCCGGCCGCATCGACGCTGCCGGCCGGTGGGGCAGGCGCCGCCAGACTGTGCTGGTACGCGCGCAGCGCCGGGAGTTTCGACGTCACCAGATCCGGGGAGTGCTTGACGTCGATGCCGAGCCGCTTGTCGGAGAAGTTGCCTTGCCCGCCCATTTGCGTGACGGCGACGTACGCATTCCAGTACGAGATCGGCCCCTCCGCCGTGTAGGTTTCGTTCTTGATCTGCGCCAGTCCGTACGGGGGCGGCAGCATCAGGGGCGTGCTCTTGCCGTCCTGGTTGTAGCGCGGATCGTATTTGCCGGGCCCCCACGAGTTGTAAACGGCTTTCTTGTCCGCAGGCAGCGCGGGCGACAAGGCGATGATCGCGCCGACGTTGAGATCGCGATTCGGCCAGCCGTCCTTCCGCTTGCCGATGCCGGCCATCACCGAGTTGTCGACGTTGGAATGACACAGCGCGCACGTGACGCCAAGACGTGTGATGTGGTTGTTGGCATCGACGGTGGCCTGCAGACCGACAACGGCGTTCATCTTGAGCAACGCGACGGTCGTCGCCGGACTCTTGAGATCGACCTTCTGCAGGATGCCGGCGGGCAGCACGTCCGAGTCGACCTTGAGCCCGACCTTGAGCGCCGTCGTCGGATCGACACTCTTTTCAACCACCTCATTCAGATGAAGCGTGTCGGTCCACAGCTTTTCATCACCGAAGGTCTCGAAACGAAACACGCGCTGGCCCTCGGTGATCTGGGCCGCTGATTCCTGCCTGGCAAGGGACTCGCCGGTGGCTGCGGGCCGCGGGCTTTCCGCCGCCGTCGTCGTGTGGCACGCGGTGAGGGCGGTTGCCGCGATCACTACGCTGAACACCGACGCCGCCTTCACGAGTCTTCGTTCAATTGCCATGTCGTTTGCTCCTTCCATTGCAACGGTCGAGTTGGAGTGAAACTGCTGAACCGATAATACACAAGATCATTCTTGCGTATCTTGCAAAAAACGAGCCTGCCACGGCAGCAGTTCTTGGCGAGTAAACTGCAGTGGCCGTGGACGATAGGCCTTCGCCGGGCGGTTATCGTGCCACGTTTGGTCGATCAGGGCGCCAGATGTAGCCATCGACGACAGCGCTCCACGCCCGGCCCGAATCATCAGCGCCGTGTGCTCACATGCTCAGACAACAGTTACTCGATACCGGCCGTGGACGCATCGTCAGCCTGCTCCAGCGCGGCCCTCTGACGGTCGACGATATCGCGTCCAGGCTGGAACTCAGCGCCAGCGGGATCCGAGCGCAGATCACCGCGATGGAGCGTGACGGCGTGGTCCAGCGCGTCGGCAGCCGGCCGGGGACAACGAGACCGTCGCGCATTTTCGAGCTCACACCGGAGGTCGAGCAACTGCTGTCGCGTGCGTACATTCCACTGCTCACGCAACTCGTGGAGGTGTTCGCCACCGGCCTGCCGCCGCGTCAGGTCGATAAGTTATTAAGGCAGGTGGGAAAAAAGCTTGCCGGCCAACTGTCGGCGGCGCGACCGTCTGGTACGCTGCGCTCGCGCGTCGTGGCCGCCAGCGCATTGCTCAACGATCAACTCGGCGCCGTGACTCACGTCGTGCAGAACGGTGGTTACGTCATCCGCGGTGAGGGCTGCCCGTTGTCGGCGTTGACCGGGAAACATCCCGCCGTCTGCCGGGCCATGGAGAGTCTGGTCAAAGAGATCGTGGGCGCGTCGGTGCATGAATGCTGCGAGCGGGCGCAACGGCCGCGCTGCTGCTTTGAAATCAAGCCGGGCGCATCGACCTGAGGTCGCGCGCGACCTCGGCCGTTGACTGGCCTAGAGTTGTTTTTGTTGTTGTGACAGAGATCCAGGATGATGGGATGAACGGCTTGAAACTGAAGGTCACGAAATGTATCGGTGACCCTCCGGGCGTCAACACGAAACGCGGTCGGGGCCGAACAGTTTTTTGGATTATTCCTGGCGTTCGCCGACGGCAACCAAGTGGTTACGCGTGCGGAACAGGAGCAGCCCTTCCGAAATCGCCGGTGTCGCCATGGCCACTTCGCCCAGCGGATTCGTCCCCAGAAGTTCGTACGTGGTACCGGCCTTGACAACGTAGACGTCGCCGTCTTCGCTCGTGAAGTAGAGCCGGCCACCAGCCGCGACCGCCGAGGCCGAGAACCCGGTCTTGCCGTCGCCAAGCCGCGACTGGTAGTGCCGCACGCCGGTCTTCGCATCGAACGCGCTCAGCACGCCGTTGTCGCGGCAGACATACAGGACGTCGTCGTAGACGATCGGCGTCTGCATGTAGCCGCCGTCGCGCATGTAGCTCCAGGCGATGTGCGCGTTGGACGTCTCACCCTCCTTCAACGTGATGTCGCCGTTCGCCGTCGGCTTGATCGCGTAAATGGGGGAGAACTTGCCGTGCGCGTTGGTGATGAAGACGAGGCCGTGCGCGACGATCGGGGTCGGCACCGGAATGTCGCCGCCGCCCGTCATGCGCCACAGCTCTTTGCCGGTTTCGAGATCGTAACCGCCGATATGTTTCCAGCCGTTGACGATCACCTGGTCGCGGCCGTTCATCGACACCACGGCGGGCGTGCTCCACGTCGGCACGTCGGCGCGCGCCGTGCGCCACAACTCCTTGCCGGTGCGCACGTCGAACGCCGCCACGAACGAGCCTTTCTGCACGTCGGCTTGCACGATCACGCGGCCGTTGTGGATTATCGGCGAGCTGGCAAATCCCCACTGCGCATCGGGCACCATGAAGAAGCCGGAGTCGAGCGTTCCAAAATCCTTCTGCCACACCAGCCCGCCCTTCAGGTCGTACGCGTAGAGGCCTTCGGAGCCGAACATCGCGACGATGAGACGGCCGTCGGTGGCGAGCGTCGAGCTCGCGTGCGTCGACTTGGGATGCCGCTTGACGATCGGCACGCCGGTCTTCGCGGTGCGCTCCCATCGCAGCTTGCCGGTGTTCTTGTCGAAGCACATCACCAGGAACTTATGTGAGGTGGTGTCGAGCACGGAACCGATGTCGCCGTAGAGACCGACCTTGAGCTGCGGGTCGGGCGTGCCGCTCACGGCGCTGGCGGTGCACACCATGTCGCCCCACACCACTGGGCTCGAGTGCCCGAGGCCGGCGACCGGCACGCGCCACTTGATCGAGCGCGACTCGGGCACGCTCCAGCTCACCGGCAAGGCCTTGCCGTCATCGACCCCGCGCGCCGCGATGCCGCGGAAGCCGGGCCAGTCGATGCCGGCCCGAGGACCGCTCGGCGTTTGCGCGGAGACGGTGGCCACAAGGGCGAGAACCAGGAGTGTTGAGACCGAACCTTTCAGAACCATTCAGAACCTTTCTGAACCTTTCAGAACTTCGGGTACCAGTCCGCGAATCTGACTTCAATCTTCCGGCGCTCGAGCGCGGTCTTGAGCTCCTGTAGTCCACGTGTCGTCGGTGTGGGACGCGAGCCGCCCGCGGGCACGGGCCGCACCCATTCCTGATCGTAGTGATAGGGGTAGACCACTTTCGGCGCGAGGGCTTGAATGCATTCGATCGCCGCCGCCGGCTCCATGCGTGCCAGCGGCAGGTTGAGCGGAAAAAATGCGACGTCGACGTTCTTCACGGCCCTGACCTCTGGGACGCACTCGGTCACGCCGACCACGTAGATGCGTGTGCCGCCAAGCGTCACGACATAGCCGTTCGCTTCACCCTTCGGATGATACGGATCGCCGGGCTTGATGTCGTAGGCGCCGACGGCTTCAATCTTCACGCCGGCCACCTCACGGGTCTCGCCGTTGGCCATCACGATGCCGCCGGGAACCTGCGGGCGGCCGTTGGCCGCGATCACAATCGGCGCGCCAGGCTTTCGCACCCGCGCGATCGCCTTCACATCCAGGTGATGGCCCACATCGTCCGTGATCAGGATCAGATCCGCCGGCTTCGCGCGCGACAGATCGCCGACGCTCCACGGATCGATCTGGATGACCTTTCCGGCATGTTCAAGTTGAATGCTCGAATGCGTGAACGTCGTGATCTCCACGTCGCCGTACTTGTCGGCTAGCAGAGGCACCACAAAGAGCGCGACAACCAATGGCACCCCATAAAAGGGTGCCCTACGAGCAAAGTCAACGTAGGGCGCCCCTTTTAGGGGCGCCATCTGGATCGGGATCATGGGAGTTTATAGGCGATGAGCTCGCCGGGCCTGGTCGAAGCGCTGGTGGCGACGACGATGTACTGCTTGCCGCCCGACATGTAGGTCATGGGCGAGCCGGTTTGCGCGCCGGGCATCGCGACCGCGCCAAGCTCGGCGCCCGTTCGCTTGTCGTAGGCACGCAGCATCGCGCCGCGCTGGCCATCCGGCATCGCGACGGTGCCGCCCTCGCCCGAAATCACCAGCGTCTTGGTGACCAGCGTGCCGATGCCGCCCGAGCTGCCGCCGGCGCCGCCGGGCCGGCCGGTGCGCGGAATCGTGACGCCCTTGAGCGCCGGGTGGTTCTTCACCGCATCAGGCGTCTCGCCATGCGCGATCTGCCAGGCGATCTCGCCCTTGTTCAGATCGACCGCGGTGATGCGTCCCCATGGCGGTTTCACCAACGGCAATCCGCGCACGCTGAGCCCGCCGCCTCCACCCTCCGACGCGCTGCCGTCGCTGATGTAGGCCATGTCGGATCGCTTCGGGTCGTTCACCATCGACAGCACGCGCACCAGCGTGTGCGAGTAGACGTAGAGCATCCCGGTTTCCGGATCGAACGAGCCGCCCGGCCAGTTCGGGCCGTTCGGGATGAACAGCAACCCGTCCTTGCCGTCCTGCCCGCGCACGATCGGTGGCGTGTAGAGCGGGCCGATCTTGTACTTCGCAATCAGCGCCAGCGCCTCGGCCTTGAGCTCGGGCGTGAAGTCGATCGCGTAATCGGCAAGAAAACCCTGCCGCTCGACCGATGGCGGCTTGGTGGGGAAGGGCTGGGTCGGCGAGTACCACTCGCGCGGCACCAAGCCTTGCTCGACCGGGCGCTCCTCGATCGGCCACACCGGCTCGCCGGTCTTGCGATCGAACACGAAGATGAAACCCTGCTTGGTCGGTTGCGCGATCGCCGCGATCTTGCGGCCGCCCACCGTGATGTCCACCAGGATCGGCGCGCACGGAATGTCGTAGTCCCAGATCGGGTGGTGCACGAACTGGTAATGCCAGATGCGCTTGCCGGTTTGCAGATCGACGGCCAGCAGCGTTTCACCGAACAGGTTATTACCGGGCCGGTGGCCGCCGTAATAATCGCCGGTCGGGATCTCGACGGGCAGATACGCGATGCCGAGCTGCTCGTCGACCGTCATCTGCGTCCACACGCCGGTATTGCCGGTGTACTCCCACGACTTTTCGAGCCACGTGTCGTTGCCGAACTCGCCGGCGATCGGGATGGTATGGAAGATCCACAGTCGCTTGCCGGTGCGCGGGTCGTAGGCGCGGATGTAGCCTTTGGCGTTCTTGCGGCTGGCGGGTGTGGTGCCGGCGCGATGCGCCGCGCCGACGAGCACGACGTTCTTGGCGACCACCGGCGCGCCGTTCCACGCGATCTCGCCATCAACCGGATCGAGATCCTGATCGGCGTCCTTCTTCAGATCGACGACGCCCTTCACGCCGAAGTCGGCGAGCGGCACGCCGGTCCTGGCATCGAGGCCGACCAGCTGGTAGCCGATCGTGACGTAGAAGATCCGCTCGTCGCCCTTGCCGTCGGTCCAGTAGCCGACGCCGCGGCCCGACAATCGGCGTGCCGACAGCTGCGCGCGGCGGCCTTCTTCGAGCCGGTGCATCCACAGCATCTCGCCCGTGGCCGCGTTGATCGCCACGGCATTGCGGTGCTCGCCGGCTGTCGCGTACAACACGCCGTTGATCATCAGCGGCGTGGTTTGCAGGTTGAAGTCGGGACGCGAGCCGAGGTTCTCGGTCTTGAAGCGCCACGCCACTTCGAGCGTGCTGAAATTGGCGCCGCTAATCTGATCGAGCGGCGCGTAGCGGGTCGCGCCGAGGTCGCCGCCCCACGTGCGCCATTCGCCGCCAGTGGCGCCGTGCTGCGCGCTCAGCGTGATCGACGCGAACAAAACAAGAACGAGCGCCCGCATCACTTCGCGAGCGGGTCGGGCCGCATTTGCAAGTGAAGCACCTTGCTCGTGGTGCCCTTGCCGCCTTCCATGTGGAACGGCGTGCGCGTGCTCACCGTGGCCCACAGGCCCTTGCCCTTCCAGCCGCCGTTCGGGTTGTCGATGCGGCCGTCCATCCATTTCGTGTAGAAACCCTGCGGGTACGGCACGCGCAACACCACCCACTTGCCGTCTTTCAACGCCAGCAGTCCTTCAGACGCGTTGCCGGTGTTGATCGGCACGTTCTTGCCGAGGCCGAGGGTGTCGAACTGATCGACCCACGTGTAGTAACTCGCTTCGACGCTGCCGCCGTCTCTCACACCGCGGAACTGCGGCGCCGGCTCGGTGTAGAGCGTCCAGCCCTCGGGGCAGTGCTGGCCGGTGGCCTTCGGACCGTTGAGCGGGCCTTTGCACTTGCGCCGATCGAAACTCGCGAGATGACCGCTCGACAGCGCCGCCCAGAACACGCCGTTGCGATCGACGTCCCCACCGCGCGGTGAGAAGCCGGGCGCCTTCGGATCGAGATACGGCGGCTCGTACACTTCCGCCAGGGCCGTCTCCGGGGGGTTCGATCCGGGCACGAGCCGAACCACCTGGCCGGGGTAGCCGAGCACGGTTCCCCAAATGGCGCCATCGGGCGCCGGGGCCACTGAATAGAACGCCGCGCCGAAGCGTTTGTCCTTCGTGGGATCAACCGGCTCGGTCGGCTCGACATACGCATCGCGCTTGCCGTTGCCGTTAGTGTCCATGATGAGCGCGGTCCACCCTTGTGACTTCTGCTCGTCGCCGGTCTCGTCGTACATCTTCCGGTTCAACCAGCCGACCACCTGGCCGCCGCCGCTCGTCCACAGCGTGTTGTTGGCGTCTTCGGCAAACATCAGGTGATGCGTCCCGAAACACGTATCGATGTGCTTGAGCTCTTTGGTCTTCGGGTCGTACATCGCGAGCTGGCGGCCGGAGCGTTGCAATGGAAACAGCTTGGCGGACGGATGATCGGATCCGGCCTTGCAGAACGCCGCGTTGTCCGGGCTGCGCACCGCCGAGGTCAGCCACAGGCGGCCGCGCTCGTCGAGCATCGGGTTATGGACGTTGTTCTTGCTGGTCCAAATCACTTCCTCGCCCCAGTAGGGCGAGGCTGCCGGGATCTTCGGAGAGGCCGCGGGTGTATTCGGATCGCGCACGGTCAATTTGATCTGGCTGATGGTGTGCGAGACCGGGTCGAGTACCGGAATGTAATCGGCGCTCAGCTCGAGCGCGCCGTAGAGCTGGCCGTTGGCGTTGAGCGTCGGGTTACGCCGGTCGGTCGACACCACGTCGTGCAGGTACGCTTTCGGATCCGCCCAGTCCCACATCGTGATCACGACGTTTCGCTCGACGCCTTGCGGCCGCGCCGGCACCGGCGGCAGCTCGCCGCGGTTGATGCGATCGGTCCAGTCGGCAAAGAGCAGCAGCGCGCGCTCCTTGCCCATGTTGTTCAGCCCGCCGATCATGTTGCCGCCCGCCTGCCCGGACGCCAGCCGGCGTTCCCAGGCGTATGACAGCGACGGGAAGTTACCGAGCTCTTTCGGGATTTCGCGCGTCGCCTTGGTGCCGAGCTGATGGCACGCGGTACAGCCGCCGGACTTGATGGCGCGAAGCCATTGCGCCTGGCTCTTCATATCGGGAGAAATGCCGTTGCCGGTCGGACCGGTGCCGGGGAAATCCGCGCCTTCGGGAATGCGCAGCATCGAGAGCCAGTTGGCGGCAGGGTAATACTGCGCGGCGGCGTGCGCGCTCGGGGCGATCACCGCCGTCAGGTTCAACGCCTTGCCGGGTGTGGTCGTCACCTTCGAGGAATCGACGAGGCCGTAGCCACGCACCCACACGCTGTAGCTCGCCTTCGGAAGGTCGGGCATCAGGTACCGCCCCTGATCGTCGGTGACGACGGTCCTTGAGAACTTGGTCGGCAGGTCGCTGGTTTCGGCGATCACCCAGACACCGGCCTCGGGCCCTTTCGAGCTCCGGACCGTGCCGGCCAGGTCGTCGGCGTCAACGGCGACAGCCGCCTGTCGCGCGTTGATCGAAGTCAGGGAAACTGCGATACCGGCCGCGATGCACGCGGCCATCATGCGCTTCATGGGGAACTCCTGCGCCTACTGGCGAACGTCGGTGGTGGTTTTGCGTTGAGCCTTACGCTTCGCCAATTCCTCTTGATACTGCGCGTCGCTCAGGAACGCGACGTCGGTCCAGCCATGTCCCATCTCGTCCATCGTCCGGCTGCCCCAGCCGACCCACGCGGTCGGGTCGGGGTTGTGCTTGTTGTTCGCCGTGTTGTCGTGGATCGACACGGTGTGCAGGATGGTGCCGGCCGGGAACAAGTGCGGCGTTTTGAACTTATAGGTGATCTGCCAGTTCTGCTCGTAGTGCGTCGCGCTGGTCAGCATCTCGCGCCGGCCATCGGGATGAATCGCCTCGAGCATCATCTTCGAGCCGCGGAAATGCATATGCGGCTGAAAGCTGACGATTAGAGCCGCCTTCGGCAGCGGCCAGAAGCGCTCGTGCTGCACAACTGAGTTGGGAGGAATGCTGAGCAACGCGGCGGCATGGAGCGGGTTCTCCGCAACGAGCGCGCCGGTCGGCATCGATGGCTCGTCGATCGACAGCTTGTGTCCCGCGCGCAGCAACAGGTCCTCGATGCGCTCGCGATTCAGCACCCAGTCGTTGCCCACGCCGGTGCGAATGCGATGCGAGGTCACGGCCAGCTTCGGCACGACGCCCTTGGGATAAAACTTGATGCCGACGCGCTGGCGATCGAACGTCTCTTCGCCGTACGGATGGTAATGAGCTTCGAAGCGAAACAACGCGCCCTTCTTCAGGACCTTCGTGGTGCCGTCGGGAAAGATGTCGGCGTCGTTGCCTGCGCCGTACTCGATCAGGTCCATCGAGTTGCCGACGTTGGATCCCATGCCGAGGCCAAGGCCCGCGGTGTCGGTTCCCTCCGGCAGATCGACATACACGTGCGAGTGATGCACGGCACGATGCGCGTCGGGAATGATCTGGACCCACTTCACGTAACGATCTTCAGTGATGCCGGGATCGACGACCTCTTCAGGAATGAAGTCGGGACCGTTGGCCGGAATCTTGAAACCCTTCGCCATGCGGACGATCAGGTCGGGCTGGCCGTAGGTCCATTCCGTCGCCGGCGGAAACACCCTGGCCGGCGGCGCATCGGCGGCACGGCCTTCAGGCGCGCCGCTATCGACCCAGGCGGCGATCAAGGCGACCTCGCGATCGCTCAGCGACGGGTCCTCGAGATACTCGCCGATGCTGCGATCGATGTGCCATGGCGGCATCTCGCGGCTGGTGACCTTCTGCTTGATCGCGCGCGCCCACGGGCGCGCATCCTGGTAGTTGAGCAGCGCCATCGGCGCGGGCGTGCCAGGACGATGGCAGTTCTGACACGAGCGCTGCAGGATCGGCAGCACGTCTTTGGTGAAGGTGGGGTTCGGCGCGGCTGCGGGCGCCTGCTTGTCCGCCGTAGCGCTTTGCGCGAAGGTGGACGCATAAGTGACCGGCTGCGTGAAGATCAGCAGGGCGGCGGCGAGGGCCATTCCCGTGACGCCGGTGAGCTGCCTGGCGGTGACCATGAGGCCTCCTGACTAATCTGCGTCTAATCTGTGGCGCGCTTTCCGAACTCTCGGGCATACTTTAGCACCGCGATACCGCGCAGGGCACCCCTTTATGGGGTGCGTAGGGCACCCCTTTATGGGGTGCCTCAGGAGGGTCGGATGAAGGCTGGTGCATGCTCTTTGGCCGTGGTTTTTCTCCTCGTGGGCGCGGCCCACGCCCAGCAAAACCAGCCCATCTACCCGGTCTACGACGGCTTCCTCAAGAACCCCGACGGCAGCTACACCTTGTCGTTCGCCTACTTCAGCCATAACGCCGACGTCGTAACCGTGCAGCCCGGTCCCGCCAACACCTTCGCTCCCACCCCCGGTGATCGCATGCAGCCGACGACCTTCAAGCCGGGCCACTGGCGCTTCCAGTGCGTCATGGTGGTCGGCCCCGAATTCGACGGCAAGCTGAAATGGACGCTGGCCTACGCGGGCACCAGCACCGGCACCAGCGAGCGGATGTTGCAATCGAACTGGAATCTCGTCGAAGGCGCGCCGGCGCTGTCGAAGATCGACTCCGCCAAGGTGCCGCGCGGCGTCTGCCTCAATCGTGCGCCAACCGTGCGCGTGCTCGGCGTGACCGCGCGGCCGAACAACCCGCCCACGCTGTCGGTGGCGCTCAACGAAGAGCTGAACCTGTTTGGCAGCGCGCACGACGAGGGCCTGCCGCGAGGTAAAGCACTGGTGGTCGAGTGGAAGATGTTGAAAGGCCCCGGCACGGTGAGCTTTACGATTCCCGGCGCGGCGCGCACGAAGGCGACGTTCTCGGCGCCGGGGCTCTACGAGCTCGAGCTGACGGCAACCGATTCTGAATTCACAGAGCGCACGCGGTTGAATGTCCGGGTGGGCCAATGAAACGCATTGTGCTTTCTGTCCTCGTGCTGCTGGCGCTGTCCTCACCTGCGGCGTCGCAAAGCAACACGGGGTAACACCACGCGCATCTCCGTCACGCCAAACCACACTGGCGCGGCGGGTGTCGTTGGAAGATATCCGTCGATTAGTGCTGACGGCCGGTATGTCGCGTTTACATCACCAACTTCCGGCTTTGTGAGCGGCGATACCAACGCCAACTGGGACATCTTCGTTCGAGATCAACAGACTGGTACCACAACACGCATCAGCGTGACGGCCGCGGGCCAACAAGTGAAGGGGGGCAGCAGCCACCCCTCCATCAGTGCAGACGGCCGATTCGTCGCCTTCAGCTCAACGGCCGCAGGCCTGGTCAGCCTCGACACCAACGGCGCCGCCGACGCATTCGTGCACGATCGTCAGACCGGCAGGCCCAGTAGAGTCAGCGTGTCCACCCTGGGCCGGCAGGCGAACTCGTACAGCGGCACCCCCGCCATCAGCGCCGATGGCCGATTCGCGGTGTTTCAATCCAACGCCAGCAACCTCGTCGTCGGCGACAGCAACGGAGTGTCGGATATTTTTGTCCGCGACCTGCAGGCCCAGGAGACCTCGCGGGTCAGTCTCGCGAACCTTGGACAACAGGCCAACAGCTCGAGTGCGTTTCCTTCGATCAGCGGCGACGGCCGCTTTGTGGCATTTCTGAGCAGCGCCTCCAACCTGGTGAGCGGCGACACGAACGCGCGGGTTGACGTGTTCGTCCGCGACCGCATCACCGGGCAAACGACGCGCGTCAGCGTCGCCAGTAACGGCAGCCAGGCCGATCAATTCAGCTGGGCGCCCGCCATCAGCGCGAACGGCCTCATCGTCGCTTCCCGTCGCTCGCCTCCAATCTGGTTCCTGGCGATACCAATGCGAACTGGGATGTGTTCGTTCACGATCGCGCCAGCGCGCAAACGACGCGGGTGAGCGTTTCAACCAGCGGCGGCCAGGCTGCCTTGGGCGGCACCGTTGCGCCCGACGACCGCGGTAGTCCATCGCTGAGTAGTGACGGACGCTACATTGTCTTTGTCTCCGCGGCCAGGAACCTGGTGTCGACCGACACCAACGGCTATCCGGATCTCTTCGTCCGCGATCGTCTGGCTGGAACGACCACGCTTCTACTGCGCGGATTTGTGGACGGCCGCAGTCTCGAGCCCGCGATGACGCCCGATGGACGCATGGTTGCGTTCTCATCCCCCGGCACCAATCTTCCGGGGTGGCGCGATGGCTACCGCGGAGGAGTCTTCGTGCACGATCGCCTCGCGGGAACCGATCGTGTCAGCATCTCGACCGCCGGCACGGAGGCCAGCGGCGCCAGCAGCGCAGCGTCAATCGATGGCAGCGGCCGCTATGTCGTATTTGCGTCGGCAGCAGCCAATCTCGTCGCGAACGATACGAACAACCTCGGCGACATCTTTCTTCGCGATCGCGTTACTGGCGTAACCACGCGTATCAGCCTTGCCGCCGGCGGGGCACAACTGAATAACGGAAGCTCGAACCCGGCGATCAGCGGAAACGGCCTCGTGGTTGCCTTTCGATCCGAGGCCACCAACGTGGTTCAGGGCGACACCAATGGGCTCGGCGATATCTTCGTGCGCGACCTCGTCTCGGGCGCTGTCACGCGTGTGAGCGTCTCCACCTCAGGGGGCCAGGCCGACGGACTGAGCTATTTTCCGGCGATCAACCACGACGGACGCTACATCGCGTTTGTCTCTACCGCCACGAACCTCGTGCCGAATGATTCCAATGGTTCGTACGACGTGTTCGTTCACGATCGGCAGACCGGCGAGACCTCTCGCGTGAGCGTCGCCGACGATGGTGCCCAGGCGAACAGCAACAGCCTGGACCCGGCGTTGAGCGGGGATGGCCGCTTCGTGGTGTTTTCATCCTTGGCCAGCAATCTCGTTGCGGGCAGTTTCCCCGGCACCATCGGCATCTTCGTGCGGGATCGCCAGACCGGCCGGACGTCGCGAACAGACGCGGCCACAGATGGCACGCGCGGTTCTGGCAGCTCGGGACAACCCGCGATCAGCGCCGACGGCCGCTACGTTGCGTTTGGATCGAACGTGGCGCTCGTGCCGGGCGACACCAATTCGACGTGGGACGTGTTTACTCATGATCGCCAGACCGGAGCAACAACCCGCGTCAGCGTCTCGAGTGGTGGCGTCCAGGGCGACCTCAGCAGCAGCTTTCCCTCGCTGAGCGCTGATGGCCGCTATGTCGGGTTCGATTCCGAGGCGACCAACCTCGTCGCTGATGACACCAACGCTCGCATCGACGTCTTCGTGCACGACCGCACCACCGGCGACACCCGTCGGATGAGCGCAGCGACCGACTCGCCCGGAGCGGTACAGCCCGTCCAGACGCAGGCGACCGGTGGTGACAGTCGCTTCGCGCAACTGAGTGCGAGCGGCCGCGTCATCGCCTTTGTCTCCGAAGCTGTCGGCCTCGTGAGATCCGACACCAACGGGGCCATGGACATCTTCGTGAACGATCGCGGCCCGTGGTGACTCGATGGTCGCGACTCCCACGAACGGCCGACTTGTCCCGCCGAAGCGCCCTGGCGCGGAGGGGGAAGGCCGTTCGCCTTTAGATATGCGACTGCAGCGGTTCGTGCATCCGCTTGCCGTGTGTCAGCGACATCAAGACGATATCGGATGTCACCGGCGCGCGGCGAAACGCGTCCACGCCGATCGCATCCGCGATCGCGTTGAGCACCGCGCCGAAACCGGCGCCGACCGGCGGCTCACCAACGCCTCGCGCGCCAACCGGCGTTTCCGGATCAGCCATGTCGAGCGCGATGGCCTGCATGTTGTTCGGCACGTCGAGGATCGTGATCGGCTTGTTGTAATGGAAGCGGCGGCCCAGCGACAGGCCGTAATGCGGATCGTAAATGAGTTTCTGGTGCAGCGCGTGCGCGATGCCGAGGCAGCAGCCGCCGTTGATCTGTGCGATCAGGCTGCGCGGGTTCACGACGGTCCCAACATCGCCAACCGCCAGGAAATCGACCAGCGACACCACGCCGGTTTCGACATCGACCTCGACTTCGGCAAACCCGGCGACGAATGAATAGGTGTCGCCGTCGCGCGGATAGACGTCTTTCGCCACGCCCATCAGCCCGAGGCCGGCATGAATCGCGGCGGCAGCTTTCGTCACCGCGTGAATGTCGGACGGCAGCTCGTGTCCGTCGTAGCGACCACCCAGCTCGATGGCGCGCGCCGCGGCCTGCGCATAGCTCAGCCCCCGGGACGGGTTGCCCCGGCGAAATACCCGCTCGCCACCCAGCATGTAGTCGTCCGGCGATCCGCCAAGATCCTTCGCGGCGATCTCCTGCAGCTTGCGCTTCGCGTCCATCGCGCCGGCGTGATTCGCGCGCGTCATCGCATGCGTGGTCTGGCTGCCCACCGACAGGCACGTCCACGGCAATCCCTTGCTGGTGTTGCCCCAGTTGACCTCGACCTTCTCCCACGGCATCTCGAGCACGTCGGCGGCGACACGCGCGAGATCGATCACCGAGTGCGTGCCGAGATTACCGACGCCCGATTGAACATGGAGCCGGCCGTCGGGCCGGATCGTCATCAGGCCGTCGAAACCGATCGAGCCGGCGCCGTGCGGGCCGATCGCGACGCCGACCCCGCGGACTTTTGAGCCGCGACGTTGCCCGGCGCGCGCGACGCGCGTGCTCCAGTCAAAGACTTCCGAGCCCTTGTCGAGCGCTTCTTTCACAAACGCGCTGGTGATGTGACGCCGCGCGCCCTTGGCGTCGGGCGGGCCATACAGCGCCTTGCCCTGAGGAGAATTCAAGCGGCGGATCGCGACCTGGTCCAGCCCGAGTTGCTTCGCGGCCTTCGTGACCACGCCTTCGATGATGCCGTTGGCCTGCATCGGCCCCGGCGATCGCTGCTGCGTGCGCGGCGGCGTGTTGGTGAGCACGTTGACCGCGCGCCACCTCATGGCGGCCGGCTGCCAGATCAACGACGCCGCGTTGCCGGCCGAACGGTGGTCGCCCATCGGACCGTACGGGCCGTTGTCCTGGACGATGAACAAATCGAGCGCGAGGATGCGCCCGTCCTTCGCAAAGCCAAGCTTGGCGCGGCCGACCATGTTGGTGCGCGCCCGCCCGATGTAACTTTCTTCCTCGCGGCTGATGCGCATCATCACCGGCGCGTTGGCCTTCTTCGACAGCAGCGCCGGGATCGCCATCGACACGGCACCGCCGCCTTTGCTGCCGAATCCGCCGCCGGTGTACTCGCAGATCAGCACGACATCTTTCGGCTCGATGCCGACCCACCGCGCCACCGCGTCGACGGTGCGGACGACGCTTTGGGTGGAGCAGTGCAGGTGCAGCTTGCCGTTCTGCCACAGCGCCATCGCGCTGCGCGTTTCGAGCGGATGATGGCCGGTTGACGGCACGACGAAGGTCTCGTCGACGATGACGGCGGCGTTCTTGAAGCCGGCGTCGAGATCGCCAAACCCCCATTCCTCGAGCGCCTTGCCCATCGGCATGCGCCCTTCGGCCGCCTCGGCGAAGTCAGCGTCGGTCCACTTGAGCCGTTGAATCGATGGCCGCGGCGGCTGCGGTGGTGCCGGTTTGCCCGTCGCGACTTCGGTGGCTGGCGGCGCCGCGGGCCTGCCCGCCGTAGCCTCGGCGCCCCTCGACAGGCTCGGGGCGACCTGAGGCCCTCGAAGGTCGGAGGCGGGCGCCCACACGTTACCGTCAGTGCGGGCATTTGGACCGCCGGGGCGCAAGCTTTCGATCGGGTCGATGACGTGGGGCAGTGGCTCGAGATCGAGGTCAATCAGCTCGATCGCATTGGCGGCGATCTCTTCGCTGGTGGCGGCCACCGCGAGAATCGGCTCGCCCGCGTAGAGCGGCTCATTGGTGAGGCAGTGCTCGGTGCTGCCGCCCAATTGCGGCACATCCTCCGCCGTGATGATGGCGCGGACGCCCGGCAGCGCCAGCGCGCGGGTCGTGTCGATCTGCCGGACGCGCGCGTGCGGCCGCTCGCTGCATAACAACTTGCAGAACAGCATGCCGTCGGCGCGGAAATCTTCCGCATACCGGGCGCGGCCGGTGACCTTGGCCACGATGTCTGGCGTGATGTAGTTGCTGCCGACGAGTCGCTCGGCCATGGCCCGGATTATACTGCCGTCCCGTCAGTCCGGGCCATGCGAGCAACGATCCGGAACTGTCGCGGCTCCAGATCGGGTTTTTCCGCATTGATTCATTACCGTGGTAATATATGCCATGGCTCTGGCTCACTCCAAGCTCACCGCTCAAGGACAGATCTCGGTGCCGGCCGAGGTGCGGCGGCGCCTCGGCCTCGCGCCCGGCTCCGTCATCGAATGGGACGCCGATGGCGAGCAGATCGTCGTCCGGCGGATGGGCCGGTATTCATCCAAGGACATTCACCAGGCGCTATTTCCCAAGGGTCCGCCACAACGGCGGTCCATTGCGGAAATGAAGGCGGGTATCCGGCAGCGGATGCGGAAGCGCCATGCGCGCGATTGACACGAACGTTTTGGTGCGCATCATCATTCGCGACGATGCCCGGCAGGCCGCGGCCGCCGATCGGTTCGTCGAGCGCGGCGTGTGGGTGTCGCTGTTCGCGCTCGCCGAAGCATCTTGGGTGCTTACCAAGGTCTACGGACGAAGCGCCGCCGAACTCGCGGTCTCGATCCGCATGCTGCTCGACCACGAGCACATCGCGCTGCAAGATCCTGATGTCGTCGAGGCTGCCCTCGACTCGTTTCGCGCCCGCCCGGAGGTGCGCTTTTCCGACTGCCTGTTGCTGGAGATGGCGAGGAAAGCGGGGCACCTGCCCCTCGGGACCTTCGACCGAGGACTGAGCGGGCTCGCGGGATCAGAGAAGCTGTAGGCTCCCTCTGGCACAGATGCGCCCCCGATTCTCAGCCCTCAACATCATCGTCGCCATCGTCGGCGCCGCCCTGCTGTTCTACACGATCCGTCGTGTGGGGTGGAGCGACGTCGTCGCCGGCGTGGCCAGCGTCGGCTGGTGGTTCGCCCTGGTCGTCATCCTCGGCGCCAGCCGCATGGCCTTCCGCGCGCGGGCCTGGATGGTCGCTGCTAACTCGGGCTCCGAGCAGCTCACCTTCGGTCAGGCGTTCGGGGCGATGCTCGCCGCGGATGCGGCCGGCAATCTGACACCGCTCGGCCTGCTGGCCAGCGAGCCGACAAAAATCCTGATGACGCGCGCGCGGATCACCACGGTGACCAGCGTCGCGTCGGTGGCGATCGAAAACGCGTTCTACATCGCCTCGGTGGCCGTGGTGCTGCTCACCGGCACGTGGTTCTTTTTTCAGCGCGCCGAGGTCCCGCCCGCCCTGCAGTACGTCGCCCAGTTCATCGTGGTCGGCGTTGCGCTGATCGGAGTCGTCGGACTCTGGGCCGCGCGCTCGCAGCCGGCGATCCTGTCGAACCTCGCACCGCTCGTCACAAGGCTCGCCGGCAAATCGGCGGTCCCGGCGGACGCGGTTCGTGAAGTGGAATCACGGATCTACGGCGTGCTGCAATGGCCGATCGCCCAGATCGGCAGGGTCGTTGGGTGGGAGACCGCATTTCATGTCGCCGCCGTTGCCGAGGTCTGGCTCGTCCTCAGGCACCTGCCGGGCGGCGGTGGGACCACGCTCGTTGATGCGTTCCTGATGGAAAGCGCCGGGCGGTTCGTCACGATTGCCTTCAAGTTCATCCCATACCGCCTCGGCATCGACGAGGCCGGTTCCGGCGCCGTGGCGCAGGTGCTCGGCTTGAATCCCGTCACCGGAGTCACACTGGCGCTGGTACGGCGCTTGCGGATCATGTTCTTGAACGTGTTCGGGCTGATCCGGCTCGCGCGGCAGTGACTGTCCACGTGGACCACGCAACTAACGTCCGTAACTGGTCTCAGATAGAATCGCCTTATGAAATTCCTGAACAGATCCCTGGTAATCGGCGTGATGACCGTCTCAGCAGTTGCCGGAATCATCTCGCTCGCGCCATCCACCTCAGCCCAGGGCAGCTCCACGGTCGACCCCTCCCTCTACAGCGGCATGCGCTGGCGCAGCGTCGGCCCCGCACGCGGCGGGCGGTCGCTGGCGGTGGGCGGCACCGACGCGCGGCCGATGGAGTACTGGTTCGGCGCCACCGGCGGCGGCGCGTGGAAGACCACGGACGGCGGCAGTAACTGGTCGCCCATGACCGACGGGAAGATCAACACGTCGTCCATCGGGTCGTTGGCCGTGTGCCAGTCGAATCCCGACGTGGTCTACATCGGCGGCGGCGAGACCCAGTTCCGCGGCAACATCATCCAGGGCGACGGCGTCTACAAGACGACCGATGGCGGCGTGAAATGGGATCAGCTCACGGACCTGCGCGAATCGCAGGCCATCGCGCGCCTCCGCGTCCATCCCACCAACTGCGATGTCGTGTACGCGGCCGTGCTCGGCCAGGTCTACAACGAACATCCGCAGCGCGGCATCTTCAAGTCGTCCGACGGCGGCAAGACCTGGCGACACACGTTGTTCCGCGACGAGAAAACCGGCGGCGTCGATCTGTCGATCGATCCGAAGAACCCGAACGTGGTGTTCGCCGCGCTGTGGGAAGCCCATCGCACGCCGTGGAGCATGTCGAGCGGCGGCCCGGGCAGCGGGCTCTTCAAGTCCACTGACGGCGGCGATTCATGGACCGAGATCACGAAGAACCCCGGTCTGCCGACCGGCCTCTGGGGCAAGGTCGGCGTTGCGGTCTCTGGTGCGGACGGCAACCGCGTCTACACGATCATCGAAAATGAAGCCGCCGGCGGCCTCTACGCCTCGGATGATGCCGGCGCCACGTGGAAGCTGATCAACGACAACCGCAACATGCGGCAGCGCGCGTTTTACTACACCCGCGTCAATGCCGACCCGGTGAACAAGGACACGGTCTATGTCCTCAACGTCCAGTTCTTCCGATCGACCGACGGCGGCAAGACGATCACCACCATCCGCGTGCCGCACGGCGACAACCACGACCTGTGGATTTCGCCCGCCGACAATAAGCGCATGGTCCAGTCCAACGACGGCAGCGCCAACATCTCTGTCAACGCCGGGCAGACGTGGACCGGCCAGGACATCCCGACCGGGCAGTTCTACAACGTCTTCACCACCAAGCACACGCCGTTTCACATCTGCGGCGCGCAGCAGGACAACAGCACGGCGTGCGTGGGCAGCCAGGCCAATCCGGGCGGTGGCGAGGGCAGCCTGCCGCCGATCTTCTACGCGGTCGGCGGCGGCGAGAGCGGTTACATCGCGCCGGACCCGAACGACCTCGACGTCTTCTATGCCGGCAGTTACGGCGGCTACCTCACCCGTCTCGATCGCGAAACCGGCCAGCAGCGGGCCGTCAACATCTACCCGGACAACCCGATGGGGTGGTCGTCGATCGACATCAAGGAGCGTTTCCAGTGGACGTTCCCGATCGTCTTCTCGCCGGTCGATTCGACGGTCCTGTACTCCTCGTCGCAGCACGTCTATCGCACCACGACGGGCGGGCAGAACTGGCAGAAGATCAGCCCGAACCTGACGCGCTCGGACCCGAAGAGCATGCAGGCCTCGGGCGGGCCCATCACCAAGGATCAGACCGGCGTGGAAACCTACGCGGTGGTGTTCACCATCGCGCCGTCACGTCAGGACGCCAACACCCTATGGACCGGCTCCGACGATGGCTGGGTGCATGTGACGCAGGATGGCGGCAAGAACTGGAGCAAGGTCACGCCGCCGGATCTGCCTGAGTTCACGCGCATCAGCCTGATCGAGGCGTCGCCCCATCAGAACGGCGTGGCGTATCTGGCCGGCAATCGCTACCAGCTCGGCGATCGCAAGCCGTACGTCTATAAGACGGCCGATTTTGGAAAGAGCTGGCAGAAGATTATTACGGGCATCCCCGAAACAGACTTCGCGCGCACGATTCGTGAAGACCCCAAGCGGCGCGGGTTGCTTTATCTCGGCACCGAACACGGAATCTTCATCTCGTTCAACGACGGCGCCAGCTGGCAATCGCTGAAGTTGAACCTGCCCGTCACGCCCGTCCACGGCATCGTCGCCGAAGAGCGCGACCTGGTGATCGGCACGCATGGCCGCGGCTTCTACGTGCTCGACAACATCGGCGTGTTGCGGCAGGCCAGCGCGGAGCTGACCAACAACGCCCTGCATCTGTTCGAGCCGCTCAGCCCGATGCGCGGCCGCGATCGCAACGTCACGTTCGACTACTACCTGAACAAAGATGCCAACGAGGTCAAGGTCGAGTTCCTTGATGCGCAGGGCACTGTCCTCCGCACGTTCACCGGCACCCCGAAAGCCGAGCCGGCTGCGGGCGCGGCTGGGGGAGACGATAACCCGTTCAATCCCGGGCCGGCGCGCGTCACGACTGCGAAGGGCATCAATCGCTTCACTTGGGACATGCGCTACGACGGCGCCACCGTCTTCCCGGGGATGATCATGTGGGCGGCGGCGCCGCAACGGGGTCCCGCCGCGCCGACCGGGCGCTACACCATTCGCATCACAGCAAACGGCGACACCAAGTCGCGCGATTTCACGGTGGGACTCGATCCCCGTTTACGAGCAGCCGGCATCATCGAGGCGGATCTGCTCGAGCAATTCAGGCTGTCGATGCGCGTTCGCGACAAGGTCAGCGAAGCGAACCAGGCGGTGATCGACATCCGCAACCTGCGCGACCAGGTGAATCAGCGGCTGCAGAAGGTAGCGCCGCGCAAGAAAGTCGAGATCCAGAAGTTGGCCGACGGCCTCTTGGTACCGCTCACACTCGTCGAGGAAGAAGCCTACCAGGTGAAGAACCGCAGCGGCCAGGACCCGCTGAACTATCCGATCAGGTTGAACAACAAGATCGCGGCACTCTCGGGCGTGATCGAAAGCGCTGATAGCAAGCCGACCGATCAGAGCGTGGCAGTGTTCAACGAGCTGTCGGCCCAGCTCGACGCGCAGCTGCAGAAGATGCGCGAGACCCTGAAGACCGAATTGCCGAGGCTGAATGCCGCCCTGAAGCGCGAGAAGCTCGACGCCGTAGACCCGAAGGCCAAGCCGGCGCCACCGGCGCCGCCGAAGTGAGCGCACCGAGTCATGCCGGCGCCAGGCCGGCGCCTCGGGGCCGCGACCTCGCCGTTCTCACGCTCGGGGCGATTGGCATTGTCTACGGAGACATTGGCACCAGCCCGCTGTACGCGCTGCGGGAGTGTTTTCACGGTCCTCACGGCATTGATCCCTCTCCGGCCAACGTGCTCGGAGTGCTGTCGCTGATTTTCTGGTCGCTCACCCTGGTCGTTTCAATCAAGTACCTGACCTTCGTGATGCGCGCCGACAACGGCGGCGAGGGCGGTGTGCTCGCGTTGATGGCGCTCGTCTCGCGGCAACCCGATGCCACTCGCAAGAGCCGGGCGCGGTTGATCGCTCTGGGCCTGTTCGGCGCGGCACTGCTATCAGGCGAGGGAATGATCACCCCGGCGATCTCGGTCCTCAGTGCCGTCGAGGGCCTCACCATCGCCACGCCGATCTTCCAACCCTACGTGGTCGCGATTACGATCGCCATCCTGATTGGCCTGTTCGTGATCCAGTCGCGCGGCACCGGCATGGTTGGCGCGATGTTCGGGCCGATCATGGTCGTGTGGTTCGTCACAATCGCGGTGATGGGTCTGTCCTGGATTCGTCTGAATTCACACGTCATCGTGGCGTTCAACCCGGTCCACGCCGTGAGCTTCTTCATGCGCAACGGCTCGCACGGCTTCGTCGTGCTGGGTTCCGTGTTCCTGGTGGTGACCGGTTGCGAGGCGCTCTACGCCGACATGGGGCATTTCGGACGGCGGCCGATTCGCCTGGCGTGGTTCGCGCTGGCGTTTCCCGCGCTGCTGCTGAACTACCTGGGGCAAGGCGCCATGCTCCTGATCAAGCCCGAGGCAGCCGCGGCGCCGTTTTATCTGATGGCGCCGACGTGGGCGCTGATTCCGCTCGTGATCCTGGCGATGATGGCGGCGGTGATTGCATCGCAGGCGCTCATCTCCGGCGTGTTCTCATTGACCCACCAGGCGATACAACTCGGCTACTGCCCGCGGATGGGGATCGCGCACACCTCGGCGAGCCAGCGCGGCCAGATCTACATTCCGCAAGTGAACTGGGCGCTGATGGTGGCGACCGTGGGACTGGTGCTCGGCTTCGGCAGTTCGAGCGCCCTCGCGGCTGCCTACGGCATCGCGGTGTCGTCGACGATGGTGATTACGACGATGCTGGCGTACCTGGTGGCGCGCGGCTCCTGGGGCGTCAGTCGCGGAATGGCCGGCTCGGTGGCGGCGCTGTTCCTGTTCATCGAGTTCGGTTTTCTCTCCGCCAATCTCACCAAGATCGCCGAGGGTGGCTGGTTCCCGCTGGCGACCGGGGTGCTGCTGTACTTGACATTGTCGACCTGGAAGCAGGGCCGCGCGCTGCTGGCCTCGCGGTTTGTCGATCGGCTCCACCCGCTCGAGACCTTCCTCGACGGCATCACGAGTAAGCCGCCGCATCGAGTCAGCGGCGCGGCGGTCTTCATGACCGGCAACCCCGACGGCACGCCGCCGACGCTGCTGCATAACCTGGAACACAACAAGATCCTGCACCAGCGGGTCATCCTGTTGACCGTCGTCACCACCGACGGACCGGTCGTGGCGCCCGACGACCGCGTGACGGTCACGCCGCTTCGCCTGGGTTTTTTCCGCGTCCGCATCTGCTACGGCTTCACCGAGGATCCCGACGTGCCGGCCGCCCTCGCCCAGGCCTCGTTCGCGGGCGGGCCACTGGTGCCCGCGGACACGACCTACTTCCTCGGGACCGAAACCCTGCTCGCGACCGACCGCCCGGGCCTGCCATTGTGGCGCGAGCGGCTGTTCGTGATGATGTCGAGAAACGCGCTGCGCGCGACGACTTTCTACCGCATTCCGCCCGAGCGGGTCGTCGAGATCGGGATGCAGGTGGAACTCTAGAAGGTTCCTGACGGAGGTTCCTCACGGAGGTTCCCACGGAGGTTCCTCACCGGGGTTCTTCCTGACGGTTCGTCAAGCCGGCACTCAGAATCGTCAGTGAACCCTCGTGAGGAACCCTCGTGAGGAACCCTCGTGAAGAACGTCCGTGTCACTTCTTCAAGTGAAATGGCACGCTCGTGGTCACCACGCGTGGCCGAAACAGCAAGGCGGCCTTGAGCGTCAGGGCGCTCTGGTTGTGCAGCAGGTGATGCCACCAGTGCTTCACGACAAATTCCGGCAGGATCACGGTCACGTAATCGTCCGGGTGCTCTCGCTGCATGCGATCGATGTAATCGAGCAGCGGCTCGGTCATCGATCGATAGGGCGACTGCAGCACCACCAGCTTCACGTGTGAGCCCCACTGCGGCCAGTCGCGCTTGAGTGCATCCAGCGACTCCGGGTTCAGGTTCACGTACACCGCGCGCACGTCCTTGGCCAGCGAGCTGGCGTAGCGCAGCGCCTCGAGCACCGCCCGCTGCACGCCGCCGATCGGCACGATCACGATATGTCCGTGTGGTGTCGTGTCGACTTCGACACTCTCAAGCGACAACTGCGCCGCCACGCTGTCGTAGTGCTCGCGCGTCTGCCGGAACACGTAGGTCAGAATCGGGACCAGCACGAGGACGATCCACGCGCCTTCGAGGGCCTTGGTGACGGCGACAATGCCCAGCACCACGGCCGCGACCACGGCGCCGAGGCCGCTGATCATCGCGCGGAACTGCCAGCCGGACGGCCGCAGCCGGCGCCATCGCAGGAACATGCCCGACTGCGACAGGGTGAACGCCATGAACACGCCGATCATGTAGAGCGGGATGAGGGCGTGGGGATCGCCACGGAACACGATGATCAAGGTCGCCGCGCCGATGCTGAGGGCGACGATGCCGTTCGAGTAGGCCAGCTTGTCGCCGAGGTTCATGAACTGCCGGGGCATGAACCGGTCACGCGCCACGAAATAGGCGAGGCGGGGGAAGTCGGCAAAGGCCGTGTTCGCGGCGAGCACCAGGATCATCGCCGTCGCCGCCTGCACCAGGTAATAGAAGACGTTGCGCCCGCCGAAGATCGCGCGCGCCAGCTGCGAGACCACGGTCTCTTTCTCCGCCGGCACGATGCCGAAGTGGTACGCCAGCAGGCTGATGCCGACGAACATCGTGATCGCCAGTCCCCCCATCAGCGTCAGGGTCCGCGCCGCCGTGCGCGCGGCCGGCTCCTTGAACGCCGGCACGCCGTCAGAAATCGCCTCGACGCCGGTCATCGCGGTGCAGCCGTTGGCAAATGCCGTCAGCAGGATAAAAGTCGTGATGGTGCCGGTGCCCAGGAAGGCCACCGGTTCGGCCGGCTCGAACGGCGCCGCCGTGCCGAAGAACTCCCGCCAGGCACCGACAATCAACAGCACAAAGATGCTGCCCAGGAAGAAATAGACCGGAATGCCGAACAGCTTGGCCGATTCCCGAACACCGCGCAGGTTGCCCATCGCGATCAGCGCGATGAACGCCAGCGCCATCGGCACACGGCCGACGTGCAGGTTCGGCAGCGCCGACGTGACCGCCGACACGCCGGCGGCAATGCTGACGGCGACGGTCAGCGTGTAATCGATCAGCAGGGCGGCGGCCGTCACGAGCGACGCCGACGTGCCGATGTTCTCCTTGGTGACGACGTAGTCGCCGCCGCCTTGCGGGTAGGCAAAGATCGTTTGCCGGTACGACGAGACGATGATCAAGAGCAGCAGCGCGATCAGGCCCGCGATGACCGGGCCGTTCTGGAGCGCCTCGGCGCCGCCCTGGGCCAGCACACGAAGGACTTCCTCGGTCGCGTACGCCACCGACGACAAGGCGTCGGCCGACAGCACGGCCAGACCGGCGAGCATGCCGAGCTTTTGGTGGTGGGCGTGGAAGGACGGGATGGGGGCGCCGACGACGAACCGCTTCAGCTCTTCGAACACAGGGCTCCGCTCACGACCCGGTATTCTACCGGAAGCGACGCCCCTCTCTGCTTACTCCTCTAGATGGAACGGCACCGACGTGGTCACGATCCGCTTGCGGAACAGCAGCGCCGCCTTCAGCGTCAGCGCGCTCTGGTTGTGCAGCAGATGGTGCCACCAGTGCTTGACCACGAATTCCGGCAGCACGACCGTCATGTAGTCATCAGGATGTTCGATCCGCATGCGATCGATGTAGTCGAGCAGCGGCTCGGTCATCGATCGATAGGGCGACTGCAGCACCACCAGCTTGACGTGCGAGCCCCAGTGCGGCCAATCGCGTTTGAGCGCTTCCAGCGCGTCTGGATACACATTGACGTAGACGGCTCGAACGTCGTTCGACAGCGAGCTGGCGTAGCCGAGCGCCTCGACCACCGCCCGCTGCACGCCGCCGATCGGCACGATCACCATGTGCCCGCGCGCGGTCGTATCCACGGTCTTACCGGACAGCGACAGCTGACGCGCGACGGCGTCGTAATGCGAACGCGTCGAGCGAAACAGCATCGACAGCAAGGGAATCAGGACCACGACGATCCACGCGCCGTCCAGGCCCTTGGTCATCGCGACCACCAGTAACACGACGAAGGTCACCACGGCGCCGACCCCGCTGATCGCGGCGCTGACCTGCCAACCCGGCTCGCGTATCCGCCGTGCCCGCAGGAACATGCCGGTCTGCGACAGCGTGAACGACAGGAACACACCGATCATATAGAGCGGGATCAACGCGTGCGGATCGCCGCCGAAGACGACGCACAGGACCCCGGCCGCCACGCTCAGGGCGACAATGCCGTTCGAGAAGGCCAGCTTGTCGCCGAGGTTCATGAACTGGCGCGGCATGTAGCGATCGCGCGCCACGATCGACGCCAGCCGCGGGAAATCCGCAAACGCCGTGTTCGCCGCCAGCACGAGAATCAGCATCGTCGCCGCCTGGACGATGTAGTAGAGAGCGTTGCGGCCGCCAAAGACGCCGCGCGCCAGTTGCGACACGACCGTCTCCGTCTCGCTCGGCACGACTTGATAGGCGTGTGCCAGAAAGCTGATGCCGACGAACATGGTGATGGCGAGCACGGCCATCAGGATCAGCGTGCGCGTCGCCGTCTGCGCCGACGGCGCCTTGAACGCCGGCACGCCGTCGGAGACGGCCTCCACGCCGGTCATGGCCGTGCAGCCGTTGGCAAATGCCGAGAGCAGGACGAAGAGCGTGATTGAGCCGGTACCCAATATGGGCAGCGGATCGACCGGCTCGACCGGTACCGCCGATCCCGTCAAGACCTGGTAGCCGCCGGCGGCGATCAACGACAACATGACGCCGACGAATACGTACACCGGGATACCGAACAGCTTCGTCGACTCTCTCAGCCCGCGCAGATTACCCATCATCAGCATCGCGATGAAGCCGAGACTGAGCGCGACGCGGTTGAGATGCATCGACGGCAGCGCCGAGGCGATGGCCGACACGCCCGCCGCGATACTGACCGCGACCGTGAGGGTATAGTCGATCAGCAGCGCTGCGGCCGCCGCCAGCCCGAAGGTCGGACCGAGGTTGTCTCTCGCGACGATGTACGCGCCGCCGCCGCCGGGATATGCGTGGATGGTCTTGCGATACGAGAAGACCACAACGACCAGCAGGGTGGCGATCAGGAGGCTGACCGGTTGCCCGAGGCTCAGCGCGGCGACGCCGCCGACCATGAGCACGCGCAAGATCTCCTCGGTCGCGTACGCGACCGACGACAGCGCGTCGGACGACAGGACCGCAAGCCCACCGAGCAGCCCGAAGCGGTGATGATCGGCGTGATAACTGGCGATCGGACGGCCGACAACTGCGCGCTTGAGATCGAACAACAAAGCCTCCACGTGCCTGCGAGGTTAGCTGTCGGGCTCAGAGGTGGTGGTCTCTGTCGCGTGCGCGATTCGCCCCGATGAGTGGGTCCCCCGTTCCGCCGGTGGCGGATTCAGCTAGTACGATGATGCGCTTCTGTAATCAGCGCGTCAAGCCACACGGCCACGCCGCGCGCGGCTGGGCTACAATGGGCGGATGCGCGTAGCCAGACGGTTCCTGGTGAGCGGACGCGTGCAAGGCGTGGGCTTCCGCTTCTTCGCGCTCGACGCGGCCCGGCGCGAAGGCCTGCACGGCTACGTCGTCAACTTGCCGGACGGACGGGTCGAGGCGCAGGCGGAGGGCGACGACGCCGCGCTCGATCGATTTGAGATGGCGCTGCGCCGCGGCCCCTCGGGCGCGCGGGTGGCGCAAGTCACGGTGGACGATACCGGACCCACAGGGCACGACACAGGATTCGAGATTCGCTGATGGATCACTTGAAGGCCAAGATTCGCCACGTCCCCGACTTTCCCAAGAAGGGCATTCTCTTTTACGACATCACCACGCTGCTGAGCGATGCGCGCGGGTTCGCCGACACGATCGACGCGCTGGCGGCGCCGTACATGGGCGAGGACATCGATCAAGTCGTCGGCATCGAGAGCCGCGGCTTCATTCTCGGGGCCGCCGTGGCCAACGCGCTCGGCTCGGGCTTCATTCCGATTCGAAAGCCCGGCAAGCTGCCGTCGCTGACGCACAAGGAGAGTTACAACCTCGAATACGGCACCGACGCGCTCGAGATTCACCAGGATGCGTGCCCGACCGATCATCGGATTCTGATCGTCGACGACGTGCTGGCGACCGGTGGCACCGCGCGCGCGGCGATCGATCTGGTGCGCAAAGTGGGCGGCAAGGTGATCGGCGCGGCCTTTTTGATCGAGCTCGATTTTCTCAACGGCCGGGCCAAACTCGAAGGCGAGCCGGTTTATTCTGTGTTGCGATATTGAAACTCGTAGGGCACCCCTTTAAGGGGTACCCACAACACTATTGGCGCCTGTAGCTCAGTTGGATAGAGCACTGGTTTCCTAAACCGGGGGTCACAGGTTCAATTCCTGTCAGGCGCACCATTCGACACGAAAACCGGAATAACAGGAGGTTAGGAGACCAGGAGACTTAACCCAAAATACTCCTGACCTCCTGACCTCCTGTAAAAAGAATGCCGAGAGATTACTGCGTCTACACACCGGCGAAATGGGGCGAGTTCGCCGGCGACTTCGTGAACCCGTCGCGGCTGTTCGATCTGGCGGTCAACGACTGGACCGGCGACGGGCGCTTCTCGAAAGCGGCGCAGCAGGCGGAGTTCTCGTTCTCGGAGAAGGGCCACAAATGGCCGACGGTGGCGAAGCTGCTGCCGCGCATCCCCGGCTACCGGATCTACGCGTTCATCGACGAAGACATCGACGCCTCGGTCGACACGCTGAACGGGCTGTTTCAGCTCGGTGAGTTGCTCCAGTTGAACCTCTATCAACCCGCGCTGACGGCGCGGAGCCATTATTCGCACGAGTTTTCAAAGGCCAATCCCGGAAGCTACGTCCGCGCGACTGACTTCGTGGAGATCATGGCGCCGTTTCTCAGCCACGAGGCGCTGGAGAAATGCGCCCCGACCTTCACGCTGAGCGAGCTCGGCTGGGGACTCGAGTACCTGTGGAATGATATTCTCAAGTCTCAGGGCATGGCGATCGTCGACTGTTTTCCGGTCACGCACATCCGCCCCGTCCAGTCGAACCGGTGGAAGAACGGGCGGGGAGAAACCGCCGAGCAAGAGTGCCAGCGCATGCTGGCCGAATGGCAGTCCAGGAAGTAAGAGCGATATCGAACATGAAGACGACAGAACGGCATCACCTGAAAGATAACGAGCTGGCCATGGCGCTCGGACAGGCGCAGGGCTGGCTGGGCGAGAACCAGCGCACCCTGCTCGTCACGATCGGCGCGATCGTGCTGGTCGGCGGCGGCGTGGCCGCCTACGCCACC
>JAUSDY010000032.1 GCA_030650395.1 Acidobacteriota bacterium | reverse complement strand
ACTCGATCTCTCGAGTGAGCCACAGCCCGACCTGGTCCTGCTGCGGCCAGAACCCGACTTCTACGCGTCCCGCCTGCCGGGACCCGCTGACATCCTGCTGATTGTCGAGGTCGCCGAGTCGTCTATCGACTACGACAGCGACGTGAAAGCGGGACTGTACGCAACCGCCGGCGTGCGGGAATACTGGCTGGTCGATCTCACCACCGGCACCGTGACGCGCGCCAGCGCGCCTTCCGGAGGCGCCTATCAACGGCATCAGCAGCACCGCTCAGGCGAGTCGATCGCCCCGGACGCACTGCCACTATGCGGCATCCCAGTTGAAGCGCTGCTGGCGGGGACCTGGCGGCCACAAACAGGGTGCCTAAGGGCCAAGGTGCGTCGCACACTGTCCATGATTCCAAGGTTTAATCCCCCATGGCTGGAGGCAAAGCTCGAGGGCTGACCTTCCCGAACAACGTCAGCCTCCTAATGAGCGCCACCTCTCCATCCTCCCGTGCGTGGGCGGCAAGACGGGCGTCGAAGGTGGCAACCCAGCCCCGATGATGCCGGGCGAGCCCGACAAGATAGGCATCCATCACCTGCTCTTTAAGCCGCGCGACCCCCTTTCGGCCGGTCGATTGGGGCCAAGCTTAGCTTTAAGCGAAACGGCTTGAGCAGGCGATTCAGCGTTTCCTGCGTGGGATTGTGACGGGGGTCGATCGTTCGCAACAGGTTCGGGCTCGCCATCCGGACCCTTGTCGCAAACTCCTTGACGCCCATCGCTCGTACGACCTTGGCAAGCGCGAGCTGGAGCGGCACTCCTTCGTCGATCGCTGCCAGCAAGAACTCGCGGGCGAATTCCTGATTCCGAAGATCCTCCGCCAGCCCGGCATTCCAATCTTTACTTCGCCTTGCCATGTCGCTTCGCCTCCAGGTACCGCGCTTGAAGACGGGCCCTCACGGCGACGTCTCTCGCGTGTAGCCATTCCCGAAAAGGGTTCTTGCCGCTCGCCGTCAGGTATTCGCGAATCGTCAACGCCACACGAGATAGTTATAAAAATATCACATGTGATAAGATAGTCAAGATCCAAACTGGTGCTCGTGGTCTGTGCGAACAATGCGGGTCCATCCAGATCGTCAGGGCTCGCTCCACACCGTGAGTGAAGCGTGGGTCATAAACGCCGTGGGTCACGAAGTTGGTTGAGGCGGGAATGTTCGTGGACGGCAAGCTTTTGGACCTCGCTCTTGAGGGCGTTGGCGAATGACTGCCCGCTTGGCTTTTATGTTGAGTGACGTGAAGATCACGGTTGGCGGCCAGATGGAGGAGGAAGCCGCGCGCCGGTTCGTTGACGCCTGGCATCGCGCCGGGCAGGGCGACTCGTTCCAGTCGCGTCACCTGGCGTTCGAGAGCTCACGCTCGACCCTGCCGAGTGATTCAACGGCTTTCATGCCGACTTCTCCAGAGCCCAGTATCGCACGACATGGCCATTGAGCTGCACGCGGCGGTGGCTCAGACCCAGTTGGCGGTCTCCAGCCCCACGACCCGCCGGAAATGCTTGATGTTGTTGGTCACCAGGGTCAGCCCCAGCGACAACGCATGGGCCGCGATCAGCGTGTCGAATGTGCCAATGGGCTCGCCCCGTTTCGCCAGAGCGGTCGCCACCGGCCCAAACCGGTCGGCCGCCGCCTCGTCGAACGGCAGCACCGCAACCGTTGCCACGAAAGTGTCGATCAGGCCGTGGAGCCTGCGAGACCCCTTGGCATCCGCACCGAAGCGCAACTCGGCCAGCGTGATGGAACTGACGCACAGTTGCGACGGCCGATGCTCCAGCACACGCGCGGACACGGCCCCGCGCCCGCGCAGGGCCCAGCTCACCGTGTCGGTATCGAGCATGAACTCCGGCATCAGGCCAACGGGTTCCGAACGTCGCTGACCCGTCGCTGCCGCGGCCGCGGAATCGCCCCACGCCACGCGCCAAGGCACGCGCGGAACTCTTCTGGCCATTCATCCGCCGGTTCAAGAATCACGCGGCGGCCCTCCCGGCGAACCAGTACTTCCGCCCGCGCGGGAAAGCGGCATGCCTTGGGAAGGCGAACTGCCTGACTTCCCCCATTTTGAAACACCTTCGCCCGAGTCCCACGCATACGATAAGTCTAGACATGCGTCTATACAAAGTCAAGAACCGCCCGCTAAACGAAGGTGCCTAAGGTGCGTACGGTGCCTCAGGTGCCTAGAGGCGTGCTGGAGATCGTCGAGGATCACGATCAGCCTTGCTTGCGGCCGGCGGTAGCGTTTTGCTACCATTGAATTTATGAGCCAGCCAGTCAAACTATCTGACGACCTCGTGCTTGATGTCCGGCTGGCCGGAGAGTTGCTCGAACGCTCCATCGCCGGGCAGATCGAATTCTGGGCGCAACTCGGTCAAGCAGTGGAGCCGCTGCTGCAGGGCACGACGGTGATGGCCCTCCGCAAGGCAGGCAAGGTTCAGCCTCTTTCCGCTTGCCTCGCCTCCGTGGATGGACCCGAAGGCAGACAACGCGTGATCGACTTTCTGGACAGCCGGCCTTTCCCCCACTACGAACCGACGCCCGACCGGCCCGGCGTCCTGGTCCGCATCGACGAGGACGGCACTCGCACCGTAGGCCGCTTCGTCGACCGCCGCTTCCAAGCGGTACCGTGACAACCTCCCCGGCCTTTGACGAGCGGCCCATCGTCGTCGCCCTCGCGGGTCCAAACGGCGCCGGCAAAACCACCTTCTATCATGCGCATCTGGCGCCCGCAGGACTGCGTTTCGTCAACGCGGACGTGCTGGCCCTGGAACTGGGACTCAACGCCGCCGAGGCGATGGCTATGGCCGGCGCCCTGCGCCACGCCCTCGAACGCCGCCGCGACAGCTTCGTCTTCGAAACGGTGTTCTCCGATCCGGTCGGCGACAAGCTGTCGTTGCTGACCGACACCGCCTCGGACGGTTACACGGTCGTCTTGTGCTACATCGGGATCGCGAGCGCAGAGCAGTCGGACGAACGCGTCGCGATGCGCGTGACGCAGGGTGGCCATGACGTTCCGCCCGAGAAACTGCAATCACGCTTTCCGCGCACCGTGGCAAATCTTCACGCCGCCATTCGGATCCTGCCGCACGTCCTGGTCTTCGACAACAGCGATCTCCTCCACCCGTACCGGTTAGTGGCGAGATTCGAACATGCCCGTGGACAATGCGTGACGAGGGTCGATCCGCTTCCCCCATGGCTGGAGGCAAAGCTCGAGGGCTGACCTTCCCGAACAACGTCAGCTCCTACGTCGGTCGGACTCAGCGGAGCGGCTTCAGGTCGTCGAGCAATCGCGTGAAGGCGACGGCCGTGATGCCACGGGCCAGTTCAAACGACTGGCTCCCAGCGTGTACGACATACACTCGATCCAAGCGCAAGGACTCCGCGGCAATGTGCATGGACCGCGTCACCGCGGGCGCCGTGGTCCGCTTGAACTCGACGCCAATTCGGCGGCGGCCGCGGACGATCAACAGATCGATCTCGGCGCCGGAATACGTGGCCCAGAAGAAACACTCCTCCGGCCGCGCCCCCAGCCGGCTGATCACCGCCTCGAGCGCGAAGCCCTCCCACGATGCGCCCACCTTCGGATGCGTCTCGAGGGCCCTGGCGTCCGACAGGCCGAGCAACGCATGCAACAGGCCGCTGTCGCGAAGATAGATCTTCGGCGCCTTGACTTGACGCTTGCCGATGTTCTCGTGCCAGCTCTGGAGCTGACGCACCATGAACGTGGCGGAGAGCACGTCGAGATAGCGTTGGACGGTCGTGTGCGCCACCGCGAACGCCCGCGCCAGCTCGGAGGCGTTCCACACCTGCGCGTGATAATGCGCGAGCATCATCCAGAACCGGCGTAACGCCGGGGCTGGCAGCCTGAGGCCGAGCGCCGGCAGATCCCGCTCGAGGTAGGTGCGAATCAGTTCTTCTCGCCACCGCCGGCTCTCGACCTCTGACCGGGCGAGGTACGACCCCGGAAACCCGCCGCGGCGCCACAGCCGGTCGGCGTGCGCCACGCCGAGCTCATCGAGGCCGAACCCGGCAAGCTCGTGGTACGCAATGCGCCCCGCCAGAGTTTCCGAGCTCTGCCGCAGGAGCTCGGGCGAGGCGCTTCCGAGCACCAGGAAGCGCCGCCGGACCCCCGGCTCGTCCACGAGCACGCGCAACGCCGCAAAAATCTCGGGACGACGCTGCACTTCATCGAGGACGATCAGCCCCGAGAGCGGACGTAACGTCAGCAGCGGGTCGGCCAGCAGCGCCAGATCCTCCACGCTTTCGAGGTCGAAGAAACGCGACGAGCCTCGAGCGCGGGCCGCGATCTGCCTGGCGAGCGTGGTCTTGCCGACCTGCCGGGGGCCGAGGAGCGCCACGACCGGGAACTGGCGCTGCAGCGCGGCCAGGCGCGCGAGGTGAGCGGACCGCGGAATCACGACCGGCATTATACATTGAATATTGAGCGCATATAGCTCAATATTCAAGGTGGTTGCGGCCACCGTAGGCCGAGCCATGGCGGTTCCGCTCAGCGCGGTCTGGAATCAAGCCACGAATGGCTAAAGATGACACGGCGCGCCGCGGGCCCCGCGCACAGGCGTAGAATCAGTCTGTGACTGACGAGATTCGGAGGGCCGCCCAAGCCGCACCCGGGCTCAAGCTCCTCGCGACCAACGCGGTGATGACGCCCCAATCCCGAATCTTCGTCGCAGGCCACCGCGGCTTGGTAGGCTCCGCCGTCCTTCGGCGCCTCTCGGATCTCGGGTACAAAAGTGTCCTCACCGCGACGCGCGATCAGCTCGACCTGCGCGACCAGGCGGCGGTGAACTACTGGTTCCGCGCCAATCGACCCGAGTTCGTGTTCCTCGTCGCCGGCACCGTGGGCGGCATCATGGCGAACTCGACCCGCCCGGCGGAGTTCATCTACGACAACATGATGATCCACGCCACGGTCGTGCACTCAGCGCACCTCTTCGCCGTCAAGAAGCTCCTGTATCTCGGCAGCTCGTGCATCTACCCGCGCGGGGCGTCGCAGCCGATGACCGAAGAGATGCTGCTGACTGGACCGCTCGAGCCGACCAACGAGGCCTACGCGATCGCGAAGATCGCCGGCATCAAGTTATGCCAGTCCTACCGCACGCAGTACGGCAGCGACTTCATCTCGGCGATGCCGACCAACCTCTACGGCCCCAACGATAACTTCGACCTCGCCAGCTCGCACGTGCTGCCCGCGATGATTCGCAAGTTCCACGATGCAAAGGAAGAAGGCCGCACCGAGGTGACCATCTGGGGCACCGGCGCGCCACGGCGCGAGTTCCTCCATGTCGACGATCTGGCCGACGCGTGCGTGTTCCTGATGCAACGCTATGACGATGCGATGCATATCAATGTGGGGACTGGCGAAGACCTGTCGATCGGCGAGCTCGCGGAGATGATCAGGCAGGTCGTCCACCCCGCCGCCACCATTGTCTACGACCGCTCGAAGCCGGATGGCTCGCCCCGAAAACTGCTGGATGTCTCGCGGCTGCATACGCTCGGCTGGAAACACAAGATTCCGCTCGCAGAGGGAATTAAACAGACTTACGACTGGTTCCTTCAACATCAGTCCGACGCGCGAGGAGTGGCCCAAGGCCATGGTGCCTAACACACGGTGCGTACGGGTGCGTACGGTGCGTAGGGTGCCCAGGGGAAGGGTGCCTAGAGTGCCAACGGTGCAGAGCTGATGCCGTTGCGCGTTGCATTCGACCTCGACGGCACCGTCGCCGACATGTACTCGACGCTGCACCAGGAAGCGCTCAAGCTGTTCGGCGAAGAGACCCTGGCGAAAGCCGCGTTCAAGGCTCCTGTGCCTGCCGCAATCTCCAGCGAAGCCAAAACTCCGGTGGCGGGAAGCGACTCGCCCCCGCCGCGTGCCGAAGACACCGCCAGCGCGATGGAAGAGTTGCACCTGACCGCGCGCCAGCAGATGCAGTTGTGGGACCACGTCAAAAAAATCGAGAACTTCTGGACCATGCTGCCGGAGCTGGAGCCGGGGATTATCGCGCGCATCGCGAAGGCGGCGACCGAGCGCCGGTGGGAAGTGATCTTCTTTACGACCAGGCCGTCAACCGCGGGCGAGATGACGCAGCTGCAGTCGCAGCGCTGGCTGGAAGCGCACGGCTTTCAATACCCCAGCGTCTACGTGGTGCAGCGCTCGCGCGGCAAGATCGCCGACGCGCTGCAGCTCGACGCCTTCGTCGACGACCGGCCGGAAAACTGCCTCGACATCGCAGTGGAGTCGAAGGCCAAGGTCATCCTGGTGTGGCACGGCCACTTGAAGGACGTGCCGGCCGGAGCGAAGCGGCTTGGCGTGCGGCCGGTGGCCACCATCTCCGAGGCGGTTGCCTTACTGGAACACCTCGACGACATCCGCAGCCAGCCCGGGATCATGCGGACTTTGAAGCGCGCGCTTGGTAGGGAAACTGAAGAATAAGCGCGCGCCTTGACGGGACGAACTTCTTGTCGGGAGGGCACCACTCCTTGTCGGGAGGGAACCTCTTGTCGGTAGTGCTTCGGCTCAAAGAGTAAGAATCTCGATTCGGAGCCCCTCAACGTTTCGGAAGTGCTTCTCGTCGGACGGACCCACGAGCACGCCGAAGCCGAGATGTTCAGCGGTAGCGGCCACGGCGAGATCGTTCGACGGGATCAGTCGACCATTTTTTCTCAGTACTCCGAAGAGGCGAGCCCATTGAGCGGCGATCGCCACGTCAAAATCCACGACAGGCACATGAGCGGTCAAGGCTTCTACGCGTGCGCGTCGCGCGGCCGCGCGTATCGCGGTGTCAGCCAAGGCCACGCCGGACAGGAGTTCCGCCACGACGATAGCGGGAAGTGCGACGGGCTCTGCCGCGAGCATTGGAAAGAGTTCGGCCCAGTCCGCCTCGCGGCTGAAAGAAGTTGCGTGCCGCTCGATCGCGATCAGCGCGCTCGTATCGATTACGAGGCCCACGGATCCTCAGGGGGCCGGTCCGACGCGGCGATACGATCCAAATCTTCCGCAAAGGCCGGGTCCGCCGGCGCGGCACCACACCAAGCCGAGAAGGCCCTGGCCATGCTCGCGCCACCAACCTCATCCGCCGGAATCATGCGGGCGACTGCCTTCCCATTTCGTTCGACGACAAATGATTCGCGGCGATAGCGGATCCTGGCCAAGTAATCGCCAAGCTTCCGGGCGAGTTCCGTGGCCGAAACAGGCGTCTCCATGTGTGTATTATACTCAAATACGTATTATACAGACAATTGGAACCTGTCAAGGAGCGGCTACTCGAGCAAGTCCCTCACGCGGTCCGGTTCCACAATCACAAAGTCATAGACCAGCGCGGCCTCGGCCGTCTGGAAGAAGCGCTGCCCCAGATCGATGTGGGCAGGATGCTCGAGGTATGCGCGCAAATCGCTCTCGGTGTCGAACTCGAGCACCGCGAGCCATTCCAAGTGCTCGGCCATCAGCGATTCGTAACCGCGGCCGATCAGCTTTCGACGGCCGATGCGGACCCGCTTGATCGCGGCGATGTTGCTGAAGGCATGGCGCATGGCATCAAGGAGGGCTTCGCGATCCGGCTCGGTGAGCGTCGCCGGCGGGCGGAACATCACGACGTGCGCAATCATTGGGGATCAGGGATCAGGGATCAGCGCATCACGGTTTCTTGCCCTTCGAGCGCGATCGGATGGCCTGCTTGAAGCGGCCCCATTTTGCCTTCTTCGCGTCGATGTATTTCTGACGTGGGTCCTTGTGCTCGCCGCCAGGACGCCACTTGTCGTCGCGCTTGGCTTCGGTGCCGGTCAGTTTCTTGTACTCGGCTTTTGGAATCCACTTGCGCTTGGCCGGATCCTCAGGGCTCGAGGGCCTAGGGGCTTGCTTGCCCTCCGAAGCCTTGGCGAAGGAGGGAGGGCTTGACGTTCCCCTCGGTTTCCATTCGGGACGTTCGCCTGAGCTCTTCGGCTTCCATTCTGTTTTGCTTTTCGCTCCCCACTCAGGGCGTGGCTTGCCTTCGCCCCGGCCTGCGTTATCAGGCGGCCTGTCCTGAGCGACGCCCGGCTTTTGTCGGGCGGAGTCGAAGGGCCCTACGCTCGAACTCTTCGGTTTCCACTCGGGCTTTGTGCTTCGCTCAGGGCTTGAGGACTTCCACCCCAGCGCGGCTGCCGCGCTGGGGGCCCGGTTGGGGGGTCGAGGGCTCGAAAAATCCTTGGACTTCCATTTGGGGCGCTCGCGCGAGGGTGTCTTGTCGCCGCCGTCCTGCCGCGGATCGCTATACCGCCCGCGCTCGCCGCGCACCTGCATGGCCTCGCGCGCGTCGATGCGCGACGGCCACAGCTTGCCGCTCTGGAACCACATCAGCTTCGCCGTCGGCTGCTTCTCTTTGAGCCGGTTGAAGGTCGGCATGATGTCGTCGAGCGCGCCGGCACGAAAGGCGGTCGGCTGATCGTCAACGATGATGGTCCAGTAGGCGTACCGGGGTGGCATTAGATCTCAGATCTCAGAGGTCAGATTGCAGAAGTATTTCCAGGCTGCAGAAGTATCCTAACTTGAAATGGAGTTAGTAGTCGCCCGGATCGACGAGCTGCGGCCGCGACTGACCGAGCATTTCGAGCAGTGGGCAGCGCCGTCGACTGAAGGCGGGTCTTCCACCTTCGCGCCAGGCGCTTCCACCTTCGCGCTAAGCGCTTCGGCGGACAAGTCGGCGGACAAGAAAGACCCGCCTCTACAAAAGAGTTGCGCGATATCAGGCGGGGCGACTGCGCTGCTCTTCCTAGGCGCGTTGAGAAACGCCAACGTCGACTGGAAGCGCATCACGCTGTTCTGGACGGATGAACGGGCCGTCGCGCCCGACGATCCCGAATCGAATTACGGCATCGCCGAGCGCATGCTGCTCGGCCCACTCGGAGCGAAGGCGCCACGCGCGATCCGGATGCCCGCCGACATGCCGAATCTCGGCGAAGCGGCGCTGCGCTACGACAACATCCTGGCCCACGAGCTACGCACCGGCTTTCTCGATCTCGCCCTACTTGGGATCGGCGAAGACGGCCACATCGCTTCACTCTTCCCCGGCCATCGCGCGCTGCTGGACGATGACCTGCGGGCAGTGGCAGTGGAAGACGCGCCCAAACCGCCGCCGCGCCGGCTGTCGCTCACCCTGCCGTTTCTCAGGCAGACGAAGAAGATCTGGATCATCGCGATCGGTCCGCGCAAACTTGCCGTACTCCATGCGGCGCTTTCAAAGACGCAGCGGTCGACCCCCTTGGACCTTCTTATTCACCAAGCGAAAGACCTTACCGTTTATACAGACCAACCGATACGCCGCGGTTGACGTTCCTCACGAGGGTTCCTCACGAGGGTTCCTCACGAGGGTTCCTCACGAGGGTTCCTCACGAGGGTTCCTCACGAGGGTTCCTCACGGGGGTTCCTCACGAAGGTTCTACACGGAGGTTCTACGCGAGGGTTCTAACTTGGTTCCGAACCGTCGTGAGGAACCTTCGTGGAGAACCCACGTGCGGAACCTTTGTATGGAACCTCGTTCACATTCGTTTGAGTTTTTCGACGAGCGTGGTTCGCTTCAGCGACAACAGGCGGGCGGCGGCGCCCTTGTTGTTGCCGGTGCGTAGCAACGCGCTCTCGATCAGGCCCTTCTCGATCTGTGCGACGATGGCCGGCAGGTCGACGCCCTCGGCGGGAAGGTCGAGGGCGGGCGTGGCGACTTCGGCGACGGCCTGGACATCCGGCGGCAGATCGCTCGCATCGATCTGCGTGCGGGCGCCGATCAAGGCGAGCGCGCGCTCGATGGCGTTCTCCAGTTGTCGAACATTTCCGGGCCACGGAAAAGACATCAAGCGTCGCATGGCCTCTTGTGCGACGGTGATCGGGGATCGGGGACCATGGATCAGGGATCGGGGATCAGGGATCGGCGCATCCAGGGCACGGTGCTCAGAGGTGCGCTGATCCCTGAGCCCTGATCCCTGGCTTTGCGAGTACTTCTCGAGAAACCGAAGCACCAGCAGCGGAATATCTTCCGGGCGCTCGCGCAGCGGCGTCAGGTGCACGGCAATGACGTTCAGGCGATAGTAGAGATCTTCGCGGAACGTGCCCTCCTTCACCATCTTCAACAGCTCGGCATTGGTGGCGGCGACGATCCGCACGTCGACCTTGATGGTGCGCGTGTCGCCGATGCGCTCGAACTCGCGCTCCTGCAGCACCCGCAACAACTTCATCTGCAACGCCATCGGCATCGTCCCCACCTCGTCGAGGAAGAGAGTGCCGCCATCGGCCTGCTCGAGACGTCCCTGCCGCATTGCCACCGCACCGGTAAACGCACCGCGGACGTGACCGAACAGCTCGGCATCAAGCAGCGTCTCGGGAATGGCGCTGACGTTCAGCGCGACAAAACGCTCGCGATGGCGGGTGCTGGTCTGATGAATCGCGCGCGCCACCATTTCCTTGCCGGTGCCGGTCTCGCCAGTGATCAAGATAGTGGCGGTCGTGGGCGCGACCGTTTCGATCAACTGAAAGAGCGCGCGCATCGGCGCGCTCTTGCCAACCATCGACCCGAGCCCGAACCGCTCGTCGAGCTGCTGGTGCAAGTAGGCGTTCTCACTCTTCAAGCGCCGCTGCTCGAGCGCGGAGGTCAGCACGTGCATCAACTCGTCGAACTGAAACGGCTTGGCAATGAAGTCCGCGGCGCCGCGCTTGATGACATCGACCGCGTCTTTCACGGTGCCGTAGCCGGTCACGACGATGGCGACGATGCCGGGGTAGCGCGTGAGGGCGGCGTCGATGACTTGCCGCCCGTCGACGCCAGGAAGTCGGAGATCCGAGACGATCACGTCGAAGGCAAAACCGTCGAGCGCCTGCAGCGCCGCCTCGCCGGACGCGGCCTCGACCACCTCGAAGCCGGCGTCGGTCAGGCGTTCCGCCACAACGCTACGCAGGGCTTCCTCGTCATCGACGAGCAGGAGATGTCGTTTAGAATCAGGCATTTATGGTCATAGCGGAACTAAAGTTCCGCTCTACATGTGGGCGTGAGAATGTCGGGCGACGCGGTCAATTGTCAAGATATTGACGGGGTTCCGGAGAAGTGTCAAGGCTGCACGCCTAATCCCACGGTGGCAGGCTCCGATACTCCCTTGTGAGGAGAACCCCCGTGGAACGGCAAACAGTCAGCATCATGAAGGCGTGTGAGATGGTCGGCGTCAGCCGGCGAACCATCTACAACTGGATCGCAGCCAACAAGGTCGAGTACCTGCGGACGGCCGGCGGCAGCATTCGCATCTTCGTCGACACGCTGTGGCGCGAGCCGGACGGCACGAAGCATCCCACGAGCCCCAACGCAGCAGCTTAGGCATAGGCACCCCTAAAAGGGGCGCCCTACGCTGGGTGCCCTACGCTGGGTGCCCTACGCTGGGCGCCCTACGCTGGGCGCCCTACGCTGGGTGCCCTACGAGAGACACATCAGATGACGCAGATCCAAATTCAAAGGCAGATCATGACAGCAGAGGATCCGCGCGCGTTGTTGCACCGGCTCAATAATCAGCTCGGCGTGATTCTCGCGCACGCCGAGTTGCTGGAGACGAAAGCGCAAGACGCCGCGCAGAAAGCGCGGGCGTCGCAGGTGGTGAGTGCCGCGCTCCAGGCCATGGCGGTGTCGCGCGAACTGCGCGAGACGGTCGTCGAAAAGTAACCCCTCAAAGCCCTCGAGCTCTCAAGCCCTCAAGCCCTTCAAGCCCTCAAGCCCTCAGAGAACAAATCCGTCCGTGAGCTACGTACGTTTTCTGAAATCGAGTGGTCAAAAAAGAAATCGCACGCCAATGTTTTGACTATGACAGTGGCCATTACGCCAAATTATTGGCGTTAGTCGTATCCTTCCAAGTGGCTTATTCGAACGGGAACCGCTGAGAAGACACGGTGTAACTACCAGACTTTCAAGACACTTAGGCTGTATGGCTCCACCTCATGCACGTGGTTGACCAGCGTGACACACGGCTGGCATCTTCGTTGCCTTAGGGCAGGCAACGGAGAAAATTGAGATGAACCGGACGACCGACGAACCCAACCCTCGCGTTGAAGCCGGCCTGCCCTTTGTGGAGGCACTGGCGCGCCGCATGGCCGCCACCATGCCCCACTCCATCGACCTCAGTGACCTCGTCCAGGACGGCGTCATCGGGCTGATTGATGCGGCACACCGGTTCGACGATTCCCGCGGCATCAAGTTCGAGACCTTTGCGGAGCGGCGCATCCGCGGCGCGATGATCGACGCGCTCCGGAAAGACGCCTGGCCCCGCGGCGTGCGCCGCGTGCGGCGCGAGCTCGAGGCCGCGCGCGAGAAGCTGCGCGCGTCACTTGGGCACGAACCGTCACTCGCCGATCTCGCCAAAGAAATCGGCTCCGACGAAAAGCGCCTCGGCAAGACCATCGTTCGCATCAACACGATTGAATCGACCTCGCCGTTCTCGAGCGCCGAGAACGTCGCCGAGTCGCAGCTGCCCGCCGTGATGGTGCCGGCCGAACCCGAGCGGCCCGACCTGCAGTACGAGCGCGACGAAGTGCGCGAGCGCGTCCGCGTCGCGATTGCGACGCTGCCGGCAAGAGAACAGCGCGTGATCGCGCTCTACTACTACAAAGAAGTGACGATGAAAGACATCGGCACGGAGTTGGGCGTCAACGAATCCCGTGTCTCGCAGCTGCATGCGCGGGCGATCAGGAGGCTGCGCGAAGCGCTCGGCGCCGAAGTCACACCGGTTGCTGCGTCACGCGTGCTGAGAAGCGCGATTGCGGCGTTCGAAGCCAAGCCGAAGATGGCAAAGGCCTCGCTGTCCCCCTCCGCGGCCGAAGGCCGCTACGGCGGGACCTCGCCGGAACTCGCCGCACAAGCGAGGGCGAGCGTAGGCGGGCCCGAGTCGGATACCCGCGTCGCGCAAGCCGCGCACAAACGCGCCGGGTTGGTGCTGGTCGTGGGTAAGGGACCGGACAAACCTTCCACCTTCGCGCTACGCGCTTCGGCGGACAAGAAAGGTTTGTCGCCACAAGATCAGGACAGCGTGTCGCGTGCCGCGCGGAGCAAGTCGCCGAGCCTGAAAGGCTTGGAGAGCCAGCGGCAGGCCGTCTCTTCGAGAAAGCGCTCGGCATCGGTGCCGGCGACATCGCCGGTGACGAAGATTACGCGCCGGGCCAGCGCCGGCGTTGCCGCGGCCATCGCGCGGTAGAACTGCATGCCGTCGATGCGCGGCATCTTCAGGTCGCAGACGATCAGATCGTAATTGGCTTCGGTGAGGCGCGTCAGGCCCTCCTCACCGTCGCCCGCCCGGTCCACTTCGAACCCGGCATCCTGCAGCGCCTCCGCGACCGCGACCGCGAGCGCGGGCTCGTCTTCCACCACCAACACGCGCAAGCCTTTGAACGCCTCGAGCGAGACCGGCTGCTGCGCCGCACGGGCGGCCGGCGCGTTCAGGTGCTGACCCGACACCGGCAACTCGACGAAGAACGACGCACCTTCATCCTTCTTCGACGTCAGCCAGATGCGCCCGCTGTGTTCCTGCACGATGGCGTACGCCACGGCGAGGCCCAGGCCGGTGCCCTTGCCGACTTCCTTCGTCGTGAAAAACGGATCGAAGATCCGTCCCTGCGCATCCTCCGGCACCCCCGGCCCATCGTCATTCACCTCGAGCACCGCGGACGATCGATCGGCGTCGTGTGAGGTGCGCACCACGATGGTGCCGCGGCCGTTGGCCGCGATGCACGCCTGCTCGGCGTTAATCAGCAGGTTCAAGAGGACCTGCTTGATCTGGTGGCCGTCGGCAAAGACTTCAGGAAGGCCGGTCGCCAGCGCCTCGACCACTTCGATGTTGGTGACGCGCTGTTCGTAGGCGCGCAGCGCGAGGGTCTCGCGCACCACCTGGTTGAGGTCGACCATCGCGCGCGTGGTCTGCCGCTTTCTCGCGAACGTCAACAGGTTGCGAACGATGCGGGCGGCGCGTTCCGACTCGCTGAGGATGACGTCGAGACCGCGCTTGGTCTTGTCGTCGAGCTCGGGGCGCTCCGACAGGCGTTCGGCCCACGACAGGATAGTGGCGAGCGGGTTGTTGAGCTCGTGCGCGACGCCTGAAATGGTCTGGCCGAGCGCGGCCATCTTCTCGGCTTGCAACAATTGATATCGACCATCCCGCGATTGGTCGTCGCGCTTCTTGCGCTCGCTCACATCGCGCACCAGCGCCTCGATGAGAATTGCCGCAGGCGGGTCTTCCGCCTTCGCGCTACGCGCTTCCACCTTCGCGCGAAGCGCTTCGGCGGACAAGTCGGCGGACAAGAAAGACCCGCCTCTACGCTCGGAATAAGACGCGGTGGCGGTGACCTCGATCCAGATCGGCGTGCCGTCGACCTTGCGCAGCCGCAGCAGGTGATCGGCCACAGCGCCCTGCTTGTCGAGCTCGGTCAGAAACGACGTGCGGGCTTGTGGATCAACGAAGCGAGACGGCTCGAATGGCTGAACCAGGTTCTCGTCCGTCTCCGGCGGGTAACCGAAGATCTGTTTCAGGTGGGGATTAGCGGCGAGCGTCGTGGAGCTGTTGACTCCGAGGCGGCCCATGTAGAGCCCCTCGGGAACAGCCTGAAACATTCGAGCGAACGCTGCGGCGCGCTCGTCCACGCGTTACTTCTTGGGCGGGTGCGGCGTGGGCGTCCTGCCGGCGGCGTTGCCAGGCGACCATCGCTTTTCGATCGCGGTTCGAATCGAGACGACGTCGGCGCCGGATGAATAGAGCTGCATCGCTTCGCGTGCGACGTCGACGCAGATGGTGCAGCCGAACCCGTGCGTGTCCCACTCGAGCACGTTGCCCCTGGCGTCGCGGCGGGCCACAAAGCACGACTCGTTGGCCGAGTGGCCCTGGCTGCCGCACCCGCAGTAGCACGGGACGTACTTGAGGATTTCCGGATGCTGCGCCGCGAAGTCGTAGGTCGCGCGAACGACGTCCATCGGGCGAACGGGCGCGAAGCCGACGCTCGGGAGAGGCGGCACGGTCTTACGGGTCGTCGCGGGCTTGAGGGCTTGCTTGTCCACCGTAGCCTTGGCGGAGGTGGGGGGGCTTGAGGCCTGGCCTTTAGAGGCCTGGGCCGCAATAGCCACGGAGGCTGCGAGGGCCAGACCGGCCATTCCCAGTGCAAATGTTACAGATTTGCCCTTGGTGTTCATGCCATTAATCTAACCGATCGGCTGATCAGCGGAACTAAAGTTCCGCTCTACCGGATGAATGGGAGATTGGCGTTCCCCCTAGTGGCATTGACAGGGTGGGGGCCGAGGACTAGGCTCAGCAGTTACCCTCATGAAATTTTTTGGCCGCCAGGATCTCCTCCTGATCGCCGCGTTGACGACGGCACTGATCATCGTGTTTTCGTCGTCGATTTCGCGCCTGCTCGATTACGCGCGCGAGATCGAGCGGCAGAGCGGCCTCACGCTGTTGCCGGCGCTGGTGCTGTTGACGGGCGCCTACTTCATTCATCAGCTCCGCCGCCGCCATCAAATGCTGGCGCAAGCGGCGGCGGCGCAGGCGGCGACGCGCGAGGCCCAGCATCGCGCCGAAGAGCTCGAGCGGCTGGTCCAGTTCGGCCAGGGCCTCGGCGGGCGCACGTCAGGATTGTGAGATGAGGTCATGCGACCGCCGCCCTGGCTGACCGCCGCTCCCAGAAGTCCTCGAAGCGCCCGCTCAGCTTGCAGCAGCGGAGCGCGATAATCGCGTCGGCCCCGGCCACCGTCCAGTGCATGCCCGCCCGCTTGCAGCGCGTCCCGATCGCCACCTTGCAGCCCGCTTCGACGACGCCGGTCGAGGTGCAGAAGCCCGCCGCCCGGAACGCCGGGTAGCGCATGCGATCGCGGTTGCGCTCGACGTAGCCGACGCACGTACGCGCCTCGTCATGGGCGACCGCGTGGGGTCGCAGCGCGCCCAGCACCGCGTCGAGGTCGCCGGCGTCCAACTCGTCGTGGCGCACGCGCGCCCACGCGCGCGCCAGGTCGCTCGTCGCCCCATAGATGGCTTTGGCCACGTCGGAGAGATGCTGCTTGACGTGGAACCGGTCCACGATCTGGACCGCATCCGGAAAGGATTCGTCCGCGAGGTTCCAGATCCATGTGGCGCCGTCGCCGAGCACGACGCGGCGCGTCGCACGATCGAAGCCGCGCCGCGTGGCCTCGCGCTCCACGCGTGCGGCGAATACGCTCGGCGTCTCGTCGGTGTCCGTTTGCGCCGCGCTCTCGATCGCCGCCGAGTAGCTGATCGACCCCGCGTCGCGCACCGGCGTGCCGTCCGGGTCCCGCCGCTCGGCGCTCCACATCGTACAGAGCTTGACCTCGCGGGTCTTGGCCGTGCCGTCCGGCTGTTTGCCCGCACGGCCCGCCAGGTCCGCCTTCCGGATCGGCACGCCGGTCCCGTCCATGCCGAGATACAAGGTCGGCGCCACCGGCTCGCCCGCCATCGGCGGCTCGACCACCGTGCGCTCGTCATGGGCGATCTCCCGTCCGAGCGCCTCAGCGGCGCGCTCGACGTGTGTGGTGGGCACGCGCACACTGGCCAACTCGCGCAGCAACTCGTGGCCCTCTTCGAAGCTGACCATCGCGCCCACCAGCCCCACCATCCGCAGCACACCAGGCGACAGCGACGTGCCAACCAGACCCAGCGCGCGATCGCGCGGGCAGAACCCCGCGTCGCAGGCGGCGCAGTGATAGTACGCGCGCGCGAGCGTCAGCGGACCCAGCACGCTCGCGAAGGTCTTCGCGCGCCGCCCCGCATAGCGCGCGGGCTGGCCGCACGCGCACGCCAGGCTCGGACCGACCTGGTCCGACGTGTCCGCATTCAGCCGCGCCTGCACGGCGCACGCGGCCACGTGCAGCGCCTGTCGACGGGCGGCCGTCTCAATCGCCTCCAAATCCCAGCCGTCGGCGGTGCCGTCGCCTACGAGCGTGTCGATCTCATGCGCAACCTCCGCCTGGAGCGTCGCACCGAGCCCCCTTTTTCCCGCCGGTCCGCGGCGGTGTCGGCCAGGCGCGCGATCTCCGCATCCGCTAACCGCTCGCAGGCACCCCAGTACAGCTCGGTGGCATCACGGAACTGACGGCCGGTCTCGATCTGGCGGCGCACGGTGGCGGCCTGCGCCGCGGCGATGAGGCGGGTCTGCGTGGTCCCCGCGACCGAGCGGGTGAGGCTGAAGTAGGGGCCGTGACGGGCCTCAGGGCGATCCTTGCAGGGGCACCCGGGGCGACTGCACTTGACCGTGCGCTCCGTGAGGGAGCCCCGGCGCATCGGGATCGGATCGGCCAGCTGCGCGGTGAGGCGGGCACGAATCGCGGCGGCAGACGCAGCGGAATGTTTCATGTCTCATATATTACAGCTCTACACACTGTAATATCAAGACCACATTTCCGGCCCCAAGTCCCTTCACTCACTTTGATGACGTGCGCCC
>JAUSDY010000019.1 GCA_030650395.1 Acidobacteriota bacterium | reverse complement strand
TGCGCGGCGTCAACTACTATTGCCGGTCGACGACAACTATTTCTGCCGGCGAAGGGTTAGCAAAAGGAGCGCCGCTGGTGACCGCAGCGGAACTCGGTAATGGTCGTTGGCCGGTCACTGGCCGTCTCTGATCTCTGCCTTGTGAGGATTCTCTCCTTTCTTAAAGGACTCGAGGATGGCGGTGGGCGCTGTGGAAAACCGTCCGCGGTTTTCCAAGGACCGGTGGGCGCGTTCTTTGCGTCCACGGGTCCGGCAGCGTCCACGGCCTCTTCGTCCGAGCACGGCTCGGGGTCGTTCGACCACACACCGGTGCCGATCCGAGGCACGCTGAACGAGCGCGCGGTCTCGTCCGCGTGGACAAACACGGCGACCCGCAGGTCGTCCCACAGGGCGATCGTCGATCCTGAGGCATCCTGCGCGGTCGTTTTCTCTCACGAGGCGGCCTCCGGTCGGCTTGGGGTGGCTTTCCCGCGGCGCTTCGCGTGCTCGGTCCGGAAACTGGAGACATCGAATTCCAGCAGGACCGAGTGATGCACCAGGCGATCGATCGCCGCGGCCGTCGCCATCTGATCCCGAAAAATCCGATCCCACTGCGCAAACATCAGATTGCTCGTAATGACGACCGAGCGACGCTCGTAGCGTTCGGCGAGAAGGGTGAAGAGAATTTCGGCTTCCTCCGGGCTCTGTTGGATGTAGCCCACATCGTCGAGGAGCAAGACCGCGTAGTGATCGAGCTTCCGCAACGCGCGCGGCAACTCGAGATTCCGTTTCGCGGCGAGGAGCTCCTGCACGAGACTGTAGGTCGGCATGAAGAGCACGGCGTGTCCGCGGTCGACGAGCGCATGGCCGATCGCGCACATCGCGTGGCTCTTGCCCACGCCGGGCAAGCCGAAGGCGAGCACATTGGTGGCGTCGGCGAGGAAGTCCCCCTCGGCCAGCTCGTGCAGCTTGCGTACCAGCGCCGGCGGCAGTCGGCCTTCATCAAGGGTGTCGAACGTCTTGCCCGGCGGGAGCTTCGACGCACGCCGGAGGCGCGTGGTGCGGCGGTCGCGCCGCTCCTCGGCTTCGAGCTCCAACACCTCGAGCAGGAGTGGCAGCGCCGGTTGCTGCTCCGCTTCGACGAAGCGCGAGACGAGCTCGCGCGCCGCGGTGGTGAGCAGGAACCCTGTGAGCAGGGTCGTGATCTGATCGCCGACCGTGACCGTCTTGGTGGGGCGGCTCATGCGGCCGCTCCCACGCGGAGCGCGTCATACACGGTCAAGTCCGGGGGCGGAATGTGCACGACCGGAATCGTGATCACGCGCGGCGCCACGCGCGCTTGGACCGCCACGTAATCGAAGCCCCCGACCTGGTCCATCAGCGCCAGGAGGGTCTCGGAGACGCGGACCTCTCCCGCGGTCGCGGCCAAGTGCAGGATCCGGAGATACTCGATGTCGGCGCGCTCACCGTGCGTCCGCGCCAACGCGTCGTACGCCCGGCGGAACGTCACCGAGGGATACAAGTCTTCACGATACCGGTAGCGCGCAAACGCGCCTGGCTTGCGCACCAACCAGCCGATCACATGGCGGTAGTCGATACGGTGCTCGTCCTCACCCCGCAGGCGCGGCATCGTCTGGACCACCTGATCCCGGTAGCGGACCTCGACCACGTTGGGATGCACGCGGGCCTCGACGGTGTGGCCCATCAACGTCGCCGGCACCGAGTAGGTCCGATGCGCGACCCGAATCGTGCTCCAGCGTCGGACGACCGGGAAGTACGCCGTGTAACTCGGAATCGTGGCCGCAGGGAGGGCGTGCAGCGCCGGGCGCTCCTCCGCCAGACGCTCGGCGGCTGGGCGGTTGCGCCAGTACGCGACCACCTCCTGGACGAAGGCCTCGTAGGCCGCGAGGTCGTCGAAGGCGGCATGCCCCCGCACGAGCAGCGCCTGCGCGACCAACGACTTCAGCCGGCGATGGGCCTGCTCGGCCACGCCATTTTCGTGCGCGCGGCCTGGCGTAATCCGGCTCGAGCGCAGGCCGTAGTGATCGAGGACCGCGCGAAACCGGCGCGTCAGATCCCGCCCGTTACTCTGCTTCAGCTCGTGCGTCGCGGCCGAGAGATTGTCCGACCGCAGCACCGCCGGCACCGCCCCGAGCGCCCACAGGGCGCCTTGCAGGCCGGCCGCCAGCGCTTCGAAGGTCTCGCCGAAGGCCACCGAGACCCAGGTCCAGTGGCTGTAGCTGAGTACAAACTCGAAGAGCAGATGCGGCAGCGGCTCGCCGGCGATCAGCACGCCGAGGTCCGTCCCGTGCGTGAAATCGATCGCCGCTTCGCGGCCCGGCACGGCGACCTGCTCGAAGAACACCTCGGGCTCGGGCCCGTGCAACGCCCGCCACTCCCGAAAGCGTCGCTGCAGCGTGCGCGCCTGGCCTGGGTGGAATTGATCCGGGCGCTTCGTGCGGAGCAGCTCCAGGACGATCTTGGCTTCGAGCACGCCTTTGAGATCGCGCTGCAACAGCGGCTCGATCTCGGTCGTCCACACCGCCGCAAACGGATCCGGCCGCGTCCGCCAATCCCGGAGCTGTTTCGTGGCCGACGGCGCCGGCCCTGTGTCCCATTCCCGCGCCGTCCGCAAACTCATACCTGCCGTGGCGGCCGCAGCCGCCTGGGTCTTGCCATCCATACGTTTCCGCCTCATGAGCCGAACCTGTGCATCACTGACCAATGAATCCTCCGGGGATCCAAAGGCTGGCACAGTCCAGCCGGCCGACCCGAAGCGGCAGATCTAGTTGTCGCTATGCGGCAGATCTAATTGTCGCCGCGCAGGTGACCGTCGAATCAGTTGTCGCATTCTTGGTGGCATCCATACCGTCGCGCTCTACGATCTGGACGATCCGAAGGCTCTGGACGAACTGGCGGTGAAAATGAAGGAGTACTGGCACAACGTGACCGAAGGAACAGCTGGTTGATAATCAGCCTCGGCTCTTAGCCCACTACCACGCATGCCTTCATTCCTCATCGCCGATACGTTCACCGACAGTCTCGCCCGACTCACCGGCGACGAGCAGAAGGCCGTGAAGACGACAGCCTTTGATCTGCAGATGGATCCGTCGGCGCCGGGCCTGAGCTTTCACAAGCTCGATAGAGCAAAGGACAAGCGTTTCTGGTCTGTCAGGGTGAACGCCGACATCCGGCTGATCGTGCACCGCACTGACACCAGCTTGCTGCTCTGCTACGTTGGTCACCACGACCGCGCGTACGCGTGGGCGGAGCGCAGGCGGCTCGAGACTCATCCCGCCACCGGTGCGGCCCAGATGATCGAGCTTCGCGAGTCGATCCGTGAGATCGTGGTGCCGGTATTCGTGCAAGCTGAGGCGAAGCCCAAGCCTAGGACGAAGCCCCTCGTCGCGATTTCGGACGATCAACTTCTCGGATACGGCGTGCCTTCGGAGTGGCTGAGCGATGTTCGCCAGGCAGACGAGGACGGCCTGCTTGCGCTGGCCCAACACCTTCCTGCGGAAGCCGCCGAAGCCATTCTGGAGTTGGCCACTGGCGGCACACCGCGGGTGCTGCAAGCG
>JAUSDY010000002.1 GCA_030650395.1 Acidobacteriota bacterium | reverse complement strand
TCTCCGAGTGACTCCTGCGCGACTCGCAGGAAGGCATCGACGTAGGCGCGGATCTTCTTCCGGTTCGGCACGTCCTGCTCCAACTCCTCGATCACGCCGTAGTCGGCGTCGACGTGCCAGATACCCTCGCCCGCTCGCGCGCCGCGAAGGAAGCTTTTCGTCGCACCGCCGGTGATCCGGCCCGAGAGGCGACACCCGAGCACGAGCGCGAAGTCGGCCTGCTGCACGGCGAAGTTCCGGCCCTTGCCGCCGTAGGTGCCGACGTTGCCCCCGTAGAGCGGCCAGTCGTCCGGTGCGATGTCGAGCGCGTTCCAGGTGCGGAAGACGTGCACGCCCACGGTCTCGGCGAACCGCCGCACCGCCGACGCGGACTCGCGACAGCCGCCGCCCACGAGGATGATCGGACGCTCAGCACGCCGCAGCGCGGTGAGGCAGCCGTGCACCTGCGCGACGTCCGGCGACGGCGTGTTGTCGGGGAGCGTCTCGCTGATGAACGGCGCCGGCCACTTCGCGGGCACCGGCGCGGAGAGCACGTCAAGCGGGAGCGAGAGCACCGCGGGCCCGGGTCGGCCCATCGTCATCATTTGCAGCGCGGAGTCGAGCGCCTCTTTCACTTCGTGCGGCTCGCGGATCTCGCGGCAGTACTTCGAGATCGGCTTCATCACGTCGACGACAGCGCACTCCTGAAAGCCGCGCTGCCGCAGCGACGAGTAGTCGCGACGCATCACCTTCGTCGAGACTTGGCCGCACAAGAAGAGCACGGGCACCGAGTCGTAGTGGCAATTCGCTACCGACGTTGCCGCGTTGAGTGCGCCGGGCCCCGACGTCGTGATGCACAGGCCGATACCGCTCGTCGCCTTCGCGTGACCTTCAGCGGCGAAGCCCGCACCCTGCTCGCCAGCGGTGCAGATCATCTGCAGCTTCAATTGCCGCTTGATCGCGTCGAAGAGATGCGCATTGGCCGCGCCGTACACGCCGTAGGCGTGGCTGACGCGCTTCGACAACGTCTCGATGATGTAGTCCGCAATCGTCATTTGATTGGCTTCGTGATGCACGCGGTTGGGGCGTAGTCGCCCGTCAGCCGCTCCAACTTCACATCCCACGGCTGGCACTCAACCCACTGATCGACCGCAAGAGTTTCGCCGGGCCATGCGAGGTGGCCGTACTCGTCGAAGACAAAGAGCCCGCCGGGCGAAAGGCGCGGCCAGAGCACGTCGAGCGCGGTCTTCGTCGGCGCGTAGGTGTCGGCGTCGCAGAAGACGAGCGCGACGGGGCCAATCATGTCGCTCGAAAGCGCCAAGGGCAGCGTCTTTGTGATGTCCCCAGCGATCAACTGCGCCCCGTGAGCGTTTACCTCGTCGGCGCGCAACGGCCGTACACGAAGCTCCGTCTCGCCACCGACGCGCTTGCCGATCGTCGGCGCTTCCGGCCCGTCTTCCGGCGCGAACGAAGGGAACCCCGCGAAGGTGTCGAAACCGAAGACTGTACGCCGATGCGTCGTGTCGGCCGCGACAAGCTGTAGCCAGATACGAATCGACTCACCCGAAGCGACGCCCAACTCGACGATATCGCCGGGCACACCCGCGATGCGGGCGTAGAGCGCCGTGAGAGCAGCGTGGCGCTGTTGGTCACGCGTCGTCACGACTTGAGCCTCTCCAACTCTTTCGCGTCCATCGAGTAGGACGTCGCGTCGTCGGGAAAGGAGCGGTTCGACACCTCGCCGACGTACTTCGACAACGCCGCCAGCTTCATGCTCGACACTTCGGCGTAGCGCTTCGCGAAGCGGCTCTTGAACGGGCGAAACTCCCCGACGAGATCGGCCATCACGAGAAGCTGCCCATCGACATCGACACCTGCGCCGATGCCGAAGAGCGGAACGGGCGCGTCGAAGTTCGCTTGCATCCCCGAATGGAGCCACGCTGCAGCTTCCCGCGGCACCGCCTCGACGAGTACGACCTGCGCGCCTTCGTTGCAAACGTCGCGGATTTGATCGTAGAGCGCCGTGGCCGCTTCGCAGGTCTTGCCCTGCACCTTCCAGCCCCCGACGAGCGCCTTCTGCTGTGGCTGCAGCCCGAGATGCGCCATCACGCCGATGCCCGCTTCGGTGATCGCCTGAATGCGCGCCTGTACAAGCTGCGACGAGCCTTCGATCTTCACGATGTCCGCACCGGCACGCAGCAACCGGCACGCGTTCTCGACGGCGCTCTCATCGCTGATCTGGTAGCTGCCCAACGGCATGTCGCCGACGACGAGCGGCGCGCTGCCGGTCAGGCCACGGCGCGTCGCCGCGACGAACAGTTCCATCATCTCCATCGTGGCCGGAAGCGTGCTGTCGAAACCGAGCAGCGTCATGGCGAGCGAGTCGCCGACGACGATGAAGTCGACACCCGCTTCAGCAGCGAGCGCGGCATCCGGTGCCGTGTAGCAGGAAACGCCCGCCGCCGGCTTCCCGGCAGCCTTCATCTCGCGCAGCGTTTCGAGGGTGACCTTCCGATGCTCGCTCACGGCGTAGTCTCCTTCACAGCGGCGGGCTTCTTCGCGACGACGCCGCAAAGCTCCTCGCCGAATTCCTCGCCGCACGTCGACCATCCGAGTGGCAGCGCCCAGTCGATGAGCGCATTGCCGCCGTCGTGATCGCCCTTGTAGACGAGATGACCGTCGGGCTTCAGTTTCGCTGCGGCCCGCTCAAACCACCGGTACGAGGCGTCGAAGATCACCGCGCCATACTTCTCTTCGTCCTCGTGCGCAGCAAAGTCGACTGCGAAGGTGGAAGCCGCATCCTCCGATGCTTCTTTCATCCGCATCGTGTCTTCACAGAGCACCAGCATCGGCGGCTTCACGAACTGCCACACGAAACAGTCCACCGGCGACATGAACATCATCGGACGACCGAGCCACGGTCGATTGTTCAGCGTGATGATCTTGCCCCGGCCCACGTCGTCGACGACGCCCGAGAAGATGAGCCCGTGCTTCGAGTGATACGCGAGCGTGCGCTTGTGCCCTGCAGGCGTCATGACCAGTCCGAAGTCGCAACGGTACTTACCCTTCGCGACGTCTTCGGTGCAGCGCGCGAGGAGCCGCGGTGCGTCGTAGTCGCGGTAGCTCGACTCCGGCAGTCGGAGCACTGACCGATGCGCGTCGAAGATGTCCACAGTTACATCCACAGGCTGTGGATTCCACCCGGCGAGACGGAGACGCATCGTCATGTCCACGTCGCCGTAGGCGTAGACGCCGTCGTACTCCTCGTCCCAGCCGTTCACCTCGTTCAGCGCGGCGCGTGGAACTGAGTCGACCTTGTAGTGCGCGCACCAGTTGTCGAGCGCGCCCGGCGTGTGGAGATGCGTCGGCGGCTGCATCACGGGCTCCGCGTCGAAATTCGACCAGAGCCGCTGCGGCGGGAAGGTGCCCGCAATGCATGCCTCGTAGGCGTCGATCGCGCGAACCGACGGGCACCAGCCCGTGACTTCGCGCATGCGATACGTCGAGACGCCGAAGGCTTTCGGGTTCGCCTGGTACGCCGCCCAGTGCTTCGCGAGGAAGTCCGGCGGCGGCGACGCGTAGTCGCAGCAGTAGACGATCAATTCGCCCACGGCGTGCCGAATGGCCGTGTTGCCGGCGCGCATCGTCGACGCGACGGGGAAGAGAGGACGCTCCGTCGGGTAGTGCTTCACCGAGAAAGGCAACGCCGCAAGCTGCTCGCCACAGGCGACACTGCGCCAACGCCACAACTCGTCGACGACGATCCACTCTACGTCGATGTCGAGAGACAAATCGTCGGGCATCTGCTGCGCAGCCAGTGCCTTCGACACGACGTCGAAACCACCGGGCCGGAACGCGAGCGTGATGACAGTGATCTTGGGCCGGTCGGCTGCCATCAGATGATCCCCCTTACGACGCTCTGCCCGACCGGTTCGCCAATGTCCTTGCACCGGGCCACGTAGAACGTCGCGGCTTCGACAGCGCGAGTCCACGCCATGTCGGGCGCTGCCCCCTGCGACGTCATCGTGATGAAGAGCGTCTGCCGCAGCCCACGGAACGACTGCGCTTCTTGCTCAGCGGTGAAATCTCCGCCTGCCATAAGCGATACGTTGTCCGGCGTCGGATTCGCCGCTTGCCACGCTTCGGCCTGCGCCTGCATCGCATCGTTCCTAATCTGCTGCTCCGCTTGCCGCCGGATGACGTCGGCAACGTACACCCGCACGGCTGCCGCAAGATCCTCACCGAGAAACTCTTGCAGCCCATTCACCGCGAAACCTCCACGACGATTTCTTCGGCAGCTTCGACGTCGCGGTAGCGCGTGAGCAGCGTCGGATGCCGCGACTCGGTTGGCCCGACGACAGCGAAATCCTTGAAGCCCGCACGCTCCAAGATCCACTTCAACGACTCGGCGTCGAAGATCACCCGGTGACCGTCGTAGGCGGACGAGCCCGAGTTGTCGCCGAACGCAATGACGCTAAACTTCAGCGCCGCAGGAAGATCCGCGTAGGAGGTGCCGATGTACTCGCGAAGCTCGCTCTGCGTCTTCGCGAGCGCGTCGGTGATCTGGTCTTCGCCGCCCTGATACGCACTCGACAGTTTCGCGAGATCGGGGACGGCGAGCCGGAAGACGCCGCCCGGCAGGAGCACCCGATGCACCTCGCGCAAGACGGCAGGGGCCTCCCAGAAGGGGTGCAGGTGTTCCAGCACGTGGCTCATGACGACGACTTCGGCCGCACCCACGAAGTACGGCAAGCCCAACCGGATGTCGTGAACCTGCACGCCCGGCATCGCCTCGCGATCGAGATGCACAAAGCCCGGCGTGATGCGGCCCGACGATCCGAGATTGAGCCAAAGCCCTTTCGCGTCGGGAATCATGCGACCTCCCGAGCCGTCGCGAAGATCCCGCTGCGCTTCATCTCCGCCTCGACAGCCGTTGCGCAGTGGTCCCACGTCCAGCGCTTCGACCAGTCGCGATAGCCCTGCCGCACCGCCGTGGTGATCTTCCCGTCCTTCTCATCCTGCAACGCCTGGAGAAGCACGTTGGCGTACTCGCCCGAACCGCCCTGCGTCCACTCCTTCTGCGGCGTGCTGTAGGTCGACGGAATCTGGATCTCCGGCATGGCCGCCGTGCGGATGTAGACGGGCACGAGCCCTGCCGCCGCCGCACGCACACCCGCCACGCACCACCCCTCAGGGAACGTGTGCACCGGGTACGTCCAGTGCGAGAAGCTCGTCAACTCGCGCTCCAGCGAGAACTGCGGCATGCGCCCGACGTGCTCGACGCCGCGTGCGCCGCGAATCGCCCGAAGCTGATCCTCCTGCACCTTCGCCATGCCGGGATACACCCGCAGCGTCTCCCAGCCGTAGTAGACCCGCAGCGTCGCTTCGGGAAACGACGAGCGGATGAACGGCCACAACTCGATAAGCTGCGCGAGACCACGCACCGGCGACGAGATGTAGGCGCACGAGAAGGGCTTGCGCTCCTGGAACGGCGCGTCGATCGCCGACTGCGGAATGCCGTTGCCGACGACCGCGCCCATCGGATCGACCATGCCGTGATCTTCGGTCTTCAGCCCGATCGCCCGGAGAAGCTCGCCACGCTGCCACTTCGACACCCAGAGATTGCGGACGGTCGTCGCGATGGCTGCGTTCCATCCGACGTTGTACCGCGCGTCCTGATGCCATACGAAGAGCCGCTTCGGGTCGATCGCCGGGAAGCGCACCGCCCACGGCGCACGCTGCGCGATGACGGCCCCCTTGATCGGCTTGATCGTGTCGAACGAGTCGATGGGCCGCCACCGCACGCCGCCCTCGACGTGCACACCACGATGCCGCGCCACGTCGAGCGGCGCGTAGACGTCGACCGAGTACCCCCGCGACGCCAACTCGCGCGCCAGATAGATGACCGACTCTTCCGAGCCGCCCGTGCCGTCTTTCAGGATGCGCCACGGGCCCCACGGCTCCGCGAAGACTGGGCAGAAGAAAGTGATGTCTGGCGTACGCGAACTCGGGTGCCCGTGCCGTTGACGGCGCACCTCGGTCAGCAGATACGACGACTTCTCCCCCTCGATAAGCGACAGCGCTTCGACGTCGCCGTAACGCTCCGCCAGACTCAACACCCGTTCGGCTTCCATTCCATCGGCACGTGCCGTCGACGCGAACGCGTCTCCCCGGTGCGGATCCGTCGTGGCAAGCCGACACATCGCCCCATCCGGCACACGGCCGATGGTCGAATCGAGCAGCGCCGTCGGATCTTCGGCGGCATCCACCGGAACTGTCACCGCGGCGTAGCCCGGCTCGGCCAACCACGTGCCGACGACGGGCTCATCGAGCAGCGACGGCGTATCCGCGCCGAGACGCTCTTCGATCTTGCGCCGAGTGCCGCGAAACTCGTCGAAGGATTCGACAACGCCGAGCACACGCTTCGCCGTCATCAGGTAGCCGATGTCGATGAGCGCTTCGGCGAGCCCCGTCGCGCGCTCCGCGACGGATTGGCGCTGCAGCCGTTCTACGGCTTCGACGCGCACCTTCGACGCCACCGGGTCGCTGCCCTCTTTCAGCGCGAGATCCGCGACCTCGATCGCTTCCCGGAAGAGCCCGGCGCGGAGATAGGCGATACCCGCATAGGCGACGGGGCGCAGGCAACGCTCGAACCGGTCGTCGACCATCGCGCCGGACGGCACACGCTTTCCCTTCGACGCCTCGTACCAGGCGATGCACTTCGCGAATTCGGTGAGACGGAAACACGCTTCGGACGCGGAGAGGTAGCCCTCGGGCCGCGCCGGGTTGCAGTCGATGACCGAGACGGCCATCTGACCAGCGCGGACGTGGTCTTCGCCTTCCATCGCACATCGTGCCGACATGAGCAGGTAGTACGCTCGATCCTCGACGCCGGCATCCTTCGATCGCGCCGCGTCTTCGAAACGCTTCGACGCTTCCAGGAAGCGGTGCTCTCGCATCATCCCGATCGCCTGCGCGTAGACGAGCGTCGCCGGCAACACATAGCCCTGCGCCGCGAAGTCTTCGACCTGCTTATCGCGGATCACCTCGTTGCGCTCGAAGCGCACGTCTTCGGCGATCACCGGCGCGTGCACGAGCACGAAGCCCGGCGCCCACACCGGCACGCTGCGCCCGAACGCAGAGACGAGCACCTCGTGAACTTCCGACGTCCAGACGAAATGTCCCTCCGACCAGCGCACCGCACGCGGCCGGCTCTTGCGGATGACCGGACGTCCCTTGTCGGTGGAGACGTAGTTGTACGGGGCGAGCACAACGTTCACGTGCGCCGGAAGCGCCGCGAAGTAGTCGACGAGCGAGCCCACCAGCGGGTAGCTCTCGACAGCGGCCTTCGGTGGATCGACTTCGAGCGCGTCGAGAAACGCCGGATCGCCGGGCATCGGGATGATGTCGTCGACGTCGATGTAGTAGACCCACTCGCCGGTGGCGTGGCTGAAGTTGTCGTTACGCGCAGCCGCGAAGTCACCCTTCCAGGCGTACTCGTGCAGCACGAGCCGAAGGTCTTCGCCCTTGTCGACGGCGAGATAGAGCGCCTCGCCCAGCTTGAGCGCTGAGTGCACATCGATCTCGGGAAACCCCGTCGCCTGCTTCACCGCATCGGTGAACGCGGGCGTGTCGTCGCCGTTCCATCCGATCACGATCTCCGACGCGGCTGGGCCGCCGGGCGCTTCGAGAATCGTCTTCAGGCAGCGCGCGAGCACAGAGACGTGCGCATCGCCGACGATGAGGCAACAACTCAGGCAAGGACGTGTCACGCAACCCCCAGAGCACGAGCAGTCGACCACCCATCACGCACGCGCCTCAAAAGAGTCGAGTACACGATACCGCGCTCCGATGCCCAGTCTTTTGCGCACATCGTTCGATTGCCCCACGTGAGATTGACGTTTCGTCTTGTGTTTCGAAGTTGCTGCCCTGCCGTTGCCCACCGGCAGTTCGTCGGCGAGTAGCCCTTGTCGTTGTCGACGCGATCGATCGAATGCTTCGCTGACGGCCGCGGTCCCATGTCGGCGAGGAAGTTTTCGAACTTCCTCCACCGGGCGCAGACCGTGATGCCGCGTGAAGCGTACGCCGCGTAGTTGTGCTTCCCCTGACAACGATTGAGCATCGACCGCCAAGCCGTATGCTCTACTGTGCCGGTGCCGCCGTGCGTTGTGGTCACCGCGATTAGCCGGGCGCTCTTCCAACACCCACACGACTTCGTTCGGCTCTCACGCAAACTGTCCGCACGCGCGACGAACACTGCGCCGCAGTCGCAACGAACACGCCACCCCGCGTGTCGACCCACACGACCAGCACGCGCCGTGACAACGACGCGCCCAAAACGTTTGCCAAGCAGTGAGATCAGTGACGGCATCACATCCCCTGGTAGCGGCCCGATTCGACATCCGGGCGGTTCAC
>JAUSDY010000025.1 GCA_030650395.1 Acidobacteriota bacterium | reverse complement strand
ACTTTTGTCTGAGCTTGCACCCACGCCGGTCGCCCGGTCTGGATGTCAGACATTGCTACGCAGCCGACCCGGGTAATTGCTGCGGCGGGACTTTCACCCGCGTGGTCGATGCCGTTACAGGCTGCACCCCGCATACGGCTTCCCTCGACGTTCACCGCACTCATCGCGTGCGGTATAGCGATCGTTGTCGTTGCCGGAGACATACAGGGGTTAACAGTGTCGCCACAATCCCCTCTCCTTCCCGACAGGAGTCGCATCCCTCGAGTCAGGGCCCTTCCCTCCCGCGGCTTTTCACCGCGTTCACCGGTACTACGACCCTGTCCGACTCCTCGCGCGGCCGCGATGCCTCGACTGCCGTCTTGCGCATCCCGTTGCGACCCCGCACCGCCCGAGGCCTCCCGTGTTCCGTGTGTGTCGGTCGCCACGTGCCGTCCCTGCTACCCCGAGGGAGCGTCTCGGTGCATTGACTGAGCATCCTTCCCGAGACGTGCTGCCTTCGCGCGATTTGAAGACGCTCGGCCTCCCCATTTTTCGAGTTGACGAGGCTACATCTGGGTTCGCTGCGCGCTACGGCCCGCGGCTTCGCAGCCGGCGGACTGTCATCCAACCGGCATGCAGGTCCCGCTTCTGCTGGACGCCTTGCGACATCACGCAGGGGACCGCGCTATTCCACTGCTCAGTGATTCATGGAAGTGGGCTCCTTTCATCCCACCAAACACACACAGCTTGCACGGCGCACTCAAATTCTCCCTCGGCGCACAAAGCGCTTGGGCGAACTCGCGCACCTCCTGGCTCACACAGCGCCGGGTCTTGGCCTCCGGTCGATTTGACGACGGACTCTTGTCGTCGCCTCGCTCGACGCGATTGCCGTGAGGCACCTTTCCGCGTTCACTGGTCGTCGGGCACCCCTTTATGGGGTGCCGGTGTTATCCTCCGCGCATGTGCGACTTCGGCAAGCATCACGATCACGGTCCCCAGGACTTCGGATTTCTCGTCGACGTGCCCGAGATCCGCACACTCATCGACGAGACACGGCGGCTGACCCGCGAAATCACCGACACGGCGGCGCGTGTCGAAGCGTTGCGCCCGGCCTTCGGCAAGCTACTCGCGGCCGACGGCTGGCTGCCGAAAGAATACGGCGAGCCCGATCTCAAGAGCGGCATGGGCGGCGGCATCGGCCAGTACGCGCTCTATCGCGCCGAGGACGGATCGCTCTGCCTCTTCTCGCTCGTGATCCCCGCCGGTTCCGAAACGCCGATCCACGATCATCTCGCGTGGGGACTGATCGGCGTCTATCGCGGCATGCAGGATGAAACCGTCTATCGCCGCCTCGACGACGGCCGCGACGAGTCGAAGGCGAACCTGGAAGTGGCCCGCACGCAGACGGTGAAGCGCGGCCAGTTCTACACGCTGTTGCCGCCGCTCGACGACATTCACTACGTCAAGACGGTGTCGAAGACGCCGTCGATCTCGATCCACCTGCTCGCCAACGACACCGCGTGCGTCACGCGTCATCGTTTCGACGCGGCAAACGGTGTGATCACACCGTTTCGATCTGGTTATAGCAACGCCAAATGCACCGACGCTGAATCGCGGACATCGCGGATCTAAAGATCCGCGCGACACCGAAAGCACCCCTCGGCACTCGCACCGTACGCACCCTTGGAACTGTACGCACCGTACGCACCCTAGTATGGGTACGCAGATCTTGCCTCTTGCGCCGTCGCCCGGACGATGAGACCGTCGTCCTAATGGGAGGGCGGGTCATGAGCGAGCGGCCATCGACGTTCGGAGAGCTGCCAGGTGACGGTACGGTGTTGACGACAGCGGAGTACCTCCGCACTGCGGAGTCGTTACGGGTACAGGAACTGGTCTATGGGACGCTGTACGTCGCGGATTCGCCGTCGCCGAAACATCAGCAACTGCTCTTCGACCTGGCCGTGCTCCTCAAGGTCTTCGTCCAGCAAAACAAGCTCGGCACGATCTGGATTGCGCCCCTCGACGTGATCCTCGACGCGGCACAGGCGCTGATCGTCCAACCTGACCTATTCTTCATCTCCAAGCAGCGTCAGCACATCGTGACGGACCACGTGTGGGGGGCCCCCGACATGGTGCTCGAAGTGCTGTCGCCCCACCCGCGGATCGGCGACCTCGAACAGCGCATCGGATGGTTCGCGAAGTACGGGGTCCGCGAGTGCTGGCTGGTTCACCAGCTCTCGAAGGAGATCGAGATCCTGCAGCTGACCGGCACCACGAAGCGACGGACGTTCCGTAACCTGCAGCCAATCGAGTCGACGGTGCTTCCCGGCTTCCGCGTGGCACCTGCGCTGATCGCCACGATGGGCTGACGAACGAGGGCACCGAGTATGATGTGAGCGGTGCCGAAACAGCTGTTCAACAACATCCTCGAGACCATCGGCAACACGCCGATGGTGCGTCTCAACAGCATCCCCAAGGGCATCGTCGCCGCCGACGTCTACGCCAAGATCGAGACGGTCAACCCGGGCAATTCGATCAAGGACCGCATGGCGGTAAAAATGATCGAAGATGCCGAGAAGGCCGGCAAGCTGAAGCCGGGCGGCACGATCATCGAAGGCACGTCGGGCAACACCGGCATGGGCCTGGCCATCGCGGCGGTGGTTAAGGGCTACAAGTGCGTCTTCACGACCACCGACAAGCAATCGAGAGAAAAGGTCGATGCGCTGCGCGCCTTCGGCGCCGAGGTCATCGTCTGCCCGACCGACGTCGATCCCGAGGATCCGCGGTCGTACTACTCAGTCTCGTCGCGGCTCGAGCGCGACACGCCCAATTCCTGGAAGGCGAACCAGTACGACAACCCGTCGAACGCGCAGGCACACTACGAGCAGACCGGCCCGGAGATCTGGGAGCAGACCGGCGGCACGGTCGATCACCTCGTGGTCGGCGTCGGCACGGGCGGTACCATCTGCGGCGTCGCGAAGTACCTCAAAGAGCGCAAGCCCGCAGTCAAGGCCTGGGGCATCGACACCTACGGCTCGGTGTTCAAGAAATACAAAGAGACCGGGATCTTCGACAAGAACGAGATCTATCCGTACATCACGGAAGGGATCGGCGAGGATTTTCTCCCCAAGAACGTTGACTTCAGCCTGATCGATCATTTCGAGAAGGTCACCGACCGCGACGCGGCGATCATGACCGGCCGCATCGCGCGCGAAGAGGGGATCTTCGCCGGCAACTCCGCGGGATCGGCCGTCGCCGGCCTGTTGCAGCTGGCCGACAACTTCAAAACAGGTGAAACCGTCGTCTTGATCTTCCACGACCACGGCACCCGCTATCTCGGGAAGATGTACAACCCCGATTGGATGCGCGAGAAGGGCTTCCTCGACCGGAAGGGCCTGACCGCGCGCGACCTGGTCGTCAATCGCGAGAAGGCGCCGCTCGTCACGATCGACCGCAACGAGACGGTCGAAAAGGCCGCGCACATCCTCACCGAGAATGCCTACTCACAAATTCCGGTGACCTCCGGCGGCCGCCTGGTGGGATCGGTCAACGAGGGTTATCTCTATTCGGAAATCGTCAAGAACCCGGATGTGCTGCACGGGCCTGTCGAAGTAATCATGCAGCCGGCGTTTCCGTTCGCCGACATTTCGACCAGCGTTGATGCGCTGGCGGCGATGCTCACGCCCGATAGTCCAGCAGTGCTGGTCAGGGATTTCAAGCTGGACGCGATCTACATAATCACTAGGTGGGACATCATTAAGGCGCTCGCTTAGCTTGACGCTCGCGAGTTGAAAGTTGAAAGTTGAAAGTGGAAAGTTGGTAGTTTCAGTTTCAAGTGAGGCAACTGGAAACTGCAACTGTGAACTGAAACTTTCAACTGCCAACTTTCAACTTTCAACTATTCAAGATTACGCCCCCGTGTCTCAGGGCCCAGCCAGAGCAGCGTAATCACTCCCAAGCCGCCGCCGATCACGCACCAGAACATCGCCGTCTGCAGGGCCGTGCCGGCATCGGTGAGCGCACCGATCAGATAGGGCGCAAACGCGCCAATGCCCACACCAACGTGATAGGAAAACCCGGTGCCGACGCCGCGAACCTCGGTCGGAAAACGTTCGGACAAATACCCGGGCACGATGCCCCAGGCGCCTGATGCGCAGAAGCCGATGAGCCAGGCGCCGAGCAACAATCCGCCGCTGGTTTCGGAAAACAGGTAGACCGGCGCCGACAGGACGCCGGCGATCATGCCGAGCGTGGCGGCACCCCGGCGCCCGCCCCACTTCTCGGACAGGGTGCCGAACGCGATCGATCCGATCACGCCGCCGGCGTTCAACAACAGGAGAAACGCCAATGGCTGCTGCTTGAGGTTGGCGAGCAGCGTGGGGTACCAGATCGTCGTCGACTGATACATCCACACGAATGCGCCCATCAGCAGTGACGTGTGTATCGTCGCCCATCGCAAATCTGGATCGAACAACCGCGCCAGCGACAGTCGCACGGGCTTGCCCGCACGCTGCCGCTGCTGCTCGAGCCAGAGCGGGCTTTCGCTGACGCGGGTCATCAAGTAGAAGATGACGATCGCGGGAAGGACGCCGGCCCAGAGCATCAGCCGCCACGCCCGGTCGGGGTTGCCGCTGAGCATCGGGTAACCGAGCTGATATACCAGCGACGACAGCAGGAATCCCGCCGAGTAACCGCCCTGCAGGATGCCCGAGGCGATGCCGCGATGCTTCGCCGGCCACTGCTCCAGCGCCAGGGGCATGCCCGCCGCCCACATGCCGCCCATGCCGATGCCGAAGAGGCCGCGGAAGGCGAACAGCATCACGTAGCTCGTCGACAGGCCACTCAGGAACGCGAAGACCGTGTACCAGGCGATCGCGAACAGGATCGGCCCCTTGCGGCCGTAGCGATCCGCCAGCGTGCCGGCGCCGATGCCCCCGACCATCCGGAACAGCAGCGTCACGGTCGCGAGCGCACCGGCGAGCGCGAGGTTGACCTCGAAGCTGCGGCGGATGTCGGTCAGGACGAACGTGATGATCGTGAAATCGAAGGCGTCGAGGGTCCAGGCGGCGAACGTCGTGAGAAAGGTCTTCCACTGCTCCCGGGAGACTTCCCGGTACCACGGCTGAGGCATGAGGCATTCTAGTGGTTCAGGGGTTCGCCTCAGGTCGGACCAGGCGCTGTCACGATCCGGCGCGAGGGGCTCCTATGTTGGCAAGGAGCTGAAACATGTCTCGTTACTGTCTCGTGTCCCTCGTCGCGCTATTCATCCTCACGGTCGGGCTGTGCCCCACCGCCGTCGCACAAACGGCCCATCCCTCATTCGACGTCAAAGTTACGGGGCAAGGACCTGCGATCGTGCTGATTCCAGGCCTCTTATCCGCCGGCGAGGTGTGGGACTCGACGGTCGAGCGCTACAAAGGCCGTCACACCTTGCACGTGCTGACGCTTGCCGGATTTGGCGGTCCCGCGCCGGTGGGCGCGCCATTTCTGTCGCGCGTGCGAGACGAAGTCATCGTCTACCTGCGCGAGCAGACGATTCAGAAGGCCGTGATCGTCGGCCACAGCCTCGGCGGCTTCCTGGCGTTCTGGATCGGCGCCACCGCGCCGGACCTCGTCGGCGGCATCGTGGCGGTCGACGGCGTGCCGTTCCTGCCGGCCCTTGGCAATGCCTCGGCGTCGGTCGAGAGCACGAAAGGGCAAGCCGATCAGATCAAGGCGATCTACGCGTCGCTGTCGACCGAGCAGCTCGTGGCTCAGAGCCGTATGGCCATGAGGACCATGATCACCGCCCCCGCGGATGTCGAGCGGGCGGTCGCGTGGGTCGCGAAGTCAGACGCAAAGACCACGGGGCTCGCGGTCGCCGAGATCATGGCGACCGACCTGCGCAATGATGTCGCGGCGATTTCCGTCCCGACCCTGCTGATCGCGGCGCTCGGCGGGGCGCCCGAGGCGATGCGGCCGACGATGGCAAAGTCGTACACCGCCCAGGTGTCGCGCATCAAGTCCTCGCGGGTCGTCATGGCCGAGAAGGCGCGGCATTTCATCATGTTTGACGACCCATCTTTCCTGTTCTCGACGCTGGACGAGTTCCTTGCGTCGTATCGCCAGAGTGCGAAAAACTAAGGACGCAGGCCCGTCATGGATCCACAGTCGATTTCGCTCGCCGCCCGCGTGCCCGCTGCCGCCTGCGGCGATCGCGAAGCCTTTGCCGCGCTCGTCGATGCCACCCGGTCGGTCGTGAGCTCCATCGCGCTCGCCATCGTCCGAGACGTCGAGTTGAGCCGTGACGTCGCGCAGGACGTCTTCCTGTTGGCGTGGCGCGACCTGAAGGACCTTCGCGATCCGAATAGTTTCCTGCCGTGGCTGCGCCAACTGACGCGGCATCGCGCCTACCACTTGCTGAGGACCGAACGGCGGCGTGCGCGACGGATCGGGACCGACGAGACCGATGTGCTGTTAAGCATGGCCGTGGACCCGCAGCCCGACGCGGGCGCGCAGCTGCTGGCCGCTGAAGAGCGACGGCTGCTGGAGATCGTCCTCGACGAGTTGCCGGATGAAGCCCGGGAAGTGGTGACGCTTTACTATCGCGAGGGCGAGTCGACCGCGCATGTGGCACGTTTGCTCGGGCTGAGCGAGGCCAACGTCCGGCAGCGCCTGACGCGCGCCCGCACTCGACTGCGCGCGAGCCTGCTCGACCGCTTCGGGACGGCCGCCCGCCGCAGCGCGCCGGATGCGACATTCACGACGGCCGTCCTCACCGCGCTCGCGATTGGCGCCCCGGCCGTGTCGTCGGCGGCGACGATCGCCGCGGCATCATCGACAACGGCGCCGTCGCTGGTCATCAAGTTGCTGGCCTTTGGCGGCGGCGCATTCCTCGGCGCTGCCGCTGGGATTGCCGGCGTGCTCTCAGGCACGCGGCGATTGAAGCGCCAGGCGCGATCGCTCGAAGAGTTGTCGGCGTTGAAACAATACGAGTTCACCAGCGTTATGATCGTCGTGCTCGCCGCCGTGCTGTTTCCGATCTCCTGGCAGCTGACGCGCCAGCCCTGGTCGCAAGTGGCGACGTTTGCCGGCTTCATCGTCGGTCTCGTGGGTCTCCATGTGTTCTGGCTGCCGCGGATCCTGCGAAGCCGTCACGAGACAGAGGCGCTCGAAGACCCGGTGCGGGCGGCCCGCGCGCGCGCCATGGAGCGGCGCGCGGCGATCCTCGGCTGGGGGCTGGGCCTCACCTTCGGCACGCTGGGCCTGATCGCCGGGCTGCTGATGGCGGACTAGAATGGCGCATGTTCGAACGACACCTCGCTCGTGTGATCGTCCTGGCGCTCGTGGGCTCGGGCGTCGCGCTCTCGGCTCAGAGTCCACGCACCCATCGGCTTGAAGCCACACCGGCGACCGTGGCCTACGGCCACTACTGGTCCGAGACCAAGCCGGTCCTGACCATCGGCTCCGGCGACATCATCGACGTCGATACCCTGCTGACGTCGGTGCCCGACCGGCTCGAGAAGGCGGGCGTGCCTGCGGCGGATGTCCAGGCATCGCTTCGTGCGATCGTCGATCAGGTCAAGGATCGCGGGCCGGGCGGCCACATCCTCACCGGGCCGGTGTTCGTCACCGGCGCCGAGCCGGGCGATGCGCTCGAAGTGAAGGTGCTCTCGATCGATCTGCCGATCGGCTACGGCTACAACGGCTGCGCCGGATTCATCCGCGAGAACTGCGTGCAGGGGCGCGGGCCGATGATCATCCAGATGGATCGCAAGGCCATGACGGCGACGTTCGCGCCGGGTATCGTCATTCCCCTCAAGCCGTTCTTCGGCAGCATGGGCGTGGCGCCGCCGCCGGCGATGGGGCGTGTCAGCAGCGGACCTCCCGGCATTCACGCCGGTAATCTCGACAACAAGGAGCTGGTCGCAGGCACCACGCTGTGGATCCCGGTGCACGTGCCGGGCGCGTTGTTCGAAATCGGCGACGGTCATGCCGTGCAGGGTGACGGCGAAGTCGATCAGACCGCGCTCGAGACGTCGCTGCGCGGCAAGGTGCAGCTCACCGTCCGCAAGGGCATGACCCTGGCGTGGCCGCGCGCGGAAACGCCGACGCATTTCATCAGCATGGGCACCGACCTCGACCTGACGAAGGCGACACGGATCGCGATCCAGGAAATGGTCGACTTCATCGCGATCAAGTGGAAGATGGACACACATCAGGCCTACCAGCTCACGAGTCTCGCGGCAGACGTCGCGATTACTCAGCTGGTCGACGGCACCATGGGCGTCCACGTCAAACTTCCCAAGTCCATTTTCAAGTGACGTTCCTCACGACCGTCCCTCACCAAGGTTCCTCACAAAGGTTCCTCACGACGGTTCCTCGCGATCGTTCCTCACGATGGTTCGTGATCGCGACTGCGATATCGGCGGTGGCGTCGTGCTCACAGCCTGCGGCACCTCTCCCTGTCGAGACCACCAAGACACCGGCGGATACACAGCACGCGGGGATTACGACTCCGCATGGCGATCACACGCCGCGTCACGGCGGCATGGTGTTGATGAACGGCGAGATGCATTACGAAGTGGTGTTCGACCGCGGCGGCAAGCACCGCATCTGGTTCAGTAACGCCGTGCGCGAGGATCTGCCGGCGTCGGTAGCGTCGCAGGTCAAGATGATCGTCCAGCGCCCGCCGGCGTCACCTGAGTTGCTCACGCTCGAGATCGACGACAGCGGTGAAAGCTGGGTGGCGTCGGGACGGCCGGTCGCTGGAAGCGACGCGATGGTGACGATCAGTTACGTCGCGCGCGGCGAGCCGTTCGAGATCGAGATTCCGTTCGTGAAATAACGAATTTAGAATAACCAATAACCAAGCGCATTCTTTGTTTGCTTCGTTATTGGTAATTCGTTATTCGTTATTCATACCTGAGTGAATCGATCGGATCCAGGCGCGAGGCGCGCCGCGCCGGGTAATAGCCGAACACGATCCCGACGAGGGCGGCGATGCCGAACGCCGATGCCACCGTCGTGAGCGACACCTCGGTGGGCCAATCCAGAATCGCGGTCAGGAATTCCGCGGTGACAAGTCCGATCGCCACGCCGATCGCTCCGCCAATCAGGCTCATCATCATCGCTTCCACCAGAAACTGCAGCAGCACATCGCGGCGGCGCGCGCCGACGGCGAGACGGATACCGATCTCCTTGGTTCGCTCGGTCACCGACACCAGCATGATGTTCATGATGCCGATGCCACCGACGATCAACGAGATAGCCGCGATACTCCCAAGCAGCGCCGTCATCGTCGATCCGGCGCGGCTGAGCGTGCTCGACATTTCCTGGAGCGTGACTTCGTCCAGCTTGGGCATGTTCGCGAGCGCGAACGCGGCCACCGACGTGTAAAGGCCCTTGGTCACGTTGGCGGCGGCCTGCGTCTTCACGGTGAAATCGTCGACGCCGCCGATGCCAACTCCAGGCGCCTGGTTGCCGCCGAGACCCGCCGTCGTCGGGGATTCGCGGCCACGCCGATGCCGTTCGCGCAGGAGGTCGGTGACCGCAGAGGCGATGCGCGAGGCGTCGCCGGCCTGCTCGATGGCAATCGTGATGGTGTGGAGATGCCGGATGTTGAGCATCGACTGCCCCGCCGCGAGCGGAACGAACACCGTTTCGTCCATGTCGGTGTCGTTGGTGCGGAAGTAACCGGTCACGACAAACTGGCGATCGCCGATGGTGATGCGCTCACCCACCGGATCAAACCCTTCGCCGAACAGCTCGCGTGCCGCAGCGCGACCCATCACCGCACCATCCGGCGCGTCGATCCTTCCTCCAAGCCATTCCCATCCGTGGATGTCGGCGAGTGGCGATTCGACGCCCCGCACCTGCGTGAAAAACTGCCGGTGCGGCGCCTTCGCCCACGCGCGGTTGCGCACTCCGCTCGCGACCGCTTGAATGCCCGCAATCTTGCGGATCGCTTCGGCGTCTTCCGGCGTCAGCGTGGTGGCCGAGCCCAGACCGCTGGCGATGTTCATGCTCTCGCCGCCACGCGTGTAATTGCCGGAGCTGACCTGGATGATGTTGGTGCCGGCGGACTTCAGCGAGGTCTGCACCGATCCACGAGCGCCGCTGCCAAGCGCCACCATCGCGATCACAGCGGCGACGCCGATCACCACGCCCAGCATCGTCAGCACGGTGCGAAAGCGATTGCGGCCGAGCGCGCGGACCGCGATTTGCGCGCTGACTAAGAGCAAGCGGAGCATCAGTTGAAAGTTGAAAGTTGAAAGTTGACAGTTTCAGTTAAGAGTTCAGTTTTGAGTTTTAAGTTATTCCCGCCGGAGAGCGACGATGGGATCGAGCTGCGAGGCACGGCGGGCGGGATACCAGCCGAAAAACACGCCCACGGCCGCCGCAACGCCAAACGCCAGCAGCATCGATAGCGGTGAGACGACGGTGGCCCACTGCAGCGTTCGCGCGATGCCAACCGACGCGATCACGCCGACGATGATGCCGGCCAGCCCGCCGGCGGCGCTGATCACGACCGCCTCGACCAGGAACTGGCGCATCACGTCACGCCGCCGCGCGCCGACCGCCATGCGCAGGCCGATTTCGCGCGTGCGTTCGGTCACCGACAGCAGCGTGATGTTCATGATCCCGATGCCGCCGACCAGCAGCGACACCGCGGCAACCGCGGCCAGCAGCCATGTCATGGTGCGGCTCGCCCGCTCCATCGTCAGCGCAAGCTGCTCCAGTGTCACCTTCTCCAGCTCGGCGACGTTCGACGCTACCGCGCGCGCGACGCTCGGCGGCAGGCCGCCGGTGGTCAGCGCCTTGGTCGCCTGGGTGATCAAGGTGAAATCGTCGGCCTCGTTGTCGCCGATGCCATGCCGCACACGAAGCAGCTTCGTAATTTCGCGCGACAGCCGCGAGACATCACCCGAGGATTCAGCGGTGACCGTGATGTCGTTGAGCTTGGAGAGATTCAGCAGCCGCTGTGTCGTGGTGTACGGCATGTAGACGGCGTCGAACTGATCGTCGCCCGGCGCGGGCTGCACGACCCACGTCGCGCTCGTGATGACACCGACGACCTCGAACGGCTGGTTCCACAGCGTAACCTCCTCACCCGCGGGATTGGCGCCCACGCCGAACAAGCGATCGGCCACCACCTGCCCCAACACGATCACCTGCGACGATCGGTCCTGTTCGCGCTCGGTGAAAAATCGGCCAGCCGTGAAGGTCCACGCCCGCTTGATCGACGGCATCATCACGTCGGTCCCGTGCATGCGGGTGAACCAGCGTTTCTTGTCGAGATAGACGCGGACGTTCTCGTGAATGCCGCCGGCCACGTACTGCACGCCCGGCAGCTTCCGGAGCGCCTCGGCATCGTCGAATGTCATGGTGGCGGCGGAGCCGAGCCCGGCCTCGAGGTCGCCCAGCCGCTGGCGTGCGGTGGGATGGTCGTGCTTCTCCATCGGGTCGTCTTCGGGATGGAACGCGATCGGCAAGACGTCGCCGCGCAGGCGCTCGAGCGGATGACGCAGCGAGTCACGCGCGTCGCCCTGATGCGCGACCGCCGCTTCGCTCTCGTCCACTTTCGGCCGCCAGTTACCGGCGCGGATCGTGATCTGGTTGAGCCCGGCCGCGCGCACTTGCTGCTCGATCGATCGCTGCGCCCCCGCGCCCACCGCCATCATCGCCAGCACCGTCGCCACGCCGACGGTGATGCCGAGCATGGTGAGGCCGGTCTGCAGCCGGTTCCGGCCCAGCGCCTTGATGGCCGTATTGACGACGGGATGCCGCAAGAGCGCTCTCATTTCAGGCGCTCTTGCCCTGAGCGAGCGACTCCCTCGCATTGCGAGGGAGTCGCGAGTCGAATGGGTTCGGCACGTCCGACACAATCAATCCATCCCGAAAATCCACCGTGCGCGTGCCGTACGCCGCGATGTCGCGTTCATGCGTGATGACGACGATCGTAATGCCGCGATCGTTGCGCAAGCGCGCAAAGATCTCCATCACTTCGTGGCTGGTGGAGGTGTCGAGGTTGCCGGTCGGCTCGTCGGCCAGCAGCAGCGACGGCTGCGTCACGAGCGCGCGCGCGATCGCCACGCGTTGCTGCTGCCCGCCCGACAGCTGGCTCGGATGGTGCTCGGCGCGATCGGTCAAGCCGACGGCGTCGAGCGCGGCCAGCGCGCGGTCACGGCGCTCGGCGGCCCTCACCACGCCGTGCCGCGTGTACAGCAGCGGCAGTTCCACGTTCTCGAGCGCCGACGTGCGTGCGAGCAAGTTAAAACCCTGGAACACGAAGCCGATGGTTTCGTTCCGCACCCGCGCGAGCTCGTCGCCCGGCAGCGTCGAGACGTCGCGGCCGTTCAGCACGTAGCGTCCCGTGGTCGGCCGATCGAGGCAGCCCAGGATGTGCATGAACGTCGACTTGCCCGAGCCGGACGGTCCCACGATCGTCAGAAACTCGGCGGCGGCTACCGACATGGTGACGCCCCTGAGGGCGTGCACCACGTGGTCGCCGATGTGATACTGCTTCGCGAGGTCGTGAACGTCGATCATCAGTTGGTCTTGGTCGGCGCGGGCTTCGCCGGCGCCGGCGGGATCTTGCCGGCGAAGGCGTACATCAGCGTGGCCACGGCTTTCTCCGCGCCCGCCATCCCGTAGACCTTCCCCGCGCCCTCGATGACGTAGTACTCGTTGGCCGCGTGCGCGCGGCCGCCGTTGCCGGCGCCGCCGCCGACGATCGGCACGCCTTTGAAGTTCGAGATCTTCTCGCCAACCTCACCGTTGCCGAACATGTAGGCGGGCCAGTAGCCGCCGGCCGCCGCGCCGCCGCCGCCGATCGACCACTCGCTGCGCAGCTCGCCGTGCGGGATGTTCATCACCTCGTAGGTCCGCTTCATGGCGCGGGCGATGTCCGAATCGTCGTTCATCTTCGCCCACGGCACGTCGCCGATCATCTTGACCTCGACGTCCTTGTAGCCGTTCTTGTCGAGCTGCGCGCGCAGCTTCTTGACGATGCCCGGGCCGGTCATGTTGGGGACGTAGCGGAAGTTGTGCTTCGACGTGACCTTGTTCGGCAGGATGGCGCCGGCCCCGCCCGCATACATGTTGCCGCCCCAGATGCCGTCCATGTTGAACGACGTCCCATAGCGCTGCGACTTGAGCATCGTGAAGGGATCGTCCGACACGAACCGCGCGACGCCGATATTCTGCGCCGCAACCTTGAGGTCGGTGCGCGCCGCCGCGGTCTTGAGCTCGGCCTCCTGGAAATCGGCGATCGGCTGCATGCCGTCGAAGAACCCATCGATCAGCGGCGTGTTGCCATCATCCGAGACGAGCGACGCCAGCATCTTGATGTGGCGCCACGCCGGGCTGTCGACGCTGCGCTTGTTCGAACCGTGAATGTCCGACACGGTCGGGCCGCGGCCCCAGGACTTGCCGCTGGTCGTCAGCTCGACGTAGACGCACCCCTCGGAGCCGCCGCCGTAGCCGCCGCTGCCACTGTTGGACTGCCCGCCGAACAGGTACATCGCGTCGGCGCCGGCCAGCAGGTCGGGATGGTCCTTGACCCACTTGCGAAGGCCGATGTCCATGCGCTCTTCGTCGCCCTCGGCCACGAAGATCAGGTTGACCGGTAGCTTGCCGTGCACCGCCTTGATCGCGCGGAACGCGTTCAGCTGCGACATCTGCGGGCCCTTCGAATTGGTCGCGCCGCGGCCGATCAGCACTTTCTTGTACGGCGCCTGTTCGACGAGGCGCGCCTCGAACGGCGGTGACGTCCACGCATCGGGCTGCGTGATCGGCATGGTGTCGTACATCCAGTAGATGATGACGGTCTTCTCCGCGCCCTCGTCGCACTTGGCGTAGACCACCGGGTTGCCGGGCGAGCCGTATTCGGTGACGCCGACGTCGAAGACCTGGGTCTGCTGGCAGCCGAGCTCGTCGAAGAAGCCTTTCACCATCTCGGCGGATTCGGGAATGCCCTCACCCGAGTTGGAGATACTGGGCTGGCGGATCCACTTCTGCAGGTTCTCGACGTGCGCATCGATGTTTTCGTCGATGTGGGCGTAGACCTTCTGAAGCTCGGGTGTCACCTGGCTCATGTCAGGTTGGATCTCGGTATCGCCCGCCGGGCGGATGCCGAGTTTCTTGGCGGCCGGGGCGGCGCTCGACGCCGCGGGCGGCGTGGCCGGCTGATTACAGGCCGCGGCGGCGAACAGGGCGCAGAAAACATAGACAACGCGGCGCATATTTCCTCCTGTGTTTGGCGCCCCATGCAGGGGTGCTCTACGGTCGTCCGAAGGCAGTCGTGATGAGATGATGCATTCAGCCTCACCAGTGAGCGGATGTCAACAGCCGTGGACAACAAATGACAAACATTCGGCTCGCGCATGCGGTCGCGGCGCTGGCGTTGTTTTGGAGTTGCAGCGAGCGGACCCCGTCGCTCGACACGATCGCCGAGGGCTACGTGCGCGTGGCGCTTCAGTTGGCGCAGCACGATCCGGAGTTGATCGAGGATTGGCGCGGCCCTGCCTCGTGGCGGCCAGGCGCACGAGAGCCGGTCGCCCCGCTCCTGAAGCGTATTGAGACGCTGCAACAGGACTTGCGTCGTCATTCGGATCCCGTCACCGCCGAGCGTCGCGGCTACCTCGCCGCACAGTTAGCTGCGCTCGAGTTATCCGCACAGCGATTACTGGGACGGTCCGGAACATTCGACGATGAGGCTGAACAGGCGTTTGGCCGCAGGCCGTCGCCGGTGCCGGCGACGCAACTGGAGGCGGTCCGCGCGGCGCTGGCGCAAGAGCTTCCGGGTTCAGGTTCGCTGGTCGAGCGGTACTCGGCGTTTAAAGAAACCCAGATGGTCGATCCGTCGAAGGCGGAGCCGCTGATGAGGGCCGCGCTCGCGGCATGTCGCGCCGCTACGGCTCCGGTTCTGCCCTTACCAGAGGGCGAGCGCATCGAGCTCGTCGTCGTCGTCGACGACGATTCTCCGTGGGACGCCTATGCGCAATACCTCGGCGGCCACCGTACCAAGATCACGTTCAACCGGCGTGCGGCCGTGGATGTTTCGCGAGTGCTGCGGCTGGCGTGTCACGAGGGGTACCCCGGGCATCACGTGCAGTTCATGCTGATCGACGACGAGCTTGCGAAACGGCGCGGCTGGCGCGAGTTCGAGCTGACGCCTGCCTTTGGGCGTCACTTGCTGGTCACCGAGGGCGCCGCGGACGCCGGCGCCGAGATGGCGCTTCCGCTTCAGTCGCGCATCGCGGTGTATCGCGACGTGCTGCTGCCAATCGCGGGGCTGCCGCCGCAGGACGCCGCCAGGATTGCCCGCGTCGAGCAACTGGTCTGGTCTCTCGAGCCTGCCGCGATCGACATCATTCGCGGCTACCTGGATCACACGCTGACGCAAGCCGCGGCGATCGATCGCCTGCGCAGTGACGCCCTCACGCTCGGTCCGGAGGCGCTGTTGGCCTTTGCCGAGCGGCGGCGTAGCAAGGTCCTGGCCTACCCGGAGGGGCGCGAAGCGATCTGGCGCACCATCGGCCATGACGATCTGAAAGCCATGCGCGCGCTGTTTGTCGAACATCCTTTTGCGATACAGTGAGCCGCACATGGCCGGTGCCGCGATCCCACGCGCGCAGCAGCGATCCGCCAAGCGATCGCCGCTGCTCCCCTTCGCGCTTGCAACCGCCGTGACCGTCTTGATTGGCGTCGCGGTGTCGATGGAGCCCTACTTCGCCGGCGACATCGCCGTGACGCGCGCCGTCCAGCGCGCGTCTCCCGAGCCATCGTGGTGGGCGACGCCGATCAGCCGCCTCGCACCGGCGCCAATCCGTTACTACGTGATGGGCATTGCGGCGCTGCTGTCGTTCCTCATCGCCGGTTGGCCGGGCCTGGCGATCGCCGCCGCCGCGATCGCGCTCGATCAGTTCGGCGCCGAAGCAACGAAGGCGATCGTCGGCCGGCCGCGGCCCTCTCGCGAGTTGATCAAGGTCGTGGGCAACCCGAGCGGCTTCTCGTTTCCATCAACCACCATCACCTTTTTCTGTGCGACGTTCGGGACCCTGGCCGTGCTGTCGGCGCGCAAGGCCGCCACCCCGCTCAACGGCGTCGTGCTCGTCGCCGCGTCGCTCATCCTGGTGCTCGGCTGCGTCGCGCGGGTCGCGCTCGGCTTGCATTGGCCAAGCGACGTCGCGCTCACGTCGGTGATCTGTCTCACCTGGCTGTGGGCAACGGCTCGAGTCACTGTTCCACGTTAATAGACGCCCGGCTGAAGTGAGCCTCCATTATCCCTCGATGCACCAGCAATGCCGCGAGCTGGGGGGTACAATCCGTCCTGATGCGGCGCCCGTTGCTTCGACTGCTGCTCGCGGCCGCCTTCATCGTCTGCGCGCGTCCCGCTGATGCGCATCCGGCTCCCTTCAGCTATCTCGATTTCCATTTTGATGCCAGCGGCGTGACCGGCACGCTGGTCGTTCACGATCTCGACGCCGCGCACGACTTGAACATTACCGCAGCCGACACGCTGCTCGATCCGGCGGCGGCCGCGCGGGTGCGTGATGCCCTCGTGGCGCTGCTGTCGCCGCGGTTATCGCTGCTCTTTGACGGCCGTCCGGTGACGATCGAATGGAGCGCCATCGACGTGGTCGCCGAGCGCCAGAGCCTGCGGCTGGCGTTTGCGATCGCCGGCACGCCGCCGGCCCGCATGAACCTGCAGGCGTACCTGTTTCCGTACGATCTGATTCACCAGACGTTCATCAACATCTACGAGAACGGCGCGCTGAAGCACCAGGCCATTCTGGATGCCACCCGGCAGTCGCTCGATTACTACAGCGGCACCACGCAAGGCCGCCTCGCGGTGATTCGCACGTTCGTGCTGTCGGGGATCGCGCACATCCTGATTGGCCCCGACCACATCCTGTTCCTGATCGGCCTGCTGCTGCTCGGGGGCACAGTCGCGCGGCTGGCGCTGATCGTCACGGCGTTCACCATCGGCCACAGCATCACGCTGTCGCTCGCAGCGCTCGACATCCTGTCGCCGCCGTCGCGCTACGTCGAGCCGCTGATTGCGCTGACGATCGTCGTCGTCGGCGCCGACAACATCCTTGTGCTGCGGCCCTTCGACTCGCGCGTCGGGCGCGACTCTAGCGCGCACGACGCGCTCGCTCAGGGTTCCGATATTCGCGCCTGGCTCGCTGCCGTGTTCGGTTTGATCCACGGCTTCGGCTTTGCGTCGGTACTGAAGGAATTTGGATTGCCCCAGGCGGCGCTGGGCTGGTCGCTGTTTGCGTTCAATCTCGGCGTCGAAGCCGGACAGCTCGCGATTGTGAGCGTGGTCGCGTCGGCGCTCGCGCTGGTGCGGCGGGGCAGCGAGCGGTGGGCCGCGCGCGTGGCGCTGGCCGGGTCGATCGCGGTTATCCTTGCAGGTCTCTATTGGTTCGTCGAACGGGTGTTTCTGACTGGAGGCGTGTGATGAAACGGGGAATGGTGCTCGGGCTCATTTTCGGCGCGGGAATCGCGGTGACGCAGGCATGGCAGCCGGCGCCGCCTCCGAACGTCGCGCAAATCGAGAAGGTCAAAGACAACCTCTACATGATTACAGGAGGCGGAGGGAACACGGCCGCGTTCATCACCGCGAACGGCGTCGTGCTGGTCGACACCAAGAACCCGAATTGGGGCCAGGCCATTCTCGACCAGGTGAAGACGGTCACGGCCAAGCCGATCACCCACATCATCAACACCCACACGCATGGTGACCACGTCGGCAGCAACGAATTCTTCCCCGCTGCAGTCGAGGTGATCGCGCATGAGAACACCGGCGCGAACATGGCGAAGATGCCGAACTTCGCCGACGCGTCGAAGAAGTTCGCGCTGCCCGACACGACCTTCAAGGACAAGATGACGGTGCTTCGCGGCGCCGACGCGATTGACCTGTACTATTTCGGCCGCGGCCACACCGACGGCGACATCTTCGTGGTGTTTCGCGGGCTGCGCACGATGCATGCGGGCGACATCTTCGCCAGGAAGGGCACGCCCCTGCTCGACATGAACAACGGCGGCAGCGGCGTGGCGATCGGCGAGACGCTCCGAAAAGCGGCGGCCGGCATCAAGAACGTCGAGACCGTGATCCCCGGCCACAGCACCGTCATGACCTGGGCGGACTTCCAGGAGTTCGGCGAGTTCAATCGCGCGTTTCTCAGCGCGGTGCAGTCCGCCGTCAAGGCTGGCAAGACCGCCGATCAGGCGCTGGCGGATCTGAAGCTGCCGGAGACATTCAGCGCCTATCAGATGACCGGTGCGAAAGACAACGTGACGAAGATTTACACGGAGCTCGGCAAGTAGCGGACGCGCAGCGCGCCGGCTATTTCTGCGTCGAATCTGCGTCTCATCTGTGGCCTATTTCTAGCCGGCGGCAAGCGGCGTCAACACCGCCGTAATGAACTGGTGAGTGGGCGCCGACACGCCCACCTCCTTTCCAAGCCGCACCACCGCGCCGCTGAGCCACGGCAGCTCCAGCGGCCGGCCGCGCTCGAGGTCTTCGAACATCGACGACTTGGATTCCGCCGGGAACCGGTGAATCAGCTTGAGCGTTTCCTCGACGACGTTATCGGGAAACTTCACGCCGCGCGCGCGCCCGACGGCGATCGCTTCGTCGATCGCGGTCATCATCATCGCGAACAATTCCGGGCTGTCGCGAATCACCCCCATCGGCGATCGCGTGATCGTCGTCATGCCGCTCCAGGTCGACAGCCGCACGAACTTGATCCACAAGTCGGTTTCAACCTCGGTGCTGGCCTTGGCGTGAAAGCCCGCGCGCGTGCCGGCTTCCTCGAACGCGATCAGGCGCGGCGAGCGCGTGCCGTCAGACTCGCCGAACACGAGCTGGTGTGCCGCGGTGTGCCGCAGGTGGCCCGGCTTGTCGATCACGATCACGATGTAGGCCGCGCCGCCGGCGACGTGGTCAAGGCCGACGTGCTTCGCGACCATGTCGACGGCTTCCACGCCGTTCTGCAGCGTGATCACGACGGTATCGGGCCCGATCATCGGCGCGAGCGTAGCCGCGGCGGCGGCGACGTCGTAGAGCTTGACGGTGAAGAGCACCACGTCGGCCGGCCCGACGGCCTGTGGGCGATCCGTCGCCTGCACCTTCGGCAGATGCAGCGCTCCGGCGGGGCTGTCGATGTGAAGTCCGCCCTGCTGCAGCGCGGCGAGGTGCGCCCCGCGCGCGAGAAACGTGACGTCTTCTCCCGCGGCCGCGAGCCGTCCGCCGAAGTAGCCGCCCACAGCGCCGGATCCGAAAATCGCGATCTTCACAGCTTCACGGCATCCAGACAGACGAGGGGTTCGTCGCCGATGACCGTGGCGTTATGCACCGACCCGCGAGGGATCGCGACCCAGTCGCCTGGTCCCAACATTGCGAGGTGTCCGCCCACGACGAGACGAAAACGTCCCGACACGACTGCATCGATCTTGTCGACGCCGTGGCTGTGATCGGGAAACACCGTGCCGGGCTCGTAGACGTATCGGGCCGTGCGATAGCCGAGCGACTCGAGCTTGGCGCGTAACGCCTGCTCGGTCAACGGGCCATCGACTGTATTCCAACGTTGAACGGCCATCTCAATAAAGTGCGTACGGTGCTCGGGTGCCAAATGTGCCAGGCACGCTAGGCACCAGTGCACAGTACGCACCCTTGGAACCGTACGCACTGTACGCACCCTGATTAGGCGGTGTTGGTGGGTGAGACGGGGACGCCGGGCACCGAGCCGCCGGCCAGCTCCTGATCGATCATCAGCAGGCCCACGCCGGTGTTGCCGGCGAGGCGGATGCGTCCGAGCACGGCTCGGGCCGCGGCTTCTTCCTCCATCTGCTCGGTCACAAACCACTGCAGCATGACGACGCCGGGACGGTCCTTGGCTTTTTCCGCCATCGCGTAAAGCTCGTTGATCGACGCCGTGACCTCCTGCTCGTTCTTCAGCACGTGCTCGCACAACGCCTCGGCTGATTTCCACGACGCCGGCGGCGCGGCAATCGCAGGGAGCGCAACCTTTTGGTCGCGTTCGACCAGGTGATTGATGATGCGCTGCGCGTGCAGCAGCTCGTCACCCGACTGCTTGCGCATCCACGTCGCAAAACCCGGCAGGTCGTGTTCCGCCAGCCAGATCGACATTGCGAGGTATTCGTGCGACGCCCGGAACTCGAGCTCGAGATGTTCGTTGAGGCCCTTCAGCAGATCCTTGGTCATGACGTCCTATGGGGTAATCGAGAACTTGAACACCGGTGACGTGGCGATCACGTCGCCGCCCTTGCGCGCAGTCACGGTCCAGGTGTGCGCCTCCGGTTCGAGCGCCACGGTCTTGGGCAAACGCGCTTCGGTGGCCGTCAGCACGGGACTTTCGAACACGAGTCGGCCATCGCTGCCAAGGATGCGGACGACATAGCCATCCGCGCCGTCGGCGGCGCTCCACCGGAACAAGTCGATGTGCCCGGAGAACACGCCATCGGTCGGCTCGAGCAGCGACAACGATGCCGCCGGTTTGGCCGGCGCGGCCGCCGGCGCCGGAGCCGGGGTGGACGCCGCGGGCGCCTCCACTACGGGAGCCTGGCCGCAAGCCACCAGTCCTGCTGACAACACGGCCGCGCTCGCGCCCGCCACTACTCGATCACGCCACCTGCTCGCTATCATCCGATCTCCCATCACGATCTCCGTCGCGCGAGCTCGAATCCCAAGCCGCCGAGAATCACAAACAAACCGGTACCGGTCATCGCCAGCGGTAATTGGCCAGTGCCGCCAAAATAGACCGCGGCCGCCATGCATGCCGCGGCCAGCGACAACACCGCGATCACGGCAGCAGCCGGCGGCTTTGCAGGGGGGCCCATCAGATCGATTCTATCTAAAACATCAAGGCAGAAGGCAGAAGGCAAAAACCCGCCGAGGCCGTACGGCTCCGCGTTTCGTTGTGCATTCTGCCTTTTGCCTTCTGCCTTCTGCCTTTTTTCGATCTCTACGAAGCGCCGATGCGGTCGGCGAGCAGTCCCACCGCCAGCGCATAGGCGTGCGCGCAGTTGTAGCCGAGCAGCGTGTCGTAGTTCGGGTAAACGAGATAGCTCTTCTTGCCCGCGCGCAGCAGCGAGGCCATGCGATCGGCCTTCGGCAGCGCGCCGCCCATAACGGTGCGCACGCCGAGCGCCTGCCAGCGCGCCAGCGGAATCGCCACGGTCAGCTCGCGCGAGGCGCGGCATCCGCTGTCGCGCTGGCCGATCGCCGCAACCAGCGGCTCGGCGCCTCCGGCGGGGAGCTTCACCTCGCGGCCCCACGCGTGGCCCACCTGCCAGCCATGGGCCTTCATGTAGTTGGCGATCGACGCGAACACATCCGGCAGCGTGCCCCAGATGTCGCGGCGGCCGTCACCATCGAAGTCTTGCGCGTGCGCCAGATAACTCGACGGCATGAACTGCGTCTGTCCCATCGCCCCGGCCCACGAGCCCTTCATGTTCTCCAACTCGATGAAGCCCTTGTCGATGACCTGCAGGGCGTCCATCAGCTCGCCGGTGAAGAACGGGCCGCGGCGGCCGTCCCAGGCGAGCCTGGCCAGGGCCTGCACCGTCGGCCTCGTCCCCGTAAAGCGGCCGAAGTTGGATTCCATGCCCCACACCGCCACCAGCAGCCCCGGTGGCGGACCGTAGGTTCCGCTCACCTTTCGCAACAACGCGCGGTGCGCCTTCGCTTTTTCCTTTGCGGTCCGCACGAAGCTCTTGGTCAGGCGGCGCTGCAGGTATTGGTCGATCGTCAACACCGTCTCGGCCTGTGTGCGGTCCCGCTCGATCACGATCTCGAGCGGTTCGAGCGACGTCAGCGCGAGCTCGGCCGTCTCGGCGCGAATGCCGCGCGCGATCGCTTGTGATTTGAGATCGGCGAGGAATGCGGAGAACTCCGGCCGCGGCGCCGGAGCCGGAACAGCCACTTGCGCCCCGACGGACACAGCGGTGAGGAAAAGACCGACCGCGATAACTTTACACTTCACTTTCAACTTCAACTTAAAACTTAAACTTTCAACTTTCAACTTTCAACTTTCAACTAGAGAGCATTCCCCGCCGCGCCATCCACCATTATGGCTTGACCGCTGATGTAGCTGCCGGCTTCCGATGCGAGAAAGACAACCAGGTTGGCCAGCTCTTCGGGACGGCCGAGCCGTCCGAGTGGAATCGTCCCCACCGACGCCTTCCGCACTTCTTCGACCGGCTTGCCGCTCTTCTGCGCGTTGGCTTGATCCAGCTCCGCGATGCGCTCGGTGTCGATGCGCCCCGGGGCGATCACGTTGACGAGAATGCCTTGCTGCGCCAGCTCCCGCGACAGCGTCTTCGCCACTCCCCATACGCCGGCGCGCAGCGCGTTTGACAGCGCGAGATTCGGGATCGGCTGCTTGATCGAAGATGACGCGATCGTGAGGACCCGGCCGTAACCGGCCTTCTTCATTTCCGGCGCGGCGGCGTGGACGATGCGGGTAAAGCTCAAGAGGTTCTGCTCGAACGCTTTCTGCCACTGTTCTTCGCTCATGGCCAGGGTTTCGCCCGCGGGCGGCCCGCCGGCGTTGTGGACGACGATTTCCAGTCCGCCGTACTCCGCCACAGCGGTCTCGACGAGTCGCCTGGCTTCGGTGGCGCTGCTCACGTCGGCGACGAGCGCCTTGACGCGCGCGCCGGTGTCGCGACGAATCGTGTCGGCCGCCGCCTCGATCCGCGCCTGATCACGGCTGCAGATCACGAGATGACAGCCTTCACGCGCGAGCCCGAGCGCGGAGGCATAGCCAAGGCCGCGGCTGGCCGCCATCACGATTGCGCGCTTGCTTTTCAGTCCGAAATCCATGTCAACCTTTGGTTATTCGTAATTTGGTTATTGGTTATTCGTTATTGGTTATTTGTCTTCGCCGCGGCGCCAGCAACTCGAGCCGTTCGAGAATGTCGTCGAGATCGGCCAGCGTGTCGGCGTCGACCGGGGTGAACGGCGACCGCACCCGCGAGTGCTCGATCACGCCGCGCAGCTGGTAGATGTGCTTGCGCAGCGCCAGGTTGATGCGCGGCTGGTTCTCGAAGCGGATGATCGGCAGAAACTGATAGAACACTTCGGTTGCGCCGTCGACGTCGCCGCCGGTGAATCGGGCGTAGATGTCGACCAGCACCTCGGGGAACGCGAAGCCCGTCATCGTGCCGATCGCGCCATGCCTCAGCTCTTCCAGGAACATCATGCCGCCCAAGCCGCCGAAGATCTTGACGTCCTTGGTCGCCGCGCGGATCTGCGAAATCTTCGTCGGCGCGGGCTCGTCTTCGAGCTTGAGGAAGGCCAGGCGCGGTGATGCCGCGCCGAGCCTGGCAATCAGCTCGACGCTCATCGTGATGCCGCCGACGGCGGGAGGAAAATCCTGCACCACCACGGGGATGTCGATGGCCTCGACGACGGCGAGATAGTGGCGCTCCAGCGCCGCGTCGTTGGTGCGCGCCAGCTTGGGCGGCGCGACCATCACCGCGCGCGCGCCAAGCTGCTGCGCGCGGCGGCTGTAGGCAATGCACCCATCGGTTCCCGCATGTGTGGTCCCCACGCAAATCGGGAAGTCCGGGCCGGCGGTTTCGATCACGATCGACGTCACCCGATCGCGCTCCGACTCGGTGAGCTTGTCGGCCTCGCCCAGCACGCCGAGGATGGTCATGCCGTTGACCCGCGTCCCGCGCGTGAACTCGGTCAGCCGCCGCAGGCTGACTTCATCCAGCGCGCCGTCGGGCAGGAACGGCGTCGGCGTGATGTTGTAGATGCCGGCCAGGTAGTCAAACATGTTTCTGCCAGTTCAGAGTTCAGAGTTAAGAGTTAAGAACGTTCTGCTCTGCACTCTTAACTCTGCACTCTTAACTCTATTTCGCGTCGGGACATTTGTTCACGCGATTGACGACAGGCTTGAGTGTCCGCAGGTAAGCGTAAATTGCAGAGAGGTCCTCGCGCGTCATGCCGGCATAGGCGGTGATCGGCATCACCGTGTTCTGGCGGCGCTCCGCCTCGCCCAGGTCCTTGGGCGGCGTGTTCTCGAACCCCTTGAACTTGTCGATGAACTGCTGTTCGGTCCACGAGCCAATGCCAGTGTCGGCATCGGGCGTGATGTTCGCCGAAAGCACCCGGTAGCCGGTTTCGATGAACTCGTTGCCGCCCGAGAAGTCGCGTCCCGGCAACGGCGTACCGCGGTCGTCGATCGGGGTGTGACAGTCGGCACACAACGCCGACCGCGTCATGTAGCGGCCGTACGCGACCTTGTCGTCCGGCGACGGCCGCACCTGCGGCGCGGCCGGCGCAGGCATGGTCCGCACAATCAGGTTCAGCGGGAAGCTGAGCTCGCGCTCCTTGATGTTGTTGTTCTCGATGGCGCGCAGCGAGCGGATGTAGGCCAGCACGGCATGAATGTCATCCTCCTGCATCACGCCGTAGTGCGGATACGGCATCAACGGAAACAGCGGCGTGCCGTCCTTCGACACACCCGCCGTCACCGCCCTGAGCAGCTCACCATCGCTCCACGAACCGATCGCGGCGGGCGTGATGTTCTTCGAATACAGCACGCCGGCCGGCCCGAGATTGAACGGCTCGCCGCCCGCTCCGAGCAGCTCCGGCTTGACCGGTCCGGAGTACTTCGTAAAGTCGCGCTGTGTGTGGCACGTGGTGCAGCCGACGACATGGTCGTTCAAGTACTTGCCGCGCGCGAGCCGTTCCGGCGTCGGCTCGATCTTGTATTCAGCCACCGGCACGTTGGGGAATGCAAAGAAAAGATACGCCAGGCCGGCACCGGCGACGACGACGATCAACAAAAGCAGGACGAGAATGATTTTTCCAACTGTTCGCATAGTTATCTGTCAGTTCTGCGGGTTCGCCGACGTCGCCGGCTTGCGCTGCCTGGCGCGTTCGACCATCGCCGCCACATCGGCGGCGAGCTTCCTGGCATCGTAGACGATGCCGTCTTTGATGGTGTACTTCACGCCGCCGACGCGCTCGACCTTCGCGGTCTGGTCGTTCAATTTCACGGCGCCGGTCGCGTAGAGCACCTTGAAGTTTTCAAGCGGGTTCTGATCGACGATCACCATGTCGGCCAGCAAGCCCGGACGGATGATGCCAAATTCGATCGGCTTCCCCTTCGGCTCCGCCAGCGTCTGCGCGCCGTTCAAGGTGGCGGACCGGATGACCTCGAGCGGATGGAAGCCCGCTTCCTGCAACATCTCGAGTTCCAGGATGTAGCCGAAGCCGTAGGTCTGATAGATGAAGCCCGAGTCGGACCCGGTGGTCACGCGCCCGCCCGCGTTCTTGAAATCGTTGAGGAACGACATCCACACCTGGTAGAACCGCTTCCACGCGATTTCATCTTCCGTCGTCCAGTAAAACCAATACGCACCGTGGGCGTTGCGATTGGGCTGGTAGAAGTCCCACAGCGACGGCGTCGTGTACTTCTCGTGCCAGTCGGCGTTGCGCATGCGCATCACGTCGCGGCCGGCCGAATAGATCGTCATCGTCGGGTCGATGGTGAACTTACCGTCGACCCATTCCTTGATCAGCGCGTTCCACGGCTCGCTGCCGCGCGGGTGGATCTTGTCCCAGAGCCGCGCCACCTGGCCGAAGCGATGCTGCTCGTCGTTGTAGTTCTGGTTCACCGGGAACGGCTGGATGACGTTGTCCTTGAGCAGGGCTTCAAAGAGGCCGTAGTAATGGGTCAGCGTGCCGAGGCCGAGCCGTGAGGCGTCGCGGGCGTTCATGCGGGCCACGCCCATTTGATCGAGATGCGCGGTTGAGCCGAGAGAGAGTTTCTTGGCCTCGTCGAGCAGCGCCGCCATGATCTCCGGATCGTGCGCGCCTACCTTCAGGCCGTCGACGCCCTTTTTCGCGGCAAAGCGTACCCACTCGCGTGCCGTCTCCGGTGTCTGCGGCCGGGTGCGGTCCCAGCCCTCGCCGCTGAAGGGGCGGTGATACGAGAAAATGCGCGGCGCGACGATCTGGTTCTTCGCCGACAGCTCGCGCTGATTCAGATCCCAGTCCATCGAACCGCAGGGCACGCCGCGCACGGTGGTGACGCCGTGCATCATCCAGAGCTTGTAGACGTAATCGGGCTCGCGGGCCTGGCCGCCGCCGCAGTGAACGTGCGCGTCGACAAAACCCGGCATCAAGTACATGCCGGTGCCGTCGATCTCCTTGATTCCCTTGGCCGGCCGGGATCGATCCGTGATCGGCACGCCGGGAAAGCCGACGCTCGAGACGTCGGTGATGCGGTTCTGCTGGACGACGACGTCCATCGGGCCGCGCGGCGGCGCGCCGGTGCCGTCGATCACCGTAATCCCGCGGATCACCATGCGATCGAACGGTCCCTCGCCTTCGCCCGCCTGCCGATTGGGGGTCGGGTTCATCTGCTGGGCAGACAGGGAGAGGGCGGCCATCACGCAGATAGCCAGGCAGATCGAGAAGGAGCGCACGGTTCGCGGCATCATCGCCTCCGGAAAGGCAAAGTCTAACAGGAGATTAGGAGGTCAGGAGAACCTGATTCTCACCAACCGAAGAATCGACGCCGCATGACACAATCGGCGTCGCATGGCGGCGACAAAGAAGGCAGACCCCAAAACGAAAGCCAACGGGCGCGGCGGCGGCGACCTCGGCTACGAAGCGCAACTCTGGCAGATGGCCGATGCGTTGCGCGGGAGCATGGACGCCGCCGAGTACAAGCACGTTGTTCTTGGCCTGATCTTCCTCAAGTACATCTCGGACGCCTTCGAGGAACGGCATGCAACGCTCATCAAGGAAAAGGCGCAGGGCGCCGATCCCGAGGATCCAGACGAATACCGCTCGCAAAATATTTTTCTGGGTCCCGCCGGAAGCGCGGTGGGCGCACCTCAAGGCCCAGGCGCGCCAACCGACGATTGGCCAGCTGGTGGACGATGCGATGGCGGGCGTCGAACGTGACAACGCAGCGCTGAAGGGCGTGTTACCTAAGGACTACGCCCGTCCGGTCGTCGATAAGACTCGTCTTGGTTCGCTGATCGATCTCATCAGCAACATCCGCGTGGGCGACGAAGCGAGTCGCGCCAAGGACGTCATCGGGCGTGTGTACGAGTACTTTCTCTCGCAGTTCGCCAGCGCCGAGGGCAAGAAGGGTGGAGAGTTCTACACGCCCCGATCGGTCGTCAAGCTGCTGGTCGAGATGATGGAGCCCTACAGCGGTCGTGTCTACGACCCCTGCTGCGGGTCGTCGGGAATGTTCGTGCAATCGGTGGAATTCATCCGCGCGCACTCGAAGGGCAATGGCAACGGCGGCAAGGCCAAGGCCGACACTTCCATTTACGGTCAGGAGTCAAACTACACCACCTGGCGTCTCGCGCGCATGAACCTCGCTATCCGCGGCATCGACGGGCAGATCGCACACGGGGACACGTTCCACAACGATCGCCACCCGGATCTGAAGGCCGACTTCATCCTCGCCAACCCTCCCTTTAACATCTCTGACTGGGGCGGCGAGCGTCTCCGCGACGACAAGCGTGGCATTACGGCGCCCCACCGGCTGGCAATGCGAATTTCGGCTGGGTGCAGCACATCGTCCATCACCTGGCGCCCGCTGGCGTGGCCGGCTTCGTGCTCGCCAACGGGTCGATGTCGTCGAACCAGTCGGGCGAAGGCGAGATCCGTAAGAACCTGATCGAGGCGAACGTCGTGGACTGCATGGTGGCGTTGCCGGGCCAGCTGTTCTACTCCACCCAGATTCCGGTGTGCTTATGGTTTCTGGCACGTGACCGGCGAAATGGAAAGTTCCGCGATCGGCGCGGCCACGTGCTCTTTATCGACGCGCGCAAGATGGGCCGCATGGTGGACCGCACCCACCGCGAGCTGACCGATGAGGACTTGGCGCTCATTGCCAATACCTACCACGCCTGGCGAGGCGAAAAGGATGCGGGCGAGTACGCCGACATAGCCGCCTTCTGCAAGAGCGCACCGCTGGATGAAGTGCGCAAACACGGCCACGTGCTCACGCCCGGCCGCTACGTGGGAGCAGAGGCGCAGGAAGACGACGGTGAGCCGTTCGAGGAGAAGATGAAACGGCTGGCCACGACGTTGCGCGAGCAGCAGGATGAGGCGGCGAAACTGGATGCCGCCATTGCCGTCAATCTGAAGGAACTCGGGTATGGCGGCTAGGAAGAAGACCACGCAGGCCTCTGCGCGGGCATCGGCCCCGACGCGCGGCTCGCGTGGGAAGACGAGGGCGGGCGCCTTCTTCCCGGTTTCGCCCCTGCGCACCGGGCTACCTCGCAACTACGCCGAGATCCTCAGCGAGATCAAGAAGCGCATTCGGGCTGAGCGATTACGGGTGGTCATGGCCGCGAACGCGGCGATGGTCCTGCTCTACTGGGACATTGGCCAGCTGATCCTCGAGCGCCAAGAGCGCGCTGGCTGGGGGGCCAAGGTCATCGACCGGCTCTCCGCGGACCTGCGCGAGGCCTTTCCCGACATGAAGGGCTTCTCGCCGCGCAACCTGAAGTACATGCGCGCCTTTGCCGCAGCGTGGCCGGAGCGCTCCTTTGTGCAGCAGGCTGCTGCACAAATCCCGTGGTTCCATAACTGCCTATTACTGGATCGGGTCGCGGACGCTGCAACACGCGCATGGTACATCAACACCGCAAGCGAGGAGGGTTGGTCCCGCAACATCCTCTCCCTGCAGATCGACGGCCGCGCCCACCAACGCCGCGGCAAGGCCCTCACCAACTTCAAGGCCACGCTACCGCCCACGGATTCGGACATGGCCGCGCAGATCTTCAAAGATCCGTATCTCTTCGACTTCCTCGGCACTGCGGACCCGCGCCGGGAGAGCGAGGTGGAGCAGGCTCTGGTCGATCACATCCAGCGCTTCCTGCTCGAACTTGGCAGCGGCTTCGCGTTCGTGGGCAGACAGGTCCAGCTCGCATTTGCAAGCCGCGACTACTTTCTCGACCTGCTCTTCTACCACCTCGAGCTGCGCTGCTACGTGGTGATCGAGTTGAAAGCGGTCCCGTTCGATCCGGCGTTCATCGGGCAGATCAACGTCTATCTCTCCGCGGTTGACGATCTCCTGCGCCATCCCGGCGACAAGCCAACGATCGGCCTGCTGCTGTGCCGTTCGAAGGACAAGATCGTCGTCGAATACGCGTTGCGTGACCTGAAGAAGCCGATCGGTGTTGCCGGGTGGGAGACGAAGCTCGTCGAGAAGCTCCCCGAGAACCTCAAGGGCAGCCTGCCGACGGTGGAGGAGCTCGAGGCGGAGCTCAGCCGCGAGGAAGATGAACGATGAATCGGCTCACCACGACGCTGCGCACGCAGCAGGCCGAGGCCGTCAAGAATGCTGCTATCGCCGCCAACCTGCCTGTCCGCCGAAACGCCAGCGAAGGCGGGAAGGAGCTCGGGCATGGCGGGTGAACGGCAAGCTATTCCTTTCGAGCGCCTGCTTACCGAACCCGTTCGCAACGGGATTTACAAGCCAAAGGAATTTCACGGTCGCGGCGCGAAGATTGTGAACATGGGCGAGTTGTTCGCGCACCCTCGACTTCGCGCCGTCCCAATGAAAAGGGTTGAATTGTCTCCATCTGAAACCGAGCGGTTCATGCTCGCGGAAGGTGATCTAATATTCGCGCGTCGTTCGTTGACCGCGGAGGGGGCAGGGAAATGTAGTGTTGTGCTCGACCTCGATGAGCCTACGACCTTCGAGTCTTCGATAATTCGCGCACGCCCTGA